>DMXM01000034.1:83305-235149 GCA_003482905.1 Elusimicrobiota bacterium
GAATCCGACGTGCTGCTGGCCAAAGCCTCCTCCGCCGTCATCCTCGGCTTCCACGTGGACGCCGACAGCAAGGTGCGCGAGGCCGCCAAGGACGCGGACGTGGAAATACGCGACTACAAGATAATCTACGACCTGCTGGAAGACGTGCGCGCCGCGATGAGCGGCCTGCTGGCCCCGGAGGTAATAGAGACCGTGGCCGGCCGCGCCGAGATCCAGCAGATCTTCGACCTGAGCTCCGGCAAGGTGGCCGGTTCGCTGGTGCGCGACGGCAAGCTGGTGCGCAACCAGGTCATGCGCGTGGTGCGCGGCAAGGACATAGTCGGTACCGGCAAGATAAGCGGCCTCAAGCGCTTCAAAGAAGACGTGAAAGAAGTGGAGAAGGGGCTTGAGTGCGGCATCCTGCTGGAAGGCTTCAAAGACTTCCGCGTGGGCGACATGGTAGAGGTCATAACTAAAGAGGAACGCATACGGCGCCTTGCGGCGCCGGGCGCCTAGCCCTATGGGTTCAAAACGCAACGAAAGGCTCAAGGAGCTGTTCCTCGCCGAAATCAGCCAGGCCCTGCGCGATATTCACGGCATAAACGCCAACGGAATATTGACGCTGACCGGGTCCGAGCTCACGAAAGACAGCAAGGTCCTCCATGTCTTCTATTCGGTGCTGGGGACTTTGGACGACCGCCGCCGCAAGGCGCTGATCCTCAGCGCCAACGCCCGCGAGATCCGCAGCGTGCTTTTTAAGCGCCTGCGGCTCAAGAACGTTCCGGAGATTGTCTTTAAATTCGACGAGACCCCGGAGAAGGCGGCTCACCTGGAGGACTTGTTCAAACAGATCAGTTCGGAAGACGGCAAAAAAGATGCGAACCCTGGATCTTGAGACCGAGTTCAAGCGGCTGGAAGACCTGATAGTAAAATCGGAGAGCTTCTTCCTGGCCGGACATTTGAACCCCGACGGCGACACCATCGGTTCCATGCTGGCCATCGCCTCCGTGCTGAAGCGCCTGGGCAAGAAGGTGCGCCTGTTCTCCCAGGACCCTATCCCGGAAAACCTGCGTTTCCTCCCCCACGCCAAGAGCATCCGCTCCAGCCTTCCCTCATCCAAGGCGAAGTTCGACGCGGCCATTCTGCTGGAGTGTTCCAACCCCGCGCGCGGCGGCGCCCTTGAACCGGTCCTTAAGAGGGCCGGCAAGGTAGTGAACATCGACCACCATAAGACCTCGGAATTCTACGGTGACATCAATATCGTCGAGCCCCACTCTTCCTCCACCGCCGAGATAGTCTACCGGCTTTTCTACAATATGAACGTGCACGTGACCAAGCGCGAGGCCGCCTGCCTCTACACCGGCATCGTCACGGACACCGGGCGTTTCCATTTTCCCGCCACCAGCCCCCGCACGCTGGAGATAGCCTCGCGCCTGCTGGAGACCGGGTTCAAGTTCTCCCGCGTCAACGATCTGCTTTACGCCACCAAGGCCTGCGAGGGCCTTAAGATACTGGGACGGGCGCTTGAAAGCCTGGAACTGAAGGCCGGCGGGAAGCTTGCCGTGCTTACGCTCAAGGCCGCCGATTTTAAGCATTTCGACGCCAGGTCCGAACACAGCGAGAACGTCATAAATTACGGCCTTATGCCCCCCGGCGTGAAAGCCGCGGTGATGTTCCGCGAGGAAGAGGGCCGCGTAAGCGTCACTTTTCGTTCGCGCGGCCAC
The DNA here is from genome assembly GCA_003482905.1 of Elusimicrobiota bacterium. GTDB lineage: Bacteria > Elusimicrobiota > Elusimicrobia > Elusimicrobiales > UBA9959 > UBA9959. Next base: position 85,009 of record DMXM01000034.1, read on the forward strand.
CTGGACGTCAGCCTGGTGGCCAAGGCTTTCGGCGGCGGCGGCCACCGCAACGCTTCCGGCTGCCGCGTGAAGGGCGGCCTGCCGTCCGCCCGGGAAAAAGTCCTTTCGGTGCTTACGCGCCTGCTCGCCTAGCGGCCAACCGCATGAACAACCCCACCCAGCCCCCTTCGGGCCTATTCCTTTTCGATAAGCCGAAAGGCATAACCTCCCACGACGCGGTCGACCTGCTGCGCCGCAAACTCTTTATAAAAAAAATCGGACATACCGGGACTCTCGACCCTATGGCTACAGGCCTGCTGATACTTCTTGTCGGCGCCGCTACTTCGGCCCAGGCCGGCATGCAGGGCTCGGCCAAAGTGTACGGCGGGACCATTCTTTTCGGCGCGGAAACCGACACCTGGGACGCCGAAGGCAAAATTACGGCGGAGGCTCCCCCTCCCCCCTTGGATGAAAAGACCCTCGAAGAAGCTATAAAGTCGTTCGACGGAAAGATAATCCAGCAGGTCCCCCCTTATTCCGCGGTGCGTCTTAACGGCAGGCATATGTACAAGATGGCCCGCCGCAACGAGGTCATGCCGGAGGTAAAGCGGGAAGTGGAAGTGCGCTGGCTTTCCCGGGCGGCCCGGCCGCCCGCGCTGGATTTTGAAATTGAGTGTTCGGGCGGCACTTATATACGGTCCATAGCCTGCGAGCTGGGCCGTAAGCTCGGTTCCCGCGCCCATCTTTGCGCCCTGCGCCGCCTGAGTATAGGCGCTTTCAGCGTAAAAGACGCCGTGACGGCCGCGGAGCTGCAGGCGATGCCGTCCGCCGCGGCGCTGGCCAAACTGACCCCTTTGCCGGGAGCCGCCCGTGTCTAATTTCCTGGCCATAGGCACCTACGACGGTGTGCACCTTGGGCACCGCAAGATAATCCGCGCCGCCGTCCGCGAGGCTCTCAGGCGCGGTATGAAGAGCAAGGTGGTTTATTTCTCCTTCCCGCCGAAGTTCTTTTTTTCCGGCGAGAAGGAGAATTGTCTGATCACACTGCCTGGCGAGCGTGAAGAGCTCATTAAGGCCCTGTCCCCCGACTCGGTGGAGCCGCTCGCTTTCAACAAGTCCATGGCTTCCATGAGCGCCGTCGATTTTTTCTCGAAAGTAGTCCTGAAGGGCTATAAGGCGGGCGGTCTTTGCGTCGGGCCCGATTTTGCCGTGGGCAAGGGCCGCGAGGGCCACCTGGACTTCTTGCGCGCGGCCAGCCTCGGGGCGGGTATCGCTTTTAAAACCGTGGCCTTCGCCCGCAGAGGCGGGCACAAGATCTCATCGAGCCTTATCCGCGCCCACTTGCGCGCCGGGGCGGTAGAAGAGGCGAACCGCTGCCTGGGCTGGGAGTACAGCGCTTCAGGTCCCGTGGTAAGAGGCGCCGGCCTGGGCCGCAAGCTGGGTTTCCCGACGGCCAATATCGGCGTGGAGGCGGCCAAGATCCTGCCGCCGGGGATTTTCGCGGCCAGAGTAAAAGTGGGACGCGAGACTTTCAACGCGGTGCTCAGCGTCGGCAGGCGTCCCACCGTGAACACCCTGGGCGGTAAGATAATCCTGGAAGCGCATATCCTGGATTTCTCAAAGATGATCTACGGCAGGCGGGTGCAGGTGACCTTCCTTAAACACCTCCGGCCGGAACGCAAGTTCCACTCGGTAGACTCCCTGGTGGCGCACATCCGCCGTGACATCGCCGCCGCCCGCAGTTTCTTCAAATTTTGATATTATTCTCGAGAGGCCCTGCGGCTGTCCTCTTCCCGGTGGTGAATAGAGGGTATTTCCGGTGGAAACTGACAAAACGACCAAGAATATCAAGCTGGGGCTGACGCTGCTCTGGCTGACGGTCTTTTCCGCGCTTAGCGCCACGCTGGCCGGGAACCTGAACCGTCTTATCGCCGCGGTCGACAGGCAGGAGGCGCTTTACGCCGGCCTTGGCTCCGGCGCCAGGGCGGCCGCGGCTTTTACCCGGGAGATAGATCTTCTCGACGACGAGCTTTCGTACCTGGATAAGCTGGCGGCGATGTATACCGAGAACAAAGGCTCTTTCCGTACCCAGAACGCCATAGCGGCGGAGGTCAAGGAACTGCGCCGGAAAATCGGGCAGAAGGTGGAGAAAAAGATCTATATAGTCGTTGACAGCAGGGCGAACAAACTGTTCCTCAAGCGCGGGCTCGACCTTCTGCTGGAGGCGGACTGCTCCGTGGGCAGGGGCGGAACGCTGAAGGATAAAAAGTCCGGGCGTATCTGGGAATTTGTCACCCCCAGGGGGGATTTTTCCATTCGTTACAAAATGGAGGCCCCGCTCTGGCTGAAGCCGGACTGGGCCTTTGTTGAAAGCGGGCAGCCGGTGCCGCCGCCGGGCGATCCGTCCCGCACTGTCGCCGGCGAGCTTGGAAAGTACGCGCTAGACATCGGCAACGGGTATCTTATCCACGGGACAAAGAACGAGGACGCGCTGGGCGCCCCGGTCTCCCACGGCTGCGTCAGGCTGGGCGGGGAGGCTCTTGAAAGACTTTACCGCGAGGCGCCCGTGGGCACCAGGGTATACATATATTAAAGCTATGGATCTTGTGAAAAAACTGTATGAGAACGTCGGGGCGCGCTGGCTTTTAGCGCCGGGGCTGAGCGTGCTGGCGGTCCTGTGGGCGCTTAACCTTACCGCGCAAAGGCGCGCGTACGAGGCGGAGACCGGGATAAAAGCCATAGAGGCCGCGCTGGCCAGATCGTCCGCGCGTACCGCGGAACTGAAAGGGGCCAGGGATTCCAAATCCAAAACGTCCGTGAGGATCAAAAAAGCGCTGGCCGGAGCGGCGCTGTCCAAAAAGGCGCTGTATGAGAACGGTCTTTCGCTGCAGGAAGAGAAAAGGCTGCTGGAAAAACAGCTGGAAATAATGGCCACATATCTGCAGATTGACGTGCAGGCCGGAAAAATACATCTTCTCAGGGGCGACCAGATAAATAAAAGTTTCCCTTTTCCTTACGCTCCCCTCAGGGTCTTCGGTAATGAAAAACGAGCCATGCCGGCTATCTGCCGTATAACGGCCAGGGAGCGTTTCGCCTTTCCCGAGCGGGCCAAAACCGAAAAGGCCGGGGAAGGGCTTAAATGGGAACCCCCGCAGAGCGGCGAGCGGCTGCGCTACAAGCCGCTGGGGGAGTTCGTTATATTCACGGACGGCCCCCTTGTGCTGCACGCCCCGGTGGCGGAGGCGGCGCTGCACGACGCTTACCCGCACATCTGCGCGGGGCTAAGCCGGGAAGCGGCGAAAGGCCTTTACGAGAGGGTTTTCATCGGCAACAAACTGCTAACGAGCGGCATCCCCGCCCCCGCCAGCCCGCGCCCCTCCGCCCCAAAATCCACCCCGGCCGCGAAGAAACGTAAATAGCTCCGCCGTTCCCCTATGTTCTATCTTCAGAATTATCCCGAATTTAGTTTACTTTCAGCATCCCCAGCTCTTTGGCTTTAGCGTCTCTCTCCGCCCCCTGCCAGGGCAATTTTGTGTCATCATTGTATTTGGCTCCGCTTAGGTCCGCCATTTCCAGATTAAGCGGCCGAGTCAAATCGGCTCCCCTTAAATCGGCCTCTATTAAGGTGGCTTTGCTGAGGTTGGCTCCGTGAAATCTGGCTAATTTCAGCTTAGCTCTGTTTAGATTCGCCCCTGTCAGATCGGTCATTGTAAGGTTAGTCGCCTGCATTGTAGCTTCTGTCAGGTTGGCTCCCGTCAGGACAGCCCCGTTCATGATAGAGTTGGTTAGCTCGGTCCCTCTCAGATCGGCTCCTTGCATGTAAGCCCCTCTAAGGTTAGCCGCGCGTAGATTAACATTTTTAAGGTCAGCGCTCATTAATCCAGCGCATTCCCCCTTCTGGTGATCCGCCTGCAATTCATCGGCGGTGACCTTGTTGTATCCCCCTATTCCCGACGCATCTCCGCAGAAATAATCGGAATTAGGACCAGTTTGCTGGAAATACTGTGGTTTATAGGATCCAAGCCATTCGAAGAATGTAATTTTATTTATTTTATCGGAAGATTCCGCATCAATCTTTATCGTGGGCACTGCTACAGCGATAGTGTTTACTGTTTTAGCGTTTAATGCGGTGAGCCCGAAGTCCCGGTTAAAGTCTTCCGTGCCGTTTGCAAATGCTGCACTGCTTAAGGCTACCACGGTCGCAAATATGATCTTTTTTTTCATCGCTGTATTGCTCCTTAGGTAATATCTCCATCATTCTTAGGCTTCTCAATTTATAAAGTTTAACACAATATGCCGTCTCTAATTAGTGATAAAAGTCCTTTGATTTTATGGAAATGTACCTATTTTAAAATAGGCCCTTTGGCCTAAAAATCTCCCTGGCTGCGCTATCGACGGGAAGCCGGTATTTTAATTCGGCGCTTACCCATCAGTAAGCGTTATATTATCTGCGGTTTTACGCGGCGCTGGAATTGGCCGGGGAATTGTCCAGGGGCGGTGAGTTCGCCGGATTCGGCGATGATGGAGCCGCGGAGGATGGTGTATTTGGGCATGCCGTAGAGTTTTTGGCCCTGCCAGGGGGAGAAGTCGGTGTTGTGCCGCATTTTGCGCCAGTCGGCTTTAACTGAGGCCGACGGGTCTATCAGGGCGAAGTCTGCGTCGGCGCCGGGGCGGATAAAGCCTTTGTTTTGGAGGCCCATAATGCGGGCAGGGTTCTCGCAGAGCAGCTGCACCATCTTTTCCACCGAGATCTTGCCCGCCTTAACGCCATAAGTGTAAGCCGTCGCCAGCAGCGTTTGCGCGCCGGGCAGGCCCATCGGGAGCTTCCTTATATCGCCCTTCCAGGCGTTCTTCTGTGCGCGAGTAAAAGTGCAGTTATCCGTCGCTATAACCTGCAGCTGCCCCTTCTTCGCCGCCGCCCAAAGCCGGGCATTATCCTCTTTGGTCCTTATTGGCGGGCAGCAGGAATACATATAGCCGTCCTTGCCCTTGAAACGGCTCTCGTCAAGCGCCAGGTATTGCGGACAGGTTTCCCCCATCACTTTAAGGCCGGCCTTCCTGGCCGCCGCGACTATTTCCGACGAACCGGCGGAAGAAAGATGCACAAAATAAACGGGACCGTCGGCAGCTGCCGCCAGCGCGGCCACGCGGCCTACCGCCCCCGTTTCCGTGAAAGCCGGACGCGACAAGGGCAAAGCCTTAATATTCTTCAGCCCCGCATAAGCCTCGGTCAGCATGTCTATTACCTGGCCGTCCTCGGCATGAACGCAGATAAGAGCGCCAAGGCGCTTAGCCGCCGATAGCGCCGCGATAATAGCCTCGTCACCGGACATAAGGCCCCGCGCGCCATAGGCCGTGAACATTTTAAAGGTAGGCGCCCCGGCTTTCACAGCCTCGGCCAGGCGCGCCGCCGGGTTCTTCATCTTGTCCCAGCCGGTCAGCATGCAATGGAAAGAAAAATCCGTATAGGTCCGGCCGGCGGCCTCCTTTATGCGCGCCTGCAGGCCGGCCAGGAGATTTTCTCCGGGGCCCTGCCCGGTGTAGTCTATAAATGTGGTGGTCCCGCCGGCCGCCGCGGCGGCGGATCCCGAGGTAAAATCGTCGGAAGTGTATTTGCCCGGGCCCAGGCGCAAACGGAAATGCGCGTGGGCGTCTATGATCCCCGGCAGCACCAGCAGGCCGCGCGCGTCTATAACGCGCCGGGCGCAAGCAGCTGCGCAAACAGGGAGCACCGCCGTAATTCTCCCGCCGGAGGCGAAGATATCGCGCCTGGCCGAGCGGCCGCCGGAGACGACGGTTCCCCCCTTTATCAGAAGGTCCGCGGTCATCGTGAATTATTTAAATGTGTGTGATGGTGGGGCGCGTTCGCTTTACGCCTGGCCCCGAAGATTATGTTGTAGGCGAGGAAACTGGCCGAGACGAAGGTGAAGGCGCACAGCACCAGCCAGCCCCAGAGCATCTGCGGGTTCGCCTCCGTCTGGGTCACTATATAGGCGAGGAGGCCGATAAAACCGGAAGCGGTCAGCCAGAACAGCGCGAAAATAGAGCGTATAATGTTTGCCATCAGTATGATTCTATAGCTTTAGTCCGGAGCAAGTCAAACTTCGCCTTTTTACCCTGTGAAGGGTCAGCCGAACAGCGCCGTGTGCAGCGCCCGCAGAAGGTCCTCTCCCTCAGGTGCCGCTATGACCAGGGTTATCGCCCGGCCTGTGACGCTCCGGCATGCCGCGCGCAGGCCGGCTGCACGGGCGGCATCCAGCGTTTTGTCCGCGTCAACGCGGCGCAGTCCGCGGCCGACTGCCGAGACCAGTGCCAGGCGGCCTTCCCGTTTTATGGAAAGGCACGTGACTCCGGGTTTCCCTCCGTCCGCCGTAACCATGGTGCCGGGTTCATCGTGGAAGGAAGACCTCAGGTGCAGTGGTATAGAATATCTTTTGGCGTAGGTGATGGCGCGCAGCTGGCGCACTTCCGCCCCGAGTCCGGCCAGGGCGATAACCTCGGCGTAGGAGATCTCTTTGATCTTCCGCGCTTGCGGCACTATGGCGGGGTGGGCGGTATATATGCCCTTTACGTCGGTGCGGAATTCGCATACGGCCGAACTTAGCGCGCGCGCCAGCACCACGGCGGTCAGGTCGGAACCGCCGCGGCCAAGGGTGGTTATGTCGCCGCCCGGCGATATGCCCTGGAAGCCGGCTACCACCGGCACTCGGCCGGCCGCCAGCTCTTTCCTCAGGCGGCGCACGTCAGCGCTTTTGACGGCGGCCGTGGAGAAATTGGCGTTGGTGCGGAGTCCCGCCTGCGCTCCGGTCAGGGAAACCGCGCGGCCGCCCCCGGCTTCTATGGCCATGGCCAACAGGGCGGCGCTGAACTGTTCCCCCGCCGCAAGGAGGGCGTCCGTTTCGCGCGCGGAAATGCGTGGCCCGCCGGTCAGGGCGGCCAGTTTAAGCAGGTCGTCGGTGGAGTCCGCCGGGGCGGAGACTACGGCCACCGGCATACGGCCGCCCGCTCTGGCCGCCAGAACCATGGCCGCCGCTCTGCGGATTTTGCCGGGATCGGCGAGGGAGCTGCCGCCGAACTTAATTACGATAGTTTTCATGTTAAAAAAATAAGCCCGGCCACCTTTTATTGATGGCCGGGCTTGTGGTCGTCCCGGTTACACCATCGTGGCGGTGACGCGGATGATCTCCGAGAGGGTGGTGGAGCCCGCGCGCGCCTTGATGATGCCGTCCATCAGCAGCGTGCGCATCTTGCCGGTGCGTATGGCGGTGCGCTTTATGACGTCCGTGGGGGCGTGGTCGAGGATGTGCTTGCGGATCTCCTCGTTCATCAGCATCAGTTCGAAGATGCCGGTGCGGCCCATATAGCCGGTGTTGCGGCATTCGGCGCAGCCCTTCTCCACTTTATAGTTGGCGCCGGGTTTAAGGATAAGCTCCTTTACTATCTTGCCTTCCTCCGCGTCCATGTTCTTTACGAATTCGTTCACCACGGGTTCTGACGGGGCCGCCGCGGCCTGCGAGCACTTGGGACAGACCTTGCGTACGAGGCGCTGGCTCATGGCGCCAAGCATGGAGGAGCCGATGAGGAAAGGCGGCACGCCCATCTCGAAAAGGCGCTCTATGATGCTGGCGGAGTTGATGGTGTGGATGGTGGTGAAAAGCAGATGCCCCGTCAGCGCGGAGCGCAGACTTATCTCGGCCGTGTCGTAGTCGCGGATCTCGCCGACCATTATGACGTCCGGGTCCTGGCGCAGTATCGTGCGCAGGCCTTCGGCCCAGGTGAAGCCGGTTTTGGTGCTTATCTGCGCCTGGTTGATGCCCTCAAGGCGGTATTCCACGGGGTCTTCCAGCGTGATGATGTTTATCATCGGGGTGTTGATGTTCTTGAGTATCGCGTAGAGCGACGTGGTCTTGCCGGAACCGGTCGAGCCGGTTATGAAGAAGATGCCGTAGGGGTTGCGGATCAGTTTCTTTATGATGGTCAGGGAATCGCCGTCCAGGCCCACCTGGTCCAGGTCCAGGCCGAGCTGCTGGCGGTCCAGCACGCGCAGGACCAGTTTTTCCCCGTTTACAGTGGGGAAGGACGATACGCGCACCTGTATGGCGCGGCCTGCCAGCATCTTCTGAAAGCGGCCTTCCTCGTTGCGGAAAGAGGATGGAGGTTCGGGGTCGAAGCCGGCCAGCACGCGGATGCGCTGGGTGAGCGGGATGTCGGAATTCTTGGGGGAAATGAGCATGTCCTGCAGTATGCCGTCCACGCGGAAGCGGACGCGGAGGTTCGCGCCCTGTGATTCTATGTGCACGTCGCTGGCGCGCTCGTGCACCGCGTGCTCCAGGATCAGGTCGCTGAGTTTTATAGCCAGGTCGATGCCGGGGGCTCTGCCCTTGGCTTTGACGATCTCGTTGTAGCCGTCTTCAAGCGTGCCGGCCGGCTGGTTATGGCCTTCCTGGCCCGGCAGCCCGCCTTCCCCTTCCTGTTTGTTTCCCCAGAATGCCATGTATGGTGTCTCCTAATGAAATGTGCTCAAGTCCCGGCGTTACCGCACGTGGGAATTATTATAACAAAAAACCGGTTATTTATAATCTACTTTGAGGATGGCCAAGTGCTTCTCCCCGCTGGGGAGCCGTACTTTAACGGAGGCCCCCGCCGCGGCGCCAAGCAGCCCCTGGGCCAGCGGCGAACTGACCGATATTTTCCCGGCCGAAGGGTCGGCCTCGTCGGCGCTGGAAAGCGTGTAGGTCATGACGGAGCCGGAGTTTTCGTCGCGCATGGTGACGGTGGCGCCAAGGCGTACTTCGTCCTTGTTGAAGTCCATGTTGTTGTCTACAAGTTTGGCGTTGCGCAGGCGGACTTCCAGTTCACCAATGCGCGCCATGATTTGGCTTTGTTTTTCCTTGCCATAGATGTAGCCGGCGTTCTCTTTCAGGTCGCCCTGCTCGCGCGCTTCGTTTATTTCCAGAGAAAGTTCGTTTTTCTGGCGTTTGAGGTTGGCCAGCTCCGCCTGGAGCTTGTCAAAGCCGTCTTTGGTGAGATAAATATCCGACATGGTTCCCCCATCCCTTAAAAAAAACCTGTCCCGCGTCTGCACTGCTGTCTGGCGGGACAGGGCTTGCGTTAAAAGTGGCCGCCTGGCGGGCATAGCCCTTGTTGCGGCACAAACAAAGTTTTGTGGCACCGAGAGGATTCGAACCTCTGACCTAGCGCTTATGAAACGCCCGCTCTTACCAACTGAGCTACGGTGCCAGAAAAATCATGGCGGGCAGGTTTCATCACCGGGGACCTTTGTCTTCGGGTGAGCTAAAAGTATATCAAAAACTTGTTGTAAAGACAAATTTTGTTTCCTATAATTTTTCTTAGCGGTCAGGCGAGTTTAGCGGGTATAAAGGGGTGAATATGTCCAACGTGAAAGTATCCAAAGAAGAACTTCTGAAGAAGGCCAACAAGCCCGCGGAAGACTCCATGAAACTGCATCCTTTTTATAAGGGCAAGGTTGAAATAGTTCCGAAGTGCTGCATACGCGATATAGACGATTTCGCCATCTGGTACACCCCGGGAGTCGCCGCCGTCTGCAAGGATATACAGGCGCATCCGGAAAAGGTTTACGAGCATACCAACAAAGGGAACATGGTGGCCGTGGTCTCGGACGGCACCCGCGTGCTCGGCCTGGGGGATATCGGCCCCGAAGCCGGGCTGCCGGTCATGGAGGGCAAGGGACTTATCTTTAAGTATCTGGGCGGCGTGGACGCTTTCCCCATCTGTCTCAATACCAAGGATCCGCAGGAAATCATAAAGACGGTCCAGTACCTCGCCCCTTCCTTCGGCGGCATTAACCTGGAGGATATAGCGCAGCCCAAATGTTTCGATATCCTCGACGAGCTGCGCCGGACCATGAGCATCCCCGTCTGGCACGACGACCAGCAGGGCACGGCCACGGTGTGTCTGGCCGGCCTTATCAACGCCCTGAAGATAGTCAAGAAAGACATAAAGGACGTCAAGATCGTCCTGTTCGGCGCCGGCGCGGCCAATATCCGCATCGGCACCCTGTATATGCACTACGGCGCCAAGCCGGAGAACCTTATCTACGTGGACTCCAAGGGGACGCTGCACAAGGGCCGCGCCGACCTGAAGGATCACCGCGAGAAATGGCATATGTGCCAGATCACCAACGGCGGGCAGATAGCCGGCAAGCTTGAGGACGCGTTGAAGGGCGCGGACGTGCTGAGCGCGGCTTCCACGCCGGGCCCTGACCTGATAAAGAAAGAATGGGTGGCCACCATGAATAAGGACGCCATCTGCTTCCTGACCGCCAACCCCATCCCCGAGATGTGGCCTTGGGACGCCAAAGAGGCCGGCGCCAGGGTGGTTGCGACGGGCCGCTCCGATTTTTCTAACCAGGTTAACAATTCGCTGGGCTTCCCCGGTATTTTCCGCGGCGCGCTGGACGTGCAGGCCAGGACCATCACCGACGAGATGTGCGTGGCGGCCGCCGAAGCCCTGGCCGGCTACGCGGTTACGTCCGGAAAAATGGGAGAGGACTACCTGCTGCCGCACATGGACGAACCGCAGGTTTATATAGAAGAGGCCGTGGCCGTGGGCCTGAAGGCCATAGAGCAGGGCGTAGCCCGCAAGAAACTGACCGAGGGCGAACTGCGCGCGAGCGCCGAGTTCCTGATAAAGCGCGCTATTAAGGACGTGGAAGTGCGTCAGAAGAACGGCATAGTCAAACTGCCGTAACCGCACTAGCGGCGATAAAAAAGCCCGGGCTTCGGCCCGGGCTTTTTTATCGCTTTGCCTATCTTCCGCAATATCTTTGTTTCAGCTGGCGCTCGGCGCCTTCGTAGCTGAAGTTCTTGTCGAGCAGGTTGGCGAAGGACATTTTTTCTTCGCTCAGGACGAGGGCCACGGCCAGGCCGTATTTGTATTCGAGCAGGGCGGAACCCTCGGGGGCTTCTTTGCCGCAGATGTCCTCCGGCTTGAACAGGCCGGAGCCGCCGGAGATGATCTCCCCGTAGCCCGCGAACTCCCAATCGGTCATGTAGATGTAGGTAAGCGGCTTAACCCTGTCCATTGCCATCTTCCGCGCGGCCGCGGCCGCTATCACCTTGTTCAGGTCGCGGGTTTCGGCGGCTTCCGGCGAGGGGAGGATGCTGTCCCCGTCGAACCGGGCGGCGGCCAGAAAAATGCCGCCGCTTATCGGGCTCACCCTGGAGTAGTTCCCGGCGACGAACGGCGCGAAGAAGCTGAGTCCCCGCGGGCCGCCGGCGAGGTAAATATCGAACTTTGTGTCGGGGGAGAAGAATTCGGAGGCGGAGATGCTCGCCAGGGCCCTGTCCAGGGCAAGCTGCGTCCCGGACGGCAGTTCCCCCCTGCCCCTGAGCGTAAAGCATTTATACTCCCGGCTGTCGGGGTAGTAGAGCGCCGGCCTGGACAGGAGCAGCCAATAGCCTCCGGCCGCGGCCAAGAACGCAATTAAAATAATATTTTTCATAATTCCCCCTGTTCCGCAGTCTGGTTCGCGCAGGTTCTGTCCGCGCGGTTTATTCCCGTTTCTTAAGTGCCCGCTGGAATTCCCTGGTCAGCGCCGGCACTATCTCGCCCGCGTCCCCGACTATGCCGTAGGTGGCCACCTTGAAGATGGGCGCGTCCGGATCCTTGTTTATGGCTACTATTATCTTGGAGGACTGCATGCCGATAAGGTGCTGTATCTGGCCGGAGATGCCGCAGGCGATGTAGAGCTTGGGGACCACGGTCTTGCCTGTCTGGCCCACCTGGTGCGAATAGGGGATCCAGTCCGCGTCCACGGCGCTGCGGCTGGCGCCTACGGCGCCGCCGAGAACCCTGGCAAGTTCTTCCAGCATGGAGAAATTCTCTTTGCCGCCCATGCCGCGGCCGCCGGCCACTATGGCGTCGGCTTCGGAAATGTTAACGGTGGCGCCAATTTCCTCCACGATATTCAGCAGTCTGGTGCGCGAGGCGAAGATCTCCCCGGGATAGGCCTTGCTGATTATCTCGGCCAGGCGGCCGCTTTGCAGCGGGGCCTCGTTCATTACCTTGTGGCGCACCGTGGCCATCTGGGGCCTGTGGTTGGGGGTGATGATGGTGGCCATGATGTTGCCGCCGAAGGCCGGGCGGGTTTGAAGGAGCAGCCGTTCTTTGAGGTCGATGTCCAGTTCTGTGCAGTCGGCGGTGAGGCCGGCGTCTATTTTAATGGCCACGCGGGAAACCAGGCTGCGGCCGATGGTGGTGGCGCCGCAGAGTATGACTTCCGGCCTGTATTCTTCCGCCAGCTTTACCAGCACTTCGGTATAGGGGTCGTCCTGGTAGGAGTTAAGCGAGGGATGGTCGACGAGATAGACCTTGTCGGCGCCGCGCTCGCCCAGTTTCCCCGCCGCGTCCCCCATGCCGCTGCCCAGCAGCACGGCGCAGAGTTTTACGCCCAGTTTGTCGGCCAGCTTGCGGCCTTCACCCAGCAGCTCAAAGGAAATGGACTGTATGACGCCTTTTTTCTGTTCGCAGAAGACCCAGACGTCCTTATAGGCCGAGAGGTCCTTTTTCGGCCCTCCGGCTTTCTTGAGTTCGATGGCGGAGAAGCGGCAGGCGGCCGCGCAGGCGCCGCACAGCGTGCACTTGGCCATGTCTATGACGGCCTTGCGGTCGGCCATGTGGATGGCGCCGAAGGGACAGGCCTTCACGCACAGCGTGCAGCCGGTGCATTTGTCGAGCAGTATTCGTATGGAGGCCATTATATGACCTCCCCTTTCAGCAGTTCCACCAGTTCTCTTGCCACGTCGGCGGTCGGGCCGGAGATCATTTCCCCGCCTTTGCGGGCTTCGGGGGTGAAGATCTTTACCACGCGCGTGGGGGAGCCGTCCAGGCCCAGCGCGGACGGGTCTGCCCCCAGGTCGCCGGCGGTCCATATAAGGGGCTTTGCGGACTTGGCGCGCATCATGCCTTTCAGGGATGGCATGCGGGGAGTGTTGATCTCTTTTACTACGGTGAAAAGGCAGGGCAGCGGGGTTTCCACCACGTCGTAACCCTCTTCGGTCATGCGCTCTACCGTGGCGGCTTTGTCCGAGATCTCGGTTATTTTTTTTACGTAGGTGACCTGGGGGATGTCGAGGTGGGCGGAGATGCCGGGCCCCACCTGGGCGGTGTCGCCGTCGGAGGCCTGTTTTCCGCAGAGTATGACGTCGAAGTCGCCTATTTTCTTTATGGCGCAGGCGAGGGTGTAGCTGGTGGCCCAGGTGTCGGAGCCGGCGAACTTCCTGTCGCTGACCAGTATGCCTTCGTCGCAGCCGAGGCCGATGGCTTCGCGCAGGGCTTTTTCGGCCTGGGGCGGGCCCATGGTGAGGGCGGTGACTTTGCCGCCCATGCGCTCTTTTAGGCGTACGGCTTCTTCTATGGCGTAGTTGTCGAAGGGGTTAATGACGCTCTCTACGCCGTCGCGTATAAGGGTGTTGGTGACGGGGTCTATGCGTACGTCGGTGGTGTTGGGTACCTGTTTTATGCAGACGATTATGTTCATGTGCTGTTTATCCGTGTAAGAACCGCGGGATGTGTAGTCGGGCGCGACAGGGGTGTTACCCTGCTCACCCGGACTGCAGGGAACCGTTGCGCGGTTCCCCCCGCCTTTGGGAAATTATGGCGGGGCCCCCCTCCCCAACGGGTGCTCAGGGTAACACCCCTGCCGCGCCCTCCGGGTTCACTCCGTTTAAATCTTACGCAAGCTGCTACTTCTTCAGCGTCTCCTTTATCATGTTGGCGGCGATTACGTTGCGCTGGATCTGGTTGGTGCCTTCATAGATCTGGGTTATTTTGGCGTCGCGCATGTATTTTTCCACTGGGTAGTCGCGCATGTAGCCGTAGCCGCCGAGTATCTGCACGGCGTCGGTGGTGACCTTCATGGCCATGTCGCTGGCGAAAAGCTTGGCCATGGCGGAATCCTTGGACATGGCTTTGGCGCCGGAGTCGGCCATGCGGGCGGCGGCGTAGGTGAGGGCGCGCGCAGCTTCCAGCTGGGTGCCCATGTCGGCCAGCATATGCTGTATGGCCTGGAAGCTGGATATAGGCTGGCCGAACTGCACGCGGGTCCTGGAATAGTCCAGGGCGCAGTCCAGCGCGCCCTGCGCTATTCCCACGGCCTGGGCGGCCACGCCGGGACGGGAGGTGTCCAGGGTTTTAAGGGCTACGATGAAGCCCATTCCTTCTTTTGATATAAGGTTGGCGGCCGGGATCTCGCAGTCGGTGAAGATGACTTCGCGTGTGGCGCTGGCGCGGATGCCCATTTTTTTCTCTTTTTTGCCGAAGTCCATGCCCCTGGCGCCTTTTTCCACTATAAAGGCGCTGGCGCCCCTTATGCCTTTGGTCTTGTCGGTGATGGCTATCACTGTGTAGATGTCGGCCTCGCCGGCGTTGGTGATCCACTGCTTGGTGCCGTTGAGGATGTATTTGTCCCCCTCTTTGCGGGCGGTGGTCTTTATAGACCCCGCGTCGGAGCCGGCCTCGGCCTCCGTCAGGCAGAAAGCGGCCAGCTTCTTCCCCTTCGCGATATCGGGGAGATATTTTTTCTTCTGTTCCTCGGTACCGTGCAGAAGGATCGGCAGGGTGCCGAGGCCGGTGCCGGCGTAGCCCAGGGCTATGCCACCGCAGGCGCTGGCCAGCTCCTCGGTAACGAGGCACATGTCCATGATCCCGCCTCCGAGCCCGCCGTATTGTTCCGGAAGATTTACCCCGAAAAGGTCGCTGTCGGCCAGTATCTTCATTATCGGCCAGGCGAACTCCTCGGTCTCGTCGTAATGGGCGGCCACGGGCTTTATCTTCTCCTGCGCGATCTTCCGCGCTAGGTCGCGTATCATAGTCTGCTGTTCGGTCAGTAAATAGTCCATGGATGTCTCCTGTATTCGCCCGGGCGCATAAATCGTCTCTTCCGGGTACCTCCGGCCGTTTTCCCGGCGAGTGTCCCATTAATGTTATCAAAAACCCAAAAGGCCGCGCAATTTTATATTATATACGTGTTGAGCGTTCGCGCCCTGCCCGCGTCTAATTGCGGTACGTGGCCGGCCGCGGGCTTGCGGGGGTTTGACTAACGAGAGCTGGTTTATGAAACTTACTACAAGGTTCCTGTTGATCCTGCTGGCGGTGGCCGTGCTGCCGCTGCTGCTGTCCGTCGGCTGGAACATCTACCAATATAATTCTTCCGTGGCTAGCTATTTAGAGCTGCATAAAGGCCTCTCCAGCCTTTCCGCGGTGAACGTGGACGAGTGGCTCCTCAATACCAACCGCAACCTGGCCTTCCTTTCCGAGATAAAGGATCCTCTTCGGGCCAAAACAACCGAGGAGGTCCGCTTGATGCGGCAGGCCGCCCGGATAAATCCCTACATCATGTCGCTGAGCCTGTTGACGAGCGATGGGAAAGCGCAGTTCTTTCTTCAGAGCGAAAAAGTAAAGGAAACCGGCCCACTCGCCGGTTTTCAGGCGGAACTGATAAAGAAAGCCCGGGCCAGCGGCAGCGTAGCCTCCGGCGAGGTGCTGTGCGCCGGTGGCCAGGCTTTCTTCCCTCTGGTTTACCCGCTGGCGGACGGGTGCGTGGCGGTCTTCCATTTCTCAATGGACAATCTTCTGGGGAGGATCGGCGCCCAGAAGACGGGCCGCACCGGCCGGGTGTTCATCGCCGACGGCCGGGGCCGCCCCCTCCCCTGCCAGGACATGAAGGGGATGGATTACGCGGCGGACGAGCTGAAAAAAGCCCTCGGCGGCGGCCGCAACGGCACGCTGTCTAAATTCATGTTTTCCGGGGCGGAGTATTCCGGGGCCTATGCGGCCATCGACAAGCTGGGCTGGACGGCCGTCTCGCTGCAGTCGGAGGACGAGCTTTACGGCAAGCAGCGAAAATCCATAATCGTCTTCGCCGCGCTGGCCGTGGCCATCTTCGTCATAACCATGGTGGTGGTGTTCCTGATCTCCAACCGCATCATCAGGCCCATCAACAACATGGTGGGCGTCGTCAAGCAGTTCATCAAGACCCAGCACCTCGACGCCGTCATCCCGCAGGAGGGCTGGCCGGAGATCAAGGTGCTTGTGGGCGTCCTCAACCGCCTGATGCTGGAGCTGCAGGCCTACCGCGCCTTTCAGCTGAACCAGGTAGTCGAGGAAAAGGGGAAAGCCCAGGCCCTGATAGACACCATCTCCGACGGCGTGCTGCTGGTGGACGACCGGGGTTCGCTTATTTATTCCAACTCCACCGCGCTCAAGCTGCTGGGGATCCCCAAGATCTCTCCCGAAGTGTCGGTGCCGCATTCCGTAAAGAACGAGGCGTTCGCCAGCGCGCTTGCCGATATGCTGGCCCGGACGGAGAAATACCTGAAGTCCGAGGTGGAGACCGCCCTCTCCGGCGGGACCTCCAAGGCGGTCAAGAGCTTCCGCATAATTTCCAATCAGTTCCTGCTGGCCACGCTCAAGCGCCCCGGCCGCGTTATCATCATACGGGATATCACCATAGAAAAAGAGATCGAGAAGGCCAAGGAAGAGTTCTTCCACATGATAACGCACGACATGCGCGCCCCCTTGTCCACCATGCAGGGTTACACGGAACTGCTGATGCGGAAGATCCCCCCGGCCCCCGCCACCGACAGGTATCTGCAAAGCATGCTCTATTCCTCCCGCCGCCTGCGCGGCATGATAGACGACATCCTCAATACCACCAAGCTGGAGCGCGGCACAATGACGCTGCAGCCGGACACCGTGGAGGTGGAGGCTATGATTACCCGCATCCGCGACAACCATGAGCCCGTGGCCGGGCCCAAGAGCATAAAATTCTCCGTGAGGGCGCCTTCTCCCAAAATACAGGTGGTCGCGGATCCCATCCTGCTGGAGCGCGTAATCACCAACCTGGTGGGCAACTCGCTGAAGTTCACCCCGTCGGGCGGCAGCATAGCGCTTTCGGCCTGGGAGACCCCGGAAGAAGTCTTTTTCGCGGTAGAGGATACCGGCCCCGGCATCCCAGAGGAGAAGCGCAAAGAGATCTTTGTGAAGTATTCGCAGATGGAAGAGCACAAGAACCAGGGGTTCGGGCTGGGCCTGGCCATGTGCAAGATGACCGTCGAGCTGCACAAGGGACGCATCTGGGTGGAGTCTGAAGTCGGGAAGGGCAGCAAATTCATATTCACCATTTCCAAGAATCTGGGAACGCCGCCCGCTCCCATCCCTTCGCCCTCTTGAAAACGGCCTGAAATTTCGTTATAGTTTTGACTGCCGCGCGGTAAATAGCGCAAGGAGTTATAGTATGAGCCAGATGCTTATAGTTGACGACAACGTTGAATTCAGGACCATGGTCTGCGACTACTTTACGGACCTGGGGTTTACCGTGCAGATCGCCGAGAATGGCCGCGAGGGCCTGGTTAAGGCCAAACAGATAAAGCCGGATATCATATTGCTCGACGTAATGATGCCGGAAGTGGGCGGGATAGAAGTGATCAGGCAGCTGCAGGCCGAGGAAGAAACCCGCGAGATCCCGGTCCTGATCATTACCGGCAGCTTCTTCGACAAGAACATGAGCGACCTGTTCAAGCAGGAGCCCAACTGCCGGGAATTCATGAGCAAGACGGTGGAATTGTCCTACCTGCAGAAGAAAGTGGAGGCCCTGGTCGCCCCTAAGCGCTGATGCCCCGCCGCCCGAAAGTCCTTGTTGTCGACGACGAACCGGATTACCTGCAGATCGCCGCGCGCGTAGCCTCTAAGGCTGGGTGCGCCGTGGTGACCGCCCAGACGGCACTGGAGGGAGTGGCGCTTGCCGGCGCCGAAAAGCCGGACATGATACTGCTCGACGTGGGGCTTCCCGATATCAGCGGCTTCGAGGCCGCCCGCCGCATCCGTAAAGTTCCGGCGCTGGCCGCCGTCCCCATAATCTTCTTCACCGTCAGGTCGGAACTGGACATGGTCTCCGAGGGCCTCGGCTTGGGCGCCGCCGGCTATGTCCTCAAACCTTTTGATCCGGACGAGCTGGCGCGGAGGATAAAAGCCGCGGTCTCCCCCTCCTCATGAAACTGGTCGCGGCCTGTGTTACCGCCGACCCTCGGGTCCTGGCGTTCATAAAATCCTCCCTAAAAGGCTTCCGCCTGGAATTCTACGCTTCGGCCGCGGAGTTCCTGCGCGCCGGGCCTGGCGCCGGCCTGGCCGTGATTGACGCCTCCCTCCCGGACATGAGCGGCGGGGACCTGGTGTCCGTGCTGCGCGGCGATAAGAAGACGGCCGGCGCCCTGCTGGTGATGACCGGGAGCGGGCCTTATTCCCCCGCCGCCGCGGCGGCCTGTTTCGATAACGGCGCCGACGAATATCTGGCTTTCCCGCCCGAGCCGGGGCTTTTCCGCGCCAGGCTCCTGAACCTCCTCTCGCGCGGCCGCCCCGCTGGCCGCGGGCCGGAAAAACCCGCGGAATATAAATTCGGCGCGCTTCTGGTTTCACCGGACGCGCGCACGGCGCGGATAGGCGGGACCGCGCTGAAATTGACCGCGCTGGAATTCGATCTGCTGATATATTTCCTCAGGAACCAGGGCAGGGTGGTCTCGCGCGGCGTGCTGCTGGACCAGGTCTGGCGGGCTGGCCGGGAGGCGGGCCCCCGCTCCGTGGATAAGAGAATAGAGGCGCTCCGGTCGAAACTCGGGCGCAAGCTCGGAGCCGGGCTCGGGACTGTTTTTGGAGTGGGCTACATCTTCAAGTTATAGCGCGGCATTTATGGCGTCGCCGCCGCCAGCGGCAGCTTCACTTCGATCAGGGCGCCGCGTTCCTTCCTGTTGGATACTTCCAATGTTCCGCCGTGTTTTTCGGCTATATTCCTCGCCACGGCCAGGCCTATGCCGGCCTTGCCTCTGTCCGTGGTGTTGAAGGGCGCGAACAGCCCGCTCAGCGTTTCCAGCGTGAAGCCGGGGCCGCTGTCCTCGAAAGCTATTATGCCCTGGCGGCCGTCCTCCGAGGCTTTGAGAATTACGCGCAGGCTACCGCCGCAGGGCAGGCGTTCGTAGGCGTTCTTCACCAGGTGGTAAAAAAGCATTTTCATCTTTTCGGGGTCCAGCCGGGCGCGCAGGCGGGGCGCGGCGATGGCCGCCGAGATGGAGATCTTGCGCTCTTTGAACGCGCGGTCCCATTTTCCCGTCTCACCGGAGATGAAGCCGCCGAGGTCGGTATCGGCCAGTTCGGGCGTTTCCGGGTCCAGGTATTCCCGCCAGGCCTTCATAAGATTTACGGAAGACAGCAGGTTCTTTATAGCCGGTTCCAGCCCTTTACGTTCGGCGGCCGGCAGTCTGAGGTTCAAAGTTTTAATGTCCCTGGCGGCCCGCTCCAGCGCGGTTATCACCTTGGCGCTGAAATCAGCCTGTTCGCGCCTGGCCAGGCCGGTAAAATTCACGTTCTTGCGCTTCAGGTCTTCGTTCTCCATCTGCAGCGCTTCCGTCCGCCCCAGGTCCCTTTTTAGATTTTCTATCAGCAGGTCCCGCTCCTGTACGGCGCGCAGCAATTTGGCCGAGTAGTCCCCGGCCGCGTTTATTTTAAATGTCAAAGATTCACTTTCCGCCTCCAGCGTGTTTACTCTGGCGGCGGCTTTTTTAGCCGTTTCTTTTTCCCGGGCCAGGGCGTCTTTGGCCTCGCGCAGCAGGGAGCTCACCTTTTCAAGGCCGGCCCCTTTCTCGGCCAGGGCGGCCGACAGGGCGGTTGAGAGAGAGGCGCCATTGGCCCGCTCCGCCGCAAGTTCCGCTTTCAGGGCGGCGGCGCGCTTCTGCAGGTCGAAGACCTGGGCCACCGCGCCGGAGAAATTCCCGTGCAGCTCCTCCGCCCTCAGGGTCTGGGCGGACGCCTCCTCACGGGCCCGGGCCGCTTCGGTTCTGGCCGCGTCGATATCGCCGCGCAGGGCGCCCGCTTCGGCAGCGCGTCTTTTTAACGCTATTTCGCTTTCGTCCAGCGCGGCTTTAAGCGCCGCTACCCGCTCTTCCAGGGCCGCCCTCTCCCCGGCCTGGGCCCCCGATCTTTCCGCGGCCGCTTTGGCGGCGGCCTGAAGGTCTTCCAGTTCACGCCGGCTCGCCGACAGCGATGAGCGCAAACCGGAGGTTTCCCTTTCCGCGGCGTCGCGGGAGGAATTTATTTCAGCCTTGGCTTTTGCCAGTGCGGCGGCCGCTTCGGCGCTTTTCAGCTTTTCGTTTTCCAGGCTCTCAATGAGGTGTTCGTATATCGACTTGTCTTTCCCGGAAAGCCTGGAATCCTCGGCCAGGGCGCGTGAAAGTTCAGGCAGGGCCATAAGGCCCGAGATCTTTTCCTTTAATGTCTCTATCGTCCTTTCGCGTCCTTTAAGAGCCTCGCGCAGGCCTGACATCTCGGAGCTCAGGCGGGCTACCTCCGCGCCCAGCAGGGAGATCTCGTTGTGTTTCTGCCGGAGTTTTCCCTCAAAGCGCGCGCATTTATCCGCGGAGGCGCGCACCTCTTCCACCTGGGAGGCGGCCAGGGCCAGACCTTTGGAGCCTTCCTCCATATCTGTCCTGAGCTTTTCTATTTCCGCGCGGAGCCGGCGTTCCCGTTCCAGGCTTCTGCCCAGCTCGGCCTCCAGGTGCATAACCCTGGAAGAGGCGTGTTCAAGCCCGGACTTCGCCTTTGTGCGTTCCGTTTCGCAGCGCGCTTCGGCGTCCTGGGCTTCCTTTACGGCCTGCCACAGGTAACCCAGCTCGGAGTGGAAAGTGTCGGAGGCGCCGCTCACATGCCCTCCTTTATTACTATGCGGCCCTTTTCGCTGAGTTCCAGAGCGGTTGAAATTATCTTCGCCCTGGCGCCGTTGATCTTTTCCTCTTCAGGGCGGTCGAGCATCAGGTTCTTTACGATGGGGCCTATATTCTCCGGCAGCAGACGCGTTACGTTGCCGGCGGCGGCCTCTCCGGCGCCTGCAAGCGCCGCGGCCCAGTCGGTGTAGGGCAGCGCGGTCACCAGCTGGCGCAGGTTTTTGTCGTCCAGGCGGCAGATATCTTCGAAAGTTACTATTCTGCGTTTCAGCTTTTCGGACCCCTCCGGGTCGGCGAGCGAGAGCGCGTCCATGATCTCGGCCCGCGCCGGTTCGGCCACAAGCGAAAGAAGGCGGCCCAACTGCTCCGCGCCCTTCAGTTTCCTTCCCAGCTTGTCGCGCAGGGCGCTCTCTATCTCGCAGATACGCTCCGGTTCGGCGCGTCTGAGGCCCAGCATGCGCGCGCTGACGGCCTGCTTTTTTCCGGACGGGAAGGCCAGCAGTATCTTCGCGGAAACGTGCGGTTTTCTGTCCGCCAGGTCGGCCAGAATTATAGCGACGTCCTCGTCATGGGTTTCAGCGAGCAGGTCCGCGGCTTCCGCCGGCGGCAGATCTCCCAGGAAGTCGAAGGCGGACCCGGTTTCGATCAGGGCCTCGCCGGAGGCGGCGCTGGACTCAACGTCAATGATGCCGCTCGTTAGCGGTTCGCCGGCGGGCTCGGGCCCGGCGGCCCTGGCGGCCGCGTTGAGGCGGGCATAATCCGCAATCCCGGTCATAAGGCGGGAGGCCAGGATATAGCCCAGCACCAGCAGCGCGGCCAGGCCCAGCGCCCCGAAGGCGCAGGCCAGCAGCACCGGGCGTATTTCAGGGGCTTCCAGGGCGCTCTTCCATAGGGGCTGCATTTCAGACCTGGCGGTTATTATGCTGTCGCCCCGCGCTTCATTTATGCGCAGAACGTCGGAGATCATGAGTTTTATGGCGCTTACCCTCTCCTCGGGCACGGTCCTGTCGAAGACGAGGGCGACGCTGAGCTTTTTTACGCGGAATTCGCTGGTGCGCAGACTTTCCTCGCGCTGCTGTTTGAGGTACTCGCCGGTTTTCTCGAGGATATTTACGGAGGAATAGCCGGGCAGGGTAAATGTGTCTTCGGCGGGCCTGCCGGATTCCGTCCTGCTCTTGAGGACGATCTCCCCCTCTACGCCGACTATGGAGCGGGCGCGGCCCCGGCCCACCAGCTGCTCGAGCAGCCGGGAAACGTCCTCCTGCATGCGGGCGGATATTTCAGCGGCCCGGGCGCCGGGCAAAGACGCCGGGTCTTCCTGGGCGCGCGCGGCGGCGGCGAAAATAAATAGGAACGCGGACAGGCGCAAAATTGTTTTCATATCGCTATACTATTCTATATGAAGCAGGTTACAAAGTTATTACGGGAAA
Source organism: Elusimicrobiota bacterium (assembly GCA_003482905.1). Taxonomy (GTDB): domain Bacteria; phylum Elusimicrobiota; class Elusimicrobia; order Elusimicrobiales; family UBA9959; genus UBA9959. The sequence goes on from DMXM01000034.1 coordinate 107,168, forward strand.
GCCCTCCTGGCAACTCCCCTTAAGCGGGGATCTCGAACCAGAAGAGGGCTCCGCCGCCGGGGGCGGAGCCGCAGCCGATAGTTCCTTTGTGCAGTTCTACTATGGATCTGGCGAGCGCCAGGCCCAGGCCGGTCCCGCCTTGGCCGTGGGCGGCGGACCCCTGGGAGTACGGTGAGAAGATATTTTCGGACTCGCCGGGCCTTAGGCCGGGGCCCGTGTCCTCCACCTCAACCCGGAATTTATCCGCGGAGGCGGCGGCGCGCACCGTTACCCGGCCGCCCTGCGGAGTGAACTTCACGGCGTTGGAGACGAGATTGGTCAGGACGTGGGTCATCAATTCCCGGTCCAGCAGCACCCTGCCCGAGCCGTCTAACCGCGCCTTGAGCCGGATGTTCTTCTCCGCGGCCTTGGGCTTAAAAAAATCTACCGCGTCCGCGGTCAGGGCCAGGGGGTCTTCAAGGGCCGGGTGCAGGTCCATTTTCCCCCGCTCTATCTTCGCCAGGTCCAGCATGGCCGTTACAAAATTGGCCAGGCGGCCGGCGTTCTCCTTTATGCGCCTGAAAACGGAAATGTCTTCCGGACGGAACCGGTCCCCTTCTTTCAGCAGCAGGGCGGCGTAGGTTTCTATCACGCCCAGCGGGGAGCGTAGCTCGTGGGTTACGGAGGCCGTGAAATTCTTTTTTACAGTCTCCAGCTCCAGCAGGCGTTCCGACATGGCGTTGAAGGCGCGCGCCAGCTCTGCCACTTCGTCGGCTCCCGTCGCGTCGGTCTTCACGCCAAAACGCCCTTCCCCGATGGCCGCGGCCTCGGCGGCAAGGCGCTTCAGGCGGCGCGTCAGGCTCCAGGCCAGGGCCAGGCCCAGCAGGGCGGCGACAGAGGCCGCGCCCAGGAAAGCGGCGGCCAGGTCGCGGTAGACGCCGGCCAGGGCCGCGTTCAGTTCCGCCTCCAGCACGGCCGCTGAAAAATTAAGGCGCGCCGAGTATTTTCCTCCCTTCACTTCCCGTGGCAGGATCCGGCCGGGTGCCGCGGCGGTCCTTGCGCGGGGCTTGACCGCGCGCAAGCCGCGGCCTATGTCCAGTTCGCAGGAGGCGAGTTCCGGTCTGGACGAACAGAGCCCGGAGAGGTGGTCTATCGCCATCAGCGGGTCCCCCGCCAGGTCGGCCTCGCGTAGTACCCCGGCCGTGGCGCGGGCCATGGCGTCGAGCCGTTCCAGCTGGGCGGCGGTTACGGTTCTACGCTGGAAGCTGAAAAAAATAGCGGACAGCAGTAAAGCCGCGGCCAGCGCCGCGGCCGTCAGTGCCGCGCTGAATTTATAGAAAAGGTTCACGTTCCCTCTTTAGCCTAACGGGACAGCCTGATTATCCTTTCCAGGGCTTTTTTAGCCTGGGGATTCTCCGGGGCCAGTTCCAGTATCTTGCGGAAGTCGTCCTCGGCCTTGCCGTATTCGCCTCTGGCGTAATGGTCCGCCCCGGTCTGGTAAAGTTTCTCGATCTCCCGGGCGTCCCTGGCCGCCGCCGTCTCCGGTTTCTTTTCCGGTTCGTCCGGCCGGGCCGCGCTCTCCGGGGGCTCCCAAGCCGCGCCGCCCTGCTTCCGGCGGGCCTCGTCTATCATTTTGCCCAGCTTTGATTTCTCACGCGGGTCCGTTTCCAGGGCCGCGGCCTTTCCCCATTCATGCGCCGCCCTGGCGTAGCCGCCCAGCATGTAGTTGCAGGAACCGCTTTTTTTAAGGCCCAGGAGATGCCTGGGCTCCAGCTCCAGCATCTCGTCCAGTTTGCGCAGGGCTTCGGAATAGCGTTTTTTGGAATAATATTCGTCGGATTCTATGATCTTGAACTCCGCCCAGCCGCGGTTGAAATCGAACGGGACCCGGTCCGGCGATATGCGGGTGATCTCGCCGGCGCGGTCCAGGAAGTTAGAGAGGGAGGAGTCCTGCTGGTTGAGGCTCTGCGCGTAGGCGAGCTGAGCCATCGCGCGCGGATCCGCCCCGTTCAGGAAATCGCGCACGCCGTCGCTCAGGAGCTGCTCCCAGCGCAGTTTCTCGCGGTCCTCCACGGCCAGCGAAGGGTAGAAAGCGGCCACGGTGGAGAGGCGCCTGGTGAGGCCGACCACGGAGGAGTCGGGCAGCAGTTCGCCGGCTTTATCCAGCAATAGCTTGTTGGCGGCGTAATAGTTTTCCCTCCGCGCCTGTTCCTTGACGTCGGCCAGCCGGGGATCGTCGAGGCTGGCGGTGTCGCGCGGGCTCTTGTACTCCTTCGCCTCCCGCAGTCGCCTGTACTGGTCCAGCAGCTCGGCCTCCGCCACTTCCGACTGGGTGATGGAGCCGAAATGGTAGGTGAGCGCCAGTTTGTGGTTGCCGGCCGTTTCCTTTACGGTGCCTATCGGCAGCGAGAAGCCATAGTCCAGCTGTATTTTCTGTATCTTATAGGAAAGCCCCGCGGTAGCCTGCCGGAATTCCCTGTCGCCCACCCCAAGCGAGGCGCGCACGCCCAGGTCGCCGCGGTCGAGGCTCGGGAATACTTTTTCAGCGGCGAAGATGAATTGTTTGTCGGTTTTCCCGTCCGGGCCCTTCTGTACCCTGGCGTCGGCCGCCAGCAGCAGCCAGAGGCTCTTATAAGAGGCTCCCAGCCTTGTCTTCATGGGGACGGGGTCCTTGTCGCCGCCGCTGAAAGCCACGTCCGCCTGCATGGCGTTGAGGAGCGCGGCGCCCAGCGTCCAGCGCCTGGTAAGGCGGTACAGGGCGCCCACGTCGGCGTCCAGCGCCGCACGGGAGTTGGCCCCCGCCAGCACAGGGTCGGTGTTGCCGTTCTGGAAGACGCCGTCCTCCACGGCGTTGTAGGTTTCGCCCAGGCGCGTGAAGCCGTGCGAGAGGTATTTAAGCGAGACGCCGAGCGAGAGTCTGTCGTATTTGGAACGTTTGTCGAAACGGTAGCCCCAGGAGACCTGGCCGGTCTTCTCATAGTATACGCCGGAAAGCGAGAACTGCTGCCAGAGCGCGCCCAGCGCGCCGTTCCTGCCGTTGGAGAGGGGCATGGCGAAGGCTACGGCGCTGAGGCCCAGGCTGGAGCCGTCGCTGAGGCCGCTGTAAAACATGGAGTGGGAGGCCGTAACCTTAGGCCGCTCCAGGTTGGAGAGCCCGGCCGGATTGTAATAGATCGAGGAAATGTCGTCGGCCACGCCCGTAAAGACGTCGCCCATGCCGGGGACCCTGGCGCCGAAGCCGAGGTCCTCGAAGGCGGCCAGAGCCGGTGACCGGCCGGCCAGCAGCAGGGCGGCGGCCGCGCAGATCTTCCAGTGGTTCATCCGTGCTTTCATATTCATCTTATCACTGTGACTGTTCCCTTATATACCGTATTTTCCAGGCGGACCTGGTAAATATAGATGCCGCCGGGCCGACGGCCGCCGGCATTCGGGTTCCACTCAAAGTCGTAATATTCCCCGGCGTTGTTGTCTATGACCGCCGGGATCCCGTTGGAGCGGTGCTTCAGGCTCATCGCGGCTATTTCCCTGCCGGCCAGATCGTAGATCCTGGCTTCCACCGCGGCGTCGCGCGGGTTATAACAGCGGAAAACAAAAGTGTCGTTGCGGTTGTCGTTGTTTGGGGTGACCAGCCTGCTCATGGCGATGGACCGCCCCAGCCCCGACGGAGAGCAGCGAAGAGCGGCGGGAGCGAGCAAAAGCGCGGCGGCCGCGAGAGCGATGGCGGTTCTCCTCATATACAGTGTAATTCTACTTTTCAATTGTGACCGTTTTATTACGGATTTGTGCATTTGCCCGGAAATAATTGTAATCTCGCCGTAATATTTTGGTCGCATGGGTCGGATATAATTATAACGTGACTATAAGTGCGAAGGCGCGTGGTATCCTCCTCTTCGCGGCGGCCTGGCTGCCCGCGGCCGCGCTTTACGCCGCCAGGATGAATTCCGCCGGCTACTCCGATATCAACGGCATCTACGGTTTCGGCTCGGCCGCCATGAGCTCCTCCGGCTTCGCCATGAACGGGAGCCTGCAGGAAGTGGCGGTCTCCACCCAGAACGCGGCAAGCTTCTCCCAGCGCGCCGGGAAGCTGGCTTTTTTCCCCCCGCCCGCCCCGGTCGCCGATATCGACATCGTCATCGTCTCAAGTTACGGTATCAGGCTGACCTGGACGGCGCCTTCCCCGGATATCTCCCGCGCGGGCGGCGAGGTGGATAGTTATATACTTCGCTACACTACTGCGGCTTCCCTGAACAGCGACGAGGCTTTTTACGCGGCGGTCACCTACGGGCAGGCGTGGACGCCCCTGGCGGCGGGTTCCTCGGAGACGAGGATATTGGAAGGCTTTAATCCCGGCACCACTTATTATTTCGCCATAGAGAGCATGAACGCCCATAAGCTGCGCTCGGAACTGTCCAACCCGGCGGCCTCGTTCGCGCTGGTGCCGCTGGCGCCTATGAACTTCAAGATCCTGCGCGCCGGCACTGCCATTACCGCCACCTGGATACCTCCCGCCGGCTACCAGAACCGCATGGCTTTCAATAACCGCTTTTCCCCCACGTCCCCCTACGAAGTAAAGAACTACCGGCTCTTCCGGGCCACGGCCCCGGCCGACGCGCAGTGGCAATTCCTGGCGGAGGTCTCTTCGGACACCTTGTCCTGGACCGGCGTGATAGGCGAGGGCGAAGAATATTACTACCACGCCCGCGCCGTAAATCAGGCGGGAGCCTCCCTTCCCTCTTATGCCCGGGACAGCCTTTCCGGCAGCCTCTACTTCCTGGCGCCGGACAACCAGAGCGTGCTGGAAATCCCCGCCGCGGGCACGGGGGCTTTCTTCTCCGGGTCTACCGACCCCATGGACGCCTACAACGTGGAGATGACCACGCACCCGGAGGACCTGGGCGGACGCATTGTAAAGTCGGTGAGTCTGCGGGCCTACCGCGGCGGCCTGCTGGCGGACGGATCTTTCAGGCTTCCAGGCAACGGGGTGCTCAAATTGTTTTACCGCAAGAGCGGTTCCGTCATAGTTCCCTCGGAGGTACCGGACGTTAAAGCCCTGAGCCTGTATTTTAATAACGGCTCGCGCTGGCTGCAGATGTACGGGCGGGTCAACGAAGCTGAACGCAGCGTGCAGCTGGAAACAACGCTGCTGGGCCGTTACCAGCTGAGGACTACCGAGCGCGGCGGCGGTTTTGCGGCGGACCGGGCGGGGCTTACCAACCGCCTGATAACCCCGAACGGCGACGGGAAAAATGATACGATGGTCTTTATTTTCGACAATCCGCAGGAGAAAGAAGTGAAGGGTAAGATCTACGACCTGCATGGCGCGCTGGTGGCCGCGATGAGCCCCGGGCCCATAGCCAATTCCCTTATTTGGGACGCCAAGGCCGGCGGGCAGGCTGTTCCCGGCGGTGTCTATATCTACCAGATAGAGGAGCAGGGGACCGTCTATAACGGTACTGTGGCGGTTATACGTTGATTTCCCGGAGGACACATGAAAGATTTGAATAAAGAGCCTCGTAACTTCCTGATGAAGCGCCTGTCGCCGCGGTTTATGCTTTTGCTGGCCATGGCCGCCGTGCCCCAGCCGTCCTGCGCGGTTATACCGCAAAGTATCAACTACCAGGGTTTCCTGCTGAGCAAGGCTACCAATCTGCCGGTGGAGACCCCGCAGGACATAAATTTCGTGATCTACGGCGCGGCCACGGGCGGATCCGCGCTTTTTACCGAGAGCCGCTGCGATGTGGCCGTGAACAAGGGCCGCTACGACGTTGAAATAGGGGCGGCCGGCGGCGGCATCCCGGGTTCGGTCCTTATCGACAACCAGAACCTGTGGCTGGAAATACAGGTGGATCCCAACGGGGACTGCACGGCGCCTTATGAGGCCATGGCCCCGCGCATACGCCTGCAGGCTGCGCCTTTCGCTTTTAACGCTCTTTACGCCTCCACGGCCTCCGCCGCCGCCCCGGTCTTCGCGGCCAATATCATAAGCGCGCTCCCCCAGACCGATAATGGCGCCGTAACTATCTCCACCAACCTTTTTGTGCAGGGCAATATTTCCGTAGGGAGTCTCTCCACCGGACAGAAACTGGCCGTTACCGGCATGGTGGAAAGTAAGGGTAATTACCCGGCCTGCGGCGCGGGCAATGCCTGCGGTTTCAAATTCCCCGACGGTACGGTACAGCTGTCCGCGGCAGTGGCCAACACCATGTGGGAGTCTCTTGGAGCGAATGTCAATAACATGAACGCCGGGAACGTAGGCATAGGCGAATACAGCAATCCGCCGCTGGCCCGCCTGCATGTGTCCAGCGCCAGCGGAGAGACCGGCAACCTGCTGCTGGTTTCCACGGGCACCTCCTCCATCTTCCGCGTCAACGGTCTTGGCCAGGTCTACGGCGGTTCATATTACGGGAACGGCGCCACTCTTACAGGGATAGTGGCTAAAACAGGGGATACTATGACCGGGCAGTTGACCCTGACTTCCGCGCTCGGCGCCAGCACGCCCAAGGTGAAATTTCTGGACAATGTGGAGATCAGCTCCACTACGGCGGCCAATTACGGCGGCGTTTATATAAGCACGCACGTGCGCCTGTCGCCTGGCAGCGTTATTTACGGCGACGGCTCCGGCCTTTCCGGCGTGGTATCGGCGGACTCGACGAAGGTTCTTAAGACCGGGGACACGATGACCGGGCAGCTTACGCTGGCCGCCTCTACCCTTACGGTAACCGGCAACGCTTTCTCCGTCGGCGGCTCCACGTTCAGTGTGCTGAACGGGAACACGGCGCTCGGCGCGGCCTCTTACCTTGCCCGCCTTACCGTCAGCGGCGGTATAGTGGCTACCTCCAGTATAACCGCGCAGGCGGGGATCTACGCCACTTCAATCAACGGCCAGTCCGTCACCGCTTCGACCGCTTCATTTCTGGGGTGGAGCGCGGCGTCGAATTACAGCATAGATACGGCCAGCAGCATAAAGGTCAACGCCGGCGCCGTTATTGCCCCCTCCTTTATCGGGGACGGTTCGCAGCTTACCAATGTGGTCGGGGTCGACCCCTCCAGGGTGCTTAAGGCCGGCGACACTATGACCGGTTATTTAATGGTTTCCCCCTCCAGCGTTACCATACTTTCCATGGGGGCGCACGCTTACGCCCTGACCGTAGCCAGCTCCCCCTCGCCCGACAGCTATATCCTTGCGGTCACCACCGCGGGCCGCGTTGGCGTAGGGGTTCCCGTCCCGCTGGTTCCGCTGGAGGTGAATAACTCAATGATGGTGTCCAACTGGGGCGGCGCGGATTCACTTGCGCATATATATTCCAACGGCGGCTATGGCTACCTGCGCTGGTCTGATAACGGCCTCTCCGGTTCCGGCAACACCAGCCAGGGCGCCATGGGCTTTCTGCCCGGCGCGACGCGCAGTTTTGTTTACCGCGCGCTGGGCACCAGTCCCGGCGCCTCTGGCGCCGAGGTCTTCCGCATAGCTCTCGACGCATCCGACGTCTCTTCCGGCGACAGCTGGCGTTTCGGCATAGGGACGTCCGATCCGCTGGAGAAATTCCACGTCGCCTCCAATATGCTGGTAAGCACGGCCGCCCTGGCGCCTATTCTCTATATAAGCACCACCACGGGGCTTGTGGGCGTGGGGTCCTCGACGCCGGGCCATAAGCTGCTGGTGAACGGCGGCATAATGGCGGTTTCCTCCATAACCGCCCAGGGCGGCTTCTTCGGAGACGGCTCGGGGCTCACCAATATTTCCGCCGGGGGGCTGCCCGGCCAGATACAGGTTTCCTCCATAGCGGCCAGGGCGGACAGCGCTTACGGCGCGGTGGTGTTCACCTCGGACACTTACATTAACGCTAAATTGGCCGTGGGAGAGATATTCACCCCCGACTCCGATCTGCATGTCAGGGGCACCATGCGCCTTGACCAGAAGAACGCCGGCGACCCGGTGTTCCTTAATATCTCGCCGCAGAACGGCGGGAGTACTTACGTGAGTTGGAATGACGTGGCGGACGCGACAAGAAGAGGCGCTTTGGGAATACTGGCCAATGAGAGCGATCTGGCGTACTGGGCCGGTTCGCCCACTCCCGGCATCGGGGCGGAGTCTTTCAGGGTGAAAAGAGACGGCAAGTTTCTCATGGGCGGCGCCGGAAAGGATTTTATCCCTTTGGCCCGTTTTCACGTGGTTTCGGATATGATGATAAGTACCGATGCGGCGACCCCGATATTCTTTGTTTCCACCGCTTCCGGTTCGGTCGGGATAAGCACCGGGACGGCGATGGAAAGGATGCACGTGGCTTCCAGTTTCCTGGTGGGCCCCGGCCGCGACAACGCGATTTTATACGTCAGCACCGGAACCTCTTTTACCGGCATCGGCACCGGCAATCCCCGCGCCATGCTGGAGGTGGGCAACGGCAGTATTCTGGGCGCCGGCACGCACGCCGCTTCCATGGTTCCGCCCGTAACTGGCGCCGGTTCGCGGTTCATGTGGATCCCCTCCGCTTCCGCCATACGTGCCGGTTATGTGCCGGGCACGGAGTGGGATACTGTCGGGCTTTATTCCGTGGCTTTCGGCAACAAGAACACCGTTACGGCCGATGAGGCCGTGGTGAGCGGGGGGTTCTTTAACAACGCTTCCGGCAGGTATTCAGCGATCGCCGGCGGCTACGGTAACACCAATCAGGGGCTTCGTTCCAATATAAGCGGCGGCGACAATAACTATATATTCGGACGCAATTCCGTGGTGCCCGGCGGTGGCTACAACGTTGTACACAGCTCCTATTCGTTCGTGGGCGGCTTTAACAGTTATCTGGACACCGACGCGCAGGGGACGTTCGTGTGGGGATATGATGACAGCGGCCCGCATGGGCTTTCAACGGCCAAACTTTCGGCCTACCGTATCGCTACTCCGTACGCTTTCCTTATCGATCCTGACGACGTCAAACACTATAAGGTGGGCGTACGCACGGCCGCTCCGCAGGCCGCCCTGGACGTGAACGGAGACGCGCAGTTCGGCTCCGGCTTGACCAAATCCACCTTCACCGCCGAAGGCTTCTGGATGCCGCGCTGGGAACCTATCGGCAATATAGACACCATCGCCCCGTCCGCCGTGGGCCAGATCATTGGCAATTCCAGCTCCATGAACCTGTGCGTCTCCACCGGCACAACCCCCGGCGCCTGGGTCGCCGTAGGCAGCAGCGGTGTATTGCACTGTTACTGATATGTATTTTTGGAGTTTAGATCCGCAGGATGTGAAGTCGGGGGCCTGTCTGGGGTATTGCCCTGCAAACCCTGGAAGATGGAAACCGTTGCGCGGTTTCCCCCCGCCCTGGGAAATTATGGCGGGGCCCCCCCTTCCCCAAAGGGTTTGCAGGGCAACACCCCAGCCACCCCTCCGGTTTAGTTTATGAGTAGAAAGTATAATGGGGACAGGCTACTTTTCGTATTCCTGCGAAAAGTAGCCTGTCCCCTTTGTTCCCGACGCCGGGCTTCCCCGGCGCTAATGTGAGACTTAGGACTACGATTATTTGCTCTGGTCTTTGAATTTTAGGCGGAACAATCTAGATGAAATAATAAGTCCGCTAAGTGTGCCAAGCCCAATTGTTAGAATGAATAAACCTGCAGGGCTTATGCTATTTAGAAAAATAGAAATTATGGCTGCTACTGTTCCTGCTGTTGAAAAATATAAAGCAGCAAGGTTGAGAAAATAAATCGCCCAATACGCCCATTTTGAGTCTTTGCGTAATATCTGTGTCCCTGTAATAAAGACCATCCCAATTGCGCATCCAAAAAAGACGAATGGGATATTTGACCAAACTATCGGAGGGATTGCTGCTTTTGCGCTACTTAATGCGCTGGGCCCTGAAACAGCGCCCAAAGTACATGCCACGATATTAATTCGCATATTAATTCAGCTTAGTGCCCTTTGTGCAGCGTTGCTGATATGGAGGGGTGGCGAGGGTGTGGGGTTGGAGGGCCGTCACGGAGGCCGAGGCTTGCGTAAGCGCCGAGGCCGAGTGACGAGGGGCGGGCACGGTGTGTCCCGACCCCGTGCCCGAGAACCCCACACCCTCGACAGGACCCCGACTGGGCATCCTTGCGGATCTTTCGTTAAGCAATGCCAATGCGGTTTCTGCTAGAACCAGCGGGCGGCTTCGGCGGTTAGGGTCAGGAGAGGGCGGGAGAAGACTCCGGCGAGGATGACGCCCGCGGCCAGGAGGAAGATGACGGCTTCGGCGACGCCGACGGGGGCTTCGGCGTGGTCGCCGACGGACGGTTTCATGTACATGACGACCGTGACTTTAAGATAATAGTACATGGACACCGCGCTCATGATGATGGCGATGACTACCAGGCCGGTAAATCCTGAGTTTACCGCGCCGGAGAAAGCGTAGAACTTGGCGAAGAAACCGGCCAGGGGCGGCACGCCGGCGAGCGAGAACATAAAGGCCGACATGGCCCCCGCCAGCCAGGGGCGGCGTTTGGCAAGACCCGCCAGATCCTCGATAAGCGGTCCTTTCTCCCCCTTCTCAAGCACCAGCGCCACAGCGAAAGCCCCGATGGTCGCCATAGCGTAAACGGGCAGGTAATAAAGCACCGCCTCAAAACCCTTCTGGCCGCCGAAGAAAGCCACCGCCAGATAACCGGCGTGAGCCACGCTTGAATAAGCCAGCAGCCGCTTCAGGCCGGTCTGCGCCAGCGCCATAAGGTTGGCCGATACCGCCGTAATGGCCGCCAGCCACCAGAAGATCTCGTGCACAGGCCCGCCCTTAAAAAGGCTGAAAAGCTTCCACAGCACTATCACGCCTCCGGCCTTGACCGCGGCCCCCATGAAAGCCGATACCTGCGTAGGCGCCCCTTCGTAGGCGTCAGGCACCCACATATGGAAAGGCACCAGCGCCGTCTTGAAAGCGAAGCCCGAGATCACCAGCAGGAAACCCGCCAGCGCCAAAGGCTGCGGCGTTCCCGCCTTCAGCGCGGCAAAGCTCAGCGCCGGATAGACCGCGTTAAGAATAGCGATGCCCATCACCGTCATGCCGGAGCCGAAAGCTCCCAGCATAAAATACTTATAGGCCGCTTCAAGCCCGGGCTTGGACCGCCTGATGCCGGCCAAAGCGTACACGGGCAGGCTCAGCAGCTCCAGCGCGATAAAGGCCGTGAACAAGTCCCCGGCCGCCACCAGCGCCATTAGGCCGATGCCTGCCATGAAAATGAGGAAATAGTATTCCCCCTCGCTTTCCTCCGGCGCCGCGGGGCGGACCAGGGAGAGCGTAATTACAAGCGCCAGCACGCCCAGGACGAAAGTCCACAAATAGGCCGAAAGCGGGCTAAGCAGCAGCGCCCCGCTGAAGAAGGAGAGTTCGGCCGAAGGCGCGCGGCGCACGAAGGTCAGCGCCGCGAACACCGTGCCGAGCGCGATAAGTCCCTGCGTTCCGCGCAGCCGCTTGATAAAAAGCGGCAGCAGCAGGCAGGCTAGCGCGGCCAGCGCCAGCAATAGCGGGACGGAAATAGAGCAGGCGGCGAAATTTACAAGATCGAGGGTCATTCTTGTTCCTTCCCTCCGAGAGTTATTTTAAATTCGGGCACGGCGGGCGCGGCCTGCTGCTGCGAGAGGGCGATATAGTTATTCACGGCGGGCATGGCGCGCCTGAGCAGCGGGTTGGGCCATACGCCTATAAGCACTATGAAAATTACCAGCGGCAAAAGATAAAGCCATTCCCTGGCGTTCAGGTCCGGCAGTATCTTGTTCTCCGTATGGCGCAGCGGGCCGAAGACCACCTGCTGGTACATGTCCAGCATGTAGACCGCCGACAGTATCACGCCGCCCACGGCCGCCCCGGCCAGCCAGGGGTAAACCTTGAAAGAACCGAACAAGACCAGCACTTCGCCGATAAAGCCGTTAAGACCAGGCAGACCGACGGAGGAAAGCGTTACCAGCATGAAGACCGCGGCGAAGCCGGGCATAACCTTGGCGAGCCCGCCGTAATCCTCTATCATGCGGGTGTGGCGGCGCTCGTACAGCACGCCGACAAGCAGGAACAGCGCGCCGGTGGAAAGGCCGTGGTTCACCATCTGCAGAACGGCGCCGGCCACGGCCGACGGCTCAAAAGCCATTATGCCCAGCATCACCGTGCCCAGATGCGCCACTGAGGAGTAGGCCACCATCTTCTTCATGTCGCGCTGGCTCCAGGCCACCAGCGAACCGTAAATTATGCCCACCACGCCCAGCCCGGCCAGCCAGGGAGCGAAGGCCGCCGCGGCCTGCGGGAACAGCGGCACCGCCAGGCGCAGGTAGCCGTAAACTCCCATCTTTAGGAGTATGCCGGCCAGCAGAACGCTGCCCGCCGTGGGGGCCTCCACGTGTGCGTCCGGCAGCCAGGTATGGAAAGGGAAAAGCGGCACTTTCACCGCGAAGGCCAGGGCGAAGGCCGCGAACAGCCAGAACTGCGCCTGCGCCGTAAGCGCCCCGCCGTAAAGAGCCGGGATGGAAAAGGTCCATACGCCGGTGGCGGCATGATGCGCCGCCACCACCCACAGTATGGCCACCAGCATCAGCACCGAGCCGGCCATGGTATAGATGAAGAACTTGAGCGCGGCGTAAATGCGCCGCGGCCCGCCCCAGATGCCGATGAGGAAATACATCGGTATCAGCATGGCTTCCCAGAACAGGTAGAACACAAAGAGGTCCAGCGCCGCGAACACGCCTATCATCGCCGCTTCCAGGAACATCAGCGTGGCGTAGTAGGCGCGGCCGCTTTCCCTTATGTAGCTGAAAGAAGCCAGCACGGCTATAGGCATAAGCAGCGCGGTGAGCATTATCATCAGCAGGCTGATGCCGTCTATCCCCAGGAAATAGTTTATGCCGAATGACGGCAGCCAGGCCCGGTCCAGTTGGAACTGCATAGCGGTCCCGGCGGGGTCGAAGCCGGTGTAAAGTTTTATAGAAACCAGCAGCACCGCCAGCGTGGCGGCCAGCGAGAGCCCTTTAATGGCGCCGGTACGCTCCGCCGGAACGGCCAGCAGGGCCAGCCCTGCGGCGGCCGGCAGTATTATCATCAGTGAAAGGGGATTGGTTATAAATTCCATCGGTTATATCACCCAGAAAAGCATCAGCGCCACGCCGACGGCGAAGACCAGCGCGTAAATATCCAGCCGGCCGTTCTGCACCCTGGCCAGGGCCCGGCCGGCCGCATAGGAGGCCCTGGCCGGGCCGTTGACCATTATCCCGTCTATCAGCCCGGCGTCCACCATCTGAAAAAGCACCCTGTTGGAGAACAGCTTGAGCGGCTTAATTATTACAAGCCCATAGAGCTCGTCGACGTAGAATTTGTGGTAGACCAGGGAATGGAACTGGGACATGGTGTTCTTGAGAAAATTGGCGGGCTTAGGCAGGGTCAGCAGGAAGGCCGCGGCTATGCCGGTGAGGCCGGCCGCCACTGAAATTATCATGAGGAGGGCGGCATGCGGGTTATGTTCTGTCAAAAGCGCCGCGCCGGGCTCCAGGAAGGCGAACAGCCTGTCTTTCAGCAGGAAGCCCCCCGCCAGCGCCAGCAGGGCCAGGGCGGCCATGGGAATGGTCATGGAAAGGGGAGATTCATGCGCGTGGGTTTCTCCCCGCCTGTCGCGCAGGAAAGCCAGGACGAACAGGCGCGTGGTGTAGAAAGCCGTCAGGCCGGCGGTGATCACGCCCACGCCCCAGGCGAGCGCGCCGCCGTGCTCGAAAACCTTCTCGAGGATAAGGTCCTTGGAGTAAAAACCGGAAAGGCCCGGCACCCCGGCGATGGCCAGCCAGCCCGCCGCCATCAGCAGGAAGGTGAAGGGCATCTGCCTGCGGAGCCCCCCCATCTTGAAAAGGTCCTGCTCTCCGCTCATGCCGTGGATGACCGAGCCGGCGCCCAGGAACAGCAGCGCTTTAAAGAAAGCGTGGGTGGCCAGGTGGAAGACCGAGGCGGAGAAAGCTCCTGCGCCGGCCGCCATGAACATGTAGCCCAGTTGGCTCACGGTGGAGTAGGCCAGGACCTTCTTTATGTCTTTCTGCAGCAGGGCGATGACGGCGGCGAAGAAAGCCGTGAAGCAGCCGGTCACCATTACCACTTCAAGCGCAGCGGGGGCCAGGGCGTAGAGGAATTGCAGGCGCGCCAGCATATAGACGCCAGCGGTCACCATGGTGGCCGCGTGTATCAGGGCGGAAACCGGCGTGGGGCCGGCCATGGCGTCGGGCAGCCAGACATAGAGCGGGAACTGGGCGGACTTGCCGGTGGCGCCGAAGAAGAGCAGCAGGCAGATCAGCGTGGGGGCGCTCATGCCCAGCACGGTTACGGAGGTAAGCAGCGCGGCGTTATGCTCCAGCGTCGCGAAATCCATCGAGAATACGCCTTTGGCGGCCAGCAGCGCCGACAGCAGCATAAGGCCAAGCAGAAAGCCCGCGTCTCCCACGCGGTTGGTTATAAAGGCCTTCTTGCCGGCGGAGGCCTTTTCGGGGTCCTCGTACCAGAAGCCTATCAGAAGGTAGGAGCAAAGGCCCACGCCTTCCCAGCCCACGAACATCATCAGGGGATTGTCGGCCAGCACCAGCGCCAGCATGAAGAAAACGAAAAGGTTGAGGTAGGCGAAATAGCGGTTGTAGCCGGCGTCGCCTTTCATGTAGCCGGTAGAGTAAAGATGGATAAGGAAGCTGACGCCGGTGACTATCAGCGCCATTACGGCCGAGAGCGGGTCGAAGCGGAAGGCGGCGTCCGCGCTGAAGCTGCCGGCCGAGATCCAGGTATAGAGCGTGTCGCGCAGCAGGCGGTTCTCCACGGGCAGTTTCAGCAGGTCCGTAAAAGACATGGCCGCGAAAATAAAAGAGACGAAAATAGCGAGCGAACCGATAATGCCGCCGGCCCTCTCGCCGAGGAGTTTTTTCCCCAGCAGGCCGTTGAGCGCGAAGCCGGCCAGCGGGGCGGCCAGTATCCATTTAAGGAGCGGGTAATAATTGCCTTCCATCAGCCTTTCAGCTCCTTTATATTGCCGGCTTCCAGCGTTTTGAAAGTAGACGCCAGCGCTATTATCAGGGCCAGGCCCACGCCGGCTTCGGCCGCGGCTATCGCAAAAAGCATTAAGGCATAAGCCTGCGAGGCGGGCGATCCCAGCGCCACAAAAGCTATGTTGGCCGCGTTCAGCATAAGTTCAAGGAACATCAGCATGCGCACCAGGCTGCCGGAGGTGAGGAAACCCGCCGTGGCCAGGCTGAAAAGCGTGAAGCAGATGGCGGCAAGGTGGTATTGGGTCATTGCGCCGTCCTCCTTTTAGCGGTCAGGGCTACGGCGCCTACTATGGAGGCCAGTATGATCAGCGAAAGCAGTTCGAACTGGAAGACGAAAGGGCCGAAGATCAGGCGCGCTATTTCCAACGTGCCCGTTTCGGAGAATTCCGGGGAAGCGGCTACGGCTTTCAGCGCCGTCGAAAGCTTCAGGAGCTCGGCCAGTATTACCGCCGCGGCGGCGAGGCCTATCACGCGTTTTATTAGGGCGGGTCCGGGCTTGTCTCTCCACGCGGCCGGCGTGACTGTGAGCGCCACTATAAAAAGCGTCATGATGGCGCCGGCGTAGAGAATGACTTGCAGTATGGCCAGCAGCTGGGCGCTGAGGGCCAGATAGATACCGGCTGTGGCGAGCAGGGCGGCCAGCATGAGCAGCGCCGCTTTTACCGGGTTGCGCTGGAAGATCATAAGCAGCGTCGCCAGGGCGGCCAGGCCGCCGAACACGCAGATGGCCGCGGTGATCATCATTTTTCCCCCCTCGCCTTCAAGTACTCGTTGGCCAGGCGGTTGGCGGCGCCTTTGACGGACGGTTCCCCTGGCAAATTGCGCAACAGGCTTTCCTTGTTCATCATAAGGGCCGTGCGCGTCTCTACGCCGCCGGGTATCTCCAGCGTATCCATGGCTATGGCGTCCTCGGGGCAGGCCTCCACGCACATGCCGCACATAACGCAGCGCGCGAGGTCTATGTCGAAAGAGGCGGGGTATTTCTCTACGCTGTTGTCGGGATATTCGGCTGCCTCTATGCGTATGCAGTAGGCGGGGCAGGCTGTCTGGCACATGAAGCAGGCCACGCACTTGGGCGAGCCGTCGGCGCGGACTTTGAGGCGGTGGCGGGTGCGCAGGCGGGCGGCGCCGGAAAGCGTTATTTTCTGTTCCGGGTACTGGACGGTGGGCATGCCCTTGGGGTTGATAAGGTTGACGAAGAAATGGCGCATGGTCACCAGCAGGCCGCGGGCTATCTCCCAGAGATAGATCCTCTCCAGGAGGTTGAGCGGCTTGTTGTTGACTTTCTTTACGCTTATCATATCTTCCCCAGTGCCAGCATGACGGCGCCGGTTATCAGAATATTCAGCAGCGCCAGGGGGAGCAGGGTTTTCCAGCACAGGTTCATCAGCTGGTCGAAGCGGAAGCGCGGCAGGGTCCAGCGGATCACCAGCATGAGCCAGGAGAAGAAAATCGTTTTGGCGGCGAAGGCGCCGACTTGCATGGCGGCCACGATATAATGATTGAGCGGCAGCGTCTGCCCGCCTGGGAATATGAACCCGGGATCATAAAGATAGGGTACCTGCCAGCCGCCGAAGAAGAGGGTGGCGGCCAGCATGGAGACCAGGATTATCTCCACGAACTCGGCGAACATGAAAGTGGCGAAGCGCATGGAGCTGTACTCCATGAAGTAGCCGATGATCTCGGATTCCCCCTCCACCAGGTCGAACGGGGTGCGCTTGTTCTCCGCTATGGCGGCGGTGAGGAACAGTATGAAGGCGAAGGGCTGGTAGATTATCCCCCAGGCCGGCAGGAAGCCGAACAGCAGCCTGCCCTGCGCGCGCACCATGTCCTGGAGGCCGGCCGAGCCGTAGATCATCAGGAGCCCGACGAGAGTAAGCCCCAGCACCACCTCGTAGGAGATCATCTGCGCCGCGCCGCGCATGGCTCCCAGCAGGGCAAAGTTGTTCTTTGACGCCCAGCCGCCCAGGAACACGCCGTAGATGGCCAGGCCCGACAAGGCCAGCACGAAGAAGAGGCCGAGCGGCAGGTCGGCTATCAGCAGGTCGAACTTGTAGCCGAAGATCATTACATGATCTCCGAAAGGTATGACGGCGAACAGCGCCAGCACCGGGACCAGCGCAAAGAAAGGCGCCAGGGTAAAAAGCAGCTTCTCGGCGCGGCCCGGCACGAAGTCTTCCTTGAAGACCATTTTTATGCCGTCGGCCACGGGGTGAAAAAGGCCGTTCAAGGCCAGGCCGAAGACGGAGGCGCGGTTGGGGCCGATGCGGTCCTGCATCAGCGCGCTGACTTTGCGCTCGGCCAGCGTGAGCAGCGCGGTAAAGCCCATGATGGCGTTAAGAAATATCAGCACCTTTACCGCGGCGGCGCCGGCGAACAGCAATATGTCCTTGTTAGCTTCGAAAAAATCCATCATTAAAAATTAATTCCCTTTAAAGCGTCCTCGGCGCAGTGTAGCCGCAGCGACGTGCCGCTGTATACCGCCAGCTTGTTCACCATCTCCCAGAGCGGCTTTACCCCTTCCTGCGCCTCTACCGCCGGTTCGGCCCTGCGCCTGAGCCCTTGGTGGTTTATGAAGGTCCCCGGCGTTTCGAAATATGAAGCGTACGGCAGCGTGGCGTAGGCCCCGGCGGGGATCTGGGCCTTGTTGGTGGCGAAAACTATAAGGCGCGCGCCGGAAGCCTTCACGACGTCCTTTATGAACGCGGCGGCACGGGCTTCGGTTACCACTACCTTTATCTGCCCGGCGCCGATCCGGCGTGAAAATTCTTCAAGGGTAAGTCCGCCGCGCGCGGCTTTTAACAGCATGGCCCCGGCGGTATTGGGGGCGGGATCCTTATTTATAAGGATGCCGTCCCGGATGCCCTGCTCGGCCGTAAAGTCGAAACAGAAATTCTCCGTCTTCAGCGCGTCCCCCGCCAGACGGGAGAGCGCCGCGTTATCTTCCACCGAAAGCCAGGGCGAGCCGAGTACCGCC
Organism: Elusimicrobiota bacterium; assembly: GCA_003482905.1. Taxonomy (GTDB): domain Bacteria; phylum Elusimicrobiota; class Elusimicrobia; order Elusimicrobiales; family UBA9959; genus UBA9959. The sequence goes on from DMXM01000034.1 coordinate 125,137, forward strand.
GCCGCGGAGTGAGCCTCGTCGATGCGGGAGGCGACTTCGCGCAGGGCGGGCTCCAGGTCTATTACTCCGTTCTTAATAACGCCTTTCGCCAGCCTGTCCCCGGCCCGGACGGCCTTGTAGGTCATGCGGCCGTGGTCGCAAAGCCAGGTATTGGTCTCGGCATTGGGGCGCGGAACTATGCGGTGTACGGCATTTTCGTGATGGTGGGCCTCGATGAGGCAGCCGGTGGCGCAGCCGAGGCAGATTGTAGAAGTTTTTTTAAGGAACCACGCGCGGGTCTTGAACCGGAAGTCCCTGGAGGTGAAGGCGCCTACGGGGCAGAGGTCGGCGATATTGAGGGAATAATCGTTGTCCAGCGCTTTCCCTTCCTTAAGGTCTATGTAGGAATGGTCCGCCCTTTCCATTACGTCCAGTTCCGAGGTTTTAGTGACTTCGGCGCAAAAGCGGACGCAGCGGGTGCAAAGTATGCAGCGCTCGTTGTCGAGCACCAGGTGGGGGCCGACGGCCCGGCGTTTGGCGCGGCGGGCTTTGTCGCCCTGCGGGAAGCGGCTTTTGGCCAGGCTGTAGGCCATGTAATAATCCTGCAGGCTGCATTCCCCGGCCTGGTCGCAGATGGGGCAGTCCAGCGGGTGGTTGATCAGAAGGAATTCCAGTACGTCCTTGCGGGCGGCTTTGACCTTGTCGGTAGTGGTCCGTACTATCATGCCGTCGGCGGCCTCGGTGGAACAGGCGGTCACCAGCTTGGGGGACTTCTCCACTTCCACCATGCACATGCGGCAGCTGCCGGAGACAGTGAGTTTTGGATGGTAGCAGTAGCGCGGGATATAGACGCCGAGCTGCTGCGCGGCCTCAAGGAGCGTGGCGCCTTTGGCCACTTCTACGGTATTGCCGTCTATGGTCAGTTTCGGCATCAGTATTTCCCCTGCGCTTCAGGAGGGCAGCAGCGCCCGGCGGCATGCGCCTCGAATTCGGAGCGGAATTTGGTCACAAAGCTGGTCACCGGCATGGCCATGGCGTCGGCCAGGGCGCAGATGGTGCGGCCCGTCATGGCGTCGGCTACGGAGCAAAGCGTGTCGATGTCGCCGGCGGTGCCCCGGCCGTCTTCAAGCCGGTTCAGGAGTTTCTCTATCCAGCCGCAGCCCTCGCGGCAGGGGGTACACTGGCCGCAGGATTCGTGGTGGTAGAAGCGGGCCAGCACCTGCAGAAGCTTCACCATGCACTGCCCGTCGTCTATGACGATGACGGCGCCGGAGCCCAGCATGGAGCCGGCGGCCGCCAGCGATTCATAGTCGAGGTTCACGCCCAGGGCCTCGGCGGCCGTGAGCACCGGGGTGGAGGAACCGCCGGGGATGACGGCCTTAAGTTTCTTGCCGGCTTTCATTCCTCCGCAGTTATTTTCGATCAGGTCCCGCAAGGGCGTTCCCAGCGGCAGCTCATAGACGCCGGGCTTGTTCACCGCGCCGCTGACGCAAAAAAGTTTTGTGCCGGAACTTCTGGCCGGGCCTATGGCGGCATATTTGTCGCCGCCGTGCTCTATTATGTAAGGCACCGCGGCCAGGGTTTCCACGTTGTTTATGACGGTGGGGCTGCCGAAAAGCCCTTTTACCGCCGGGAAAGGCGGTTTCAGGCGCGGCTGGCCCTTGAAGCCTTCCAGCGATTCCAGCAGGGCGGTTTCCTCGCCGCAGATATAGGCGCCGGCCCCGCGGTGTACGAAGAGTTCGAAATCAAAACCGGAGCCTAATATATTCCTGCCGATAAAGCCTTTGGCGCGCGCGGAAGCGATGGCTTTCTCGAGCAGCGCGGTCTCGGCCGCGAATTCGCCGCGTATGTAGATGTAGCCGTGGGCCGCGCCTATGGCGAACCCGGCTATGGCCATCCCCTCTATGAGGGCGTGCGGGTTCTTTATTATCAGTTCCCGGTCCTTGAAGGTGCCGGGTTCACCCTCGTCGGCGTTGCAGACCAGGTAGCGCGGTCCCTCGGCGTCTTTGGGGATGAAAGACCATTTGAGGCCGGCGGGGAAGCCGGCGCCGCCGCGGCCGCGCAGGCCGGACTTCTTTACTTCCTCTATGATCCCGGCCGGTTTCAGGGCAAGCGCCTTCTTGAGCGGCCTGTAGCCGCCGGCGGCGAAGTACGCCTCGATTCCGGCGACGTTATCTCTTAAGAGGATGTTTGCCATGCCTTAGATCTTCCAGCAGCGAGTCCAGCTTCATCTCGTCGAGATTCTCAAAATAGTCTTCGTTCACCTGTATGACGGGGGCCGAGCCGCAGGCTCCCAGGCATTCCACGGTGGAGAGCGTGAACAGGCCGTCCTTTGTCGTCTCTCCCTCGGCTATGCCCAGTTTCCCCCGCAGCCGCGCCAGCAGGCCCGGCGCGCCGGCCATGTGGCAGGAGATGTTCCGGCAAACCTGCAAGTGGTACTTGCCCGCCGGGGCGCGGTTGAACATCGTGTAGAAAGTGACCACCGCTTTCACCCGCGAATAGGGAAGCTCCAGGTACTGCGCCAGCGCGTCCATAGCTTCCTCGGCCACAAAACCGGCCTCCGCCTGCAGTTCCAGCAGCAGGGGGATCAGGGCGGCGTCCCGGCGCGGGTATCTGGCGCAGATATGCGCGGCCTTCGTCTTGAATTCCTCGCTCAGCTTAAAAGACATCAGCGTTCCAGCTCCCCGCCTATCATGTTTATCTGGCCGAAGGTGGCCACGATATCGGCTATATAACCGCCCTTGATCATCTGTGAAAGCCCGCCGGTCAGCGCGAAGGAGGGCGGACGCACGCGCAGGCGCCAGGGCCGGCCGGTGCCGTCGCTGACCAGGTAGAAGCCTACCTCGCCATTGCCGCCTTCCACCGCCTGGTATACTTCCCCTTTCGGCGGCTTTACGCCTTCGATGGTGAGTTTGAAATGGGCCATCAGCGCCTCGATATTGCCGTGGACTTCTTCTTTGGGCGGCAGCGCTACGCTGAAATCGGGATGGGTTACCGGGCCGTCCGGCAGCTGGGCCAGGGCCTGTTCCACTATGCGCATGCTCTGGTGGATCTCTTCCATGCGCACCAGGTAGCGGTCGTAGTTGTCGCCGTTAGATCCCACCGGGATGTCGAAGTCGAAACGGTCGTAGACCAGGTAGGGTGTGGCCTTGCGCACGTCGAGCGGTACGCCGGTGGAGCGCAGCGCCGGCCCGGTGAAGGACAGGGAAACGGCGTCTTCTTTGGAAATGTGGCCGGTATTATGCAGCCGGTCGTAGAATATGCGGTTGCGCGTGAGCAGTTTGCCGGTGTCCGAGAGATTCTTGCGCACCAGTTTAAAGGCTGCGGCGGCCTCGCTTTTAAAATCCGGCGGCAGGTCGCGGGTGAGTCCCCCCACCCGGGGGTAGGCCGGGGTAACGCGCCCGCCGGCCGCGCTGTCCCCCAGCCTGTAAAGGGCTTCGCGGGCGTTGATCAGGTAAAAGTAGACCGTGAAGGCGCTGAGCTCCATGGCGTTGGCGCCTATGCAGGTAAGGTGGTCCGTTATGCGGGAGATCTCGCTCATTATCACGCGTATGTACTGGGCCCGCGCCGGGGCTTCAATCCCCATCAGCTTTTCAACGGCCAGGGCGAAGCCCACGTTGTTGATGAACGGCGAAACGTAATTAAGCCGGTCGGTGTAGGGCACGCACTGGTTATAGGTGACGTTCTCGCAGGTCTTCTCAAAGCCGCGGTGCAGGTAGCCTATTTCCACGTCGGCGTCGGACACGCGCTCGCCGTCCACGGTGAGCAGTACGCGGACTATGCCGTGCATGGCCGGGTGAGAGGGGCCCATATTGAGCACCATGCGTCCGTCCTCTAGGTCTTCGAGGCTCCAGTTCTTAGGAAGTTCGGTCTTGGTCGTTTGCATGTCAGTCCCGGTGCGGTATCCTCGGCTGCCTTTTCTTCAGCGGATAATCCTTGCGCAGCGGGTGGCCTTCAAAACCGTCGTACATTAGTATGCGCCGCAGGTCCGGGTGGCCGGCGAATTTCAGCCCGAACATGTCGTAAACCTCGCGTTCGAACCAGTTGGCCCCGGCCCAGAGCGGGGTGAGCGAGTCCACATTCGGATCGTCCGCCCCCACCGGGCATTTCAGGCGCAGGCGGTAGTTGTGCTTTGTCGAATAAAAGTGGCAGACCAGTTCGAAACGCGGCTCGCGCGGCAGGTAGTCGGCCGCGGTCAGGTCCATCAGGAAGTCGAAGCCCAGGTCGTCTTTGAGGAAAGCCGCAACTTCTTTCAGGGCTTCTTTTTTAACGATCACAGTTTCATCGCCGCGGAAAGAATTGGTCTCCAGCACGGCGGCGGGGAACCTGGTCTTAACGGTTTCCAGCAGGTAAGTGGTCATCGGTATTTCCGGTCCAGCACCGATTCCCTGGAGACCTTTTCCTGCAGCTTTATCAGGGCGTCCAGCACCGCTTCGGGGCGCGGCGGGCAGCCCGGTATATAAATGTCGACCGGGATGATCTTGTCTATGCCCTGCACTGTGGCGTAATTGTCGTAGAAGCCGCCGGAGGAGGCGCAGACGCCGAAGGAAACCACCCACTTGGGTTCGCACATCTGGTCGTAGACGCGCTTGAGGACAGGGGCGAGTTTCTCGTTTACCGTGCCCACCACAAAAAGCACGTCGGCCTGGCGCGGGGAAAAGCGCGGGTATTCGGCGCCGAAGCGGGCGATGTCGTAGGTGGAGGCGAAAGCGGACATGAATTCCATGCCGCAGCAGGCGGTGACGAAGGGGTAATTAAACAAGGAGTACTTGCGCGACCAGTTGACGGCCTCGTCCAGGCGCGTGGTCAGGTAGGAGTGGCCGAAAAGGGTCTCTAATCCCATTCCAAAGCCCCCTTCTTGACGGCGTAGATCAGGCCCGCGAAAAGCACGGCCAGGAAGCCGCCCATGGCGTAGAAAGCCGCGCGGCCCAGCTCCCGCAGCGAGACGGCCCAGGGGTAGAGGAAAACTATCTCTATGTCGAACATGACGAACAGGACGGCCACCAGATAGAAATTTACGCGCATCATGCCGCGCGGCTCCATGGCCGGGGGCATGCCGCATTCGAAAGGTTCGAGCTTTACCGGGGTTTTCTTTTTGGGGCCGAACAGGACGGAAAAGGCCAGCATGCCCGCCGCTACGGCAAGCCCGAATCCCGCTGTAATTAGAACTGCGAGGTACTGGCGCATTAGTGGAATTTTACCAAAATAATCCCGGTTCCGGTGAACTGCCAGGCCGGAGCTTCGCAGCTGGCCATTAGATGCGGAAATAGGCCTAAAGTTTCACCCGACCTTTTAAACTAATTAGCTAGGAGCGTCACTTAAGAAGAAGCTTAAGGGCGTTCATGGCGTCTTTGGTCAGGCGGGCGTCCACCAGGCCGCGCCTGACGGCGCGGACCTGCGCCTCCCCGCCCCAGTGCGGGCCGGCTTCCCGTTTGAGCTTGTCGCAGATCTCTATTGTCATGCGCTCTATTTCCGCTGGTTGTGCGGCCCTGGGCGCCGTCCGGCCGGTCAGCGTGGTCTTCACCCCGCGTGCGGTCAGCTCGTAGGCGATTATGGCTACCGCCTGCCCCAGGTTCATGGAAGGCTGTTTCTCCCTGGTCGGGATATTTATTATGGCGCGGCAGAAGGAAAGCTCGTCCTTTGTCAGGCCGGTCTTCTCGGAGCCGAAAAGTATTCCGACTTTCCCCTCCGCCCCGGCTATCAGCGCCGGCGTTTCGCAAAGCGGGACTACGTCCCGCTCCGGCTTGTTGCGGTGCAGGGAAGAGGTGCCCAGCAGCACGGCGCAGTCCGCCGCGGCCTCCGCGATGCCCGGGTACAGGCGGGCGGAATCAATGATCTCCATGGAATCGATGGCTGAAACCGAGGCTTCCCTGCGCCAGCAGTTCACGGTCTCGTTCCAGTCGGAGTCGAAGGCGTTCACGAGCGCCAGTTCTGAAAGACCGAAATTAGCCATCGCGCGCGCGGCGGCTCCGATATTGTCGGGATTGCGCGGCCTCACCAGTATTATTTTTATCATAGCGCCTTGCGCGGCAGTCCCGGATTATCTCGATATCGAGGCGATAGAGGATGGACTAATAACCGGTGTGGCGGATCTCGTGGGTACGCAGGTAATCCATGGCGTTCTTGGCGGCCGCCTGCTGGGCTTCTTTTTTGTTCTTGCCCGAGCCCAGGCCCAGCGTTTTCGCGCCCAGATATACCCTTATGGTGAATAATTTATTGTGTTCCGGTCCGGCCTCGCTCATCAGTTCGTAATCCGGCGGGCGCTTATGGCGCTTCTGTATGAGTTCCTGCAGCTCGCTTTTGTGGTCGATGTCGAGATTTTCCGGTGCCTGCGCTTCCAGCCAGGGGATGATGATCTTCTCGGCGTGCGGCAAGCCGCCGTCGAGGTAGACCGCCCCCAGCACGGCCTCCAGGGCGTTGGCCAGCGTGCTGTGGCGCTTGGCGCCGCCGCTCAGGTGTTCGCCGGCGCCAAGGTTGAGGTGATGGCCCAGCCCTATGGCCTCGGCCCAGCGGGCCAGGTTGGCCCGCGAGACGATGGCGGACTTGGTCTTTGAGAGGAAGCCCTCGTTCTCCGCGGGGTTCTTAAGGAAAAGGTAATAGGATACGATCAGGCCCAGCACGCTGTCGCCCAGAAATTCCAGGCGCTCGTTGTGCCGCGGGGAGCCCCGCTCGGTCGCGTGCGACTTGTGAGTCAGGGCTTCCGCCAGCAGTTCCTTGTCCCTGAATTTGTATCCGATTACTTCTTCAAGGGAAGACATTCTAATTTTCGCAAATCAGATTCAGTCTTTCTTTCCGGATTTATCCTTGATGTAGTCGATGGCCATGCCTACGGTCTTGATCTTTTCGGCGTCTTCGTCGGGGATCTCGATGTCGAATTCCTCTTCGAGCGCCATCACCAGTTCCACGGTGTCGAGCGAGTCGGCGCCGAGGTCCTGGACGAACTGGGCCTGGGTGGTGACTTCGGCCGAATCTACGGCCAGCTGCTCGATTATGATCTTCTTCACTCTTTCTTCAAGGTTTTCGGTGACTGCCATTGCGTTACCCTCCTGCTAGTATTATGGATCGGCTAAATTTGCCCCGCCTACATGTAGAGCCCGCCGTTCACGGCCAGCACCTGGCCCGTGATGTAGGCGGAATCCTCGCCCGCCAGGAACAGCGCGGCTTTCGCCACCTCGCCCGGCTCGCCCATGCGGCCCAGCGGTATCATCTCGGAGATCTTCGCCCTGGCCTCGTCTTTAAGGCCTTCGGTCATGCGCGTGCGGATAAAGCCGGGGGCCACGGCGTTCACCAGCACCTGCCGCGGCGCGAACTCGCGGGCCAGCGACTTGGTCAGGCCTATAAGCCCGGCCTTGGAGGCGGAGTAGTTGGCCTGCCCGGCCTGGCCGCTCTGTCCCACCACGGAAGAGATATTTATGATGCGCCCGGCGCGGGCCTTCAGCATCAGCTTGGCGGCCGCTTTCGCCATCAGGAAAGAGCCCTTCAGGTTTACGCTGATCACCGCGTCGAAATCCGCTTCTTTCATGCGCAGCACTAAATTGTCCTTGGTTATGCCGGCGTTGTTCACCAGGATATCCACTTTACCGAAAGCGGTTTCGGTTTCCCGCACGGCCCGTTCGCAGTCGGCCTCTTTTGAAACGTCCAGCCCCAGGCCTATGGTCTTCGCCCCGGTCTTTACGGCGATGTCCCTGGCCGCCGCCGCCGCTTCCTCCTGGGACAGGTCCGCCACCGCCACCAGGGCGCCTTCCGCCGCGAAAACGGCCGCTATCTCAAGGCCTATCCCGCGCGCGGCGCCCGTAATAAGGGCGGTTTTTCCTTCAAGGCGTTTCACGCTTCGCTCTCCTTGGCGGCTGAGATCTTATCTTTCACCTGTTCCATCCGTTTCTTTATGTGCGTAACCATGCCGGAGGCGGCCAGGTCGCCGCTGACGCGCACGGCGTTGAAAATGGCGCCGGCGGTCACTTTGCCGTGGCAGACCATTACTACCCCGTTGATGCCCAGGAGCGGCGCTCCGCCGTAAACGTCCACGCTCATTTTGGTCTTCATCTCGGAGAAAACCTTGCGCATCAGCATGGCGCCTATCTTGTAGGTGAACTTGCCCATGATCCGCTCTTTGAGCATTTTAAATACGACTTTAGCCGTGCCCTCGTAAAGTTTCAGCGCCACGTTGCCGGTAAAGCCGTCGGCTACGACTACGTCGGTCAACCCCTCCGGGATATCGCGCCCCTCCACGGGGCCGTGAAAATTTATGCCCATGTTCTTTATGAGCGGGATAGTCTCCTGCACGAGGGCGTTGCCTTTTGATTCTTCTTCGCCTATGGAAAGCAGGCCGACCGAAGGGTTCTCTATGTTAAAGAGCGACTCCATGTAGACGGAGCCCATTACCGCGAACTGCGCCAGATGCCAGGGTTTGCAGTCCATGTTCGCCCCGGCGTCCAGCAGTACGGCGGTGCCTTTGAGCGTGGGCAGCGCAACCGCTATGGCCGGCCGTATTACGCCGGGGATGCGCTTGATCTTCAGCAGGGCGGCCACCATGATGGCCCCCGAATTGCCGGCGGAGACGAACGCGTCGGCTTTCCCCTCGTGCACCAGGCCGGCCCCCATCATCAGCGACGAATCGGGCTTCGAGCGGCACTCGTTCACCGGCTCCGCGCCCATTTCTATGATCTGGGGGGCGTGTACTATGCTGACGCGTTCGGGGATAGCCACGCCTAGGCGGCGCAGTTCCTCCCTGATCTCCGGGTCCCTGCCCACGAGTATTATCTCGTGGGGCAGTTTTTTGGCCGCGAGCAGGGCGCCCTCTAAATTGGGCTTCAGGCCAAAATCACCGCCGTGGGCGTCAAGCGCTATTCGCATTGTTGGCCCGGGCGGTTATTTCTGATCCTTCCCTTCTTCGCTTTTGGCGACTTTCTGGGCGACTTCGATCTTGCCGTTGTAGGAACCGCAGGCGGGGCACACGCGGTGCGGCAGGCGCAGCGCGCCGCACTGGCCGCAGGGTGAAAGCGATTTCACTTCCAGCTTCCAGTTCTGCGAGCGGCGGGAATCCCTGCGGGACGGGGTATGTTTACGTTTAGGATTAGGCATGTTGTAGCACCTCTTTTATTTGCTTAAAGTTCTTTACTTTCCGGTTTTTCCGTCGTCACCCAGCTTAAGGCCCTTCAGCGCGTTGAAAGCGCCGAAGTTGCCGGTCGTGCAGCCGCACGTCTCTCTGTTGCGGTTGATGCCGCAGACCAGGCAGCGTCCTTTGCAGGCTTCGCCGCACAAAACCTTTATAGGCGCCAGCAGGGCCACCGTTTCCCTTACCACTTCGCGCGTATCCACATATTCTAGCGTATCCGGGTATACCTCGTCAAAAGAGTCCTCGTAGGCGCGGGTGATGGGGTCGGTGCAGCGGGAGCATTCCAGGTCCATTTCCGCGTACACCCTGCCTTCAAGCAGTATGGAGTCCCCCCCGACGGAGAAGTTCAGCTCCAGGCGGAGGCTTTTAAGGATATCCGGGCGATCGAAGGCGTCCGCGTACAGGGCGGGGTCCAGGGACAGCTTCGCTTCCAGCCCGCCTTTCTCCTCTATGTCCGAATACTTGAAGACCAAGGGTGTGTTTTCCTGCATAAGAATAATAAGATATCAACTATCAGGGGATTAGTCAACGGCGGCCGGGGCCTTTTCGGCGACCGCGTACGTGGGCCTGCGGTTGGCGCTGTGGTAGGTGCGGATAAGGACCTCCGCGATAAGCCCCATGAAGGCGAACTGGACCGCGACCAGGGCGAAGAAGATCGCTACCAGGAACAGCGGCTGGTCCTTGACGAAAACCCCGTGGTGCAGTTTGTGGTAAAGGGTGTAGGCGGCCATCAGCGCGGAGGCGGCCATGAGCGCGAAACTTAAGCCGCCGAACAGGTAGATGGGCTTGGTAATGAAGTCGCCCATGAATTTCACGGTGAGCAGGTCCAGGGCCACCTTAAAGGTCCTGGCTAGCCCGTATTTGGACTTTCCCGTCGTGCGCGGCCTGTGGTTGACTTCCAGCTCCGTCACGGAGGCGCCGGCGTAGCCGAGGATGGCCGGCAGAAAGCGGTGCATTTCACCGTAGAGGTCCACCGACTTCAGCAGGGCCGCCCGGTAGATCTTCAGGGTGCAGCCGAAGTCGTGCAGTTTTACGCCGGTGACGGCCGAAATTATGCGGTTGGCGGCGCGCGACGGGAGGATGCGCGAAAAGAACGCGTCCCGCCTGTTCCTGCGCCAGCCGCTGACGACGTCCATGCCGGCCGCGGCCGCCGCGAAAAGCCTCGGGATATCTTCAGGATCGTTCTGCCCGTCGGCGTCCAGCGTCACTATCCATTCCCCGCGGGCTTGCGCGAAGCCGGCGGCGAGCGCCGCCGTCTGTCCGTAGTTCTTCGCGAAGCGCAGGGCCCTCTGGCCGGAGGTCGAGGCGAAGCGCCTGAGCTCGTCAAAAGAGCCGTCGGAGCTGCCGTCGTCCACCCAGATGATCTCGTACGGCACGTTGAGCCTGGCCAGCGCGGCCGAAAGTTCTTTTTCGAAGGGCGCGAGGTTCTCCCGCTCGTTGAAAACCGGGACCACGGCTGAAATAACCGGCGTCATAGGGCGTATCCTTTTTTTTCGAGAAGTTCCGCGTACAGCTGCTCCTGCTGCCTGACCATGAAATCAATGTCGAACTCCGCCAGGTCCGTGGCCGCGGCGCCCGCGGCAAGGCGCGCGCGCAGCCCGGGCTCCGCCGTTACGCGCGTAAGGGCCGCGCAGAAGCCGTCCAGGTCGCCCTGCTCAACGCAAAAGCCGTTCTCCCCGTCGTGTAAAATATCGGTCACCCCGTCCGTGCGGTAGCAGACGGCCGGTAGCCCGCTTTTGAAAGCCTCCACGAGGCTGCGCGGCAGGCCCTCCCAAAGGGAGGTCAGCGCAAAAATGTCGGCGGCGGCCAGCAGTTCGGCGGAGTCCTCACGCCAGCCCGTGAACAGGCAGGTGGCCTCCAGGCCGCGCGCAGCCGCGGCGGCGCGCAGGCTCTCCAGTTCCTCCCCCCCGCCGGCGAAAATAAAACGCGCGTTCTTATTTACCGCCGACACCCGCCCGGCGGCTTCCAGAAAATGCCACGGGTTCTTCTGCGGCTTGGCGTTGCCTATGCTCAGCACCACAATGTCTTCCGGCGAGAAACCCAGCCCGGCCCGCTTGGCCGCCCGGTCGATCGGCGCCGGGTAGCCGGCCAGTTTTACCCCGCTGCGTATCAGGCGGTACCTGGCCGGGTCGCCTATCCCCGCCGCGCGGGCGGTCTCCATGTTGGCCCTCGATACGAAGACCAGGGCGTCGCTGAACCGGGCGCAGAATCTTTCCAGCAGTACAAAGAGGTTCCGCTTTACGGCGTTCTGCCGCGGGTGGAAGCCGAAGCCGTGAAAAGTGTGGACGATCACCGGCACGCCAGCGCAAGCCGCCGCGAGGCGTCCCAATATGCCGGCTTTAGAGGAGTGAGTGTGCGCCAGCGCTGGTTTTATTTCTTTGATAAGGCCGCGCAGCTGGAAAAAAGCGGCCAGGTCCAGTACGGGGTTTATGTCCCTGCCCAGTTTATCCGCGTGAACAAGGGCGCCCGGCGGCGCCTTTTCGTCCAGAAGGCCGCCCGGGCCGGCCACTATTACGGCGTCAAAACGGCTCTTGTCCAGGCTGGAGACCGTGTAGATGGTGTTCGCCTGAGCCCCGCCGAAATCAAGCCGCGTTATTATATGCGCTACTTTGACCATCTTGTTATTGAGCCTTCCTTGGGGAGCTTACCTTATATAAGGGAAAATAGTGAGTTAGGATGTCGCGGTACTTGGCTCCCTTCGCCTTGGCCAGGCCGTGCGCGCCCAGCACGCAGAGCCCCCTGCCGTCGCCGGTACCGATACCCCGCAGGAGGAAGAAGGCCGGGCGTTTGCCTTTGAAGACCGGGCGTATGCTGAACAGGGTGGAGCGCAGCGCGCCGGAGCCCAGCGCGGCCTCTATGGCCTCGGCCCCTTCCACTACCGTGGCGCCCGCCGTGCCTTCCACGCGCAGGGCTTTGATCCTGCCGTCCGCCTCTCTGGCCAGCGGGATAATGGCGCGGATATATCCGACTTTAGCGCCGCGGTTCAGGCGGGATTCTACCCATTTCGGGTCGAGCAGCAGGGTCCAGTGAACGTCGGAACTGACGGTCTTGTCGTCCGCCAGGCACAGCATCCCGTCGGGCGGGCTCCGCAGCGTGCGCGCGTACAGGTTGAAAGGTGTTGTGCGGGGGACCGGCCTGCCGCCGTCGCTTACACCGCTTTGCGTGGATCCGCCGCAGGCGCGGTGAAGTTCGGCGGGGGCGAGGACGTCCCCGGCCATCAGGACCTCGCCCCTGGTATCGCGGGCCGCCGCGGCGGACACCGCGCTTTCGGCCTGCAGCCCGGCGAAAGCCAGGCAGTGGGCTGAGTCGCAGAGGTGGTATTCCCGGCTTTCATGGGAGGGCATGCGGGCCAGGCGCGTAAGGCGCGTGCGCGCGGTCACCGCCATGGCTTTGAGCTGTTCCGCCATTTTTGAGCCGCCGGCCATCCGCGCGGCGACGGGGCTGACCAGGGTCTCAAGCGAGGTCTCGTTTATCAGCCAGGACCCCTTCTCTCTCACCAGGGCCAGGAGCTCCCCGGCTATCTCCTTGTCGCCGCGGTTCACCCCGTGGGCGCCGGGCAGGTCGGGGTTCTTTATTAGGATCACTCCCCCCGCGGTCTTGGGGACTATGCGCACGCTGTTGTTGGTGGTGTGCGCGGTGGAGCCCATGTTGTCCCGTATCTGGTAGACGCGGTTCATCTCGTCGTAGGAGACGTTCCACTGCATCCCGCCTTTGCCGGAAACTATGCGGCCCAGCCTGGAGTCCATGATGTCGAAATCCGAGACGGAGATGAAACTGAAGCTTTTTACCAGCGACGGCACACCGGCGCCGTCCGCGTAGAGCCCGACCTTTACTTTCATGCCGTCCTGCGGGACCGGGCCCTTGTGGGAAGGCCAGGCCATGCGGGCCCAGTAAAGCAGGTTGTCCATCTTCCCCTTTACGTATTTGCGCAGCTTGATTTCCTTGTTTCGGAAAAAGGGTTCCTTCGGATCGAGGTCGGAAAGCGTATAATAGGTCTGCCAGGCGGGAACGTGAAAGTCCGACTCTTCGTAGAGGCGCGCCAGGTCGATCTCCGCCTGGATGTTGCGCGGGTCGTAGGTCAGCGCGTCCTTCAGGAAATTCACGGCGTGCAGGCGCTTCTTCATGCGCTCCAGGTTCCTGCTGATGAGCTGGGCCAGCGGCGAGAGCAGGTACGGGTAGCGGGTGTAAACGGAGCGGAGCTCACCGATGGCGGCCTCCGGGCCGGCCAGTTCGGCTTCCGTTATGGCCAGGCCGAACCGGGCCTGGCTGGCCAGGTCCTGGTCGGCCGTAAGCGTGGAGGCTTTTTCAAAGGCCTCGCGGGCGTCCTGAAATTCTTCCAGGCTCAGGAGGTTCCAGCCTTTTTCGAAGTGCATGTAGAAATCTTCCGGCTTCAGGATCTGGCCTTTCATAAGGTAAGCCAGGGCTTCCTCGTTCTTGCCCGCTTCCGCGCACAGCTCCGCCAGGTCGAGCAGCGCGTTGGCGCTAAGGTCCTGGTCCGACGAGCGGTAAACCACGTATTTAAGGGCGCCGGCGGCGTCCTCCGGGCGGCCGTCCAGCCACTGGGCGGAGGCGTCCGAGTAGATCTTCATGAGGTTCTCCTGCGCGGGGAGACCGGCGGGAGTGAGCGGGATAGACAGGGCTATCAGCGCGGTTTTCCACTTTGTCATAGAGACAAATTTAGCAATTATCTCGGGTAAAAGGAAGTAGCGGCCCGCGCGCGCCGCGCCTTTTTTACGTTGAGTTGAAAGGAAATATTTTGAATTTATTTTTACTTTATGTATAATAAATAGCGACGGGCCATTAGCTCAACGGTAGAGCAGACGCCTCTTAAGCGTAAGGTTACAGGTTCGAATCCCGTATGGCCCACTTCTTTTTTGCACGTACAGAGTAATGAGTAATCGGCGAGTAAAAGGGCGAAGCCGCAACCTCCCTGGAATACTCAAAGCTCATTACTCATTTTTTTTAGGTGTGGCGGTTCTTTAAAAGTCGGGATGGCGGAATTGGCAGACGCGCATGGCTTAGGACCATGTGGGGTAATACCCGTCGGGGTTCAAGTCCCCGTCCCGACATTCAGGCGTGAGCGTGGGCCGTGGTCCCCGGGCGCCGCTACGCGCAGGAAGATTTAGACAACAGCTGGAGGAATACATGAACATTACTTTAGGCTTAGGCGATAAGATTAAAAAAATAAAGCAGGAAGGCTGCGTGCACGTGTTCGCCGTGAACGTGGACGCGAAAGCCCTCGGTTCCGCGTCGCAGGAGGCGCTGGTGCGCCTGCAGAGCGTGGTCAGCCTGCCGGGATTCCGCGTAGGCAAGGTTCCGCTGGCGATGATCAGGGACCAGTTCCCCTCCATGGTGAAGGACGAAGTCCTGGATATCGCGGCCAAGTCCGCCCTGCCGGAGATCCTCAAAGACGCCAAGCTCAATCCCGTGGTGGCCCCCCTGCTTAAGAACGTCAACTATGAGCCGGCCAAAGCGCTTTATTTCGAATTACAGTTCGAGTGCTCCCCCACCATCGAGCCCAAGGGCTACGAGAAGATCGCCGCCACCCGCAAGGTGCACAAGATAGCCGACGCCGATGTGGAGAAATATATAAACCAGGTGCGCGAATATAACGCCTACCTGAAACCGGCCGCCGAGGGCCAGGCCGCCGCCAAGACCCACTTCGTAATAGTGGACTACGACACGTTCGAGGACGGCGTCCTTGTGGCCGACGGAAGCGTGAAGGGCGAGATAGTGGACCTTTCCAGCCCGCAGACCATCGCCGGCCTGGCGGAAGCCGTCCTGGGAGCGAAGAAGGGCGAGGCCCGTGAGTTCGACGCCCCCTTCGGCGACAAGAAAATGCGTTTCAAAGTGACTGTCGCGGAAATAAAAGAGAAGGTCGTGCCCGAACTGGACGAGAACTTCCTCAAGGAAGCCGGCGTAAAGACCGTGGAAGAACTGAAGGCCAACGTGCGCAAACTCCTGGAGCAGGGCGCTTCCGAGAAGACGGAGAAGGATATGCTCGGGCAGATAGAGGACGCGCTGCTCAAGAACAACCCGCTGACGCTTCCCCCCACGCTGATAAAAGAGGAGGCGCAGGAACTCCTGGAGCTTTTTAAGAAACGCGCCCCGGTGGAACAGCACCTGCCGGACGAGTCCCTTCTCGAGCGCCTGCGGCCCGTGGCGGAGCGCAACCTTTCCCTTACCTATATCCTGCACAACATCGCCAAGAAAGAGAACATCCAGGCCACCGACGCCGAACTGGACGCCGAGCTTGAAAAGGTCATGGCCCGCCTGAATACCGAGGAAGAAAAGGCCAAAGGCCGGGAACTTTTCGAAAAGCGCAAGGAATACATCCGGGCGTCCATGGTGGAGAACAAGACCATGACGCTGGTTAAGGAAAAGGCGGTAATAAAGGAAGAGCAGGCGTAAGCGCGGGATCGTTAACGACAGCTTAGGAGGAATAATGCTAATACCAACAATTCTTGAAAAATGGAACCAGGGCTCAATGGTGTCCTACGACATCTTTTCGCGCCTGCTTAAAGACCGGATCATTTTTTTCGGCGACCCCGAAGGCGCCGTCTCCACGGCTTCCGCCAATACCGTTATTGCCCAGCTGCTTTACCTCGACGCCGAGGACCCTGAAAAAGAGATCAACCTTTACATAAATTCCCCCGGCGGCATGGTCACCGCGGGCCTGGCCGTTTACGACACGATGCAGTTCATAAAGGCTCCCATCTCCACCATCTGCATGGGCATGGCCATGAGCTTCGGCGCCGTACTGCTGGCCGCCGGCTCCAAGGGCAAGCGCTATGCGCTGCCGAATTCCCGCGTAATGATCCACCAGCCCCTGATGTGGGGCGGCGGCATCACCGGCCAGGCCACCGACATAGAGATAGAGAGCAAGGAAATGCAGGAGAATAAGACCCGTCTTATCGATATCATGGCCAAGCATACCGGCCAGACGGCCGAGAAGGTCCGCGCGGACATGGAAAGGAACTTCTATCTTTCCGCGGCGCAGGCCAGGGACTACGGTATTATCGATTCCGTCCTCGAGCACCGCAAGAAGTAACCGGCGGCCGCGCCCCCGCCCTTCCCGGGGCGGGAGCCGCGCGGG
The DNA here is from genome assembly GCA_003482905.1 of Elusimicrobiota bacterium. Lineage (GTDB taxonomy): Bacteria > Elusimicrobiota > Elusimicrobia > Elusimicrobiales > UBA9959 > UBA9959. Next base: position 141,327 of record DMXM01000034.1, read on the forward strand.
CGTTTTCGGGGGCAGGGTTCAATCTACCGACAGCCGGAACACACAATGCAAGAAAAATCAACTACCGAAATTAATTACCCGGCGGCGCTGCCCGCCATAGCTATAAGGGACGTCGTCCTTTTTCCTTACATGGCGCTCCCCCTCTCCGTGGACCGGCCCAAGTCGGTGGCCGCCATAGAGGCCGGCCTGGCCGCGGGCAAGTTCATCCTGGCCCTCGCCCAGAAAAAACCCAACGTGGATGATCCCGCTCCGGAAGACCTTTACGCCTACGGCGTGGTCAGTTCCATCTCACAGTCCCTCAAGATGCCGGACGGCACGATGCGCGTTTTCCTGGAAGGCCGCAAGCGCGCCCGCGTCAGGAAACTTTCGCTGGACAAGGGCCAGGCGTACCTCGAGGCCGAGGTGGAGTACGTGGCGGAGACGGCGGAAAAAAATCCGGAAGTCATAGCCCTGATGCGCCACGCGGTGGCCATCTTCGAGGCCTATGTTAAATTGAGCGCCCGCATAACGCTGGACTCGACCTCTTTTCTGCAGCAGATGGAGGACCCCGCCAAGCTCGCCGACACCATCGCCGCCAATTCCATGTTCAGCCTGGCCGACCGGCAGGAAGTCCTGGAGACGGAAAACCCCCGCGAGCGCCTTGAAAAACTAGTGAAGCTCCTGGCCAAGGAAGTGGAGATACTCGACGTGGAACAGAAGATCCACGCGCGCGTCAAGACGCAGATAGAGAAGTCGCAGAAGGAATACTATCTTAACGAGCAGATGAAGGCCATACAGAAGGAACTCCACCAGAAAGACGATTTTTCCAAGGAAGTGGACGAACTGAAGAAGCGCATAAAAGCGGCCAGGATGCCCAAGGAAGCGGAGGCCGCCGCCGAAAAGGAACTGGCGCGCCTTTCCAGGATGATGCCGTTCTCGCCGGAGTCCACGGTGAGCCGCACCTACCTGGACTGGCTGACGGCCCTCCCCTGGAACGTAGAGACCAAGGACCAGATAGACCTTGCCGTCGCCAAGAAAATACTCGACGAAGACCATTTCGGCCTGAAGAAACCCAAGGAGCGCGTGCTCGAGTACCTGGCGGTCTGCAAGCTCACGGAACAGCTCAGGGGCCCCATCCTCTGCTTCGTCGGCCCCCCCGGCGTGGGCAAGACCTCCATCGCCCGCTCCATCGCCCGCTCGATGGGCCGCAATTTTGTGCGGATGTCGCTGGGCGGCGTGCGCGACGAATCCGAGATCCGCGGGCACAGGCGCACCTACGTGGCGTCCATGCCCGGGCGCATCCTCCAGAGCATGAAGAAGGCCAAGAGCCGCAACCCGGTCTTCCTCATGGACGAGATAGACAAGATGGGCACCGACTGGCGCGGCGACCCCGCCGCGGCGCTGCTCGAGGTCCTCGACCCGGAGCAGAACACCGAGTTCAACGACCATTTCCTGGACCTGCCTTTCGATATCTCCAAGGTCATGTTCGTCGCCACCGCCAATACCCTGTGGGGCATACCGGTGAGCCTGCGCGACCGCATGGAGATAATAGACTTCAACGGCTATACCCACGACGAGAAGATCGAGATAGCCAAAAAATTCCTTATCCCCCGCCAGCTCAAAGACCACGGGCTCAAGGAGCATTCCCTTAAGATAGACGATAAAGGCATAGACGCGATCATCCGCGGCTATACCCGCGAGGCCGGGGTCCGCAACCTCAACCGCGAATTCGCTTCCATGTGCCGCAGGGCCGCGCGCAAGATAGTGGAGGAGAATCTGGCCTCGGTGAAAGTCACCCCCGACAATATAGGCGACTACCTGGGCATCCCGAAGTTCCTGGAGACGAAGTCCTCCTATAACGCCGTGGGGATAGCCACCGGCCTGGCCTGGACCGAGAACGGCGGAGAGGTCCTCGCAGTGGAGGCCGTGGCCGTGCCCGGCAAGGGCGGGCTTACGCTGACCGGCAAGCTCGGCGACGTTATGAAGGAGTCCGCCCAAGCCGCCTTCTCCTATATCCGCTCCCGGGAGCTGGCGCCGGCCTCCTACGTGAACACCCACAACTTCCACGTGCATATACCGGAGGGAGCCATCCCCAAGGACGGGCCTTCCGCCGGCATCACGCTGGCCACGGCGCTGGCCAGCCTCTTCTCGGGCCGGCCGGTGAAGCAGAACCTTTCGATGACCGGCGAACTGACGCTTACCGGGCGCGTGCTCGCCATAGGCGGCCTTAAAGAAAAGGTGATCGCCTCTTTCCGCGACGAGATCAATACCGTGCTGTTCCCGAAGGCCAACCTTAAAGAGCTGGAGGAGATTCCGTCGGAGATCCGGGCTAAAATGAAACTGCACCCGGTGGAGAGGATGGAAGAAGTATTGGCGCTCGCGCTGGAGCCGGCGGCCCCCCGCGGGGAAAAAACTCTCCGGGCGAAAAAGGCCGTAAGGAGCCGGTAGGACGTAAATGTCCCAAATGCCACAGTTATTGCCTAACGGCCCGTTCCCCGGAGGTGGGGCATAATGTCCCCCCTCTCTCTGGCGCTGTCCTGCCTGTTAGCCGCGGCTCCCGTTCACGCCTACGAGGATGTCATAACCACCGAGGAGATGGAGGGAGCGCTCGAGAACAACAAGCTCGGCGAGGTGTTCTCCCAATACCTGGCCACCCTGCAGATGTACGAACCCGAGCGCGCCACGCGCCTCGGCCTCCACGGCGCGGACCATGCCCTTACCCAGCGCACGCCCGAGCGCGTTGCGAAAGAGCTCGAGGCCGTTAAGCGCCTCCGCGCGAAACTGGGAGAGATACAGAAAAAATCGATGAGTCCCGCCCTCAAGATAGACCTTGAGACGCTGAAGCGCATGCTGGAAGCGGACATCCACGAGCTGGAGGATCCCGGGCCGCCGGCCAGGCGCCCGCAGTCTTACCTGGAGCCGCTTTTCCTCGTCTACCAGATGATGAGCAAGGACTACGAGGAATATGCCACCAGGTCGGCAAACGCCATCTTGCGCCTTAAGCAATTCCCGGCGGTGCTGGAGCAGGCCGAGCGCAACCTCTCCCATCCCCCGGAAGCCTGGACCCGCCACGCCATAAAGCAGGCGAACGACGCGCTGACTTATATTTCCGATCTTGTGCCGCTGTTCCGCGGCTACACCCGCTACGATCCGGCGCTCAAGGCCCGGCTGGACGAGACGATGGAGGACGTTAAAACGGCCCTCGCGCATTATGCGGCTTTCCTCGAGAGCGACGTCCTTCCGGCTTCGGACGGAGATCCCCGGGCAGGGAAGGACGCGTATGCTTTTTATCTGGAACGCCTGCACGCGCTCGACGTCACCCCGGGGGCGGCCCTCAGCTATTCAAAAAAAACGTTTAAAAAATCGCTTGCCCGCCTGGAGAGCGAAGCCCGCAACATAGACGGCATCCTGGCCTCGGAGAAGGGCTGGAAAGGCGTCCTGGAAAAGCTGCCCAAAGAGCATCCGCCGGCCGACGACATCCTGAAGGTCTTTCGGGACGAGATGGATCGCGCCTTCCAGTATTTCGACGAGCATAAGGTGGTTGAGTTCCCCCGGACGCGTCTGCAGATAAAGCGCACGCCCGGCTTCATGGCCGCCGTGCTGCCTTACGTCCACTACGCCCCTTCCTTCGCCCTGGACGACGTCCGCGTATCGGAACTTTTCGTAATGCTGCCTCCGGACTCCGCTCCGGAAGCCTCGCGTGAGAAAGCCCTGTCTGCCGGTTTTAATTACGCGCAGGCGGAACTGCTTACCGCCTACGCCATCATGCCGGGCATGCACCTGCGCGCCTTCGAAGCCTCCTCGAACAGGTCCAAGATACGGCGCATCTCGCGGCAACCCGTGGTGGCCAACGGCTGGGCCAGTTATAGCGAGCTGCTGGCCGAGGAGACCGGGTATTATTCCTCTTACTGGTCCCGGTTCCTGCGCTGCTATGTGCAGGCGCTGCGTGCGGCCCGCGCCTACGCGGACGCCGCCCTGCACACGAAGAAGTGGACGCAGGAGGAGGCCTCCGTCTTCTTCCAGGAGAAACTCTTCCTGACGAAAACCCAGGCCGACGCCGAAGTTCTCAGGCTTTCCCTCTCTCCCACCGAGGCGTTCAGCTATGTTATAGGCATGGACCGCATACTTGAGCTGCGCCGCTATTACCAGCGTACCGAGGGGAAGTCATTCGACCTGCGCCGCTTTCACTCCCGGTTCCTGCGGCTGGGCGAGATACCGATGGACCGGATAGAGGCCGAAATGCTCCGCCAGGAGCTGGAGGAGAAGAAATAATAAGATGAGCACCAACGCCGTTTCTTTTACCGGAGTAGAGAAGACTTACCGGCGCCCCGGCCTGCTGAGGGCCGCTTACAATACCGCCGTCAAGGATCTTTCTTTCGAGATCCGGGCCGGAGAAGTTACCGGCCTGCTGGGGCTGAACGGGGCGGGCAAGACCACTATAATGAAGCTTTTGACCGGCCTGCTTTTTCCCACCGCCGGCCGCGTGAGGGTTTTCGGCCACGCCCCTTCCGAGGGCGCGGCCAAAGGCAAGGTCGGGTTCCTGCCGGAGCTTCCGTATTTTCCGCCGCAGGTAAAGCCGGGAGAGGCCCTGTCTTACTACGGCCGGCTCTCTGGTCTTTCGGGCGCGGGGCTGGCGCTGGCCGTCCGCGAGGCGATAGAGCGGACGGGGCTTGAGCCGCACGCCGGCAAGCGCGTTTCCGAGTTCTCCAAAGGCATGCTGCAGCGCCTGGGGCTGGCGCAGGCCCTGCTGCATAGGCCGGAATTGCTGGTCCTGGACGAGCCGGTGAGCGGCCTCGATCCGCTGGCTATCCACGATATACGCGGCCTGCTGGCCGGGCTTAACGCGGAAGGCCGCACTGTTTTCCTCTCTTCCCACAGCATCTCCGAAGTGGAGAAGCTGGCCGACAGGGTACTGATAATGGTCAAGGGCCGGCTGGCCGCTACGGTGGACCGCGCCCGGTGGGAAGCCGCGCCCGGCGGCCTTGAAGCTATTTTCGTGGAGGCGGTAAGATGAGAATACTGCGCCTGACGTGGGCGGTGGCGGTCAACTCTTTTTCCGAGAGCGTACGGCACCGCTTTTTTACGCTTTTTTCGGTCTTCGCTTTTACCGCTATCTACGCTTCCGTACTGGCCGGCGTCATGGCGGTGGACCAGGAAGCCCGGGTGCTGACCGATTTCGGCCTGGCGCTGATGGAACTGACGGCGCTCGCCTTCGCCATTTTCAACGCGGCCTCGGTCCTGCCCAAGGAAGCCGAGACCAAGACCATTTACTTGGTCTTCTCGCGCCCGGTCCCGCGCGGGGTTTACCTGGCGGGCAAACTGGCCGGTTCCCTGCTGACTTCCGCCCTTATGCTGGCGGTGATGGGCGCCATGCACCTGCTGCTGCTTAAGGTCAGGGGCTTCGGCGTGCCGCCCTGCTACGGCTGGGCGCTGGCCGGGTCTATGCTGAAGCTGTGCGTAATAACGTCTTTCGCTTTTTTCGTCTCGCTGTTCTCCACCTCCGCCGTTTCTACCATGGTGATCTCGGGGGTGGTCTGGACCGCCGGGCATTTCGCCTCCGAAACGCGGTTCCTCGCGGACCAGTCGGCGGGGGTCAAGTCCGCCGGGCTTAAGGCCGCCATGTGGCTGATCCCGAACTTGCAGCTTTTTAACGCCCGGGACCTCTCCGGCGCGGCTTGTTCCATTGCGCCGCCGGCTTTCCTGTCGGCGGCGGCCTGGGTCGGCGGCTCCTATTTAGCGGCCTTATGGCTCATCTCAAAGAAGGAATTCTAATGGCGCGGTCCGCCCTCCCCTTAGCCGCGCTGCTGGCCTGGGCGGTGGGGGCCGCGGTTTCTAATAGCTGCTACCGCAGCCCTTTCCCGCCGCCCTCCGAGATCCGCACCCCGGTGGCCGGCGCCGCCGGCGATATGTTCTCCCTCGCTTTCGGCTTGCGCCGCCTTTTCGCCGACGTCTGGTTCATACGCCTGATGCAGTATTACGGTACCCCCGAGTTCTGCGAGCATGAAGAGGAGGAACCCTCCGCGCACGCCCATCACCACTGCGGGATAAATGGCGAAGGCAAATACCCCCAATTCCTGGCCAGGTCCCGCCATGTTGTGGAGATAGACCCTGGGTTCCGCATGGCCGCGCTTTACGGCGCGGGTTCGCTGGCTTTCAACATGGGCAGACCGGCCGAGGCCCGGGAACTGCTGGTTTACGCGCTTAAATACTCGCCGAGAGAGTGGAAATATCTGAACGTGCTGGCCGCTATCGGCTACAGCAAGGCCGAAGACCCGGCGGCGGTGGCCGCTTTGATAGCGCCTATCTTGAAGGATCCCGACTGCCCGGTGATGCTGAAGCAGCAGGCGGCGTTCCTGAATAAAAAAATAGGCAATTACTCCGCGGCGGCGGCCATCTACGCCGATATCGCCGCCACCTCGCGCGACCTGGCCTATGTCCGCAACGCCGAGCGCGAACTGGAGAAACTTTTAAGGAAACCTCCCGCAAGGCCCGGGCGCGGCTGAAAATTCAACATGAACATCCTCTATGTCTGCGACTGTTCCGGCTGGGACATTGTCGCCTACCAGGTTCTCCACACCGCCCTGCAGTTTTCACGGCTGGGGCACAAGGCCTCGGTCCTCTGCCCCAGGGGGTCCCGGCTTTACCTGGAATGCCAGAAGCAGAAGGTGCGGGTCCTGCCCCTGACGCTCGGCGCCAAGTTCGGTTTATTCGAACCCGGCGGCTGGGACATCGCGCATTTTTACAACCCGTCGGACCTTAACCCGCTTTTCCTTAAAAAAGCCCGCGCCTCCGCGCGCGTTTTTATTACCCAGATAAAATTGGGCAGCGCCAAAGGTTACCAGAGGCTGGCCGCGCTCGAGCCTTATGTGGACGTCTTTGTGGGCGCCTGCAACTCCGTACAGGAGGAATTCCTGCGCGCGGGTATAGACCAGCGCAAAACCTTCCTGGTCCCCCCCGGCATAAACATCGGGCGCTGGGAGAGCGCCATGCTTATAAAGCCCGCCATGTTCCAAAAGCGGCCGTATAAGGTGGGCACCGTCAGTATGGACAAAAGCCTGAAGGAGCAGGAGCTCTTTCTCACCATGGCGAAGTACGTCCTTGCCTCCCTCCCGGACACCCATTTTATGGTGGTGGGCTTAAAGGACGATAGGATCCGCGCTATCGCCCGTAAGCTGGGCATAAGCGACAAAGTGGACGTGCTGTGGGAACGCGGCGACGTTCCCGAGATAATGGCGATGATGCACATCTACGCTAAGACCGCGCGCAGGGACGGGATGTCGATGTCCCTTATAGAAGCGCAGGCCTCGGGCGTGGCCTGCGTAATCCCCAGGCTGAAAGGCCTGAGCGATTTTACCGTGCACGACCGCAACGGCCTGATAGTGGAGCCAGACAACGCGTTCTCGTGCGCCGAGGCGGTGACCCGCCTGATCAATCACCCCGACCTGTGCCACTGGATGTCTAAAATGGCGTTCGACTACGTCAACAACAATATGTCCCTGCCCGTTGTAGCCAATATCCTGCTGCGCCTTTACGAGGATTCGCTGCAGCAGTAGCCCGCGTCAGAATTCGCTCCAGTACCTGCCCTTTTCGTCCGGATGCCAGCAGTCAATGAAGACCAGCCCGAAACGTGGGGCCCGCGGGTCGTTTACGTAGGCCCAGCCGCCGCTGTCCCTGATCTCGAACGAAGGCGTATTCCTGACAGCGGACGAGCCGAAATGCCCCGGAAGCTTGAGCCTGGGGGCGGCTTCGAGTTTTCCGTCCCTGAGAACGTCCTCGAAGGCGGACGGGGCGGTTTTGTGCTCCAGGGTGTAAAACGCCAACGCCATGCGCAGGCCTGAAAGCTTGCGTATCACTTCGGCGGCTTCCATGCCGGACCCGTAATAGCGCGCGCCCCACGCCGCGCCGAGCGCCAGGCAGAACGCTAAAATCGCCGATATCGTCTTGTTCATAAGGTGAAGCCTCCCGAAAACGTTCACGCGCTAATTTTGTAGAATAAAATGATATAAAGTTTTCGCGGCTACTACTACAAAAGGGGAACACTAATGAAAATACTGTGCCTTAACTGCGGCAGCTCTTCAGTGAAATACCTGCTTTTCGACTGGAAAGTCAGAATGACGGTGGCCTCGGGAGTAGTGGAGCGCGTCGGCGTCGGCGCCTCGTTCATCAATATCGAGGCTCCCGGCCGCGAGAAGGTCACTATCAACCACGACTGTCCCACTCATAAGGACGCCATTCAGCTGGTCATCGACACGCTGACCCACAAGGAGCACGGCGTCATAAGCGGCCTCTCCGGCATCACCGCGGTCGGCCACCGCGTAGTGCACGGCGGCGAGAAGTTCGTGAAGTCCGTGATCATCGACGACAAGGTCGTGGAGACGTTCCGCGAGCTCTCCTCGCTGGCTCCCCTGCACAACCCGCCGAACATTCAGGGGATAGAGGCCGCGCGCGCGCTGATGCCCAAGATCCCTCACATGGCCATTATGGACACGGCCTGGCACCAGACCATGCCCGAGCTGTCCTACATGTACGCGCTGCCCCGCGCCTGGTACGAAAAGTACGCGATACGCCGCTACGGCTTCCATGGCACGTCCTTCCTCTATAACGCCAAACGCGCCGCCGTCCTGCTGGGGAAGGACCCGTTCAAGACCAACCTCGTCATCTGCCATATCGGCAACGGCGCCTCCGTCAACGCGGTGAAGAACGGCCTCTCCTATGACACCAGCATGGGTTTTACCCCCATGGAAGGCCTGGTGATGGGTACCCGCGCCGGCGACCATGACCCGGCCATACCGCTCTACGTTATGGCCCGCGAGAGCCTTAACCCCGGAGAGATGGACGGCATCCTCAATAAAAAGTCCGGCAAGCTGGGCATTACCGGCAAATACAGCGACGCCCGCGACGTGGAGGTAGCCGCCGAACAGGGTGACGCGCGTTCCCAGCTAGCCCTGGACATGGAAGCCAACCGCATCAAGAAATATATCGGCGCCTACGCGGCCGAGGTGGGCGGCATAGACGCGGTGGTGTTTACCGCCGGCGTCGGCGAGATGGGCCCCATAACCCGCGAGGCGGCTTTGACCGGGCTGGAGTTCATGGGCATCAAGCTCGACAAGGAGAAGAACGACATCTCCAAGACCCGCAACGCCGAGACCGAGATTTCGTGCAAGACCTCCAAGGTAAAGGTCTTCGTTATCCCCACCGACGAGGAGCGCGTGTTCGTGGAGGACGTAGTCGGCCTGATGAACGGCAGCTACGACATCCATACCCGTTACGACTACACTTTCCAGCACCCGGGCTACCGCAACAAGCTGCGCGACGACGCTTTCGCCAAGCAGTGCGTCAAGAAGCCGGAACTGCTGAAGGTGGCCGTGGCGGAGGCGGTGGAGCGCTGAGCCTCCCGTCGTAAGGCGTTAATTGAATGTGATCCCGCCCCCGCGGCGCTATGCGCCGCGGGGGCGGGTTTATTATGCGGCGGGTATCGGTAAACGTGCTTCGCGCCGCGCGCTTTACCGGCGCGCGGGGCCCGCGGGCGGCCGCCAGGTTATAACGGCCTTGCGTAGCCGCGTCAGCTGGCGTACTTTCCCCCTCCGCGCGAGGCTTTTAATAAAAGATGCGGTCCATTCCTTCTTAAACCTGGCTCCGTTCACTTTCATGCTTACCGCTAGGTCCCTCAGGGTCTCCTCCACGGAGGTCGCCTTAGTCCAGCTGTCGTCGATGTAAACCGCCTTCGGCCGCCGCCCCAGGGCCCGCAGGAGCTTGAGCGTGTTCCCGGCCCCCCGCGGGGCGCCGTATTCCAGGCCGTGGGCAGCGTATACTTTTTCCAGCAGGGCGTTGCGGCGTACCCCGGCCCAGCCGATATAGACGCATAGTTCCCTGGCGGCGCGCTCCATCTTTAACAGGTCGGCACTGGTCTTTATCGCCATGGTCATGGAGGCCAGGGCTATGTCGAATTTCCCCTTCACCTTCGCTTCGGGGACGTCGGCCCAGGCGGCCTTGAGGCAGGCGGCGTTCCCGATGCCGCGCCGGCGGCGTTCGGCCCTGAATATTTTCAGCATCGCGGGGGAGGAATCTATCCCCAGGACCTGTCCGGCCTTTGCCGCCAGGTTGAGGGCGTAGGCTCCGGCGCCGCAGCCTATATCCAGGACGGCCTTTCCTCTGAAGTCCGCCCCGATATCGTCGAGGATGCGGAGGATGCGGCGGGTTTTGGCTATGGTCCTGGAGGCAAAGGGCGACGGATAGCCGCGCGCCTTGTTACTCCAAAAAATCATTTCGTTAGCCCGGGTGTTTTTCATCAGTTTGAGCCTCGGCTTGCCGATCGTCTATATTCTAATATAATTGGAACTTTTTACCGGTATTAATTTGTTAAAATTGACCTAATGAGATTCCGAGACATCCTTTTTTTAGGGCTCCCGTCAATAGTTCTGTGGGTGGCCGGCATCTTCGTGCTGGGGATCTTCCTTATAAAGTGGTTCTGGATGTGGACCATCCCCGGATTGTTCCCGGGCGCGGTGGCGGCGGGCCTGGTGGCGGCCAAGATCTCCTGGTGGACGGCGCTGAAGCTTTCTGTGCTGGTGGCTTTGCTCGCGGCCATAACCAATATCTCCAAACGTTAAGTCATTAAGGGGCAGGGGTGAAGACCAAACTTCTGATTTTAGCGGCGGCAGCGGCGATCTCCGCCTGCTCCCGCCCCGTCGCCGATACCTCAAATACCATCGTAGTCTGGGAGCAGGAAGACGCCCAGGTCGCGCCCTATATCGACTCCGTTTTCGAAGCCTTCAGAAAACTGCCGGGGAACGCGGGCCTCGAGATAGTCCGCACTCATTACCAGACCGAAGACCTGCGCTCCCAGTTCCAGGCCGCGTCCCTGGCCGGCGTCCCCCCCGATCTCCTGCTGGGCCCCTCCGATACCGCCGGTCTTTACGCGGTTTCCGGTTTTATCATGCCGTTGGACGGGCAATTCGACTTTTCACGCTTTAATAAACCCGTAGTAGAGGCTATAACCCTGGACGGACACGCCTGGGGCGTGCCGGTCTCCAACGGCAACCACCTGATGATGTTCTACAACAAGAAGTTCGTGAAAGCCCCTCCCATGACCACAGACGAGCTTTTCGCTTTCTGCGACGGGCCCGCAAAGCGGCTTAAACTGGACCGGTGCATGGCTTTCGACATGGGCGAACCTTTCTGGCTGATGCCCTGGCTGGGCGCGTTCGGCGGCTGGCCGATGGACGGCAAGAAACCCACGCTGGATACGCAGGCCATGCGTGACACGGTGAATTTCTACCTGGACCTGAAGTATGAGCGTAAGTACGTTCCGATGGAATGCGATTATAACTGCATGGATTCCATGTTCAAAGAAGGTAAAGCCGCTTTCATCATAAACGGGGACTGGGCGATCTCCCTGTACCAGAAGCACTTTAAAAACGACTTCGGTGTCTGCCTAATTCCCAGGCTCTCTAAAACAGGACGTTATCCCTCGCCCATGGTGAGCGGCAAATATTTCATGGTCAGCGCCGGGGCCAAACCAGAAAAACTGGCTTTGCTCAAACGCCTGCTTGAATTCTATACCTCCAAAGAGAACCAGGTGAAGCAGTACCAGGTCCTCACCAGGCTGCCAGCCCTGAAGGCCGCGGGCGCCGCCCCCGAAATAACCTCGGACGAGGTCTCCCGTATCTCCCTGGACCAGATCCTGAAAGGCCGGCCCATGCCGATGGCCACCGAAATGCGCGCGGTCTGGGATTCGGCCCGCAATTACCTGGGCCTGGCCACGGCGCGCAAGCTGGACGTGGATACCGCCGCGCGCAAAATGCAGGAGAACGCAGTAAATAAAATAACGGAGATGAACCAGTAACCTCCGCATCATGGATATATTCAAGTCTATATACGAAGTAGCCTGGTTCATCCTCCTGGTCGCCGCGGGCGTGGCCGCGCTGGAAGGCTATTTTTATTCGCATTTCAGGTTCTATGCCCGGAACTGGTTCTTCCCCGCGGCCCTGGCGGTTTTCCCGGCGCTGGCCCTGGCGGTCTTTGGCGCTTTACTGGGCGGTAGTACTTTCAAACTCTGGCTTTATTTCCTGCTGGCCGAGGCCGTGATAGCCGCTTTCTTCCGCTACGCGGTGAAAGGCCGCCATACCGTCCCCTACCTCCTGCTCGCCCCCGCTTTCGTGGGCCTGGCGCTGCTGCTGGTGTATCCTTTCGTGTTCGAGGTGTACCTCTCCTTCCACGACCTGAAGCTCACCACCATCATGATGTGGAAGAACACCGGCACGCTCCCCTTCGTCGGGCTCGGCCAGTATGTCAAGGTCTTCACCACCTCCCCCCTTTCCGAGATCACCTTCTGGGCGCTGCTGGGGCGCACGCTGGTGTGGACCTTCTCCAACGTTTTCTTCCACGTCCTGGGCGGTTTTGTCCTGGCCCTGATGCTCAATAACCAGATACGCTTCAAGGGCTTTTACCGCACCCTGCTGGTGATCCCCTGGGCCATGCCCCAGGTGGTGGCGGTGCTGGCCATGCGCGGGGAATTCCATTCCACCAACGGTTTCGTCAATATCGGCATTGCAAAGCTGGTGGCGGCTTTCCCTTTCCTTGCGGGCCTGGGCGTCGCCCCTGTGCAGTGGCTGACCGATTATCCGCTGCTCACCTGCACCCTGATCAACATCTGGCTGGGCATCCCTTTTATGATGGTGGTGATCCTCGGCGGCCTCCAGTCCATTTCCAGCTCTTATTACGACGCGGCCGATATCGACGGCGCTTCTTACTTCCAGAAACTGCGCTTCATAACGCTGCCGCTGGTGCGCCCGGTAATGATGCCCGCGGTCACCCTGGGCACGGTCTGGACCTTTAACAATATAAACGTCATCTACCTCGTTACCGGCCAGGCCGGCGGCACGGAGCAGGCGGATATCCTGGTGTCCGCGCTGTACAAGGCGGCGTTCACTTATAACCGCTACAGCTATTCGGCGGCTTTCGCCATAGTGGTGTTCGCCATGCTGTTCTTCTTCTCGGTCTTTTACCTTAAGAGCTTCGACGCCGCCAGGGACGAGAGATAATATGAAGACCAAAATGTCGGCGGCCGCCAAAAGAAAGCGCCTTAACCACCTGCTCATACACGCCGGGCTGATCCTGTTCGCCGCCGCCTGCGTTTACCCGCTGCTCAGGATCTTCTCCGTTTCATTGCGCCCCGGGGACAGGCTGGTCTCGGCCGACCTGGCCCTCATCCCGGCCGGGGCCACATTGGTATCGTACGCGCGGCTGCTGGGCGATACCATGTTCCTGCGCTGGCTGTGGAATTCCCTGATCATAACGCTGGCCACCTCGTTCATAGGCGTGTCGCTGGCTTCCACGGCGGCCTACGCCTTTTCCCGCTTCCGTTTCCCCGGCAAGAAGGCCGGGATGATACTCCTCCTGTCGAGCCAGATGATCCCCGCCGGCATGCTGATACTGCCCCTGTTCCTGATGATCATGAAGCTGAAATTGATGAACACCTACCTGGGCATGATCATCGCCTATTCCGTTTCCTCGCTGCCGTTCAGTATCTGGATACTTAAAGGCTACTACGATACCATCCCGCGCTCACTGGAGGAGGCGGCGCTGGTGGACGGTACCAGCCAGGTGGGCGCCTTCTGGCGCATCATACTGCCGTTGTCCACCCCGGCGCTCAGTATAGCCTTCCTCTTCAATTTTACCACCGCCTGGAACGAGTACCTGGTGGCCCGCGTGGTGTTGTTCAGCGCCCAACAGTACACCTGGACGCTCGGCCTGTTCGAGCTGCAGGGGCAGTACATCACGCAATGGGGCATGTTCGCCGCCGGCTCCATGCTGGTGACCATTCCCGTCTTGTGCGTGTTCCTGTATTCCTCCAAGTGGCTTATTTCCGGCCTCACCCTAGGCAGCGTGAAAGGATAATATCGAATATGGCAACGGTTAAATTCAAAGGCATCGTCAAGAAATTCGGGGACAACCTGGTGCTCAACGGAGTGGACGTGGACATAAAGGACCACGAGTTCGTGGTCATCGTAGGCCCCTCCGGCTGCGGCAAGACCACGTTGCTCAGGATGCTTGCCGGGCTGGAGGAAGTGACCGACGGCGAGATCCACATTGACGACCTGCTGGTGAACGAACTGCACCCCTCCAAGCGCGAAATAGCCATGGTATTCCAGGACTACGCGCTGTATCCCCACATGACGGTGGAAGAGAACATGAACTTCGCCCTGCGCCTGCGCAAGATGGACAAGGCGGAGATCGCGGCGCGCGTGGACGAGGCCGCGAACATCCTTCAGCTGGGCAAATTCCTCAAACGCATGCCCAAGCAGCTTTCAGGAGGCCAGCGCCAGCGCGTGGCCATAGGCCGCGCCATAGTGCGCAAGCCCAAGGTGTTCCTGTTCGACGAGCCGCTCTCCAACCTGGACGCGAAGCTGCGCGAGGAGATGCGCGTGGAGATAGCCAAGCTTTACCAGCGCCTGAACGCCACCATTATCTACGTAACGCACGACCAGGTGGAAGCCATGACCCTGGCGGGCCGCATAGTCATAATGAACCACGGCATAGTGCAGCAGGTGGGGTCCCCCATAGAGGTATACCGCAAGCCCGTCAATTTGTTCGTGGCCGGTTTTATCGGCAGCCCCACCATGAATTTCCTGTCCGGCCGGCTTTCCATCGCCGACGGCGTCACGGTGTTCTCCAACGAGTCAATCACGCTGCCCATCCCCGCTTATGTTCTCCCCCAGAAGGAGGCGCCGGCCGGCCGCGAGGTGGTCCTGGGCATAAGGCCAGACGACGTGCTGGTGGAGCGCCCCGGCGGAGACAAGTGCTCCGGCAGGATAGAGGGCGTGCTTGAGGTGTGCGAGCTGCTGGGGCACCGCGAGAATCTTTACCTTAAAGTGGGCGGCGTGCGCCTGCTGGCCACGGTGGAGGCCTTCTTTAACCGCAGCCCGGGCAGCGCGGTCAGCCTGTGCCTCAATTACCAGAACATGCACGTGTTCGACAAGGCCACGGAGCGGCGCATAAGCGAATAGGTCTTGTTGAGTCCCCCGGACAACTTTAAGTATAATTATCAGGTGAGATTTTAAGCGAATATACGGAGGTACTAACATGAAAGCTATTGTAGACGCCAACTCCTGCATCGGCTGCGGTCTCTGCGCCAACGATTGCCCCGAGGTTTTCGAGATGAACGCCGACAAGGCCGTAGTGAAGGGCCCCGTTCCGGCCGGCAAGGAAGATTCCTGCAAGACCGCCGCCGCCAACTGCCCCGTGCAGTGCATTAAAGTCGAATAAACGGTTCACAAGCCGTCCGCACCGCGCGGACGCACAGGCCCGCCTGGGTTTCTAAAAAGGAATTCAGGCGGGCTTTTCTGTACAGGAAAACAAGATGAAGGAAATAATTAAGCTGGAAAGCCCCGAGGCGCGCAACGACGCCTGCGACTTTGCGGTCGATATCGGACTTTATTCCAATATCTTCCTGGCCCTGCTCAAGACGATAGTCGGTATAGCGGGCCATAGCGCCGCGCTGCTCGCCGACGGCATAAATTCCACCTCGGATTTCATCTACTACGTGGCCGTTAAGATCTTTATGCGGCTCTCGCGCCAGCCCGCCGACGAAGAGCATCCGTACGGGCACGCGCAGTTCGAGACCATAGCGGCGTTGGTCGTGGGCGCCTTTATAATCACCACCGGAGTGGCCATTTTCTGGGAGTCCGCCGACCGCGGCTGGCATATCTATGCGGGCTCCGCGGAGGCCTCCGAAGTTTCTATCTACGCTCTTTGGACGGCTCTTTTCACCATCGCGCTCAAGTTCGGCCTCGCGGTGAAAACACGCGGCATCGGCGCTATGACCGGCAACCCGGTCGTGTCGGCGCTGGCCAAGGACCACATCAACGACATTATGGCCTCCGCCTCGGCCGCCGCCGGCATAGCCCTGGCCCTGTCCGGCTATGCCTGGGTAGACCCGCTCGCCGGCGCCGTAGTGGCGCTGTTCATCCTTAAAACCGGCGTGGGGATACTGAAGGAGTCGGCCATGGAACTGATGGACACCGTGCCCGGCCAGGAACTGGACGCCCAGATACGCTCGGCGCTGACCGGTGTGGACGGGATAGTGGCGGTGGAGGAAGTCCGTGCGCACCGTTTCGGTCCGCATTATACCGTCAATTTAACCTTCTGCGTGGACGGCAGCCTTCCCGTAAAGCGGGGCGACCAGATCGCTACGCTCGCGGAGAGGACGATCTATGAAAAGTTCCACCATATCCGCAAGGTTTATACGCACTTTCACCCGCAGGAGAGGTAACGACGCCCTTCTTAGGGGCCGGTTGCCCGCGTATTAAAAAGCCCGCTTAGCGGGCTTTTTAATTCATAGGTGCGCTTACTCCTGGTCCCTTATCGGGAGCTTAAAGATCACCAGTATGCCAGGTATCGTCAGGACGCACACCGCCAGGAAGAAGTGCCGGTAGCCCACGGCCTGCTGCAGCAGGCCGCTGATCATGCCGGGCACCATCATGCCAAGCGCCATAATGCCGGTGGAGATGGCGAAATGCGCCGTTTTGTATTTACCCTTGCAGATCATCATCAGGTATACCGTGAAGGCGGTCAGGCCCAGGCCATAGCCGAACTGTTCGGCCGCCACCAGCAGCGGCACCGCTCCGAACGGTATGCTGCGGCCGAGCATTGTCACATAATCCAGGCCGGGCTGGGCGTAGGCCATGTAAAGGTAGAACACGTCGGGCACGTGCAGCGCCAGGACCATCGGCCACAGGCAGCGGCGGAAGCCGTACCTGGAGATGAACCAGCCGCCCAGCAGGCCGCCGACTATCAGGGCTATCATGCCTATGGTGCCGTAGATGATGCCGACCTCGGAAGTGGGTATGCCAAGGCCGCCGTTGCCCACCGCGTCCAGCAGGAAGGGCTGCGTGAGCTTGAGCAGCATGGCTTCCGCCAGGCGGTAGAAGAGTATAAAAGCCACAATGTAGCCTATGCCGTCCTGGGTGAAGTAAGAGACGAAAGCCGCGTTGAAAGAATTCCCTTCCTCCGCCATTTTGCGTTTCAGGCGCGGGAAAATATATACGCGGCAGGCGTAAAATAGCGCCGCGACGAGAACTGCCGCGGTGATGAGTTTCGCCGGGACGCCGTGGAGATTACTGAAGAGCCATATGACGGCCCCCGCGGCGGCCAAATAGCCGGCCAGCGGCAGGATCCCGGAAAACCTGAACTTAGCCTTGGGAACGTCCTCTGACGGGTAAGGCAGAATGAACCTGTGGTACGTGAAGAGGGTGAGGTAAACCGCGGCCGAAACCAGCAGCATCAGACTCCAGCTGCCGGGAACGTCCCCGGTGGTTTCCTGCATCTTGCCGGCCCGGTAAACCAGGAAACCGGTGCCGAAGATCATGGCGAAGCGGTAGAACATGGACCGGATGCCGACGAAGAAGGCCTGGTCCTCCTTGGTGAGCGCGAGCATGTAGAAGCCGTCCACGGCTATGTCGTGGGTGGCGGAAACGAAGGCGCCGGCCGCGAAGGCGAGCAGGGACACGGCGAAGAAATGCTGGCCGGTAAGCGAGAGGGCCGCGGCGCCAAGGCAGCAGGCCATGATCAGCTGGGTATAAACGGCCCAGCTCCTGCGCGTGCCGTACATATCCACCATGGGGCCCCAGAGCATTTTAATTACCCAGGGCAGGTAGAGCCAGCTGGTCCAGAAGGCCATCTCGGCGTTGGAGACGCCCATGTTCTTGTAGATGATGACGGAAACCGAGTTTATGAGGATGTAGGGGAGGCCCTCGGCGAAATAAGTGGTGGGGATGAAAAGCCAGGCATTGCGTTTTTCCGCTTTGGAAATCATGTTCTCTCCTTAAGTGCGCTTACCTTTATAATATTAAATTAGCGCGCGTAAAAGAAGTTAGCCGCCGCGACGCGCGCGGACCGCATTTGCTAAAATTAATTCATGGATTTCCTTACAGTGTTTTTCTCACCCCAATCCGTGGCCTGGTCCGTCTTCGTCGTGATGCTGGTGGCGGCCGGCGGCCTGGCCATAGGGAATATAAATATCTTCGGCATCAACCTCGGCATAGCCGGCGTGCTGTTCTCCGGCATTATATTCGGCCACTTCGGCCTGGAGATAAACCACGAAACCCTGGAATTCCTGCGCGATTTCGGACTGATACTCTTTGTCTACTCCATAGGCACGCAGGTGGGGCCGGGTTTCTTTTCGTCTTTCCGCAAACAGGGCCTACAGCTCAATCTGCTGGCCGCCGGTGTGGTGCTGGGCGGCGTGGCCGCCACCCTGGCAGCGGCCAAGGTGGCGGGTTTCGACATAGCCACGGCCGTCGGCATGTACGCGGGCGCGGTAACCAATACCCCTTCCCTGGCCGCCGCCCAGCAGACCCTGGGCGCGGTAAGTTCCGAGGCGGCCAATAGCGCCTCGGTGGGCTACGCGCTGGCCTACCCCGGCGCCATCCTCGGGATAATCCTCACCATGGTACTGATACGCAGGCTCTTCAAAGCGCAGGCTGCGCAGGATATGCTGGCCGTTCACGCGGACAAGGCCGCTTCGGCCCTTATCAGCGCCAGCATAACGGTGGAGAACAAGAACCTCGAAGGTCTTAACATAAAGGATATCCCGGCCATCGGGGAATTGGGGGTGGTGGTCTCGCGGATCTACCACGGCGGACGGCTGGACGTAGCGCACGACGATACCGTTCTGCATGCCGGGGATATACTCCTGGCCGTGGGCCTCGCGGAGAATGTGAGGAAATTTACGCTGGTAGTCGGAACCAGGAGCGAAATGGACCTGAAGAAGCTCCCCAGCCAGATCATCCATTCGCGCGTCATCGTCACGCATAAGGAGGTCATCGGCAAGACCCTGGACGAGCTGGGTCTGGAGTCCCGTTACGACGTGGCGGCCACCCGCGTGGCCCGCGCCGACGTGGAATTCCTGGTGTCAGACTCTTACGTGCTGCAGTTCGCCGACAACCTGGTGATAGTCGGTTCGGAGGAGGCTGTCGCTAAGGCCGCCGCCATGCTGGGCAATTCCCCCAAGGACCTCAACCATCCCCAGCTCATACCGGCTTTTATAGGCATAGCGGCCGGGGTCCTGCTGGGCTCGATCCCCATCTCACTCCCCGGCCTGGGCGCCCCCATAAAACTAGGACTGGCCGGCGGCCCGCTGATAATGGCCATAGTCCTCAGCTACGTTCAGCATATAGGCCCGCTCAACTGGTACCTGCCCCCGGCCGGCAACCTGATGCTGCGCGAACTAGGCATAGTGCTGTTCCTCGCCTGCGTCGGCCTTAAGGCGGGCGGTAAGTTCTTCGAGACGCTTCTCGACGGCAACGGCATATATATCGTGCTGTTTTCCTTCCTGATAACGGTGCTGCCCATTATCTTCGTAGGTATCTTCGCCAAAGCGAAGCTGAAGCTCAACTATCTGTCGCTCTGCGGGGCGCTGGCCGGTTCCATGACCGACCCCCCCGCGCTGGCTTTCGCCAATGCCATGAGCCCGTCCAACCTGTCGGCAATGTCTTACGCAACGGTTTACCCGCTGGTGATGATACTGCGCGTTATCTCCGCGCAGGTAATGGTGCTCCTCTTCCTCAAATGACCGCAATAATCGCCAACCTCGTCATCGTGCTTGCGGCCGGCTGGCTGTTCCGTAAATACGGCATTGTGGCTGAGGGCGCCGAGAAGGCATTTAACCAGTACCTGTATTACCTGGCCCTGCCGGCCCTTATCGTGCTGAAGATCGCCGATACCCCCCTCACGGGCCTCGGCTGGCGTTTCCTGGCCGCCAATACCCTGCCGCTAGCGGCCGTGATGGCCGTAGCCTGGACGCTCTGGAAAGCCGGCGCTATAGATTGGCGTTTTGCGCGCCTGCTGCTGATAGTATCCGTGCTGGGTAACACCGTTTACCTGGGTTTCCCGGTGGCCGTAATGCGCCTGGGCGAGGAGGCCATCGGTTACGCCGCCATAGCCACCTCCATCCAGAATATTTTTATTTTCACGTTCGGTTTCGTGCTGATGACGCTTATCTGCGAAGGGGGCTGCCCGCCTTCCCGCTTCCTGAGGCTTATCGGGCGCAACGTGGTGCTCTGGTCCTCCGTGGCGGGGCTGCTATTGGCCGCCTCCGGCCTGCGCCTGCCCGGCCTGCTGCACCGGGCGCTGTCCGACATCGGAAAAACCACGCTTCCGCTTTCGCTGTTCACCATCGGCATCAGTCTTTACGGCAAAAGAATAGCGCGGAACCTGCCGCGCATAGCGCTGGTCAGCGGCTTCAAGCTGCTGCTTATGCCGTTCTTTTACATCGTCACGGCGGGAGTTATGGGATTTACCGGCTTCGTCTCAAAAGTGACTTTTATCGAGACCGTAATGCCGGTGGCGGTCCTGAATTACATAATAGCCATGGAACTGGATTTCGACCCCGACCTGGTGAGCCAGAGCATACTCTTTTCAACGCTGGCGTTCTTCCCTCTTCTTTATCTCTACGACTGGGCGATGAAAGCCTTTCTGTAGAACCTACTTCAGCTTCCCGGCCCGGCGCATGGCCGCGTTTATCCTGGCGATGACCAGCGGCCCCTTAAAGGGCTTAATTATGTAGTCGTCCGCGCCAAGCTCGAAAGCCAGCTCCTGGCTTTTATCAGAGGCCTCGGTGGTAAGCATTATAATAGGCAGGTCCAGCAGACCCAGCGTTTCGCGAATGCCTTTTACCAGTTCCATGCCGCCTAAGCGCGGCATATTGATATCTGTGACCAGCAGGTCGGGGGGCGTGCCGGCGGCTATAGCCGTAATGGCCGCTTCGCCGTCCACGGCTTCTATAACCTGGAATCCCGCCACCTCTATGAATTTCTTCAACAGCAGGCGTATCATGGCGTCGTCATCTACGATCATCACGCGCAGCTTGCCTGAAGACGGCGCCGGCGCGGGGGCGGCGGGGCGCGGCGCGCTTTGTCCGGCGGCGGTTTTCTTTTCCAGGGTCAGGTAAGGAGATATCTCCGTCAGGTCGGTATGGCCTTTTGACAGGTGCCAGAGCGCGTCCTGGGTCAGGGTGCGCAGATTCTTCTCGTCCAGCGCAGCCTTGGTGAGCTCCGCCGCGCTCGCGCCGGAATTAATAAGGTCTTTAATGCGCGGCGTCACCTGCAGTATCTCCACCAGGGAGGTGCGGCCGGCGTAACCGCTCCCTTCGCAGTTCTTGCAGCCGGGCCCCCTGTAAACGGCCTTTTCAAAGCCGAATCCGCCCATAGCGTCGGTCAGCGTTCTGTCTATTTCACTCTCTGGCACTCTTTCAGCGCAGACGGGGCAGAGGCGCCGCACCAGCCGCTGGGCCGTTATGGCCAGCAGGGCAGGGGAGATCTTAAAACGGTCCAGTCCCATGTCCGTAAGCCGGCCGATGGTGGAGATCACGTCGTTGGTGTGCAGGGTGGAAAAAACCAGGTGCCCCGTCATGGCGGCCTGGAAGGCTATGTCAGCGGTCTCGCGGTCCCTTATCTCGCCTACCATTATCACGTCCGGGTCCTGGCGCAGTACGGACCGGAGCACGGCGGCGAAGGTGAGGCCCTGCTTTTCGTTGACCTGCACCTGGTTTATACCGGCCAGCTTGTATTCTATCGGGTCTTCCACAGTCACTATATTCGTCTTTTCACTGCGGGTTTTGTTGAGCACGGAGTAAAGCGTTGTGGTTTTTCCGGAGCCGGTGGGGCCGGTTACAAGTATCATCCCTTGCGGCGCCGCAAGGCAGGCCTCCATCACACGGGATACTTCCGGCGCGAAGCCGAGTTTCTCGAAAGGCACTTCCGCCGCGCGCTGGTCCAATATGCGCATGACCACTTTTTCGCCGTAGGAGGTGGGCAGGGTGGAAACGCGCAGGCCGACCTCGGCGCTGCCTATGCGCAGTTTGGCCCTGCCGTCCTGCGGGCGCATATGGTTGGAGACGTCCAGGTCCGCCATGATCTTTATGCGGGACACCAGCGGGCCCGTGGCGATGTGGCGCGGGATGGTCATTATGTTCTTCAGCACACCGTCCACCCTGATGCGCACATGACTGCCTTTCTCCTCGTGTTCTATATGGATGTCGGAGGAGTGCTTGCGGTAGGCCTGTGAAATTATGGAGTTGACCAGCGTCACCACCGGTGCGGTCACGCTTCCCTCCTCGTCAGCTGGAACCTCCCCGCCCAGCAATTGCACTTCGTCGGCGGTTTCTATATTGTTCAGCAGGTCGTAAATAAGTTTATCGGAACTGAAAAGCTGCTCCAGGCAGGAATCCACCGCCAGCGGCATGGAAAAAAAAGGCGTCACGCGGCGGGCGGTGACGGCTTCAACGTCGGACTGGGCGTCGAAATTGAGCGGGTCGGCCATGGCCAGGCGTATTTCCTCCTCGGAAACTCCGACCGGGATAATATTGTATTTGCGGCAGGTCTTCTCGGTTATCAGCTTAAGCCCGAACCTGTCCGCGTTCTCCGGGGCCAGCGGCAGGTATTTCACTTTGAAGGTCAGCTCCACCACTTTGCCAAGCTGTTCTCCGGTAACAATGCCCGCGTCTACCAGGGCGTGTGAAATATAAGGGTTCTTTTCTGCGCGCGCTTTCGCGATAAAGGCCTCATCGGCCCCTTTTACGCCCGCCAGGCCGCGGATGAGCCACTCGTCCTTAAAACGCCAGGTTTCGGTCATAGACTGTATTCTATAGATAATTGCGACCGCTTTGCAACGGCAATAACGGATATGGACCGGCTGGGCGGCCGTCCCCGGGATAAATGGCGGAGGAATCTCTGCCTGTATCCCGCGCCCGCGGTCAAGCCTTAATTTCGGCGCCGCGTCTGAGGGCCTTCACGTTAAGCTCTATCACTTCCGGCTTAAGCTTCTTGTATACCTTGGGCAGGGCTTTCTCTATGGCGTCTATGGAGATGGCGCCGGTGGCGGCCGCGAAGGCCCCGAGGGCCACCATGTTCATTACCTTGCCGTTGCCCAGCTCGCCGGCTATCTCGTTGCAGGGTATATAAAGCACCTTTATATCCGTGCGGGTGGCCTTGGAGTTTATCAGAGAGCTGTTTATTATCAGCAGACCGCCGGGTTTTACCATAGGTTCGAATTTCGCAAGGGAAGGCTCGTTGAACACTATGGCGGTGTCGGGAGTGGATACGATCGGAGTGGAAACCTCGTCGGAGGCTACCACTATGGAGCAGTTGGCCGTGCCGCCGCGCATCTCCGCTCCGTAGGCCGGGAAGAAGCTGACCTCTTTCCCCTCCATCATGCCGGCCTGGGCCAGCAGGTAGCCGGCCGATATTACTCCCTGCCCGCCGAAACCGGATATCTTTATGCCTTGGTACATTTTAAAGTCCTCCGTTATTTCTTGTCGGCCGCGCAGGCGTCCTTGTACACGCCCAGCGGGAACACCGGCAGCATCCCCTCGGCCACGAACTTGGTGGCTTCCGACGGGTTGTCCAGGCGGGTGCCCCAGTTGGTCGGGCACATGCTCAAGATCTCCACCATGGAGAAACCCTTGCCGTCTATCTGGTTCTGGAAGGCCTTCTTTATGGCGCTCTTGGTCTTGAGTACGCCGGGGGCCGTATGCACGGTGGTGCGCTCGAGGTAGGTGGCCCCGTCTATGGTGGCCAGCATCTCGCTCATTTTTATGGGGTAGCCGGCCTGCTTGGCGGTGCGGCCTTCCACGCAGGTGGTGGCTTTCTGGCCTATCAGCGTGGTGGGGGCCATCTGGCCGCCGGTCATGCCGTAGATGGCGTTGTTGACGAAGATCACCGTTATGTTCTCCGAGCGTATGGCGGCGTGCACTATTTCCGCCATGCCGATGCTCGCCAGATCGCCGTCTCCCTGGTAGGAGAACACGACGCTGTCGGGCTTGGCGCGCTTGATGCCGGTGGCTTCGGCGGGGCCGCGGCCGTGCGGGCCCTGTATCATGTCGCAATTGAAGTAGGTGTCGGCAAAGACGGCGCAGCCTACGGGCGCCACGCCTATGGTGCGGCCCCGTATGCCCAGTTCGTCCATCACTTCGGCGACCAGGCGGTGTATTATGCCGTGGCCGCAGCCGGGGCAGTAATGCATTTTCACGTCCAGCAGGGACTCGGGTTTCTTATTTAGCAGCTGCATATTCTTTGGCCCCCTTTTTTACGATGGCGTCCATGGTCTTGTAGACCTCGTCGGCGGTCATTACGGCGGCGCCGGGTTTGGCGAGCAGGTGTACCTCCGCGCGGCCGTTCAGGGAGAGCTGCACGTCCTCCACCATCTGGCCCAGGCTCATTTCCACGACCAGGAATTTCTTTATCCGTTTGGACAGGTCCACCAGCCGGGCTTTGGGAAAGGGCCACAGCGTTATCGGGCGCAGCAGGCCCACTTTCAGGCCTTTTTCGCGGGCCAGCTTCATGGCCGCCACGGAGACGCGGGCCGAGGTGCCGTAAGCCACTATGGCGATCTCGGCGTCGTCCATCATCTTCTCCTCGTACATGGTCTCGTTGGCCTCAATTTCCTTGTAGCGCTTTACGCGCTCGTTGACCATAACTTCAAGGTAGCCTTCGCGCAGGTCGTAGGACTTCACTATGCGCTTGGCGCGGCCGTTGTTGACGCCCAGCGCCCAGGCGGGTTCGATCAGTGCTTTGGGGTTTATTTCGGGAGTCGTGAATTCAATGGGCTCCATCATCTGGCCTATTATGCCGTCGGCCAGTACCATGGAGGGGATGCGGTACTTGAAGGCGACCTCGTAGCACTTATGCGGGAAGTTCCCCATTTCGGTGACGGAATTGGGCGCCATCACGAAGGTGCGGTAGTCGCCGTGGCCGCCGCCGCGGGTGGCCTGCCAGTAGTCGCCCTGGGCGCCGGCTATATTGCCGAGTCCCGGCCCGCCGCGCATCACGTTGCCTATAAAGACCGGCAGGTCGGCGCCGGCGCAGTAGGACATGCCTTCCTGCTTGAGGCTCATGCCGGGGCTGGAAGAGGAGGTCATGCAGCGCACGCCGGTGGCGGCCGCGCCGTAGACCATGTTTATCGCCGAGACTTCGCTCTCGGACTGGACGAAAGCCCCGCCCGCCTGCGGCAGGCGCCAGGACATATATTCGGGGATCTCGTTCTGCGGGGTTATGGGGTAGCCGGCAAAGAAACGGCACCCGGCGCGTACGGCGCCTTCAGCCAGGGCTTCGTTGCCTTTCATTAATTTTTTTTCAGCCATAGATCATGCCTCCTATTTATAGACCTTTATTGCAAGGTCGGGGCAGATGCGCGCGCAGCTCTGGCACGCTATGCAGCAGCCTTCCTTGGAGTCCTTGGCCGGGTAATAGCCGGTCTTGGAAAATTTATCGGATCTTTCGATGCATTTCTTCGGGCAAACCTGTATGCACAGGTAGCAGCCCTTGCATTTGTCCACGTCAACTTCCATCTTCGGCATAGAACCTCCGGGCTTGGTGTGGCGCGGCGGGCCGGGTCGGCGGAAAACTGTGGCTGTGTAACTGCCGGAAGGCCGTCTGTAGTCGCGCTTGATGCTATAAAAAGTATATCAAAAAACCGGGCTTTTGTACCCGGTTCGTCGGCGTTTCGGCTGCATGCATTCCCCTTAAGCCCTGCCCGCGGTAATTTTGTCGTAGAAGATTTTAAGACGGGCATTCATGCTTTCCGGGCCGAACCTTGGGAAACCGGTATCGTCCTTGGATAACGCCCAGGCTTTGGCGGCTTTCCCCATGCGCTCGCGCAGCTCCGCGGACAACGCAAGTTTCTCCATGGCCCCGGCCAGCGCCGCCGGATCTGACGCGTTCACGGCCAGGCCGGTCTCCCTTTCCCTTATAACGTCGGGCAGGCCGCAGACGGCGCTTACGATAACAGGGATACTCAGCGCCTGCGCCTCAAGAGGCGCCCGTCCCATGGCCTCGTTCAATGAGGGCTGAACATAAATGTCCAGCGCTGACATCAGCGCGGCGGCATCGGCGCGGAAACCAGTAAATATGATCCGTTCCCGCAGGCCCAGCGCGGCGGCCAGCGTGCGCAGCGGGGCTTCCAGTTCCCCCCCGCCTATCACCACAAAGCGCGGTTTAAGGCCCGGCAGGCGGTTTGCAACGAGCGCCGCGGCGCGTATAAAATATTCCACGCCTTTTACCGGTTCCAGGCGTGCCACCGTGCCGATTGTTATCTCGTCCGGCGCGATCCCAAGGTCGCTCTTTTTTGCCGCCGTCTGGAGGCCGAAATCCACGCCGCTGTGTATTACCGTCCACTGCCCCGGGCGGCCTATCCCCGCCCCGGAGGATTCGCGCATTTCTCCGGGAGTAAGGGCGATGAAATAATCGGTGAAATTGGAGAGGAATTTCTCCGCCAGCTTGAAAATATAAGTTTTCAGAGGCCCATAATAGCCGTAGAGCAGGTGGCCGTGCGGCGTGTGGATAATTGTTGCCGGTTTTTCAGCCCCGAGGTTGGCCATAGCGGCGGCCAGCCTGCCCAGCGCCCCCGCTTTGGAGGTGTGTGTGTGTACGATATCAGGCCGCAGGCGTTCGATGGTCTTTTTAATTTCGCGCAGAGCCCTGAAATCGGCCGCGGGGCTTATTTCCCGCTGCAGGTCCTTGATCTCTATGTAGGAGACTTCCGGCGGCAGGAGCTTCAGCAGCCGGGCGGAATCCTTATGCGGGCCCGCCAGCAGGACCACTTCGTAACCGCCGGTCTGGGCCGCGCAGGAATCCACCGTGTTGCGGCTGGAACCGCCTGGTTCAAGCCGGGTGATGATGTGTACCACGCGCGGTTTTTTCACTGTCCGGTCCTTGGGGCCGCCTGGGCGGCGCAGAGGCAGGCGCAGAAAATGAAGATCACGCCGGAAAGGTAGATCCACAGCAGCAGCGCCATTATGCCGCCGAAAGCCCCGTAGAGCGCGCTTAGGGCGGCTATGTGTTTGAGGTACAGGACGAACAGGCTTTGCGCCGCGTTAAGCAGCAGCGTGGCGCACAGGGCCGCAATCCAGACCTCCGAGTATCTGGTGCGCCGGTGCGGGGCCAGCTTGTAAAAAAAGGCCAGGCTGAAGAAGACTATCAGCCAGGGCAGCACGAACAGCCAGAACTTATAGGCCAGGGGCAGGAAGAGGCCGGTCTTGAAAAGGCCGCCGGAGATCTTCCCTATAAGCGGTACGCCGACGCCTGTCAGCACGGCGGCGCTTAATATAAAAAGCAAGGTCAGGCTTTTAAGCGGGAGCTTCCACCAGTTCGCGCCCGAGGTTCCCCAGGCGCGGTTGGCCGCCTGTATCAGCGTGGTGAAGAACTGCGCCGCTATCCAGACCAGGATGGCGAACGCCACGGCGCTGGCCTGCCCGCGGGACCGGATGACGCGCGACACCGTGTCGAACACGTAGGCCTGCATTTCGCCGCTTATCGGGACGACCCGCTCGACGTAAGAGATCACTATTCTTGCCGCGTCGGCCCTGTTCATGAACAGGGTGGCCGCCGTGACAAAGAGGACGATCAGCGGGAAGAGGGCGAAGAAGGCGCTATAGGCGAAAGCCGCCGCCCTCTGCCCGCCGTCTATGTGCATGAACTTCTGAGCGGCCAGCTTCAGCGTTGCCCAGCCTCTGCGCGCTCCCTGTGAGACGGTTGTGCGCATTTAGGCCGCTTTCTTCGCCGCTTCCAGCGACTCGGCTATCATGTCGGCGGCGTAGTTGAGGTCTTTGGCCGAGTGCCTGTAGGCCACGTAGCCGTGGTGGTAGGGCTGCAGGAAGACTTTGCGGCGGATGAGCTGGGTGTAGAAGTTTACGCGCGTTTTCTTGTAGGCGCCGGTGTCGTCCTTGTCGAAGGTTATATACGGCATCCATGGTTCGCCGGTGAAGGTGCAAGCCACGCCGCTGGCTTTTACGTATTTGCGCACTTTTTTGCAGAAGGCGTGGCCGCGCTTGGCTATGACGTCCAGCATGTTGTCGCGCTCAAGGAGCTCTATGGTCTTGAGCGAGGCCACCATGGCCAGGGTGTTGTTGAAATAGGTGGAGCTGACGAAAGCCTTGCTGATTAGCACGTCCATTATATCGCGGCGTCCGGCCACCATGCTTATTTCGTAGCCGTTGGCCATGGCCTTGCCGAAAACGGACATGTGGGGCGTAACGCCGAATAGTTTCTGCGCGCCGCCCAGGCTGACGCGGAAACCCGTGCGGATCTCGTCGAACACCAGCACCGCGCCGTACTGCTCGGCGAGTTTTTTGACGCCTTCCAGGAAGCCGGGTTTGGGCATCTGCACTTCGTGGGCGTTGGGGTGGCCGAGCGGGGTGATGATGATGCAGGCCACGCTGTCGCCGTGCGCTTTCATAAGGTCTTCGAGCTGCTGGAGGTCGTTGTATTCGAATTCGAGGGTGTCCTCGTAGGCTTTGGGCAGTACGCCGCCCTTGTTCTCCACGCACCAGTCGTGCCAGCCGTGGTAGCCGCAGCGTATTACCTTGGTTTTGCCGGTGAAGGAACGGGCTATGCGGGTGGCCAGGGTGGTGGCGTCGGAACCGGTCTTGGCGAAGACCACTTTCTCGGCGGAGGGCACCAGCGAGATGGCTTTTTTTGCCAGGGTGTTCTGGATCTCCTGCACTATGGACATGCAGAAGCCTTTTTCTTTTATCTGTCTTATGACGGCGGCGTCTATTTCGCGTTCGCGGTGGCCGATGATGATGGGGCCGTAGGCGCAGAGCATGTCTATGTATTCGTTGCCGTCGGCGTCGGTGACGCGGCCGCCTTTGGCGGAGTCGAAGAATATGGGGTATTCGCCGGGGACGAAGTTGTAGGGCCTGCGTATGCCCATCATGCCTCCGGGTATGAGTTCCTGCGCCTCCTTATAAAGCCGCTCCGAATTATCCAGTTTAAGATGTTCAGCCATTTTATGATTCTCCTGATGGTAATATTATAGAAATTTAAGTTTTGTCCGCTGCCACCCAATAATCAGCCAGCACTTCGGCCTGTTTTATAACGGTGTCTACTGCTTTTTGCTGTTTGTCGGGCGGATAACCGTATTTATTCAGGGTACGGCGGACTATAACCATTAGCTTAGCGCGGGCGCTTTCCTTCATAGTCCAGTCTATGGTGGCGTTCTTGCGCACTTTGTCCGCTATCTCGCGGGCGATGTTTTTCAGCGCTTCATCCCCCAGATTGAGGACCGCACTGTCGTTTACTTCCAGGGCTGAGTAAAAAGCGAACTCGTCCTTGGTTAATTTCAGTTTTTCAGCCAGGCCGTCTACGGACCGGATTTCCCTGGCTATTGAAATCAACTCTTCTATGATTTCGGCGGTAGATAAAAGGTTGTTCTGGTATTTCTTAATAGAGCCCTCAAGCATTTCCAGAAGGTTTTTGCCTTTTGTTATGTTGAATTTCAGCCGCGCGCGGATCTCGTCGTTAAGTATCTTCTTCAAAAGCTCAACTCCGAGGTTTTTGTGCGCCATCTCTTTTACATCCTGCATGAATTCTTCGGAAAGCAGGGAGATGTCCGGCTTTTTAACCCCGGCTGCGTCAAAGATATCTACAACTTCGGCTGAGGCTACAGACTGGTTCACGATCTGGCGGATAGCGGTCTCGTAATTCTTTTTACCATCGGTTTCGCCATCGCCCTCAAATTTAACCAGCCTGGCCCGCACGGATTGGAAAAAGGCTATCTCGTCGCTCAGCTCAAGCGCGTCTTCGTGCGGGACGGCCAGGGCAAAAAGCTTGGAAAGGGCGGTGGACTCTTTAATAAAGCGGTCCTTGCCGTGTTCTTTAGCAAGAACAAATTCTTCCGTTTGGAGAATGAGCGAAAGCCGCTCGGACGTGCCAACTTTGAAAAAACGCATGTAATCAAAGCCGTGGAACATCTGGCGCACAACCTCTATCTTTTCAATCAGCATTTCCAAAGCTTTCTGCTGGGTTTCAGCGGGGTCGCCTTTGCCGCCCGAGCCGGCGTAAAACGCGAGGGCCTCTTTAAGGGCGGTGCCTATGCCGATGTAATCCACTACAAGGCCGCCGGGCTTATCCAGGAAAACGCGATTCACGCGGGCTATGGCCTGCATAAGGGTATGCCGCTTCATCAACTTATCGATGTAGAGGGTGTGCAGGCAGGGCACGTCAAAGCCGGTCAGCCACATATCCCGCACAATAACCAGCTTAAGCGGGTCTTTGGGGTCCTTCATGCGCTCGGCCAGCAGGCCGCGGCTTTCTTTATTGGTCCTGTGATGGGCAGGTATAACCAGGCTGTCGGGGTCTTCCGGGTCGAACTCCATTTTATCCGAGGAAGACGAAGTCATTACAACTTTCAGCGCCCCGGCTTTTAAATCTTCGCTATGCCAC
This sequence comes from Elusimicrobiota bacterium, assembly GCA_003482905.1. GTDB lineage: Bacteria > Elusimicrobiota > Elusimicrobia > Elusimicrobiales > UBA9959 > UBA9959. The sequence goes on from DMXM01000034.1 coordinate 171,524, forward strand.
TCTGGGCGCAACGCAACAATCTCATTATAAAGCGCCACGGCTATGCGGCGGCTCATGGCGACTATCATGGCCTTGCCTTCAAAAACTTCCGAACGCTTTTCATAATGCGCCACAATATCCCTGGCAAGATTCTTTAGCCGCTCGGGGTGGCCGACAATCGCTTCAAGTTTTGTCCATTTAGCCTTGGCTTTCTGTGTTTCAGTGGCGCCGTCGTCCGTCATTTCCTTTTCAAACTCTTCAATAAGCCTGCGCCCGTCTTCCGTAAGGTTAACTTTGGCCAAGCGGCTTTCGTAGTAGATTTTAACAGTAGCGCCGTCGTCCACGGACTGGGCAATGTCGTATTTATCAATGTAATTTCCGAATACGGCCGGGGTGTTGATATCCGTGCTTTCAACCGGCGTGCCGGTAAAACCAATAAAGGTGGCATTGGGAATGGCGTCCCGCAGGTATTTGGCAAAGCCGTACGCCTTGCGCGTGCCGGTAACATTGCCCTCTTTATCCTTTGTATCAATAAATTTGGCCTCAAAACCGTATTGCGTGCGGTGGGCTTCGTCCGCTATTACAACAATGTTATGCCGGTCGGAAAGCTTGTCATATTCGGACTTGCCGCCCTCGGGAAAAAACTTGTGGATGGTGGTAAACACTATGCCGCCGGAGGCCACTTTCAGCAAGGCTGTTAAATTCTCGCGCGACTCCGCCTGCACCGGCTTCTGGCCCAGCAGGGTTGAGGAGGCGGCAAATGTGTCGAAAAGCTGCTGGTCGAGGTCGTTGCGGTCGGTAAGCACAACAATGGTAGGGTTATTGAGGTTGCGGATCAGCTTACCCGCGTAGAAAACCATAGAAAGGCTTTTGCCCGAGCCCTGCGTGTGCCATACAACGCCAGCTTTGCCGCTTCCGGCTTCGGCAGCGGCCAGGCGCGTGCTCTCCAAAGCCTTGTTCACGGCATAGTATTGATGGTATGCCGCCATCTTCTTTACGGTCTCTATCTGTGTAAGGCCGGTCTTAGCGTCTATCTTCTTGTCTTTTTCAAAAACTATAAAGTTGCGTATCAAATCCAGCAGGGTAGCCTTGCAGAACATCCCATTTATAATCACCTCAAGCTGGCTTACATGGCCGGGCGATTCCTTTTTCCCGTCGATTGTTTTCCACGCCTGGAACCGGCTGAAGGGCGAGGAAAGGGTGCCGGCTTTGGCCTCCAAGCCGTCGGAAATAACGCAAAATGCATTATAAAAGAATAGCGACGGAATAACTATTTTGTAGGTTTGTATCTGGTCGTAGGCCTTTCTTATAGTGGCGTGGGCGTCGGCCGGGTTTTTAAGCTCAATTACCACCAGCGGCAGGCCATTTACATACAGAATCACATCCGGCCGCTTGTTCTGGTTGCGCTCAATGATGGTGAACTGGTTTATGGAAAAGAAAACATTGTTTTCCGGGTTCTGAAAATCCACCAGCCAAACCCGCTCGCCCCGGTCCTGGCCGTCTTTGCGCACGGTAACGGGCACGCCCTCGGCCAACAGTTTATGAAAAGCCTCGTTAGCGTCAATTAGCTGCGGGGAATAAACGCATAGCACAGCCTTTAAAGCTTCCTGCCGGGCCGTGGCCGGGATTTCAGGGTTCAGGCGCTCTATGGCCTCTTCCAGTGTGCTTTTTAAAACCACCTCGCCGTAGTTCTCACGTTTTTCCGGCGCGCCATAAGCTGGCGCTGGCTCGGCGGCAAACAGGCCGTCCTGAGCCTCCACGTCTGGCGCAATAGACGGACCAGGAATATAAGAATACCCAAGCCGCTTCAGTTCATCAAGCGAGAATGTCTCAATTTCGGATTCGGTGAATGCTGGCATGAAATATTATTTTCCTTGAATCTGTTATCAATCAGTCATACCCGGTAATTGTGCAATATTTGGCGGTAAAACCTAAACCGTTTTCCCCGCCCGCCCGGAAACGCGCGGTTTTTTAGCGGATTTTATGTTTAATTTCCGCTTTTTTATCCGTTCCCGGGATTTCCCGGTGGCGGACTTTTTTGTCGTTTTCCGGACCGGAGGTTTTGTTTTCGCCTTATTGCGGGTACGGGGAAGGGCGGTCCCCGGCGCCGTCGCAACAGCAGCCGCCCCGCCGGCTTCCATCTCTATCCCAAAAACCTCTCCGATTTCCGCCGTTGAAAGCGTGGCGTGTTCCGCGCCGGTTTTTGTCCCGGTCAGCTCCGCCACCGCGGCGGAGCCGTTTACCAGGTCCTGGTGGCTTACATGCCGCAGCAGGAACAGCAGCTCCGGCTTCTCGTCAAGCCGCGCGCCTACTCCATAAAGCGCCGCCGCCACGTGTTTGCACATCTCCGCCCAGTCCGGGCACGAACAATCCAGTATTATCTCTTTAGGCGAGGGGAACAAGCCGGCGTCCCTGCGCGTCATAATGCCCATCACCCGCTCCGAAATCTTCCCGCCTAACAGTTCCATCAGGGAGCCGATGCCCCCGGCGCATTCCCGGCACAGAGCTTTCCATAGCTCTTCTTTCACCGGCGTGACCTTTATTTTAACACTGTACAGGCGCGAGCCGCTGACCAGCGCCTCTATTTCCCCCTGCCGTATCTCCAGGTGGATTACGGACCCATTGCGCACATACGAGCGCCCGCGCGGCATTCTGTTAGAATAATCGCTGTAGGACTCCAGGTTGGCGCACCACGCTTTGCCCCAGAAAGACCGGGCGATGGCTTTCCCCTCCAGTCTGACCGGCGCCTGTGTTGCGCCGCTCTTAACCAGTTTTGCGGCCGCCTTTTCGGCGCGGCGGCGCCTCTCGTCCGCGCTCACATACGGTTTGTAATAATCCGAGCGTCCCCACCAGCTCATAGGCTATCTCCTTATTGCGCCTGCGCGGCGCGGTTGATGTCGAGCGCCACAAATTTCAGCAGGTCCTGATTGTTCATTTCCGTAAGCAGCTTTTCTCCTCCGCCGCCGATTACGCTGTCCGCCAGGCGCGCTTTGTCCGTCAGCATTTCGTCAATGCGCTCTTCAAGCGTGCCGCGGCAGACGAACTTGTGCACCAGCACGTTGCGTTTCTGCCCTATGCGGAAGGCCCGGTCCGTGGCCTGGTTTTCCACCGCCGGGTTCCACCAGCGGTCAAAGTGTATCACATGCGACGCTTCCGTCAGGTTCAGCCCGGAGCCGCCCGCTTTGGCGGTAAGTACAAAAAACGGAGGGCCGTTCTCGGCCTGGAAAGCGTCCACAAGGCCCCGGCGGGCTTTTACCGGCGTTCCGCCGTGCAGAGCCAGGCCCGCCCGCCCGAATATTCCCGCTAAGAATTCAAGCAGCGGCCCGGTCATCTCCTGGTACTGCGTGAACACCAGCGCTTTTTCCTGGCGGGAGGCAATCTCCTCGGCTATAGCCCGCAGGCGCTGGAACTTGCCGCTTTCGGCTTCCGCGTAGCCGCCGTCACGCAGCCAGTGCGAGGGGTGGTTGCAGATCTGTTTGAAGCGCGTCAGGTAAGCCAGCACCAGGCCGCGGCGCGCCATCCCCTCCGCGTTTTCCAGCTTTTCGGCCAGCTCGCGGATGGCAGCCCCGTAAAGCGCGGCCTGTTTGGGCGCCAGCCCGCAATAAGTCTTCACTTCAGTTTTATCAGGCAGGTCGGCTATAACGCTTTTATCCGTCTTCATCCGGCGCAGGATATATGGTTTAACCAGCGCGCGCAGAGCGCCCGGCGCGCAGCCGTCCTGGGGGCCGGACTTAATAAACTCTCCAAATCTGGTTGCGGAGCCAAGCAGGCCCGGGTTGAGAAAATCGAAGATCGACCACAGATCGCCAAGGCGGTTTTCAACCGGGGTGCCGGTCAGCACAAGGCGTTGCGCGCAGTCAAGTTCCTTAACCGCCCGGGACTGGCGGGCCGCGGGATTTTTAATAGCCTGCGCTTCGTCCAGCGCCACTACGTCCCAGCGGGTTTTGCGCAAACTTTCCAGCCTGGCCACAAGCCCGTAGGTGGTTAAAACCAGGTCGCAGCCGGCCGCCGCCTTGCCGAAGTCCTTCTGCGCGGCTTTCCAGTCTTCCGCCGACAATTCCGAAGGGTGCAGAATGCGGTGTTTAAGCCCGGGGGCGAAACGCAGGATTTCCGCCCGCCAGTTGGTCAGCAGCGACGCCGGCGCCACCAGCAGGCTGGGGCGGCCCGCGCGGCGCGCGGCTTTGCGCGCCAGCAGCAGCGCCAGCACCTGTACTGTTTTCCCCAGGCCCATATCGTCTGCCAGGCAGGCGCCAAGCCCCAGTTCCGTCATAAACCGCAGCCAGCCCACGCCGGTTTTCTGGTAAGGCCGCAGTACCGCCAGAAGCCCCGGCGCGGACGGAGGCTCGCCGGCTTTGCCGGGTTCGCGCAGCTTCGCCAGCGTGGCCTCCAGCCAGGTGCCGGCTTTGATCCCGCTCCATTCCTTTACCGCCGCGTTTCCAGCGCCGTCTTCGGGCGCGCCGTCAATATTCGCGCCGGAAAGCATGCGCATCGCCTCTGCAAGGGTAACCCCCTCGTTCGCCGACCGCTTCATCTTCTCCCAGTGCTCAAGCGCCGCCCCGAGTTTCTCAGCGTCGGCTTCCACCCAGCGCCCGCGTATCAGCGCCAGCCCGCCGGAAGATCTCATCAGCGCTTCCCATTCCGCGTCCGTCAGCGGCTCGCCGTCCAGGCTTTTTTCCACCGTAAAATCCAGCAGGGTATTAAGCCCCAGGGCCGTGCCCGCCGCGTTGCCAAGCTTTACGTTTACCCGCGCCCTTGGCGCCTGGCTGGCGCGCCACCAGTCGGGCAGGCGCACTATCACCCCGCCCTCCGCCAGAATGGGCGCTTCTTTAAGAAAGCGGTACGCCTGGGGCGGCGTCCACGCCAAAGGCTTGAAGAGCGCGCCGGTTTCCAGCAGTTCGCGGGCCAGAGCGCTTTTCTCCGATGCCGACCGTACCGGGGACAGCAGGCGCAGAAGGGCCGCTTTGTTGTCTTCCCCGGCGTATTCCTTAAGCGCCTCCGCCAGCGGCTGGTACTTCAGCCGGCCGTGCCCGGACATTCCTGCGGCGTAGGTGGCCAGGAAGGCGAAAGGATAGTTCCCGTTTTTTGGGTTTTCCGCCAGGTGGAAAACCACCCGGCCAACGGAATGCCAGGCGGGGTTCAGTAACTTTATAAATTCAGCCGGCCCGCCGGGGTGGGCGGCGGCCGCAGTCCTTACATATGCGTCAAATCCGGTCCAGATCTCAGCCAGGGCCGCGGCGGTGAGATACTCGCCGCCTTTCATGGGCGGCAGGCGCTCAAGCCAGGAGCGGAGCTCGTCCTCCGGCGGCGGCAGGGAAGGCGGCATATCTGTTGCTCCGGGCATTACGCCGCGGCAGAAAGCGGAGAGATACCGGCGGCCCAGTTCCCGCCAGAAGGAGACGCCGGCCGGTAGTGGCGTATCCAGTTCGCGCGAAACCAGGTGCAGCAGCCCCTGCGCGCTCCCTGGCGAAAAAGCTTTTTCAGTGCGCACCGCGGCCAGGCCGTCCGGCCATGTCTCCTCCCCTCCTGAGGAGTCCCAGTACAAATGCCCGCGCGGATTCACCGCTATGGCCGGGTTTACGGGGAGATCAGGCATAAGTTGCTCGGGTGCGTTTCTGACGTTCCCGGATCAGGCGTCTTGTGTCCATTGTGCTGGAGGCCATACTGAAATCTGTCCGTCTCCCGCTGAAATAAATATTCCAAACGCTTTAACAAGTTTCCGGAATGAACGTGAACGGCGATAAGCCAGTCCCATATCAAATGCCGCCGAGAACCGGGGCTGATCTACTGTTTCATCGTAGGAGGATCCGCGCGCCATATACTCTTCCAACGCGCCTTTGGCATCGCGCCTGCTTTCTGGATTGTCTAGGGGAGTGGCATCTAGTGGAATGCCATATTTGCCTCGGAGAGATTCTATTGCCGCCAGGAACCATGTCTCATACTCCCGGTACGCTAAAACAACTTCGCATGGTTTTGATCGGGCGGCCGCCTTTGCCCAGCTAAGCAATTTCGGGGCAAAATCCTTTGGACAAAAGTCCTCACAATCGAAAATAAGCAGAATAGCGGTGCAGTCCGGTTGAAGCAGCGCCAGTTCCACGGCCTTCTGTATTCCGGTATGTGTAATCAATTCTGAATACTTTCTACGGATCGGCTCGTTTATTTCCACATCAAACGCCTGGGCTTCGTTACGCAGGCGCCGCAGTAGAATCGGGACTGCCTTTACATCTCCGTGCCCCTCCACAATAGGCTGGATACGTTTCATTAGATATCCTCAAAGAGCCCTGGGTTGGCTAAATCATCCTTGTCTTTAAAGAGGGGCGAGGCGTTCAGGGCGTTGGACCGCAGCAGTTCCCCGGCGCCCATAAGATGTTTTTTCATAGCCTCGCGCGAGGCGTCATCTGGGGGTAAAACATGTGACGCCCCTTTATCCCAGGTGATAATGCGTAGATGCTTGTCCTCTATCCATGAGGCGTCAAGAAGTTCAGGGCTGTGCGTGGTCACTATCACCTGCATGTGTTTGCAGGCCCGGAGAATCAAATCCAGAACAGCCCCCAATGCGCCCGGATGGATGGTAGCCTCCGGTTCCTCTATGATCAACACTGACGGGGCAGGGGTCTGGAAGACGGCCATAATCAGTCCCAATGCGCACAATGTGCCGTCCGACATGTTGAAGGCTTCAAAAAGCAGCCTCTTACCGCTGGCCCACTCCTGGACGAATTCCAGGGTCAACTTGTTCCCATGCTTTTTAGGTTTTACCGATTTGGTGAACGGGACAATGGCCTCAAGCAGCAGCGCCAATTTTTCCTTGTTTCCACTATTGCAGCGGAGAATCTCCTGTAATACGCTGGCGGCGTTGCTGCCGTCCGATTTCAGCATAACCCCGCTGTCCGGTTCCTGCATGTTCCTGAGTTTGGAAGGCTCTATGGAATACGCGCGCATGCCGCTTAACACTTTGAATAAAGGGGCAAAACGCTCGTCGCCGCCTATAACCGGAAGCATAAGGGCCGAAGATTCCACTGACGGCTTCAATCCTGTGGCGTTGGTGTGGAATGTTTTCGCCCGGTCATAATAATAGGTGTTGCCGTCACGATGCTTAACCTCGCACTGCTCGCGCACGATTTCAAACCCGTAGTTGGGCAGGGCACGCACTTCAAACGCGAACCTTGCGCTGGAGACCTTGGCGTTTATCGGGCCGGTTGTGATCGACAATCCCAGATTCGGCGGATAACTGCGCGAGCCGGAGCGGTTGCGGACGGCGGCAATGCCGCCGCGGCGGTCGAAAACCGCCTGGAGCGGAGAAGACATGGCCTCGGAAACAAAACTGAAAATGTCGGCGAAATTTGTTTTCCCCGCCCCGTTTTTCCCCACCAGGAAAACAGGATTATCAAATGTCACCGTGTCCGACGCGAAGCTTCTGAAGCGCTTGATTATGAGCCGTTTAATAACAGGTTCCATGAAGACTCCTTGCGAATATTGTGCAATATTTGCGTTTCCGAAAAAATGCCGGGAAGCAGACTACCCCACCGGAATTCCCAAGACTACACTTTTAAACTCACCTCTGCAATAATGCGATCCTATCCTACTTTAAAGACGGGCTACCCAGATTTTCACGAATTTCTTCCAAAGCGGCATCATTTTCCCGAGGAATTCCATTTTTGTTAACGGAATTTGAAAGAAAAATAAGCTTTTTTGCAGCCTCCGATACATTTTTGTGTTTTGGCAATATACAGATAAGCCTAAAAAGTGTTTTAAAGGGAATCTGTTTATAAGCTGACTCCAGATCGCAGGATAATTCCCGCAAAACCTTATATAATTCCGGCGCCAAATCCCCTGCAAGTTTGGGACTTGTTATAATATTTGAGTGGAATTTTAATTTATTATCTATCTTGCCAATGGTCTTCTTAAAATCTTTTAAGGGGTCCAGGATAAATCTCTGAATAGTTTCGCCAGATATAAAAACGAAGACACCGCTTAATATTGTCTGAAAAACGGGGTTAGATAGTATTTGCATAAAAGCCTCAGCAAAATGTGTTCTCACGACTTAACCAGAACCTCGCCGGACATCAGCTTTGGGAGAAGTGCGTCACGCGTTTTTGAGAGGGTGCGTATCTGAAGTGAATTATGCTTAATGTGCTCCATAGCGGGTACTGCAAAAAGCCCAAAATCTTGCGTTATTTTTACAGGAGGGGTTAACATATCATACTGCGCGATTGATTCTCCAGATACGCGCTGGCGGCCGCTTGTTCCTGTCATATTCTGAATCATAAATTCTCTAAAATCATTATGGCGCGCTAAGAAGTAAAACCACTCAGAGCAATAGGCGGTTTTCGGAGATAAAACGACATACTCAGTGGACCCCCAGGCGACTTCATTTTCATTGAGAAAGTTTATGTATGCGGTTTTACCATTTTCAAGACAGGGTGTAATCCTTGCAACAATTGTGTCTCCGTTTTTAAATTTCATGCCGCTGGTATAGCAGCGTGGAACCCAATCAAGAGGGAAAGCCCCTGAAGTAGGCATATTAGACATATCAAGATATGTGGCAGCTTGGCCTTTCTTCAATGAGCGCAAAGGATTTATTTCTGCGATATCCCCCAAGTTGCCATTCTTCCAGTCTACTCCGGCTTCTTCTATAAACATTTTGCGCCAGAGGGCGGAGGCTAAGCTTTCCAGGGTTTTGTTTTGGCGGTGGAGGAGGTCTATTTTGTCGTCCAGGCTGGAAAGCACGGCGGCTATGGCGTGTTGCTCGGGAAGCGGCGGAAGGAGGATATCGAAATCCGCAAATTGTTTTGCATTTGCTCCAGGCTGTGCGGACCCACCGGCTACACCTCCAACAAAACCCTTCCAAGCCACGCCTGTTAACAGGTGTCCAATATAAAAGGGGTCAGCTTTTTGAGTGTCAATACGATAACGAATTAGATACGATGCAAAAACCGAATCATATTTTAAATCATCTGGTTTAATTGTGTAAGTGTGCCCTGTTGTAGCACCAGTCCGTGCAATAACAATATCACCTTCTTGCAACTTGTATTTTGCCTGATTACTATTTGAAATCTTGCAGTAAGGAACAGTAGCCCAATTAACACGGCCGGGGACAATATCCGTGATACGAAGGAATTTAGGACCGATTGGCTCCGAGGATGCGCTTTCTGTATATCCATAAGAAATATTACAGCATAACTCCCCAAGTTTGTATTCCTCCCACCCGGATTTCGGCTTGCCTGTTGCTGCGATCATTTCTTTGACCCCAGTTCTTTTTCTATTTCTTTGATGCTCGGCAGGCTGGCTTGCAGGTCTTTGGGCAGGGATTGCGTCAGTTTATATTCAGAAACGCCTACAGGTTTGCGTATGTCCCGCAGGGTGTATTCAACGGTAAGGCGCTTTTTGGACTTGCACAGAATAAGGCCTATGGTGGGTTTGTCGTCAGGGTGGCGCATGGTGTCGTCCACGGCGGAAAGGTAAAAACTCATTTTCCCGGCATATTCCGGTTTGAACTCGCCGGCTTTAAGCTCTATAACCACGTAGCAGCGCAGTTTTAGGTGATAGAACAACAGGTCCAGGTAGTAATCCGCGCCGTCAACTTCCAAATGCGTCTGGCGCCCCACAAAAGCGAAGCCTACGCCCAGCTCTACGAGGAATTTCTGTATGTGGTTTACAAGGGCATTCTCTAATCCGCGCTCGTTGTGCTCTTCCGTCATGTCGAGGAAATCAAAGAGATACGGGTCTTTAAGGGTCTGCGCGGCCAAGTCGGACTGAGGTTTGGGCAAAGTGGCGGTGAAGTTGCTGGGCGCTTTGCCTTTGCGCTGGTATAGGCCGCTTTCTATCTGGTGCACAAGCACACTGCGGCTCCAGCCATAATGCACGGCGGCCAGCCCATACCAATTACGCTCAGCAGGATCTTTGCATTTCTCCAGGAGAATTATATTGTGCGCCCACGGCAATTTGGCCACCGCCGGTGGCCATTTTAACGATTCCAATTTGGCCACAGCCTGTGGCCAAATTGCGGGCGTGCCGGAGTCCGGCTGGTAAGCGCGGTAAAACACTCTCATGCGCCGCAGATTGCGCGGGGAAAAGCCGGGCATTCCCGGGAAAGCGCGTTGCAGATCCGCAGCCAGACGGTTTACAATGCCGGTGCCCCATGCGCCTGTCTCCAAGCGGACATGGATATCACGCCCGATGCCGTAATAAAGGAGCAGCAGTTCCTGGTTGGCAGCTATTCCGGCTTGTACCTGTGCGTTGCGGATACGGAGTTTAATTTCTTCCAACAGTTCAGGATAGTCCCCCGGCAGACCGGGCAATTTTGTGGCGGCCGGCTGTAGCGCTGGAAGCGGCCTGGGCCCGGTATTTGTATTTTTTGGGGCTTTCATTTATCCACCACCAGTTTGGCCAGGTTTTTGCGGATCAGTTCATTCAGGCGGACTTCTTCCTTCATCTGCTCATCCAATTCGGCCTTAAGCTTGCCGAAGCGCTCGGCGAAGTCAAAATCATCTTCCTCATCCGGCAGGCCTATATAGCGGCCGGGCGTGAGCACGTAGTCTTTTGCCCGGATTTCCTCCAGCGCCACCGCCTTGCAGAAACCCGGCACATCCGCGTAGCCGTCGGTGTTGTTATGCCAGTGGTGGTAGGTTTCGGTTATCTTGGCAATGTCGGTGTCGGTAAAGTCCTTTGTCCGGCGGTTTACCAGATAGCCCAGGTTGCGGGCGTCTATGAACAAGACTTTGTCCAGGCGACCCTCTTTGCGGCGCGATAGGAACCAGAGACAGGCAGGTATCTGGGTATTCAGGAAAAGTTTGGGCGGAAGATTGACGATGCAGTCCAAAAGGCCGGCCTCAATAATGGCTTTGCGGATTTCTCCCTCGCTGTTGGTTTTGGAAGTAAGCGAACCCTTGGCAAGCACAAAACCGGCCATGCCTTTGGGCGACATGTGATAGATGAAGTGCTGTATCCAGGCGTAGTTGGCGTTACCGGCGGGCGGCACGCCGTACTTCCAACGGGCGTCGTCTTTTAAAAGCGCGCCGGACCAGTCGGAATCGTTGAACGGAGGATTGGCGATGATGAAATCGGCCTTAAGGTCTTTGTGCGCGTCGTTTAAGAAAGAGCCCTCGTTGTTCCACTTGATGTTGGAACTGTCTATGCCGCGGATGGAAAGATTCATTTTGGCAAGGCGCCAGGTGGTCTGGTTGGACTCCTGGCCGTATATGGAAATCAGGTCGGCGGGATTGGGAATTACACCTTTCCCTTTCTTTTTGTAATGGTCCTGGTGCGCCGCAATAAACTTTTCGCTCTGCACAAACATGCCGCCGGAACCGCAGCAGGGATCGAACACCCGGCCTTCGTACGGCTCAAGCATTTCGACCAGCAATTTAACCACGCTTTGTGGCGTGTAGAATTGCCCGCCTTTTTTCCCTTCGGCAAGGGCGAACTGGCCGAGGAAATACTCATAGACCTGCCCAAGCATGTCCCTCTTTTTTGCCTCTTCAGTGCCAAGGGCTACGGTGCCGACAATATCTATAAGCCCGCCAAGGCTGGCCCGGTCCAGGTTCTGCCGTGCGTAAACCTTGGGCAGAACGCCTTTAAGGGAAGGATTTTGGCGCTCTATGGCTTCCATGGCTTCGTCCACATAGCCGCCGATATCCACTTTTTTGCCGTTCTCAAGCAGAATCTCGGTCTTTTTTGCGTTGTCGGAGATGCGCCCCCAGCGCGCTACAGGCGGGACAAAGAAAACCTTTTCCGCGGTGTATTCTGTGGGCTCTTCCGGCATGGCGCCAGCGTAGTCACCTTTGCCGGCGACCAGTTTTGAGTGCAGAACTTCAAAAGCGTCGGAGATATACTTCAGGAAGACAAGGCCAAGGACGACGTGTTTATACTCGGCGGCGTCCATGTTTTTGCGCAGCTTATCAGCGGACTGCCAAAGGGAAGCCTCAAAGGATTCCAGTTTTTTTGCTTTGCTGTCGGATTTAACGTTTTTGGGCATATTTATCCAATTAAAATTTAAAAACTACCGGCTGTTTGTTTTGGCATTGTTCTGACCGTCGGATTCAGCTCCAAGGCAGCATTTTTTGTGTTTTTTACCGCTGCCGCATGGGCAGGGCTCGTTGCGGCCGGTTTTTGGGGACTCGCGTTTTACTGTTTCGGGCCAGGGCGGCGGTTCCCATAAGGGTTCCGGTTGCAGTTCAGTTATCAGCCTATCTGCCTCTTCGTTTTTGCCGAGCTTGCGCAGCAGCGGGATAAGGTATTCAAGCGCGTCTTCCCGGTCTGAAACGTTGCCTCCGGACAGATCAAGTGCCTTACGGTACAATACTTCGGCGGCGGAAAGGTTTTCCAGTTCCTCAAACGTGGCGCCGGCTTTTATGTTTACCCACATGTCATAGTCGTAGAACCCCAGATTGGTCTTTATCTGCGCGTGAGCTTCGTCCCTAAGGCCCGCTTTTGCCAGCATGAGCCCCTTGTTGGCCAGGAAGATTTCGGGGTCGGTAATCTCCCCCCAGGCTTCGCATAGTTCCGCCGCTTCGCGGGCCATGCCCTCGTCTCCCAGTTTAAAGGTAAGTTTCACAAGCCACTCAACCAGGCGGCCGCTGCCCACGGCTACGTCGAAAATAGTGAACGGGTCCAGCCTGTTGACCGCGGCTTTGCGGGTGGCTTCCCCGGTGGACGGCGGCGGTGCCTTCAGTTGTTCCTGAAGCGCGTCAATCCTGTCGTCGTCCTCGTCGAACATGGCGGCCAGGGCGAGCTGCGTTTTCATGGCCAGGTCATATTGTGTTTTCAGATCCGGCTTGGCAAGCCCGCGTTCAGTCAGGCCTATGTTCTCGCGGACTTTTGACGCAAGGGCGGCGCGCGGGCCAAGGTGTTCCAGCGCGGCGCTTCGGGAGATTAGCGGTTGCTCCCTGTCTTCAAAGTCGTCTTCATGGGTTTTCTTCGCCTCTTCCCGCCAGCGCCGGGTTCTTTCCGAGACTTTTTCCGGAGAATAGAAATCCAGCCAGTCGCGGGTGTACCAGTAGAGGTCCTTTTTCCCTTTTAAAAAATCGCGGTTGACGTCTTCGGCGTCGTAGATTCGGGGGCGATCCGCTGCGGGCGCCGCCGAGATCAACAGGCCGCGGTACTCTTCGCGCAGGAAATCCAGCAGTATCAGGGCGGCGTGGCCGGGGGTATCTTCGTCCTCATCTCCGGCGGCCACTATGGCCGCAATGAACGTAAAAACTTCCTCGTCGTATTGCGGGTGTTTAATTGTAATGGCGGCAAGTCCGCACATGGCGCGGGTGCGGATATACCAGTCCCAGGAACGGTCCGCGGCCAGGTCCTTCAGCGGTTGAACAGCTGCTGGGCCAAGGCTGCCGAAAATGGACGGGAGTTCTTCCGTCACCCAGTCTACGTCGTAACGCGAGCCGTAAAAGATTGCCTGCGTAAGCGGCTCAACCGCTGCTTCCCCGCCTATGGCCCCCAGCAGGAGAGCGGAGTGCACCACCGCCCACCAGGCTGGAGAACCGGCGGTCCAGTTCTTTTCCGCCAGCAGAATCTTCACCAGCGCAGGCACAAGCCTCTTGCCCCTGGAAACGGCCTCCGTGGCGAACTCCAGCGGCAGGTGGTCCTCCTCAGTGAAGATGAGTTTAAGGAGGTCCGCGTCTGAAAGGGCGGGGTATGCCGTGGGATTAACGAGGTTGCTTTCGGCCATTTGCGCTATTTCCTGCTCGTCAGGCGCTCGTAGAGCTTCTTTACTACGAAGGTGGCTACGTGTTCGGCGTAGGTGCCGGTGCCGAAGCCGGCGTCGTAGCCCAGTTCTTTGGCCAGCTTGTTGTTGACGCGGGGGCCGCCCATTATCAGCAGCATCTTGCCGCGCAGGCCTTCAGCTTCGGCCAGTTCTATTAAGTCCGTGAGGTTCTTTATGTGCACGTCTTTCTGGGTGACTATCTGCGATACCAGTACGGCGTCGGCTTTAAGTTCTTTCGCCTTGGCGAGGATCTTTTCGTTGGGGACCTGGGAGCCCATGTTGAGGGCCTCTATCATGGGATAGCGCTCCAGGCCGAAGTGGTGGTTGTAGCCTTTCATGTTCATGATGGCGTCTATGCCCACGGTGTGGGCGTCGGTGCCGGTGCAGGCGCCGACTATCACCACTTTGCGTTTGAAATGGGTCTTTATGAATTCGTTCACTTCGTCCATGGACAGGTATTTGTCCACGGCCTCGGCGTATTCGACTTTGTCGTAATCTATGCCTACTTCGGTTTTGCCGTAGGCCACGAAGAAGGTGAATTCTTCGGAGAGGGGCGCGGCGTGGACCACGTCCACTTTCTGAAAGCCGAGTTTCTGGACGTAGAGCTTGGCGGCCTCTTTGGCCCTGCCGCAGTTCTTTACCGGCAGCGTGAACGATAGCTGCACCGCCCCGTCGTTGGATGTGTCGCCGTAAGGTTTGATCAGCATAAATTCCTCTGTTTTCCCGCCGTTAATTGTGGCCGGCTATCTTAAGCTTTTTCTTTAAGTAGTCTTCCACAGGGTTCCAGTAGTCCGGGGCTTTCTCATAAACGCCGTCGAAGCCCTTGCCGCCGTCGCGGGGCCGCTTTATTTCGGCGAACATGCCGGTCTCTATGGCGGTGAACAGGCCGCGCTTTTTAACTTCGGACAGCATGTCTATGGTCTCGTCGAGCACCAGGCGGGCGCGGCGGGCCATGACGCCGTCCTTTTTGAATTCTATCTCGTCCATGAAGCCGTCCATGGTGTTGTGTACGTACAGGGCGTTCTCTATGGCGAGGTGCCGGTCCTGCAGGTAAGGTGTGTGGATGGCCTCGGTCAGCATCCCGAGCAGCGCTATGCCCTGGCCGGTGGCCTTGCAGACGAAGTTGAACAGCGTGTTCATGGCCAGTCCCTTGAAGACGTCCCCGGTCATGAACTTGGTCGGGGGCATGTATTTGAGGGGATGCTCCGGGAAGATCTCCCGGGCCATCAGGGCCTGGGCGTATTCGTAAAGGAAGCCGTTCTTAAACTCGGGGTTGATCTCGAAGGCGTGGCCCAGGCCCATAAGGCGGTTGGGCATGCCGGTGTTGGCGGCGAACTTCTCGTTGATCAGCTGGGAGGCCAGGACGGTGTGCGCTTTCTCCACGGCGTCCGAGGTGGTGAGGTAGTTGTCTTCGCCGGTGTTGATGATGATGTCCGCCGCGGTGTTTATCATGCGCGAGAAGAACTGGTCCGTGAAGGTGCGGTACATATTGATGTCGCGGAAAAGGATGCCGTACATGGAGTCGTTAAGCATCATGTCCAGGCGTTCCATGGCGCCCATGGCGGCAATTTCCGGCATGCACAGACCGGAACAGTAATTGACGAGCTTTATGTAGCGCCCTTCCTTGTCCACAACCTCGTCGAGCGCCTTGCGCATGATGCGGAAGTTCTCCTGCGTGGCGTAGGTGCCGCCGAAACCTTCCGTGGTGGCGCCGTAGGGCACGTAGTCCAGCAGGCTCTGCCCGGTGGTGCGGATCACGGCTATGATGTCCGCTCCCCCCAGCGCGGCGGCCTGCGCCTGCTTGACGTCCTCGTAGATGTTGCCGGTGGCGACGATGACGTAGATCTGGGGAGACTTGAACTTGTCTTTGTAAGCTTTCAGCTTGGCGTTGCGGTGGGAGACGTTGCCGGCTATGCGGGCGTCGAGCCCTTTTAGCAGTTCGTCGGTCTTCTTCTGTATGTGCCGGCGGTCCGTCAGTTCCAGCCCGGAGATGTTCAGGCCTTTCGCTATTTCTTTGTTTAGTTCGGCCGGGGTCTTTGAAAGTTTTACCAGCGCGTTAACGTAGAACACGGAGGCCCCGCCGGCGAGTTTTCCGGCGCAGGCCTGGGCTATAAGGTTCGGCACCGGCGCTCCGTCCGAGTTAGCGCCGTCGGCGCCCAGCAGGCGCAGCGTGGCCCGCTCTATGGTCACGGTGGTGTGCTTGTCTATGAAATCCTGTACGGGGGCCGTAATAGCCGCCGCCAGAGCGCGGGCTTTTTCTATCTTCGCCCCGGAAAGTCCCAGTTTGCTTTTCGCCGGTGTCATTGTTCGTCCTCCATTAAATTCTGTGCCCGCTTGATTATGGCTTTGCTGACGCCGAGTATGCCGGCTATTTTTATGGCGTCGCGGGCCTCTTCCCCTTCGGCCCCTTCCCGGAGCTCGTAACGCATGAACTTATTTATCATTTTAAGCTTTTCGTCCAGGCCGTAGGCCGGCTTGCCGGAGAAATATTCGTTGAAGGCTTCGGTGTCGAAGCCGCGCATTTTAAATCTGGCCGTGCCGCCCGCGCGAAGCCCGGAGAAATGTGTGGCCAGAAAGGCGAAGGCGGCCGGGCGGGCTTCAAGGTCCTCAAGGATGGCGCTCAGCAGTGCGGCCGCCTCCTCGGAATTGGTGGTGCGGGCGAATTCATCCATGAATACAAGTATGTTGCCGCTTTTCATCCGTTCGTGGGCGGAAGCGAAATCGTTCATTTCCAGACCGAAGCTGCTCAGGCCCCCCGCGGTTTCCATCTCGCTTCCGCCCATAAAGGCCATGCCGTCGAAAAGGCAGGTCTCGAAAGCCGCGGCCGGAGTGAAGAAGCCGCTCTGGGCGGCCAGCTGCATGAAGGCCAGCGTCTTCAGGGCCACGGTCTTCCCCCCCATATTGGAGCCGTAGATAACGTTGACCCGCCGGCTGAAAATGGCCGTCAACGGAGTATATTTAAGCCCCGACCCCTCAAGGCGCAGCTCGAGCGGCAGGAAGCGGGCTTTAGCCAGGCGTATATGGGAAGGGTATTTACGTATCAGCGGGCGCTCCAGGCGCAGTTCTTTGGCCAGGCGGGCCCGCTCGGCGGCTATGTCCGTCCTCTCTATTGCGGCTGCGCAGGCTTCGATAGTATTCTTCCCGGCGGTTACGGCGGCGGCCAGGCGTTTGACCACCGAGGCTTCCAGCTCCTGTTCTTTAGCCCTGAGCCGGTCGCGGGCGGCGGCGGCTTCCATATAATCTACGCCGTAAACCGGCTTTACGGTCAGGTGGGCGCCATCGAAGGGTTCTATAAAAAGCTCCGGCGCGGCGGCGAGGCGGGCCGCCGCTTTTTCGTCTATCACAAGGAAATCCCTGTCGGAAAAGTCCAGCCCCCAGCGCTCGCGCAGTTCTTTCAGGCGCTTCTCTCTCAATTTTTTCATGGAAGCGTCGCAGCCAGCTATTTCACGCCGTACGGCGGCCAGGTCGGCGCAATAGGCGTCGGCGATATGGAAGGCCTCTCCCCGGCCGCCAATGTCGAGCAGTTCAAGCAGTTCCGCGGATTCCCATCTGGCCCCAAGTTTCGCCCGCAGTGTTGCGGGGAGCATTTTGAATATTTCCCTGGTATTTGACAGGAACTTGCGGGCGGTGAAAAGTCCCGGCGTAGAGGCCAGCGCCTCGGAAGAGAGGTCCAGCGCGGGTATATTGCGCAGATGGAAACGGAGGCGGTCGGCTTTGTGCTTCTGGGCGGACAGGAAAGTCCCCATGGCGGCGGTGAGGTCGTACTCGGTCTTGAGCGCGGCGGGGCTGGTGAAGAAGGGGCGCTTTTCCTTGTACAGGCGTCCATAGGGCGTCAGGGGCTTGAAAAGCCCGTAGAAAGTTTCAAACTCGGCGAAAGCCCGTGTATGGTCCATGTTCATTTATCCGGGGGTCAATGCGTCCGCGCGACGTAGGGATTGTAAATTATCCTGGCCTGCGCGGCGGTGTTG
Organism: Elusimicrobiota bacterium; assembly: GCA_003482905.1. Taxonomy (GTDB): domain Bacteria; phylum Elusimicrobiota; class Elusimicrobia; order Elusimicrobiales; family UBA9959; genus UBA9959. Next base: position 189,173 of record DMXM01000034.1, read on the forward strand.
CCCAGTTTGCGCTCAAAATCCGTCCTGGAGATGTTGTAAAGATTCACGATAAAAGCGGCCAGGTCCGGCTTGCGGAAAAAACGCAGATCGAAGCGCGCGTTAAGCTGCTGCCAGTCCGCCCAGGAGAGAAAGACCTTGGTAGGGTCTTCTATCACCAGTGTGCCGGCTAATGGTTTCGGCGGCACTTTAGCCATGGTCAGCGCGCCCTTGATAAAGGTAGCCGGCTCGGCCATTTTGGTGCCGATCTTCCATAGCGGGGTAGCGTTGGCCGCCCAGATAAGTTTAATGGCCGAAACGGAAGATTCCAGATTTTCCGGCTCCACTCTTGCCACGTAGACAAATACGGCTTTTCCGCCTTCCGCCACCTGGGTGATCCTGTCAACGGCCCCATCCACAAAGATCGTCGCCGCTCCATGGCGGCGCATATCTGAAAGTATGTCGGCCAATTGGGAATTATTCTCGGGCCCGGAGATCTCCGCGCGGCCGGGGCGCAGGGCCCGCACCAGTACCGGCCTGCCTATGGCCGTGCGGAAAGGGTAGACGTTGAGCACCTCATAATACAGGTCCGCGTTCTTAAGCGAGGTCTCGGCGCAGAGGAGCAGGTCCCCGGGCAGGGCTTTCACCTGCGGCTTTGGGTTGCCGAATACCTGGTCCTGCGACTCCCCGTCCACGCCCACGCTGAGCGCGCCCAGCCGCCCTGAGGCGCGCAGCCGGCTCATGGCGTAGTTCAGGAAAGTGGTCTTGCCGGCGTTCTTTTTTGAGCCGACTATGAATACAGTCCTGTCCTTTAATGTGTGGATCGGGTCCATTATTAAATCCGCCGTCGGGGGCTTACTTCCTGTGCCTCCTGGTGCGCATCAGGTGGGCGGGTTCCAGGGTGAGTTTGCCGCCGTTGAGCAGCTTGGCCACGCCGTCAATGGGTTTGTAGGTCTCGTCGGCGCAGTACTCGCAGCTGCCGCAGGCCGACACGTAGCCGGCGGGTTCGGTGTAGGTGGTTATCACGCCCTCGTAGTTCCTGAGCACCACGCGCTTGTCTGACATGGAGATGAGGTAGCTGGGCATCACCGGCGTCTTGCCGCCGCCGCCTGGCGCGTCCACCACGAAGGTGGGCACCGCCATGCCGGTGGTATGGCCGCGCAGGTTCTCGATTATTTCTATCCCCTTCGAGACCGTGGTGCGGAAATGGCTTATGCCGGTGGAGAGGTCGCATTGGTAGATGTAATACGGCTTCACGCGCGCCATCAGCAGGTCGTGCACCAGGCGCTTCATCGTCTGCGGGCAATCGTTGATGCCCTTAAGCAGCACGCTCTGGTTCCCTACGGGGATGCCGGCGTCGGAGAGCTTCCGGCAGGCTTCGAAAGCCTCGGCGGTCATTTCCTTGGGATGGTTGAAATGCGTGTTGACGTAGATGGGATGGTACTTCTTTAACATGCCCACCAGTTCGTCCGTTATGCGCATGGGCATCACCACCGGGGTGCGGGTGCCTATGCGGATGATCTCCACGTGGTCGATGGCGCGTAGTTTCTTTATGACGCTTTCCAGCATCCCGTCGGTGAGCACCAGGGGGTCTCCGCCGGAGATCAGCACGTCGCGCACTTCGCGGGTCTTGCGGATATAGTCTATGGCCTTATCCAGGTTGGCGCTGGACATGTTGGAGTCGTGGAAGCCGACCAGGCGGCGGCGGGTGCAGTGGCGGCAGTTCATGGAGCAGATATTAGTGACCAGCAGCAGCACGCGGTCGGGGTAGCGGTGCGTCAGGCCCGGCACCGGAGAGTCGACGTCTTCGTGCAGCGGGTCGGACAGGTCGGACGGGTCGTTGAGCAGTTCGAGGCCGCGCGGTATGGCCTGGAGGCGTACCGGGCAGGCCTTGTTCTTTTTGTCCATCAGGGCCGCGTAGTAAGGGGTGATGGCCATCGTGAATTTCTTCAGGCAGGCCTTCAGGTCTTTCTTCTCCTGGGCGCTGATCACGGCCACTTTTTCTAGCGTCGGAATGTCCTTGATGACGTTGCGCAGCTGCCACTTGTAGTCGAGCCAGTCGCTCTCCGGCACGTTCTTCCACAGCGGGAACTTCTTGTAATCGACGGAGTTACGCTTTATCATAGTTGCTCCTTGGGGGCTTTACGCGTAGAGTTTCTCGTAGGCGGCGCGGATCACCGGGGATTCGCGCAGTATATTTATAGTTATCTCGGCGTGGCCCTTGGTGTAGCCGTTGCCGATGATCATGTTGATATCTTTACCCACGCCCTCGGCGCCCAGCGCGGATTTGGTGAACGAGGTTGCCATGCTGAAGAAATACACGGTGCCCTCATCCTTGCACATCAGTATCGAGGCCATTTCGGTGTTCTGCACGTTGACACAGTTGATGACTATGTCAGCGAGCTTCCCGCCGGTGGCGGCCGAGAGCTTTTCATAGCAGTCTACGGCGTTAGCGGCGTCGGCCTGTATGGCCTGGTGACAGAAACCGTATTCCTTTATCCGCTTTACAGCTTCCGTTGAGTATTCCAGCCCTATCACGCGGCCGGTGACGCCTGCGCGGCGCCTGGCCTCGTAGGCGCACAGCACTCCGGACTTGCCGGCGGCGCCGATTATGGCTACGGTGTGTCCGGGCCGCACCAGTTTAGCCACCTGGGCCGGGGCTCCGGCCACGTCCAGTATCGCCAGAGCCAGCGTTTCGGGCAGGTCCGCCGGGAGCTTCGCGTAAATTCCGGATTCAAACAGCACCGCCTTCGCCCTTACGTTCACCTGCTCGGTGCCTTTTTTTATCCCCAGTATCTCTTCTATTTTGAGCGGGGTGAGCGATAGGGATACGAGGCTGGCTATCTTGTCCCCCTCTTTCAGGTCTATCTTTCCTTCCAGCGCGGGGCCAATTCTGGCTACTTTGCCTATGAACATTCCGCCGGATCCGGTCACGGGGTTCTGCATTTTGCCGCGTTCCCCTACTATCCTGAGTATCTCGGCCTTTATCTTTTCCTCGTCGCCTTTCACGGAGTCCTTGATCTGGGTGAAGGAGGCCGAGTCAATGTTGAGTGTTTCCACGTCCACCAGGATCTCGTTGTCGTAGATGGCGTCCATGTCGTTGGAGATCTTTGTGGCCGGCTGGGGCAGCACGCCTTTGGGTTCGATAACGCGGTGCGCGCCAAAGGGGTTTCCGTTCTTGATTATTTTCATCGTTCTTCCTTCCTTTGGTCTTACGCTCCGCGCAGGCCGAAAAGTTTCCGCACGTCGCCGGGGGTGGCTATCTCAAGCTGGGCTTCCTTCGCCATCCTGACCGCCCGCTCTACGAATTCTCCGTTGGACCTGGCCAGCCGCCCCTTGGCGTAGTAAATATTGTCCTCGAACCCCACGCGGATGAAGCCGCCGGAGGCGATGGCGGCGCAGATGCCGGGGAGGTGGGCGCGGCCTATGCCCATAACGGTGAAGTAGCTTCCGGGCGGCAGTTGGTCTATCATGTAGGAGAGGGTTTTTACGCTGAGCGACAGCGCCGCGGGTACGTTCATTACAAAGCCGTAATGGTAAGGGGGCTTTATCAGGCCTTCTTTGAGCAGAACGTGCGAGGACTGCACATGGGACACGTCGAAGCATTCGAGCGTAGGGCGCACGCCGTATTTGTTCATCTCCGTGGCGAATTGCCGCATGATGGGCAGCGTATTAACTATGTAGTCGTCGCCGAAGTTAACGGTGCCGCAGTCGAGCGAGGCCATATCCGGCCGGAGGGCTACGGGGGCTATGCGCTCTTCGGGGGTCATGCCCACGGCGCCGCCGGTGGTGATCTCTATCACCACGTCGGTTTTTTTGCGTATAAGGTCTATGGCCGCTTTGAAAATCTTCACGTCCGCGGTAGGGGAACCGTCCGCGTTTCTTGCGTGCAGGTGTACTATGGCCGCCCCCGCGCGGCAGGCTTCCTCGGCCGAGGCCGCCAGTTCTTCCGGAGTAACCGGCAGGGCCGGGGCCTGCGCCTTGGTGGTTTCCGCGCCGGTCAGCGCGCAGGTGATTATCATTTTATCGGCCATAAATCGGTCCTTAGAATTTACCCAGTTTGCCAGCTACGTGCAGCGGGGCTCCGGTGGCCTTTATTACTTCCTCCACCGTTGTGTCTTCGGCTATCTCTTCGAGGACCAGGCCCTTCTTCGTCACGCGGATGAAGGCCAGGTCGGTGACTATCAGGTCCACTTCCCCTTTAGCGGTAAGCGGCAGGGAGCATTTTTTAAGTATCTTCGGGGCGCCGTCTTTGTTGACATGCTCCATGGCCACTATCACGTTCTTAGCGCCGGCCACCAGGTCCATGGCGCCGCCCATGCCCGGCACCATCTTGCCGGGGATCATGTAATTGGCCAGGTTGCCTTCCATATCCACCTCCAGGCCGCCGAGCACCGTGTAGTCCACGTGGCCGCCGCGGATGATGGCGAAGGACATGGCCGAGTCAAAGTAGGCGCCGCCGGGCAATATGGTCACCGGCTGCCCGCCGGCGTTTACCACGCGCGGGTCTTCTTTGCCCTTTTGCGCCGCGGGGCCCAGGCCTGTAAATCCGTTCTCCGATTGCAGCAGTATGGTGCGGCCCTCGGGGATATAGTTGGCCACCATGGTGGGCATGCCTATGCCCAGGTTTACCAGGGCGCCGTCGGGAAATTCCTGCGCTATGCGCTTAACCATCCTGACTCGCTTAAGTTCCTTTTGGTCCATATAAATTCTCCTGGGTTTTACGCTTGAAGCCGCAGGTTGGCGGCCGGGAGGGTGGATTTGACTATCACCGAGACGAAGATCCCCGGTATCGTCACCTTGTCCGGGTCCAGCTCTCCGGGCTCCACTATCTTCTCGGCCTCCAGTATGACGTGGTCGGCGGCCATCGCCATTACCACGGCCATATTCTTGGTGGCGGCGTGCAGATAGGCGTTGCCGTACCTGTCGGCGACTTCGGCCTTGATGAAGGCGAAATCGGCGCCCAGCGGCAGCTCCAGCAGATAGTCTTTCCCCTGCAGGCTGAGTTTCTGTTTCCCCTCTTCCACCGCCGTGCCTATGCCGGTGGGGGTCAGTACGCCGCCAAGGCCCGCGCCCTTGGCGCGTATGCGCTCGGCGAAGGTGCCCTGCGGTACCAGCGTGACCTTGAGCTCGCCTGAATTCATTTTCTGGCCGGAGACCGGGTTAGTGCCTATGTGGGAGGCGGTAAGCGTGGCGGCGCGGTTCTGGCAGATAAGCCTGCCCACGCCCACGTCTGGATAGGCAGTGTCGCTGGTGATGAGGTTAAGGGAGCTGGTCCCCTTGTTTATAAGGGCGTCGATGAGAGTGAAAGCGTTCCCGCAGCCCATGAACCCCGCGACCATCAGGGTGGAGCCGTCCTTAATATTTTCCACAGCTTGTTCCGCAGTAAGAATCGGTTTCATGCCTTACTCCTCCGGTGCCGCCGTAAATTTTCCATATTATATCAAAATTATTATATTATAATGGCGACAGGGGCTTCAGGCCCGCCGCGTTTTTATCCTGTTATCCTGGGACAGTATATGCATAAAGTACACATTGATCATCGCGAATCGCTGGTGAAAGAGAACATGGCCCGCATCGGACACAAAATCCTGGTGATGAGCAACAAAGGCGGCGTCGGTAAAAGCACCATCGCCGTCAACTTTGCCGCCCTCCTGGCTTCCCGCGGCCTAAAGACCGGCCTGCTCGATATAGACATCCACGGCCCTTCCGTGGCGCGCATGACGGCCCAGGAAGGCAGGACGCACGCTTCCGACGGCGAATTTATCGAGCCTATCGAGGTGATGCCCAACCTCAAAATGATCTCCCTGGGCTCCCTCATGAGGAAAGGAGACGCTCCGGCGATCTGGCGCGGCCCGCTTAAGCGCGGCGTGCTTAAACAGTTCCTTTCCGACGTGAAATGGGGAGACCTGGACGCCCTGGTGATAGACGCCCCTCCCGGTACCGGCGACGAGCCGCTGACCATCTGCCAGCTGATCCCGGAAATGACCGGCGCCGTCGTGGTCACCACCGGGCAGGAGGTGGCGCTGCTGGATTCCCGCAAAGCCGTGAACTTCCTTAAACAGGTGGGGGTTCCCGTGTTGGGCGTGCTGGAGAATATGACCGCCTTCTGCTGTCCCCATTGCTCTAAAGAAATAGATCTTTTTAAGACAGGCGGCGGCGAAAGGGCAGCGATAGAGCTGGGGGTGCCGTTCCTGGGCAGCGTCCCCTTCGACCCGGCCATGGTGGACGCGGGCGACGTCGGAAAGATCTACGCGGTTGAAGCCCCCTCGGCGCCGCCGTCCGTGGCGATAGTTAAGGCCCTGTCCGAGGTGCTTAAGAATATCCCCTCGCTGTACAAAGGAGAAGCCGTATGAAAATGTTGAATCATTCACGCTTTACCTGGATGCTCCTGTTTTCGGCGATAGCGCTTCATGTGCTGATGGTAGGCCGCGCGCTTTTTATAATGGCGGACCTGCATTCGATAAGCGGCCGGTTCGGCACTGAATACGTGAAACTTGCCAGTATGCTGAACCTCAACAACAGTATGCGTGTGGCCGAGAAGTCTATTCAGAGATGCTCGCTTCAGCCCTCCTCCGCTAACAGGTCGGCCTACTGCAATGCGCTCAGCCAGGCGGACAAGGCGGCTACCCTGGCCTCCGCCGCGGGCGCATTCTCGGATAAACTAGCCCTCTCCGATGTTGAGGCACTGCACGCCTCCCTGGCAAGGCATATTCACTGCTGCGTCGCCTCTCCCAAGACCGTCCCGGACAGAAATGGGGCGCAGGAAGAGTTCGTCCGCTTCTACGAAACGGCTTCCGCCCTGAGGAAAAAACTCGCGTCTTATTCCCATAATCAGCTGGAGACGAATAGCTCCCTGGTGAAGACTGCGAAATCAAAAACCATAAATCTTGTCATTTCCAGTTCCGCCATAGCCACCTTTATACTCCTGCTTATGGCCTGGGTGGTGTATTCCCTGCGCGCCCTTAACCGCGCCGTCAGCGAACAGCGCGACGAGATCCTTGTGCTGAAAAGCGGGATCGAACAGGCACCCCTGGGGGTGGTGCTTACCGACACTTCCGGCCGTATAGAATATGTGAACCCGGCTTTCACCGACATGCACGGCTATTCTCCCGCCGAGGTTATAGGCAAGAATCCCAGGATCCTTAAATCCGGAGAGATGCCGGCGGCGCTTTATACCAGCCTTTGGAAGACCCTGCTGGCGGGGCGGCAGTGGACCGGCGAGCTGCTCAATAAGACGAAGTCCGGGGCGCTGGTCTGGGTAAGGGCCTATCTTTCCCCGGTGCGCAGCGGTGAGGGCAGGCTTACGCATTTTATGGCCATGCATAAGGACGTGACCCTTGAGAAGCAGCTTATGGCCGAGGTCGTGAAGGCCAAGCGCGAAGCCGAGCAGGCCAACGCGGCTAAAAGCGATTTCCTCGCTTCCATGAGCCACGAGATCCGCACCCCGCTCAACGCCATTGTCGGCATGTCGGAACTCATCGACGAGACAGGGTTGAGCAAAGAGCAGACCCAGTATCTCTCTATCATGCGCAATGCCAGCGATACGCTGCTTTCCCTGATAAACGACATCCTGGATATCTCCAAGATCGAGGCGGGAAAGATCGATATTGAAAAAGCTCCGTTCAATCTGGAGGAGCTGGTCTCCCAGGTTTCCGAGATGATGTCAGTGCGGGCTTCGGGCAAAGGCGTGGAGATTAACTGCAAGATAGCGGCCGATGTCCCCGTTTTTGTGGAAGGCGACGCCACCCGCCTGCGCCAGGTACTGATGAACCTGATGGGCAATGCGGTTAAATTCGTAGAGAAAGGCTGGGTTTCCCTGGAAGTTGGAAAACAGAAAATCGAGGGCGGCTGCCTGCAACTGCTGTTCTCGGTGCGCGATACGGGCATAGGGATACCCGCCGACAAACTGAATTCGGTTTTTGAGAAATTCACGCAGGCCGACTCTTCCACTACCCGCAAGTACGGAGGAACAGGCCTCGGGTTGCCGATCTCTAAAATGCTGATTGAGCTGATGGGCGGCAAGATCTGGCTGGAGAGCGAGCCGGGAAGCGGCACGGTTTTCTATTTTACGGTAAACCTCTGCCCGCAGGAAGGCAAACAGGGCGTTTATCTTCCCAAAGCGGATATAAAAGAGTTGAAGGGAAAACGGTTTTTGGTCGTGGACGACAACCTTGTCAACCGCATCATAATACGGGAGATAGCTCAAAGCTGGGGAGCTTCCTGCGAAGGCGCGGCGGACGGCGAGACCGGGCTGGCAAAAGTAATTGAGGAGCAGGGGAAAGGCGCCCCATTTCACGCTATATTCGTGGACTTCAATATGCCAGGCATCGACGGCTACGAGTTCTGCCGCCGCCTGATGTCGGATCCGGCCATAAACCCTAAACCGGCGCTGGCGCTGGTAACTTCTGACACCGTGCGTTTTAAAAGAGAGGATTTCCGTTCTATAGGCGTGTATACGCATATAATGAAGCCGGTAAAGAAGCAGACGCTGCTGGAAGGCGCGCTTGAAATGTTGGCGGCCGGAAAACACATCGCGGCCGCCGCGCAGAAAGCGACCGGGTACACGCGCGACGACCTTCCCGAGCTTTCCGTCCTTATCGTCGATGATTCGGAGGACAACAGGATATTGATGGGGTCATTGCTGAAAGGTTCCAGGATCAAGCTGGAGCTCGCCGAGAACGGGCTGGTCGCGCTGGAAAAATTCCGCTCCGGTGTTTACGACATAGTCTTTATGGACATCCAGATGCCGGAGATGGACGGTTTCGAGGCTACGGCCAAATTACGTGAACTGGAATCGGCCGAAAAACGCCCCCGTACAAAAGTGGTGGCCCTGACGGCGATGGCCATGCGCGAGGACATCGGCAAGGCTTTAAAGGCCGGCTGCGACGATTACCTGACCAAGCCTATCAGAAAGAACGTTTTCTACACCTACCTTGTCGATTTTGCCGCAAGGCGATCTAAATGAACAGAGTGATGTAAGTAAAATAATGCGGACAGAACGCGGGAATCATCAGTGAGTCTGGAGGTGTCATGGCGAAGTACATTGTTTCTGTGGACAAAGATCTGGAGGATGTCGTTCCTGCTTATCTCGAGACGAGGCGCAAGGAACTACCGGAGCTTTTCGCGCTACATTCAGCCGGTGACCTTGAGTCATTGAGGAAAAACGGCCATAAACTTTCCGGCTCCGGCGGCGGCTATGGCTTTGACCGTATCTCTGAATTGGGCAGGCAGATCGAAACCCTGGCCCTGGCCGGCGACTCCGCCGGCGTCGCCGCGCGTCTCGCCGAGCTTAAGGATTACGTCGAGAACGTGGACGTGGTCTATCAATAAGCTGCGCGCACTGCGGGCGCCGGGGAAATATCCGCCGGCCGCCCGTACTTTCTTTTGTCAAAGTTTAAATTTCGGGAGTTTAAGCTTTCCCGGAGTAAGGTTCTTCAGCAGACCTTCCCCCGTCCCGGAAATCTTCGACTCGGCGTCTTTGAGCCTTCCGCTTAATTCGGCCTGCTTCGCCGCGGCCGTGTCGTCCAGCTTCGAACGGTAGGGCTTAAGGGCTTCATCCACTTTCCTCTGCGCCTCTTCCTGCGCCTTCTTTACCTCGGCGCCCATGGCGCCGCTGAAGGCCTTGGAAAGGGCATTGGCCAGGTCGGTGGTTATTGAGAGCCTGGGGGCTTTTATCGTTCCCGAGATCTCCGTCGCTATGAGGGCGGAATTCAGCCCGGAAAAAGAGGCTTCCACCGCGGACCGCAGCGGCGCCGCCTTGATATTGTCGGCCTTCGGTTTGAACGAGGCTCCGGCCAAGCGCATGGCGGCTTTGCCGGAGAGGTCCTCCCCGACGGTCTTCAGTGCCCCTTCAAAGGACCCAGTGGCCCCGGCAATGTCCACCATGAACGACGACGGAGAGCCCAATTGCAGCTGCCGCACCGCCACCCCGGAGTAAGTCAGCGTGGAATCGGTCCTTATTTCGTCTCCAGTGGCGTCTACCGTGGCGCGCAGGTCCAGCCGGCGCGCGCCTTTGGCGCCTTTAATCAGGGCCGTCGTGGGATTTCCGTAGACCTGCGGCTGGGTGGTCAGTCCCTCTATGGCGCCTTTGTATTCAAGCGGGTCCTCCGTCCCTATCTCCCCCGACACGGACATTCTGCGCACCAGAAACGTAGGGTAGCTTTCCGTCCTGGGGAAGTGCACCTCGCGGCCGCGTTTAGCCTCGTTCTTGAGGACGCCTTTTGAATTGGAGGGCATGTATTTGCGCGCCAGGGCCATCCACTTCATGGCGGCGGCGGTTTTCTCGGCGATCACCGGGCCGGCCAGCATGCGGGCTATGGCCTGGGTGTCCAGGGACGGAAGCTTCATCTTCGCCATGACGGCCGCCAGGTCTTTTTTGCGCGCCTCGTCCACCGCTTTGAAGGAGTCCTTCGCCTTAGCCAGCGCCGCCTCGGCTTCTTCCTTGTCTTTCTTGAAGTCCGCCGTGAGCTTCTTTACTTCCTTGCCGATATCCGCGTAATCCTTGGCCTGTTTGGCGATGTTGCTTTCGCCCTTGGCCTTTTCATAGCGGGCTTTCAGCCCGTCGAGGGCGGCCTCGTACTTCTTAGGGTCCACGCGTTCCGAGATATCCTTGTAATCCTTCTGGTAGCTTTCTTCCAGCTGCCTGGCCAGCCTTACTGATTCCAGCTCCGCCGGGTCCACCTTATAATCCTTCGCCGCGTCCATTTTTACGTCGGCCGCCCGTTCCAGAGCGAAATCCTTCGACTCTTTTTTCAGCCCCTCCACCAGTTCCGAGGGCTCTTCCTTGACGAAGACCAGCCTGCCGGAGGTTTTGCGGGCCGTGCCGAAGCGCAGGCCCGTGAGGGAGGCGTTGTCCACTATCAGCTTCTTCTCCAGCAGCGGCTTGCCCTCGGCGGAGAAAGCCAGCTCGGAGAATTCCACCAGGTTGCGGTACTCGTCTTTCGAGTCCGCCACGGCCAGGCCGGTCAGCTTCAATGAAGGAGGCAGGAAAGTCGTATGCAGCGAAGCTATCTCCGCTTTGGCTTTGGCGCCCTTTTCCATCCCTTTTATCATCCCCCACTTCAGCAGCGGGTCGAAAGCGAAGAAGAAAAAGGCCCAGACCAGAGCCAGCAGTATGAGGCGCGGCAGGAGGTATGATTTGCGCATATTACACGGCCCCCTTGAAGTACCAGTCGAACAGCCAGGAGGCTTTAAGCCCCTTGACGATTTTTGAATTCATCATGCGGTCGCGGAACTTTGCGTTATAGAAAACCCCGAAGCGTTTGCCCGCCAGATACACCGGGGCGACCAGCACGGCGCCGAGCGCGAGGCCGCCCGGCACCACGGTGTTATTGAAGCCGGTCCAGGGCAGTAAGGGGGTATTATAAAGTTTCGTCCACACCGGGCGCAGTGTCTCGCTTGTGAGCAGGGCGTAGCCGATAGGGTCGCTGATCTTGTCTATGAGCGGGTTAGCCAGGCTCACCGCCAGAACGGAGAGCAGGGCCATCGGGATGTTGACGCGCGCGGCCATCAAAAGCACTATCAGCAATTGGGCGGTCAGCGTGGCTTTGGGCATCAGTCCTATAAGAAAACCTAGGGCTATGCCGGCGCCTATCTGGCGCGGGTCGGTATCACTGGTAAGTCCCTGGATGAATTGGCGTAAAAGTCCTATTGGGTTCATAGGATTAATATATTAAAACTGTGACGGGCACGGCAAGGTGCTTTAACCAGGAGAATAAAAAAAGTTGCTGTTTTGTATAATTTGCGTATGCCGCTTCTTGAAATACTTTTTATCGCGCTGGGGCTCTCCCTGGACGCTTTCGCCGTTTCGGTGGCCAGCGGCGCCACCATGAAGCGCCTCCATTTTCCCAACGCGCTTAAGATGGGTGTATTTTTTGGCGGCTTTCAGGCGTTCATGCCGGTTCTGGGCTGGGCCGCCGGGCTCGGCATGAAGGATTTCCTGGCCGGCTGGGATCACTGGCTGGCTTTCGGGCTGTTGTCGGCGATCGGCGGAAAAATGATCTACGAGTCGTTCAAGATAACGGAAGAAGGGGAATGCGGCGGCGCCAGGGCCTGCCCTTTCGATACCGGCACGCTTACCGTGCTGGCCCTCGCCACCAGCATAGACGCCCTGGCCGTGGGGCTGACTTTCTCCCTGCTGCGGGTCTCCGTGATCGCGCCGGCCCTGATCATCGGTCTGGTCACTTTTCTTATGTCCTTGGCCGGGGTAAAAATAGGCTCCGCCGGCGGCCATTTCTTCGAGAATAAAATGGAAGCCGCCGGCGGGATGATGCTTATCGGGATAGGCCTGAAGATCCTGCTTGGGCACCTGGGCCTGTTTTAGCGCTATATCTCTTTTTCCCTGAACCACTTCTCCTTCCCGTAGAGCTTCTGTATGCAGTCTTCGCAAAGGCCGTGCGTAAAGCGCGCGTTGGAGCGCTCCTCCAGGTAAACCTCCACCTTCTGCCAGAAGCCCTTGTCGTCGCGGATCTTCTTGCAGTTGGCGCAGATAGGGATCAGCCCCTGAAGCGTGCGGACTTCCTTCAGGGTTTCCTCCAATTGTGAATTCTTGGCTATTATGGAGAGGTGACCTGTCACTATTTCGCTGAATTCCTCCATAAGCCGGAGAATAGGCCCCGTGAACACGTTCGGTTTGCGGTCAAAGAGGCAGATGCTGCCGAAGATGTCTCCGTCAGGCCTGAATATAGGTACGCCGGCGTAGGAGATAAACCCGGCCTTGGCGGCGCTGCTTTCCCTCCAGTAGTCGCTTTTTGTGGCGTCCGGGATTATCAGTTTCTCGCGGGTCTGGATGACCGCGGAGCAGTACATGCGCGCCCCGGCCTTAATCTCTATTCTGTCATCCTGGGCAAAAGGCGCCCCCGGCTCGTGGCTGGCGCCGATAATATGCAGGAAGTTGCCTTCAGCTACATTAATGGTCGCGGCCGGCACTCCGGCCACCTCGGCCAGGAGGTCGGCGATGTTGCGCCACTTGAGGACGGCTATGCCGGGGATGTTGAGTTTCTGTTCGTCAGACATCTGTTCTTCCTAGACCGGGAGCTTCGAAACGGTTACCCAGTAGTCTTCGAACCGCCTGGCCAGATCGAGGAATTCTTCCAGCGAAGCCGGTTTGGTTATGTATGAGGCGGCTCCGTTCTGATAGCTGCGTACTATATCCTCCTGCCTGGAGGAGGTTGTCAGCATTATCACCGGTATCCCCCTCATGTCCGGAGCGGCTTTGATGCGCTTGAGCACGTCCATGCCGTCCATCAGCGGGAGCGTGATATCAAGCAGGATCAGCGCCGGCCGCAGTGGCTTCTTGCCGGTATGCCGGCCGGAGGCGGCCAGCATATCCAGGGCCTCCTGGCCGTCGCGGGCCACGTGCACCTCGGTTATCACCTTGAACTCCCGGAAGGCTCGCTGCGCTATGAGCACGTCGTCCTCGTTGTCCTCTACGAGCAGAACGCTCAGGCTCTCCTGTTCTTTTTTCATGCCGTTTCTCCTTGAATGTCAGGGCTTGTTCCGCAGGTCGGCCGGGATTATAAAATAGAATGCCGAGCCTTCGTCCTCTTTCGACTCCACCCAGATCTTGCCGGTGTGTTCCTCTATGATCTTCTTCACTATGGCAAGTCCCGCTCCGGTACCGCCGCCGAACTCAAAGCGCGAATGCAGCCGCTTGAACATCTTGAAAACGTCCTCGTAGTACTGGCTGGGAATGCCTATCCCGTTATCCCTGACGGAGAACTTCCAGTAGTAGTCGCCGAACTTCTCTGCCGCTATCTGCACCCTGGGGGCCGCGTTCTTATTGTACTTTATGGCGTTGGTTATCAGGTTATGGAAAACCTGCCGGAGCTTGACCGGGTCGCAGAAAAGCACGGGCAGCCCTTCGGCCACGTTCACTTCCGTCCTGGTCTCGTCTATAAGGACGGCCAGCGCCGCCACGGCTTCGGCGGCCAGCTGCGCGGTGGAGGCGTCTTCGTAGGGGTTCCTTACCCGGGCCACGCGCGCGTAGCTCAAGAGGTCGTCTATCAGGCGGCGCATGCGCCCGGAGGCCTTGACGATGCGGCCAAGGTAATCGGCGGCCTGGGGATCGAGCTTCCTTCCGTAGTCTGAAAGCAGTATATTAGAGAACATCTCTATGCCGCGCAGCGGCTCCTTGAGGTCGTGCGAGACCGTGTGGGCGAAGGAGTCCAGCTCGCTGTTAACGGTCTCCACTTCTTTCAGATATTGGGTCAGGCGGGCTTCCGACCGCTTATGCTGCGTGGTGTCTTTGAGGATTATTACAGCCTCCCTGCGGCCGGGGCTGTTAGTAAAGGCGGCGGAAAGCATAACCGGGACGCGTCTCCCGTCCTTTGCCAGGAACAGCAGATCCATTTCCCTGGTATGGCCGGTCCAGGAAAGCAGGCTGAAGGGGGCGATACCGCCGTCGGCCTGGGGCTCGAGCAGGTTCTTGATGCTCAAAGAGCCCGGCGGCATGAAGTCGTAGCCGGAAAATTCCGACGCCGCCATGTTGGCCTTCAGGACGTTGCCTTCCTCGTCTGTTATTATGAGCGGGTCGGGCATGCTCTCGAGTATCGAATCCAGATACTGCTTTGACACGGTGGTTTCCGAAAGTCCCTTGGCGAGTTTGTTGAAGCTGGCGGCGATATCTCCCAACTCGTCGCTGGTCACCACCTGCACCTCGATATTATATTTCCCGTCGCGCACCTTGAGCATGCCTTCACGCAGATGGTTCAATTGCCCCATTATCAGGCGCACGAAAATGGCCGATAGCGTGAGGGCCGTCGCGGAGATCAGCACGGCGATGATGATAAGCCTGAAGATCAGGTCCCTTTCCGCCCTCAGCGCCTGGGTTAGCGGCAGGCCGGCCTGGATGAAGCCCGCCGTGCCGGTCCCGGCGCCCCGGCCGTTGAAAAGCATATCCTCGCCGGAAGTCTCTTCACCGCCGCGCAGAGGCAGCAGCACTTCCACCGCCTGCTCGCTCTCATAAGTCGTGCGCCGGAAGATCGGCAAGCCGGTCTGGGCCGCCTTCTTCATCAGGGGGCTTTGCAGCGTCATGCCCGTAAGGGCCACATTCGTGTGGGCCAGGATGGTCCCGTCCGTGGCCACCAGGGAGGCGTAGAGCGCCCCCGTTTTCTGTCTGAAGACCTGCAGGGCTTTTATGGTTTCAATTTCCTCACCGGATCTCATGGCTTTGCGCAGGGCGGGGCCCATGTCGGACGCCGCGGCCAGGGCCGCTCCGGTTATCTGCGTGCTGATCGCCTGGGTGACGGCGCTCCTGGAGAAATGTATATTCGCCCAGAGTGAGACGCCCACCAGCGTGAGTATGAAGGCGAAGATCTTGATGCGCAGTTTCATGGGAGAAGGTTTCCCGCCCTGAGCAGGGCTTCCGGCTGAAATTCAAGGCGGAACTTCTTTGCCGCGGCGGCGCTGAGCGTCAGTTCCACCTTGCCCGGGAAAATGACCGGCGCCGGCGTCCCCCCCGCCTCCAGGTCTTTTACGGCCGCTGCCGCTGCGGCGCCCATGTCCGCGAAGCTCACCCCGACGGCCGCTGCGGCGCCTTCCCTTGTTAGCCCCTTGGTGGGAGCGTAGAACGGGATGGCGTTCGCCCATGAAAAATCGCGCAATATAGTAAGGCTCTCGTTGGTGATCAGGAAAGGATCGGGCGGCAGCCAGAAAGCGTCCATTTCTCCCATCCCGCGGCGCAGCAACCCGGGTAGCTGCGCGATGCCGTCCGCCTTTACGGGCGTGACCGTTATATCAAATTCCTCCCCCAGCGTTTTCGCCGATTCCACATAGGGGGCGAAATCCTGCATCATCCAGAAGACCCTGAGCCTCTTCAGCGACGGTTGCAGCTCTTTCAGCTTTGCGAGGATAAGTCCGAAACCGGGCAGCACGCTTATCCTTACGGTCCTGCCTTCCCGGCCCTGTGGATCCAGTACTACGCCGGGGGTCATACAGTAAACCACGTTTACCCAGGCCGGATAACTCTGGCTGGCGGCCCTGGTGCCGAAGGCCACCACCGTTCTTGTCCCCGGCGGCACGCCCGGTTTACCTTTTGAGGCGTCATAGTGCCTGACTTCGGCGCCGTGAGCCGCCTGAAAAGCGGTAAAAGCTTCCATATACGCGCTGCCGCCGGAGGAAAGTACCGCTATGGTTTCGCCGCCGGCGCTCGCGCCGGAAGCCGCGCAAAGCAGGCTGGCGAGCACCCAGAGGGCTTTTAAGCTTAAACGCGGTCTCTGGCGCGTTTGCCGTGGTGGGCAGGTCAGAAGGGGCATGAAAGTTCCAGCGCGTACGTAGGGCCCGGGACCGGGCAGTCCAATTGTTGTTCATGGACTTTCCCGCCCAGATTCCAGCCCGAAAGCGCCAGCGTGGACTCTTTGAAAATATTAAGGCGCAGTTTCGCCTCGGTCAACATGTATGCCTTCACGTTCCTGATCCCGATTCCGGGAACGGCCTCCAGGGTTCTGTCGGTCGTTCTCCCCACGTAGTGGGTGCCCAGGCTTAAAGTCGCCTTTTTCCCGTATTTTGCCGTTAATCCCAGGTTGAACTTATGACGGGCGTCATAGTCCAGGGCGACATTGTCGCTGTCCCTGGCTTCCAGATAAGAATAGTTGAAATATCCGCCCAGGAAATGAGTGATATTGCTTTTGGCGTAGAATTCAAGCCCCTGGATCTCAGCGTTCCTTCCGGTCTGCTGCGGGTGGAATTTCCCGGATATGCCGTACGCGAGGTAGGCGGGGTCGGCGACGGCGGGGTCGAAGTTCTCCCAGATGATGTTCGTAACTCTCATCTTAAAAAGGTCCAGCCCGAGGCTGATATGGGCCGTGGGGTCGTAGCCCAGGGAGGCTTCGTACGTGCTGGCCCGTTCCGGAGCCATATTGGGGGTCCCCATGCCGCTTGGCTGGTCTATGAATCTCTGCCAGTTCGCGGGTTCCTTGAAGGCTTTCCCGTAAGTGGTCTTGATCCTTGCTTTCTTATCCAGGAACTTGTAGATGAAAGTGATCCTGGGGCTCCATTCCGTATCCACGTTGTCGTAGGCCGCATGCGTCCGGTAGGGATGCGAATCCAGCCGGACCCCCGTGGTCGCGATAAGATCCTCGTCGAAAAACCGGTGTTCGTTCTGAAGGTAAACGCCCCAGTTGTCCCTTCTCAGTTCGCGGTAGCTGACCCCGTTATAGTTCGCGTAAAAATCGTTGCCGTCGTACGATTCCGACCGCAGCTGCACTCCGGAGACCAGGGTGTTGTCGGTCAGCCCGCTGTATTCCGTCTGGAAGTCCATGTGCCAGCGGTGCGAATCAATGTCATATTCCAGTCCGGGAACGTCGGCGAAATCGTAGAAATGCTCCGTATACCTGTGCAGGCTGGCTATCCCCGTTACGGACAGAACTTCGCTGACCGCCGTCTTGTAGGTGATATCCCCCCATTGCTCTCCCCGCCGCCAGGTGTAAAGATCGTAAGGCGCGAAATAGGCGCCGGAGTAGTCCTGGCGGACATCCTTGTATCCCCCGGAGAAAACAAAGTCCTTATATTCGTACTTGGTCCTTATAAAACTCCAGTCCCTGCCGCTGTGCGCCGGCTGTCCCGGGGAGAGTTTCTTCGTTACCAGGCCCGAACCGTCCGTCCTGTTGGTGTTGGCGTTTATCAGAAAACCGGAATTCGCGTACTTCTTTCCGTAGGTCGCCGAATACTTCTGCGTATTAAAGGATCCGTAGGAGAAGTTATACTCCCCCCGTTCGGGCAGGTCTTCCGGGGCTTTGGTTATTATCTGGATCACTCCCAAAAGGGCGGTCGTGCCGTACAATGTCGAACCCGGCCCTACCATTACCTCTATCCGCTTGATCATATCCATGGGAAAGGTGGCGTCTATCCATACGCCGCAGTCCCTGACGTCGTTTAAGGGCACGCCGTCCACTATCCACAGGATCCTCTCGTTAATTACCGTCGCGCCCAGCATGCCGCGGATCGCCACGTTGGAAAATTCCGACAACCAGGTCTTGACCTCTATTCCCGGTACCATGCGCAGAACGTCCGCGATATTGTTCGCCCCCGAATTCCTGATATCCTCTTGCGTGATAACATGAATGGTGGAAGGGGCGTCGCTGATGGTTTGCTGGCGCTTCGAGGGGGTGACCACCTCCGTTCCAAGTCCCCACAACATCTCCTCGGCTTCCGCCAACCCGTGAGCCGCCGCGCGGGGAACCGTGCCCAGCGAGCTGAAAAAAGAAAGGGCCGCCGCGTAAAACAATATTTTACGTTTTGCCGCCGCCAAGGCCGGAATGTTTTTTTTCATCTGGATCCCCCTGCTCTTCCCGGTGTTTCCCGCGCCGCGGGACCGCTGCCGGGATACGTCCGGAAAACGCCTGCGCGCCGCCTTTAATGCGGCGCCAAAGGCCTGCGCGGAACTATAAAGACGGCCGCCGTATAGGCTATAACGCCCGGGATCACCGCGGTAGCCAGCAGCAGGAAAACGAATCCCAGGCGCAGCAATACCGGGTCCACGTCGAAGTACTCGCCCAATCCTCCGAGTATTCCGGCTAAAACCTTGTTGTCATCGCTGCGGTAAAGGCGCTTCATGCGGATATTCTAATATATTATCGCCCGTTAGTGCTGCCTTTTTACGGCTTTAAAGCGGCTCGTAAAATTGTAATATACTAGCGATGGTTTCAGACGTCATAATTATAGGCGCGGGCATCAGCGGAGCCGCCATTGCCAGGGAGCTCTCCCGTTACAAGCTGAAAGTCCTGCTCCTGGAGAAAGAGGCGGAGCCGGCCTTCGGCGTGTCCAAATCCAACAGCGGCATCATCCATGCCGGCACCCAGAATCCCCCCTCGTCGCTGAAAGGCTGGCTTTGCGTGGAGGGCAACCGCCTTATATGTACGCAGATAGCCTCCGACCTCGGGCTCGACTTCGTGCAGTGCGGCCAGCTTATAGTGGTCTTCGACCTTGCCGACCTTCCGGAGCTTGAAAAAATTAAAAAAGAAGGCGAAGAACTGGGAGTGAAAGGCCTTGAAATAGTGGACCGGGCCTGGCTGGACAAGAACGAACCAAACCTGGGCCCGGAGGTTAAGGCCGCGCTCTACGTGCCTTCCGCCGGCATCATAAGCCCCTACCGCTTCGTTTACGCGCTGGTCGAGAACGCGGTAAAGAACGGCGTACGCCTCTTGACCTCGCGCAGGGTAACCGCCATCCGCCGCAAAGAGACCAATGGTTTTGAGGTGGTGGCCGGGGGCGAAGTCTTCCGCGCCAGGTTCATAGTCAACGCCGCGGGCCTTTTCGCCGACGAGATCTCGGCCCTGGCCGGCGCTCCCACGTTCAAAATAGTCCCGCGCAAGGGCGAGGAATATCTGCTGGATAAAAAGCGCGAACATATCGCGAACCATATTATTTTCCCCCTTCCGTCCAAAACCTCCAAAGGCGTCCTTATAATAAAGACTTCGGACGGGAATCCCATGATAGGCCCGACCGCGCATGACACTTTGGATAAGACCGACCTGTCCACCACAGACGAGGGGCTCGCCGAGGTGTTGGCCGGCGCGCGCCGCATGATCCCGTCCATTTCCGCCGGCGACATTATCGCCTATTTCTCCGGTCTGCGCCCCGTGGCCGGCAAGGACTTCATTATACGCCATGAGGCCGCGGCCCCCGGTCTGGTCAACGTGGCCGGCATCCAGTCGCCCGGCCTGACCTCCGCGCCCGCCATAGCCGTGATGGTCGCGGATATCCTCAAAGCGCATGGCCTGAAGCTGGACCTTAAGGAAGAATTCCACCGCCTCCGGCCGCGCCCCGTCCACCTTTTTCAGGTCTCTCCCGAAGAGACGCGCCAGTTGATAGCGAAGAACCCAGCCTACGGGGATATCGTCTGCCGCTGCGAGCTGGTCTCGGCGGCCGAGATAAGGGACGCTATCAAGCACGGCGCCCGCACCCTCGACGGGGTCAAGTTCCGCACGCGCGCCCAGTCCGGCCGCTGCCACGGCGGCTTCTGCACCACGCGCATAATGAAGATAATGCGGGAAGAACTGGGATTTCCAGTTACCGCCATAACAAAACGGGGTCCAGGCTCCGAGCTCATAAAGGATGAACGTCAATGAATCTTATATACCTGCGCCCCTCTACCCCCAAAGCCCGCAAATTCATAAAGAAAAAGCTGCGGCCCGCCGCGGGCGCTTCCCCGGAGATGACCGCGTTCCTGAACCGCAGCGGCCTCTGGGCCGGCATGAATCAGAACTGATCTCCATGAAAGAAAGGGAGCTGGTTATTGTAGGAGGCGGGCCGGCAGGCATGGCGGCCGCCCTGGCCGCGCGCGAGGCCGGCGTGCGGGACGTCCTCTTGCTAGAACGCGACCAGCATTTGGGCGGCATACTTAACCAGTGCATCCACCCCGGTTTCGGCCTCCACCACTTCAAGACTGAACTGACCGGGCCCGAATACGCCGATCGTTTTGCCCGGTTGGTGAAAGAGGACAGTGGGATAGAGGTCAGCCTCCGCTCCTTCGCGGTCAAACTTACGGCTGACAGGCGGCTCTCGTACCTCCGGCCCGGGGCGCTGGAAGAAGTGAAAGCCCGCGCGGTTATCCTGGCTACCGGCTGCCGCGAACGCACCCGTGAAATGATCCCCATCCCGGGCACGCGCCCCGCCGGGGTGTACCCGGCAGGCCTGGCCCAGAAGATGGTGAACATGGAGGGCTGGATCCCCGGCAGGCAGGCCGTTATAGTTGGCTCGGGCGACATAGGTCTGATCATGGCCAGGCGCCTGGCGTTGGAGGGCGTGGCCGTAAAGGCCGTCATAGAGATACAGAAAACCAGCCGCGGCCTGGTGCGCAATGTGGTGCAGTGCCTGGAGGATTTCGGGATTCCCCTTTATTTTCAGCACCGCGTTTCCATGATATACGGCCGGGACCGCGTAGAGAAAGTGGCCGTGGTGAAAGTCGGCGACGACCTTAAGGATATTCCCGGCTCCGGCTTTGAGATCCCCTGCGACACTGTCCTGGTTTCGGTGGGGCTTATTCCGGAGAACGAGCTCCTTGAGATGGCCGGGGCCGAGATAGACCGGCGCACCAATACGCCAGTGGCTAAAGAAGTGAACCTGACCTCCATCCCCGGGGTTTTCGCTTGCGGCAACGCTTTCAAGGTTTACGATCTGGCGGATTGGGTTACGCGTGACAGCGCCTTGGCCGGCAAAATGGCCGCGCAATACCTGAACGGGGCCGCCTTATGAAGCGGATCATGACCTGCATAGAATGCCCGCAAGGCTGCCGGCTCGAGATAGAGGCCGACGGCGCGCGGGTTATAAGCGTCTCCGGCAATAAATGCAAACGCGGCGCCGCTTATGCCAGACAGGAAATTGAAGCGCCTATGCGCACGCTCACCACAGCGGTGCTGACGCGCGGGCTCGAATTAAAAATGCTGCCAGTGCGCAGTTCCAAGCCTATCCCCAAAGACAAACTCTTCGCGGCCATGGCCGCCGTAAAGCTCATTGTAGTCACCTCCCCAGTGCATGCCGGCGCCGTGGTGGCGGCGGATTTCCTGGGGCTCGGCGTGGACCTGTTGGCCTGCCGGGGCCTCGACAAAATTTGACAGCCTTTCGGCTTTAGTTTTAGAATTATAGTGACGCCGCAGTTAATATTCGATGGCCTGCTTGACCACCTCACGGCGCAATTTTAGAATTTCAGGGTCTTTTTAATAACCATGCTCTTGGTGCTGCTCTCGTTTGTAATTCTGCTTTTTAGCGCTCTCCTGGCGCTTTGCCTAGGGCGCAACCCGGACCGGGCGCAGGACGCCGGCGCTTACGGCGCCGCGGCCGCGTCCGTAGCCGGGCTCATCCCATCCGTACATACGCTTATTTCCGGCAATACCTGGTCCCTTTCCCTGCCCTGGCCCGTCCCGCTGGGTTCATTTACCCTCACGCTCGACCCCCTCGCGGCCTTCTTCCTGGTCCCCCTGTTCATCCTTACCGGGCTGGCCGCGGTTTACGGCGTGGATTACCTCCGCCATTACTCCGGCCGGAAGCCGCTGGGGCTGGCCTGGGCCGCCTTCAACGTGCTGACCGCCTCCATGGCGCTGGTCTTTACGGCCGGCAACGCCGTCCTGTTCATACTGGGCTGGGAACTGATGGCCGCCTCTTCCTTCCTGCTGGTTCTTTTTGAACATGAAAAAGCCCAGGTCCGGCGAGCCGCTTTCATCTATATAACCGCCGGCGGGACCGGGGCGCTCTGCCTGCTGGCCGCTTTCTCGCTGCTCGGGTCGGGGTCCGCGGTCCTGGATTTCGGTTCTTTTTCCGTTTCCCCAGGCGGCGTCGCTTCGGCCGTTTTCCTCCTGGCCCTTTGCGGTTTCGGTCTGAAGGCGGGTTCCATCCCTTTCCACGTCTGGCTACCCGAGGCGCATCCGGCCGCCCCCAGCCACGTCTCCGCCGTGATGAGCGGCATAATGATAAAGACCGGCGTCTATGGCATCATAAGGGTGCTCGGTTTTCTCACGCCCTGGCAGGAATGGTGGGGTTGGACCTTGCTTTTTATAGGAGCCGCCTCAAGTCTTCTAGGTGCGCTGTTCTCGCTGGCCCAGCATGAGTTGAAGCGGGTGCTGGCTTATTCGAGCATAGAGAATGTAGGAATAATCCTGCTGGCTCTCGGCCTCGGCGTAATAGGCGTAGTATCCCGCGCGTACCCGCTGGCGGGGCTGGCCTTCGCCGGGGCGCTGCTGCACGTTCTCAATCACTCGCTTTTCAAGGGGCTGCTCTTCATGGGCGCCGGCTCGGTGTTGCAGGGCGCCGGCACGGCGGAGCTGGATGCCCTCGGAGGCCTTTCGAAGCGCATGCCGGGGACGGCAACGCTGTTCTTTGCCGGCTCGGCGGCCGCCTGCGCCCTGCCCCCCTTCAACGGTTTTGCCGGTGAATTCCTGATCTACATCGGGGCTTTCCGTTCGGTCAACGCCTCCGGCGCGCCGGCCCTGGCCGGCGTTATAGCCGGCTTGTCTCTCGCCTGCGCCGGTGCCCTGGCCGCCGCGGCGTTCACCCGCGCCGGCGGGACCGCCTTTCTCGGCGAGCCCCGCACCGGCCGCGCCGCCGGCGCCCACGAGCCCGGTCCGTTGATGCTGTTCTCAATGCGGGCTTTGGCTCTCCTGTGCCTTTTGGCCGGCCTGGCCTCCCCGTTCCTGCTTTTGCCGGCGGCCCGGGCGGTAGGTTCCGGCTTCGGCCCGGCTTCCGGTTATGCCGCCGCCCAAACGGCCGCCGTTCCCCTGATCTATATCTCGGCCGGCGGCCTGCTGCTGCTGGCGATCATCGCCATGGCCGCGGCCAAGCGGCGGGCCTTCCTCGGCGGAAAAAAACCCGCGGTGGGCGCCACCTGGGACTGCGGTTACGCCGCTCCTACGCCGCGCATGCAATACGGCGCTTCCTCTTTCGCCCAGCCGCTTACGGATTTTTTTCAGCCGGTACTGCGCAAGATCGGGCAGTATCCAGTGATCTCAGAGTATTTCCCGGGCAGGGCCTCCTTCTCTACCGAGGCGCAGGCGGTGTTCTATAACTCGTTCTATTACCCCGTGGCCGCGCGCATAAGGGACCTGGCCTACAGGTTCAGCTGGATACAGCACGGCCGGCTGCAGATCTATATCATGTACATAGTGGTCACCCTTATGGGGCTTTTAATATGGAAATTATAAAGCCCCTTTCCCAATACCTGGCGGTGATGGTCTTATCGCCCCTGCTGCTCGGCGTGATCAACCGGGTAAAAGCTTTTTTTGCGGGACGCCGGGGCCATCCCACTCTCCAGCTTTATTTCGACCTGTACAAACTTTTCTCCAAAACCCCCGTGTACAGCCGCACTACTACCTGGGTGTTCAGGGCGGGCCCTGTAATAGGGGTCAGCGCCATGGTTACGGTGCTGGCCGTCCTGCCTTTCGCCGGCCGCCCGTCCTTCCTTTCCTTCGAGGGTGATTTTATATTCATCATCTACCTGCTGGGGCTTGCCCGTTTCGCCACCGTGCTGGCCGCGCTGGATACGGGCTCCGCTTTTGAGGGGATGGGGGCCAGCCGGGAAATGCAGTTCGCCGTTTTCGCCGAGCCGGCCTTTTTTCTGGGGCTGGCGGCGCTGGCCCGGGTCACGGGCCAGACTTCGCTGGCGGGGATGTTCGGCGCGCTGACAGGCGACACCTGGCGGGTGGCGGCCCCCGTGCTGGTCCTGTTGACGGCTTCTTTCTTTATAGTGCTGCTGGCCGAGAATTCCCGCGTGCCCGCGGACGATCCCGCCACGCACCTGGAACTTACCATGATACACGAGGTTATGGCGCTGGACCACAGCGGCCCGGACCTGGCCTATATCCTTTACGGCGCGTCCCTGAAGCTGTGGGTGTTCGGTTCGCTGATAGGCTGCATGGTGCTGCCGCGGCACTCCGGTTCCTGGGCTTCGGACTGCGCGCTGTTCCTGCTGGTGATGTTCGTCGTGGCGGCGGCGGTGGGCGTGGTGGAGTCGTCCATGGCCCGGCTGCGCCTTATCAAGGTGCCGTACATGCTTATTACGGCTTTCGCGTTCTCGGCGCTGGCTTTGATATTCCAGATGGGAAGATAAATTTAAATGCACACATTCGCCGAACTTATCATTGTCCTTATAATACTGCTGGACCTGGCGCTGGCTGTGACGGGCTCGCTTTCCTCCTGCATACGGCTGGTGGCCTTGCAGGGCGTTGTGGCGGGATTGCTGCCGCTGTTGGCCGGGGCGCCGCATCCGCGCGCGCTGCTTTTTGCCGCCGTGATAGTTACGCTCAAAGGCGCGGTGTTCCCCTGGCTGCTCATGCGGGCCCGCGACCAGAGCGGCGCGCGCAAGGACGTGGAGCCCCTCATCAGCTACCCCGCTTCCATAGCGCTCTGCATCGGGGCTTTTATCGCCTCGTCGTGGATGGGTTCGCGCCTGCCGCTGCCGGAGACTCAGGTGGCCTGGATCGTACCGGCGTCGCTCGCCACCATCTTTACGGGCTTCCTGCTTATTACCACGCGCAGCAAGGCCATAACGCAGGTGCTTGGCTACCTGGTGATAGAGAACGGCATATATATATTCGGCCTGGCGCTGTTCGTGGAACAACCTATGATGGTGGAACTGGCCATACTGCTGGATGTATTCGTGGCCGTTTTCGTTATGGGCATCGCCATTTTTCATATAAGCCGGGAATTCGACCACATCGACACGGCTGAACTCTCGGAACTCTCCGACTGGCGCCGCGCGGGGGACGCGAAATGATAACAGCCCTGCTGCTGCTGCCGCTGACCGCCGGAATACTGGCTTTTATAATACGCGGCGACGTAGTGCGCCGCGCCCTGCTGCTGTGGACGGCTCGCGCCCATTTCAGCCTGATGGCGCTGCTCGTAATCGACCGTGTGTACGGCGGTCTCCTGTCCGGGGCTCCGGCCGCAGGCGCGGGGGCGGCCTGGTTTTCTTACGACGCGCTCGGGCTGCTCTTCGCCGGCATAGCCTCGCTGCTGTTCCTCGGCGCGGCTCATTACGCCGTAAAATACCTGGCCCTGGAGAAGTGCGACCCTGGAGAGGAAGCCGCGGACGGTTTTGTCTTCAATAACGCCCCGGAAGCCGTTTTTACCGGCTGCCTGTTGCTGTTCATGGCGGCCATGACCGCGGTCACGGCCAGCCGCAACATGGGCCTGCTCTGGGCGCTGGTGGAGGCCACCACCCTGCTGAGCGCGCCGCTCATCTATTTCCACAGGGACAAGCGTTCCCTGGAGGCCACATGGAAATACCTGCTTATCTGCTCGGTCGGCATAGCGCTGGCTCTGATGGGAAACCTTTTCCTCGGAGCCGCCGGCCTTAAGACCGGCGCCGGCCTGGACCTTGCCGCGCTGCTCGGCAAAGCCGCGGATCTGGATAAACCCCTGCTGAAAGCGGCTTTTCTGTTCCTTTTCGTCGGTTACGGCACCAAGATGGGCCTTTCCCCCTTTCACACCTGGCTGCCGGACGCTCATAGCGAGGCCCCCGCGGTGGTCTCGGCCCTGCTTTCGGGGGCGCTCCTAAACTGCGCCTTCCTCGGCATACTGCGCGTCAACGCCGTATGCTCCCAGGCCGGACTGAAAGATTTCACCGGCGGGATACTTATTCTATTCGGGCTGTTCTCGGTAGTTACCGCCGCGCTGTTCATGCTGGGCCAGCGGGATTATAAGCGCCTGCTCGCCTACTCCAGCATTGAGCATATGGGCATACTGGCGCTGGGAACGGGTCTGGGCGGCGGGGCGGCCTTCGGCGCCATGCTGGGCGCTCTCAGCCATTCGTTGACCAAGGCCGGGCTGTTCTTCACCTCCGGGGTGGTGCTGGCCTCTGAGAAGACCAAGCGTATAGCCGATGTGCGCGGCCTCTGGCGCAGGGCCCCCTGCACGGCCGCGCTCTGGCTGGCCGGGTTTTTTCTTATCACCGGTATGCCTCCCTCGGGTGTCTTTCTGGCCAAGTTCCTGATACTAAAGGAAGCTATACGGTTGGATCATTATTGGCTCGCCTGCGGCTACCTGTTCTTCCTGGCCGTGCTCTTCGCCGGCATGGCCAAAGTGTTCATCGCGATGACCTTCGGAGAGCGCGAGCCTAAAACCGGTGAAAAACCGTTCGAGGAGCCGCGCGGCATGCTGGCGCCGGCCGCGGCCTTCTTCCTGATCGTGGCGGGGATAGGCCTCTATCTGCCGGAATGGCTGCGCACTCTGATCTCGGCCGCCCTGACCGGTATCGGCGGCAAATCATGAAAACCGGGCACCTCTCCAGTTTCGATTTCGGCGCGTCCGATATAGACGTCGGGATATTTTTTGAGACCGCCGCCTCGCGTCTGGCGGCCGGCGGTCGCGCGCTGGCCTATTTCGCCGTACCGGAAGGCGCGGCCCAGCGCCTGGTGATGGCGGTCGGCTTCGACAGGGACGGTCGCGTGGAGGTCTACTCCACGCTGGTCGCCGGCCCGTTCAGAGCCCTTACGCCCTCCTTCCCCCAGTTGCATCTTTTTGAAAGAGAGATATACGAGACCTGCGGTCTCAAGCCGGAGGGGCATCCGTGGCTTAAGCCCATACGCTTCAACACCCCCGGCTCCGTCCCTGGCGTAGCCGACTATTTTACCGTGCACGGCAGCCAGGTACACGAGGTGGCCGTGGGGCCGGTGCATGCGGGAGTTATAGAGCCCGGACATTTCCGTTTCCAGTGTCACGGCGAGCGGGTTTTTCATCTGGAGATAATGCTGGGCTACCAGCACCGCGGCGTAGAAAAAAGACTTGTCGGCGGCCCCGACGAACGCTCCATCCATTACGCCGAGACCCTGGCCGGTGATACGACGATCGGCCACGCCTGGGCCTATTGCGGCGCCGTCGAGTCGCTTTGCGGCGTCAACGTGCCCCCCCGCGCGCAGATCATAAGGGGCGTTATGTGCGAACTGGAGCGGCTGGCCAACCACACCGGGGACCTGGGGGCTATGGCCGGGGATGTGGGCTACCTGCCTACGGCTTCTTTCTGCGGCCGCCTGCGCGGGGATTTTCTTAATATGACCGCCCTTATTTGCGGCAACCGTTTCGGCCGCAATATGCTTAAGCCGGGCGGCGTGAATTTCGACCTGGACCACGCGCTTATAAAAGAACTCCTCTTCCGCCTGGATAGTAGCTACCGGGACGTAGAAGACGCGGTCTCGCTGTTGTGGGACACCAGTTCGGTGGCCGACAGGTTAGAGGGGACCGGCGTGGTTTCGAAGCAGGCCGCGGAGGGGCTCGGCCTTGTGGGACCCGCCGCGCGCGCCTCCGGCGTTGGGCTGGATACCCGGCGCAATTATCCTTACGGGCCTTACGAGAGATTTACTCTGGGGGTATCGGGCAGCGGGGACGTTTATTCCAGGGCTTACGTGCGCTGGCTGGAGATCCAGAAATCCGCCGAGCTCATCCGCGGCTGGCTGGAAAATCTGCCGGCCGGGCCTCTTGAGGCGGAGTGCGGCGCTTTGAAGCCCGATAGCGCGGCCGTTTCGCTTGTGGAAGGCTGGCGCGGTCAGATCTGCCATTTCGTCATTACGGGGGCGGAGGAAAAAATACGTCATTACAAGGTGGTGGACCCGTCTTTTCATAACTGGCAGGGGCTGGCGATGGCGATGCGCGGCGGGGAGATCTCGGATTTTCCGCTGTGCAACAAGAGTTTTAATCTTTCTTATTGCGGGCGGGACCTATGATAAAGGCTTTGATAGCGAGGTTGAAACAGGGCTATCGGACCATGGATTTCCCGTCGGCTGATATTAAACTGCCGCCGCGGTACCTTGGTTTGCCGAAACTAAAATCCGCAAAGCTGGAAAGGGCGGCGGAGGCCTGCCCTTACGGGGCTATTTCCACCGGGGCGCGGCCGGGGCTGGATATGGCGCGTTGCGTTTTCTGCGGGGCCTGCGCCAAGGCGGCGCCGGAGGCTGTGGAATTTTCCAATGATTATAAGCTATGCGCGGGTTCGCGCGGTGACCTTTTGATTACAGGCAAAGAGTTCATGCGTGCCCGAACCCTTGGCGCGGACCTGCGCCGCCTATTCGGGCGTTCTTTCAGGCTGCGGCAGGTGAGCGCCGGCGGCTGCGCGGCTTGCGAGGCCGACTGTAATGTGCTGCAGACTATAGGCTGGGACCTCGGCCGTTTCGGCGTGCAGTTCGTGGCATCCCCCCGGCACGCCGATGGGATTCTTGTGACGGGCCCGGTTACCAGGAATATGGAGCTGGCGCTGCGCAAAACCTATTTCGCCGTTTCTTCACCCAAGGTGGTTATCGCCTGCGGCGCCTGCGCCATAGGCGGCGGCCCCTACGCCGGCCACGAGGAATGCGCGGGTATCCCCGAGGATATCCCGGTTGACCTCTACATCCCCGGCTGCCCCCCCCATCCCCTTACCATACTCGACGGCATCCTCCGCCTTATCGGCCGCGTCGGTTAAAAAGCCGGTTGATACCGGCTTTTGAAGTTGTATAATCAGATAAGCTGCTTGAGGAATGGCCGTCCGACGAGCATAGCTCCTGATACGGCACCTGCGCAGGCATTGTCAATGACCAAATTCCTACTTCCCCTTCTCTTCTTACTGCCCAGCGGCGCTTACGCGATCGATAAAAAGTTCGATCTTAATGCGGTAACGCTTGAAATATTAAGGGAATTCCCCCCCGCGCTCTCCCCCGCCGTGGCGGTGCCGCGCCGCGCGGACCCCCAGCCGGAAGAAAAATATTTTAACGCCTATATTCTGAAGGCCATAGACTACCTTTATAAGAATTACGGCCTGCTCGGTTAC
Organism: Elusimicrobiota bacterium; assembly: GCA_003482905.1. GTDB lineage: Bacteria > Elusimicrobiota > Elusimicrobia > Elusimicrobiales > UBA9959 > UBA9959. The sequence goes on from DMXM01000034.1 coordinate 218,376, forward strand.
GATATCAATTCTATCCTTACGCATGACATTACCTACAACACCTCCGGCATTGTCCCCGCCAGGCGCGCCCCGCTCACCATGTGCGTGGCCGCCCAGATGGAAATTATACTCACCGCTTATGAGATCTATGCCGGAGAAACGGGGGACTTTTCCGTTTACTACTACCTGCCCAAACGCAGCTTCGAAGGCCTGTCCGTTACCGACCTGAAAGGCCATATCTGGGTAAACCCAAAGTTCAACGCCAACGGCACCGCCGACGCCCTTATCAACTTCGGCATGGGAGAGCGGGAGCCGTTCGAAAATTTAAGACCGGGCGATTTTGTAAACATAAACCGCGCCAACCGCACAGGCCACGCCGTCACCTTTATAGGCTATATCAACAAGACCGGCAAGATCCTGCCCAGGTATGACGCCGGCGCGGTGGTGGGCTTTAAGTATTTTTCCTCCCAGGGCCGCCTGGCCGCCGGCGAGGGCGGCCTGGATTACCGCTACGCCGTATTCAGCAAATTCGGCTGCCCGGAGATGCCTTACAAGCGCGACTGTGAAGTAATCTATTCCGCGGACCAGAGGATGCTAAATACCGGCACGATGCTGGCCCCCAGGTTCTGGACGCATACAATGCCGCAGGCTTCCTCGGAAACCGAAGGCGAGACCACGGAGCTTAATCACGGCTTCTTCAACGGCCTCACCACCGACGACTGATAATATATGGATCAGTATATCGAGCTCGTTAAGGCCCACCCGATAACTACGGCCATGGCGCAGTTCGCCGTGCTGGGCACCTTGGGCGAGACCGCCTCCAGATGGCTGGCCGCGCGGAGGATGTTTTTCCCCTTCGGGGCGCGGGGCACGCTGCTGCGTATGCTGGGCTGGGCGGGGCTGGCCGTCTGCATAAAGTACGCATTCACCGGTTTTGTGGCTTTTGTCGACGGGCTTATTTCCCACGGGCTGCTGCCCGAGCTTGGCGCGCCCGGCAAAGCTTTCGCCGTTTCGCTTTGTATGAACCTGCAGTTCGGGCCGTTCCTGGTCATCGCGCACCGCCTGATAGATAACGCCATAGACGGAGCGCCCAACTGGGCCAACCTGGATAGGGGGCTGAGGTCGCTGCTCTGGTTCTGGGTGCCGGCCCATACCCTTACTTTCCTTCTGCCCCTGGAACTGCGCATAGGCCTGGCAGCCGTCTGGTCGCTGGCCCTGGGCCTTATTCTCGGTTTTTATAACCGGGCAAAATAAATTATTACATCCCCGGATAATATTTAAAGAATAAGCCCGGGATCAGGCGGGTTGATCTGCGCGCGGCAGGTATATCCTGAAGGTCGTGCCACGCCCGGGGGCGCTCTCCACGGAGATGCCGCCGCGGGCGTGGCTGACTATGCCGTAAACCGTGGAAAGCCCGAGCCCAGTGCCTTGCCCGGGCTTTTTTGTGGTGTAGAAAGGTTCGAACAGGTGGGACATGGTTTCGGGGGTCATCCCGCCCCCCGTGTCGCTGACGGAGAGTTCGGCGTAGCTGCCGGGAGCGGGGACCAGCCTCATGCTGCCGTTCTCCTCCCCCAGTTCCGCGTTGCGCGTCCGCATAATTAGCCTGCCTCCGTCCGGCATGGCGTCCCTGGCGTTTATGATCAGGTTTATTATTATCTGGGAGATCTGGCCGGGATCCGCTTTAACGGAGCAAAGCCCGTCGGCAAGATGGGTCTCGAGGTGCATGTTGGCCCCGATAAGACGCTTCAGCATTTTCTCGCTGTCGGCCGCGATGCTGTTTATATCCAGCACTTCCAGCTTGATCTCCTGTTTTGTGCTGAAGGTGAGCAACTGGTGCGTCAAGGCGGCCCCGCGTTCGGTTTCCAGCAGGATCTCCGCCAGGTCGGCCCGGGCCGGCGCGCCCGGCGGCATGGTGTCCTGGAGAAGTTCGGCATAGCCGCTTATGGAGACCAGGATATTATTGAAATCGTGGGCTATGCCGCCGGCCAGCCGTCCCACCGCCTCCAGCTTCTGCGACTGCAGGAGCCGTTCCTGCAGCTTCTCCTTGGCGCGCTCGGCCTGGAGGCGCTGTGAGATCTCCGCTACCAGTTCGTTGTTAGCGGCTATAAGTTCCTCCGAGCGCGCCCGTACACGCTCTTCCAGGTTCTGGTTGAGGCCCCGTATTTCCGCTTCCGCCCTCCGGCGCGCGCTTATGTCGCGGCAGAGCGTCAGAATCTGCGGCACCCCCCCGCGGGCAACCACGCTGGCGTTCACTTCTACCGGGGTGTTGCCGCCGGCGGCGTCGGTGTAATCCACCTCAAAATCGGAAATATGGCCGTCCCTGGCGCATTGCGCAATGGCCGCCGCGTTGTTTTCCTTCGAATGAGGTGCGGTCCAATCCAGGACGTTTCTGCCAAGCACTTCCTTGAGGTCCCTGCGGCCCGTCAGCCGGACGTATTCGGTATTGGCGTCGAGCACGCGGCCCTCTTTGTTTATGATCACGTAGCCGGTGCGGGTGGTCTCGACCAGGGCGCGGTAGCGGCTTTCGCTCTCCCGGAGTTCCCGTTCGGCCTCGACGCGGCGGGTGATGTCGTCGAACATTACAAAAACTTTCTCCGCGGCTATTACGCCGAATATAAAAACGGTCTTCCGCTTGCCGTCCTTGCAGGTTATATTGTATTCCCCGCCGTCGATTTCAGTTCTTTCGAGGATGGCCTTGTTTAATTTTACGTTCCATCTGTGCACTACTTCGGCGCGGTACTTTTCATCAGGGTAGGCCCGCACCCACCACTTGTCCAGCGTTGGGATCTCTGTGTGCGCGAAGCCGAAGGCCTGCTCCGCCTTTCGGTTTATATATTCTATCGTGCCGTCTATGTTCACGATGGCCATGGCCATGGGCGCCAGGTTCAGGATCTTGCGCAGGATGCCGCCGCTTTCGCGCAGGGCGGTTTCCGTCATTTTTCGGGGCGTGATGTCCACTACTACCCCGTGAAATATCTTTTTTTCGGGGTCGGCCGCGCAGCGCCAGAGCAGCCACTTCAGTGAGCCGTCTTTGGCCGGGAAGCGTGCTTCAAACGAGACCTGACTTTCACCGGCGACCATCCGCCTCGCGCCGGCTTCGGCGCCGTCCCGGTCGGCGGGATAAACGAAGTCCGCCGCGGCATGCCCCAGCATGTCGGCGGGGGCAAAGCCCAGCACCCGCTCCCAGGCGGGATTCAGCTCTTTGAAAAGGCCGTCGAACCCCGCTACGCAGAGCATTTCCGGCGCTTTATGAAAGAAATCCGCGTATATGGTCAGGTCTTCGCTTTCCATTATCCCCCCAAACCTGACTATACAAAAATAATCCGGGGAAAACCAGAACAGAAATGGTTTAAAAGAAGACCCCCGCCTGGGCGGCGGGGGTTTTGGCGGCTACTCGCTTCAGTAGTCCGATTTCTTCTTCTTGAGGAATCGGCTGAACCAGTTCCCCGACGCCGGCTTCCCGGGCGACTCTGAGCGCGGACGATCCGGCCTGGGGCCGCGGCCCGTCGGCCTGCGCGGGGGTTCTTCGAAATAAGGAGAAGGGCTTACTATGCCGCCGCGCCTGGACGGGTCCGCTCCGTAGCGGTTCGGCCCTGGGCGGGCGCCGGCTGGTCTTGCCGGGTAGGCGGGGCGTCCGTCCCCCCGGGCGTCAGGCCGGCCCTGTGGGCCGCGGGGACCTGGGCTGGCTCCGTAGCCGGGGCGTCCCTCTCCGCGCGGTCCTGTACTGCCCCGTGAGTCGCGCTGGCCGCGGTTGAACGATCCTTCACGCGGCGGGCCCGACTGGCCGCGTCTCGGCCCGCCGGATTGCGGGCGCGCCGGCCCCCGGCTGAAATTGCCTCTCCCCTGCGGAGGGCGCTCGGTCCTGGGCCGCGCCTGGGGCCCGGGTTCCCGGTTGTAATTCTTCTCTCCCGGCTCGGGCAGATGGGATACCGGCCCGGCCTGGGGTTCCTGCTGCGGTTGGCTCGGCGGCCTCGCACCGAACTCCCCGCGCGGGGCCGTCCTGGCTCCGGGGCGGCGCTTTTCGCCGGCCTGGTGCCGGCTGCCGTTGTGGCTGAAGCCGAAACTGGCAGGCAATATATCGGGGTGTACCGATACCGGCAGCGGCATGCGCATCAGGCGCTCGATATTGCGCACGTCTTTGCCCTGGTCGGGCGCGGCGAAGGTGATGGCGCGGCCCGGCTGCCCTGCGCGGCCGGTGCGGCCGATGCGGTGTATGTAGTTCTCGTCCTCGTCGGGCAGGTCGTAATTTATCACCAGCTCAATGCCGGTCACGTCTATACCGCGGGCGGCTATGTCGGTGGCCACAAGGATGCGGTACTTGCCGGCCTTGAACCCTTCCAGGGCTTCCCGGCGCTGGGCTAGGGAACGGTTGGAATGAATTTCCGCGGCGCTGTGCTTCATGTCGCGCAGCTCCTTGGCTATCTTCTTGGCGTTGTGTTTTGTGCGCACGAACATAAGCACGCTGCCCCAGTATTTATCCAGGATCTTGGCGAGCAGCGGCAGTTTGTCCCCGCGGCTGACGATAAAGAGTTCCTGGTCCACTTTATCCGCCACGGTGCCGGAGCGGGCTACCTCTATGCGGATAGGCAACTTCATGTGGGCGGAGGCCAGTTTCATGATCTCGTCGGGCATGGTGGCGGAGAAAAGCATGGTCTGGCGCTCTTTGGGCAGTGTGGCTATGATCTTGTTGATCTGCGGGGCGAAGCCCATGTCGAACATCCGGTCGGCCTCGTCCAGCACCAGCACGCGAACGTCGGACATAATGACGTTGCGCTGGGCGATGTGGTCTATCATGCGGCCCGGGGTGGCTATGATGATGCGGGGCCTGCGGAAGAGTTCCTGGCGCTGGCGCCCAAGGCTTTCCCCGCCGATAATGACGGCCGTCTGCATGCCCATCAGCGGCGCGAACTGTTTTACCACTTCGGCCACCTGCAGCGCCAGTTCGCGTGTTGGGACCAGCACCAGGCCTTTGCCTTCTTTGGCTGCCAGCTGCTGTATCATGGGGATGGCGAAAGCTATGGTTTTGCCGGTGCCGGTCTGGGCGATACCCACCATATCTTTCCCTTCGGAGGCCGGCGGGATGGCTTTGTGCTGTATTGGCGTCGGGACTTTAAATTTGAGTTTATCTAAAGCTTCGAGTAGTTTTGGCGCTATGCCCAGGCCGTAAAAGCCCGTGGCGGGAGTTGTTGTTGTGTCGGTCATATACCATTATCCCATATATGGGGCGTCGCCGGTAGTGCTATAATTATTTATTATGAATTTTACCGCGCTGATAATACTGTTTTTCGCCGCGGTCCCGGCCTTCTCACAGGCCGGCACGAAAGGCCGGCTGACCAAACTGGAGAAACGCGTTACGCGGGTAGAGGGCCGCGTGGTCGGGCTTGAAGGCGGCGGGGCAGCCGCCCCGGCCGCCGCGGAAAAAAAGCCGGCTAATCCCATCGCCGTCCACCTGTTGAAGAAGAAGCAGGTGGTGGACCAGGAGAAGATAGGGATAAAGCTTTATCTGGAATTTGAAAATATGTCAAACCGCCGCTATTACGCTTTCAACGGCGTACTGGTCTTTCGGGACGAGACCGGCGCGCTAATATTGAAAGAACCTTATGGCTATAGCGACCCGCTTTCCCCGGGGAAAAGGGTCCAGGTTATCCTGCCGGTTTCAAGCGACCGGACCAAAGAATATCTTAAGTTCGTTAAGGCGCGCGCCATAACGGCCTCCTTTGAAAAACAGGAAGTATACGGAGCGGATTAAAATCCCTGGGATAAAATAAAAAAGCCGCCAAGAAGGCGGCTTTTTTATTTTATACGGCGTCGGACTGGCTTACCTGCGGCGCCCGCCGCCGCCGGGCCGGCGGGAAGAGCGCTGGTTCCAGCCGCGCCCCGAGGCCGCCTTGTCGTAGCCCCAGAGGGTTTCCGCCGGGACTTCGGGGTGGGTCATCTGCGTGAGCGGCACTCCCGTAAGGGTTTCTATGCTGCGCACGTCGCCGCCCTGTTCGGGCGTGGCGAAGGTGATGGCGCGGCCGGGCTGGCCGGCGCGGCCGGTGCGGCCAATGCGGTGCACGTAGGCGTCGTCTTCCGACGGCAGCTCGTAGTTGATCACCAGCTCTATGCCGGTCACGTCTATGCCGCGGGCCGCTATGTCGGTGGCCACCAGTATGCGGTATTTGCCGGATTTAAAGCCTTCCATCGCGTCCTTGCGCTGACCCATCGTGCGGTCCGAGTGGATCTCGGCCACGGCGTGGCCCATGTAGGAGAGGATGTTGGCCACCTTGGCGGCGTCGTAGCGGGTTTCCACAAAGATAAGCACGGTGCCGGCGTACTTTTCCAGGAGTTTGGACATGAGCATCGGCTTGGAGCCGGTGCGCACTACGTAGAGCTCCTGTACCACGTTGGCCGCCGCGGTGCCGGACTTGGCGGCTTCTATGCGGATGGGCAGTTTCATGTGCTGGCTGGCAAGTTTCATCACCTCGTCGGGGATGGTGGCGGAGAAGAGCATGGTCTGGCGCTCTTTGGGCAGGCAGCGGATGATGCGGTTGATCTGCGGGGCGAAGCCCATGTCGAACATCCGGTCTGCCTCGTCCAGGACCAGTATGCGGGCGTCGTGCACTTTGAGGGTTCCGCGGTCGATATGGTCGTAGACCCGCCCCGGGGTGCCGATTATTATGCGGGCTTTTTTAAAGAGGTCCTTCAACTGGCCCTCTTTGCTTTCCCCGCCTATAAGGCAGGCCACGCCCATGCCCATCTGGGGCGCGAATTCGCGGCAGACTTCCGCTACCTGGATCGCCAGTTCGCGGGTGGGCAGCAGCACCAGGGCTTTGCCCGGCGCGGCGGCCAGGCGCTGTATCATGGGGATGGAGAAGGCTATGGTCTTGCCGGTGCCGGTCTGGGCGATGCCGACCATGTCCTTGCCTTCGGTGGCGACGCGTATGGCCTTTTCCTGTATGGGGGTAGGGGTTACGAAGCCTTTCTTGTCTAGCGCGTCCATGAGCTTGGGGGCTATGCCCAGTCCATAGAAACCTGTGGCCTTTTTCTTTAAGCCCAGCGTATGCAGGGCCTTAAGGCCGATCTTAGTGAGTAGCTTTTTCATATATTATCTATATTATAGCTCTTTCGTCGGGAAAGATTACACCGGCCTGGCCCGCCGCGCCGCCGCTTTAGTTCCCCGCCCTGTACGAATCAGCGGCCCCCTGGTCTTGCGCATCAATATCTCGTCGTGCCCGGCCTTGACGAAGTCTTTGAGGAGGCCGGCTTTCCGGTAGCCCATGCGCTTATAGAATCTGATGGCACCTTTGTTGAAAGAGGAGACACACAGGAAGACGTTAGGGGAACTTCTGAATATCCTCGCCTCCGCGGCGCGAAGCAACCGCTCTCCTACGCCCGTACCCCTGAAGCCTTCGGCCACGAATAGGGCCTGTATGTAGCCCCTGAATGTCCCGTGCATGGCAATGGTCGCCAGTCCGGCGAAATGGGACCGGACGGTGGCCTGATAATTTTCATTAAAGGGGGCCTGGATGGTTTTCGCGCACCTTTCCGCGGTCAGGCCAAGTTTCTTCCAGGGGTCGCAGGCGGCCATAAGGCGCGCGGCGGCGCGCAGCCGCGGGGCGGACCTGAGACGGGTTATTTTAACGGCTGGTGGAACATAGTTCATAGGGCAATGATACAAAAAAAGCCCCGGCATCTTTGCATAGGTCTAAAGGCCTATATACCGTATAGGCCCTTTGGCCCTTGCGAAATAGGCCGTATGGCTTAAACTATGTTTGACATAAGTCATTGATTTCGGTCAACACGATTTGGAGGATTTTTGAAACGCAACGGTTTACTAACACTGGCTATCCTCGCGGTCCTTCCCCTTTCACCGCTGTCGGCGCAAGTTCCGGCCTTTGAGGCCCTTAGGGTTTCTGTTTCGGCCCTTTCCTTATATAACGCGGTCCCCCTCCCGGCAGGTCCGGCGCTTTTCAGCGCAGGGCGCACCCCGGAAGCCTCCCTTTCCGGAGAGCAGCTCTTTTCCTACCTCCACGACGCAACGGCGCCTGCCCCGCTCAAGTCATTTATCCCGTCATATAAGGCTTCCAAGGCCTTCATGTATTCACGGGCCGACAACACCGGCTGTAACGGCGGTTCCGGCATAGTTACCTTCTACTCACAGATCTGCGTGAACGGCTCAGGCACCACCGGCGAGAACTATGGAGAACAGGGCGACGCGAACGGGGATGGTGTGGTCGACGCTTATGTTAACGCCGAACATCTCTGGCCCCAGAGCTACTTCAACAGCGCTCTGCCGATGGTGGCCGACCTGCATCACCTGGCCCCGACCTTCGCCACCCCGAACAGCCGCCGCGGCAATTTAAAATTTGCCGAAGTCTCCCGCCCCAGCTACTCCACTTCCTCCGGCTCCATGCTGGGAAAAGAGGGGTTCGAACCCTCCGACGCCGTGAAAGGCAACGCCGCGCGCGCCATGTTCTATTTTATAGTGCGCTACAGCGACAGGGATATCCGGCAGGGCATGAATTACAACTCGTTCTGGACCAGGAACGTCCCCATGCTGCTGAAGTGGCACCGGCAGGACCCGCCTGACGCCGCCGAGCGCCGGCGTAACGATAGGGTTGAAGGTTTTCAGGGCAATCGCAACCCCTTCATAGACAATCCGGAACTGGCCGATAGGATAGGTGAACTGGTCTTTGCGGCGCATTGAAGGCATAACCCGCCCAAAAAAGGCCCCGTAAGGGGCTTTTTTTTTAGCGGTTTATTCAACGCCGCCAGTTTATAAGGATCGTCCGTAACGGCCCTGTTCATGATCGCCGTGGCGTAGGCCCAGCGGTCGTCGGCCGGCAGGCGCTCCCCGGCGGCTCCGGGCGCGGGCTCGGGAGGGAAAGGCAGCTCAAGTCCGGTGCGCCGGGATCGCGCTAATAATGTTATAATTTCCCTGGCGTTTAATCGGCTGGGATATGGAAGCCTGGAGACATTGTGCAACGCATCGCGCTACTGCTCGTGTTCGTCTTTACCGCCGCAGGGTTTATGGCCGCCCCCGTGCCTGCGCAGGACCTGCCGAACCTTGAAACGTTCATTTCCTCCCTGCCCGGCCAGTCCGATGTCCCATCCCCCCGTCCCCCGTTCAGCCCCCGCGCTAATTACCTGGCCGCTGCGGCGAGCCTTTCGGGCGAAAAACTTTTTCAATTCCTGCACGCGGCCACCGTACCCTCCATGCCGGGCACCGGCATCGACTACCTGAAGGCCAAAAAATACATGTTCTCCATTGCCGACAATACCGGCTGCGACGGGGGCCCCGGAGTTACCGCTTTCTATTCCCAGGTCTGCGTCAGGGGCGCCAGCGAAAGCGGCGCGGATTATAAGGAACAGGGCGACGCTAACGAAGACGGGATACGCGACACCGGCGGTATGAACGCGGAGCACACCTGGCCCCAGGGTTTCTTCAATAAAGCGGCCCCGATGAAATCCGACCTTCATCACATTTTTCCCACTTTCATCACGGTCAATGGCAGGCGCGGCAGCGAGCCTTTCGGCGTGGTTTCCCAGGCCGTATACGGTACCAGCAGCGGCTCAAAACTGGGAGCCGAGGGCTTCGAGCCCTGCGACGCGGTGAAGGGCGACGTCGCCCGCGCCATCCTTTACTTCGTGGTGCGCTACTATAGCCACAATATCCGCGACGGCATGGATTACAAGGACTTCTGGGTCAGCCGGGTTCCCATGTTCCTGGAATGGGACAGGCGCGACCCCCCCGACGCCGCGGAAAAACGCCGCAACGAGCTGATAGAGCGCCGCCAGAACAACCGCAACCCGTTCGTGGACGATACGACGCTCGCCGCCAGGGTGGGCCTGAAGATCTTTCAATCCCACTGAATTTGAAAGCGCGGTATATAATTGCTGCATCGTCCCTGTTGTTGCGCCAGCGCGCAGCGGGATAGACTCGAGGTTAAGGAGCATTAAATGCGTAAAATAGTATCTTCAGCGGCCATATTGGCCTTGGCGGTCTGCTGCGCGCTGCCGATAGCGGCGCAGGAAACGGCGACGGGAAAGTATAAGGTTAATTTCTACGGCCATATCAAAAGCGACTTCGCTTATGACGTTCACGGCGCGGCCGGGGACGATTTTATGCTGTATGTGGCTTCGGAAAAGGATTCGGAACGGGATTTCAGGGCCAGCGCCCGCGGCACCCGCTTTGGCCTGGACATCACCGACGGGGACAAGGTTTCGGCCAAAATTGAAACCGATTTTATGGGGCTTAGCGAAAGCGCTATAAGCAGCACCACCCCTGGCCCCACCGCCGACCTGCGCATACGCCACGCCTATGTCACGTTGAAGGCCGGCAAATTCGAGATCCTGGCCGGTCAGACCTGGCATCTCACCCCCCTTGAGTTCTCCGGCACCAATAACGAGCTGGCCCTGGGTTACAGCGGCGTTTTGTGGTACCGCGCCCCGCAGTTGCGTCTTACCTACAAGGCCAATGACAATCTCACATTCGCGGCCGCGGCGGTTCGCCCTACGCGCAAACTGACCGACGCAGAGGGCACCGCCTCCGGACTCCCCCAAGGCCAGGTGCAGGCGCAGCTTAAGGTAGGCAAGGCCAAATTCACCCTTATGGGCGCGGCCGGCCAGTGGCGCAGCACCGCCAACGGCACGATGGGTAAAAAAGGCGATGTTCTGCTGGCTGATTTCGGCTACAATATCCCCCTCAATTCGATGTTTACCCTTAACGGCCAGATCTGGACAGGCCAGAACCTTTACGACTTCATGGGCGGCATCGGCAACATGGGTTACGGCGCCAACGAGGTTAAGGCCTCCGGAGGTTTCGCCAATCTGCTTATAAAGCCGGCCGGCAGGTTCTTCTTTAACGCGGCCTACGGCGTGGACAACCCCGTCGACGACAAAATAGCGGCGGCGGCCGCGGCGAAGACCAAGAATACCACCATTCTGGCCAACGCCAACTGCCTGGTGTACGAGAAAGTGACCGTGACGCTTGAAGCGGCACAGCAGGTGACCGAGTATAAGCTGGCCACCGGTTACGATAACAGGGATAATCTGCATTATCAGCTGAGCTTCAAGTTCCCGTTCTAAAGCTGCAGCGGAAAAGGCCCGGCCTCGGGGTGAGGCCAGGCCTTGGAGAGCCCCGGCTTTTTGGCCGGGTCTTTTTTTATATCTGAATGTTGAAATAGGAAGACAGGATCAACTGCCGGTCCGGGACCTTCCGGGATTCGAACCCGGCCAGCAGTTCTGCCTGGTCGTAAGGGACGGCTTTATGCTGAATGGAAGCCTTTCCCTTGTGGAACCGCACTATGGCGTAACGGGCGGCGGGTTTATGCCAGCAGCCGAGCGCGCCGGGGTTGACGTAGCGCACCTTTCCTTTGAGATCGGAGGGTTTGTGTCTGTGGCCGTGGAAAACCAGCAGCGACGTATGGCTGCCCAGCAGAGCGTCTAGGTCGCGGGTTATGTGGTCGCTTATGGGCAGAGCTACCTGGCGGCCGCAGGGCTTCAGCGCGTAATGGACGAAGGCCGCGCGCACGCCCTCGAACTCGTGCTCTGTAAGGTAAGGCCAGGCGGAGGCCGCGTTTATGTGCCGGCGCGAAACCCGGCCCATCAGCCACTCATAATGGTTTTTCAGCCACGCGGCCGCGTCTTTGGGCAGGCCGCCGCACATCCAGGCGTCATGGTTGCCGGTCAGCAGGCTCAGGCGCGGGATCTCCCCCATCAACTCTATGGTCTCTGCCGGCCACGGGCCTATGCCGACCGCGTCGCCGGTATGGAAAGCCGCGTCATAGCCCTCGCGCCGTATCTCACGGGCCATGGCTTTCAGGGCCGGCAGGTTCGCGTGCGTATCCGTAAAAACGACTATTTTCATGCTGTTATAAATAAAAAGCGGGAAGGGACTTGCGCCCCTTCCCGCCTTTGGGCCCTTCTCAGGCCGCGGCCTGCTCTTTCTTCTGCGTCAGCAGGGAAACTACCACCAGCACCAGGAAGCTCAGCGGTATGGAGAAGATACCGGGGTTGTCCAGCGGTATCGGCGCGGTGGCCGGGTCCAGACCGAACTTCTCGTAGATGCTGGGCGAGAACATGATGATGCCGATAGCCGACACCATGCCGGTGACGATAGAAGCGGCTATGCCCTTGGCCGTGGTCTTCTTCCAGAAGAGCAGCATGATGATGGACGGCAGGTTGGCCGAAGCGGCTACCGCGAAGGCCAGGCCCACCAGGAACGACACGTTCATGCCCTGGAAGATGATGCCCAGGATGATGGCGATGATGCCCACCACGAAGGCCGCTATCTTGCCGGCGCGCACTTTCTGCTTCTCGGTGAAGTCTATCTGCATATAGCGGTCCATCAGGTCGTGCGCTACGGCGCCGGAAGCGGCTATAATAAGGCCGCTGACCGTGCCCAGCACGGTGGCGAAGGCTATGGCCGAGATGATGGCGAACAGGAAGGTCCCGAAGGACCGGGCCAGCAGCGGCGCCGACATATTGTCGGTCAGCGGGTTCACCACGGAGTTGACCAGGGCGCCCAGGCCCATGTACATGGTCAGCACGTAGAAGAAGCCGATGGCCGCGATGGCAACTATGGTGGATTTGCGCGCGCAGGCGGGGCTGGGCACGGTGTAGTAGCGTATCAGGATGTGGGGCAGGGCCGCGGTGCCCAGGAACAGCGCCAGCATCAGCGACAGGAAGTCCAGCTTCTGCACCGGCGTGCCTTCCACCTTGAACTTAAGGCCGGGCCGCATGATCTTGTTGCCGGGCGTGACATTGGGGGCGTAGACCACCACCTTGTCTTCTCCGTCGGCAAACTTTACCGTCTTCCAGCGGTTGATCTTGGTTTCCGGGTCGCCCAATATGGCCAGGAACTCGAAAGGCCCGACTTTACCCGTGGAGGCTTCCGGTCCGGTCTTTCCTTTTATGGCCTCAAGATTGCCGTAAAGGCGCGGCTGGTTCTCCTTGGATTCCGGCAAGCCGTTGACCAGCTTGCCCCCGTCGGCCTTGGCCACGGAGTACTGCGTCTCGCGAAGGGTTATCTTGCCGTCCTTGTCATAGCGGGCCCACCAGGTTTCAATACCTCCGGCGGACAGCTTGACGAATTTGGAACCTTTAACTTCCTGGCCGCCCGCCACCGTGAAGGTCTTGTCTTCGGTAACCAGCTTGCCTTTAACTTCGGAGGCGTTGATGGTCTTGTATTCGTGGAAGGGAACGCGGCCGCCCTGGTCGGGGGTGGTGGAAAGCCCGCGGTAAAGCACCGCCACGCAGACTATGGTGGAGAACACCACCAACATGCCGCCTTTTATGAACTGCACGTAGGTCGTAGAGGTCATGCCGGCGGTGGCCACGATGGTTATGACTATGGCGCCCACCATGATGACGCCAGCGTAATGCGGTATCCCGAGCAGCGGCTCAACGAGGACGCCGGCGCCTACCATCTGCGGTATAAGGTAGAACACGGAGACTACCAGCGTGCTTATGGCCGCGGCCAGCTTGATGCCGCGCGAATTGAACTTGGCGTCCAGCGCGTCGGTGAAGGTGTACTTGCCCAGGCGCTTCATGGGTTCGGCCACCACGAACAGCGCCACCATCCAGCCGGCCAGGTAGCCGATGGAGTAGAGGAAGCCGTCGTAACCGGCGGTGGCGATCATGCCGCAGATGCCCAGGAAGGAGGCGGCCGAGAGGTAGTCCCCGGCGAAAGCCACGCCGTTAACGGCCCAGTGGATCTGCCCGCCGGCGGCGAAGTAGCCGCTGGCGGACTTGGTCTTGGCCGCGAAGTAGAAGGAGAGCCCCAGTACGAGGCCGACGAAAGCGAGGAAAATAGCTATGGCCATATTATTTCTTTCCTTCGGCGGCTTTAGAGTCCGCCTCGTGCAGGCCGCACATGTGGTTGTATATAAGGGCGAGGATCAGGGCGAAGGCGATGAGCCCGAAGCCGTAAACGACGGCCAGGTTGAGGCCGAACATAATGATCTTTTCCATCCAGAGGGGTTTTAGCAGATTTATGGCTACGAAGGCAGCGTATACCGCCGCGTATAAAAGGAACATCCACACACCGATGTTGGCCTTGTAATCCGCCGAAGCGTCTGGCCCGCTTTGGGCCGCAGGTTCGTGAAGCATTTTGTCTCCTAAAAAAAACGGGCGCATACTAGGTCTGCGTCCGTAATATTTCAAACGATTAAGAATTTTACCAAATCTTTAAGCTTATTGATAGCCTCCACCGCGGCGGCGGCGGCTTCTTTCAGCGCCAACTGGTCAGCCTGGGAAAGTTCGCCCGGGTTTATGCGGTTATCCGGGGAGCGCCCGAGGCCCGCCAGGGCGGCCTGCCGCCTGAGGCGCAGGCGTGTAAGGGTCTCGAAAGCCTGGGAGAACGATTCTTTTTCCGCCTGCTCCAGCACGTTCGCCTCGGCGAGCGCCGCCAGGCGGTTTACCGTGGGCAGGGCGGCCACGCCCCCGCGCAGGGCGTAAATGCGGGCGAAATCGGTTATGACGCGCACCAGCTGTTTGATATCGAAAGTCCCGCGGTTCTCCCCCTCGTCCTCTACCGTGACCGCGCCCCTAAAGCCGACGGGGACTTTGAAGAGCAGGGCGTTATTGGCGAGGTTAAGAAAAAATATCTTCTTGCCTGTTACGGCGGCCAGCACATGCGAGCGCAAGTCGGCCTCCAGCGCCTTGTCGCCGGCTACGCAGCGGAAATCGAAGAATACGTTTATATCCAGCAGGGCCTGGGGGTCCGTAATCCCCGCCCACTCCGTGAAATAGGTTTTCCAGACGGACAGTGGCCGGCACCACTTGGGGTTATTGGCCATGGCGGAACCCTTGCAATACGGGTAACCGGCCTCGTCGAGCCAGGCGCAGACTTTCCTCCCCAGGGCCTGGAAGTACTCCTCGGCGGTTTTCTCGCCGTCGGGCGGGTCGGCGTAGACTATGGCGTTATCCTGGTCGGTGGCCAGGGTCTGCTCGTTCCTGGCCTGGCTGCCAAGGGCCATAAAGGCGAACGGGACGGGGGGCTCCCCCAGCTCCCTGACCGCCAGGCCTATAAAGCGCGCCGTGGCGGCGTCGGCCGCGGCGCTGATAAGACGGGTAACGCCGGCGCTGTCGGCGCCGCTGTCGGAAAGCGTCCTGACCAGCCGGGGCAGGCGCGCTTTTACGGCGATAACTTCCTCCGGCGTGGACGCCTTGGCGAATTCCTCCATCAGCACCGCCGGGGAATACCATTTAAGAGCAAGCAGCTCTTTTTCGTCTATCACGCTTGTCACTTTCCCCGCGGCGTCCTTTACGGCGAGGTGGCGGATATTGTTTTCCTGCATAAGCAGCACGGCCTCGAAAAGAAGGGCGGTGTCAGGGACGCTGATAAGAGGAGAGCTCATGATGCGCGACACGGGCTCGGCCGGGGTATTCGTTCCGGCAAGCACCCTGGCGCGCAGGTCGTGGTCGGTCACCACGCCCAGCAATTCCCCGCCGCTTTCCACCAGGATGCAGCTGCTGGCGGCCGCGGTCATTAGTTTAGCGGCCTTTTCAATAGGGGTGGAGAGCGGGCAGGTGACGGTTTTGCGGGCGACGCCGCGTACAGATTGGTTGAGCGATCCGAGCGACTGCTGAAGTTCGGACAAAAGCCTTTCGCGTTCCGCGTTCACACTGTTGGTCAGCAGGCGGAACTTCTCCCTGCTTTCGGAAAGTTCCTCTTCCGTTTTCTTGCTTCGGTCTATGTCCTTTACGGTAAGTACAAAGCCCTCCCGGCCGCCGAGGCTCAGTTTGGACGCGGTGAGCAGCGCCCGCAGGCTTTCGCCGTCCTTGCGCAGCAGGGTGGCCTCCACCTGCGGCGGGGCGCCGCCGCTTTCAAGGAGCTCCAGCAGGTATTCAAGGCTGGATGAAGAGTCGTGGTGGAAGATTCCGGCCAGGTCCAGCTTTTTCCCGTCGGGGGCGTAGCCCAGCATGTCCAGCATGGTCCGGTTGGCGTAGACAAGTACGGAGTCCAGCACCATCACCACGCCCTCGGTGGAGGCCTCCACCAGCTTGCGGTATTTTTCTTCGGACTCGGAAAGCAGCTTTTCCGCCTGGCGCCGGGAGCGCTCGATGCGCAGGCTCTGCTGGTTGACATAAAGCAGTATCAGGGCGATGATGCCGGCTATCAGCAGCGAGAGCTTGACCAGGCTGGCTTCAAGGCGCGCTATTTCCTCGCGCACGTCCTCCACGTAGATGCCGGTGCCGGTGACCCAGCCCCAGGGTTGGAACAGGCGCACATGGGAAAGTTTAGGGACTATGCGGGTCTGGTCGTCCTTCCACTGCCACATATAGTCCACGTAGCCCGCCCCATGGCGGCGGCCGATCTCGGCGAATTCCACGAACATGCGCTTGCCGTGCGAATCAGTGAAATCCGAGAGGTCCTTGCCGTCCAGGTCGGGCCTGTACGGGTGCATTATCATCTTAGGGCCGAGGTCCGTTATCCAGAAATAGTCCTTGTCCTCCGGCCCGTAGCGCAGGGCGCGCACGCTGGCCGCGGCCTTGTTCTGGGCCTGGGCGCGCGTAAGCAGGCCGGCCGTCTCGTCGCGGTGGAATTTGGCCAGCAGGCTGTGGACGGAATTGTTAAGTTCCCTTATCGTTTCCCTCTTGCGGTCCATCATATTGCGTTCGAAGGAAGGGATGATAAAAATAAAAGTGGCGGCTATGAAAAGGCCTACGGCCAGGGCGCTGGGCAGCACTATGCGGGTAAGAAAACTGCCGCCGGCGTGACGCTGTTTTATATCCATAGATATATGGAGATTATAATAAAAAGGGCGAGGGTTATGCGGAATGAATGGGGCGGTTGACCGGGCTGGAC
>DMXM01000034.1:235384-240697 GCA_003482905.1 Elusimicrobiota bacterium
CGGGCTGGACTCGAACCAGCAACCCTTCGGTTACAAGGGCCCTCGAATTGCTTCAAGGCTTGGACTATATCATATCCATTCCGCCTACGCGGATTACGGACTCAGGCGCTTCCCACCCCCAGACATCGGGGGAAGTACTCCCTTTCGGGATAGTCTCTGCACCTTCTCTGAACTTACCTGCTTCAGAGCTTGGCTCAGGATTGCCCCGGCTTCTTAGCCTGGGTTTCCCTGAATTCACCTGATTTTTCAACCGCGGTTTCCCGCGGAAGCTGCAACTATTGGTTACAGCCGAATGCTCCACCATTGAGCTACCGGCGAATATAAAGAACTGTTTTAATTATATCAAAAAAAGGGCGGTCTTCAAATTTTAAGGCACTGATACACACGTGATACGCAGTAAAGAAACCTTGGCCTGCATTAGGAAAATAAATTAATTTTCTCACTATTTCATAATTCTAAAATTTCTTTTTCAGCGTTATACGCTGTATGCTGCCAAGGCCGGTTTCGGGGGACACGGCATAATCCAGTTGCGCGCCCATAGCCATAACGCCAGCGCCCACACTAAGCCCGTTTTTGCCGTTACTCTGCGCCAACCCGGTCAAGCCGTAGCCGCCCCTTAGCGCGAAGCCTACGCTGCCGGCTGTAGTCATAGCGTACTCCGTACCGCCTGAAAACACCGTCTGCTTGTCGTACACCTGCCGTTTAACATCAAAAGCCAGCGCCATTCCGGGCAAAGCCATGAATGTAATCCCGGCATTCACGCTTAACGGCAGTTGGTCGCGCTGTGATAGGTATTTTATGCCGCTCCCTAAGTTCTGCACGCCAAAGCCGATCGTTATAGGTAAATTAGTAAACCTGCGCCTGGCCCCAAGGTCTACGGCAAAGGCCTCCGCTCTTACGCCAGCTATATTGCTCTGTATGTATTTCACAGCGCCACCGATATTCTTTACCGCAAAACCGAGGCTTACGGCCTGGTCATAGGCACTATAACCGCCGCTGGCGCTTCTATCATCGGCACGGCCGTCAAAAGAACTATTGGCCAGGCGTGTTATGCCAACGCCGATTGCTATCCTATTACCTTTCAGCTTCCCCATGGTCGTACCAAAGCCCACAAAGTCGTGGCTCGCATCCATCAGCCATTTACTATGGCTGAAGACGACCTCCGGCCCGGTAATAGAGGAAAGGCCGGCCGGGTTACAGGTTAAAGCGCTTATCCCGTATACGGAAGCCGCCCCAGCGGAGGCCATGCCGCTCAGCCGCGCGTCAGTGTCTATTTTAAGGAACTGCGCTCCGGTTTCAAGAGCGTGCGCCGGCGCCGCACACGCGGCAAGAAGTAAAAATACCAGTGGACATGTTTTCATATCTTTCTCACCGGATCACCGCAAACTTGCCCTTGGTTTTTATTTTTTTGCCGCTGTACACAGCTTCCACTGTGTAGTAGTAGACGCCGCTGGCTATATGCCCGCCCCAGGCGTATTCATAGGCATAAGTAGAACCTATCGCCTGCGGCATACCGCTCACTGTGGCTTCATGGGTAAGTTGGCCGGCCACGGTAAAAACCCGTATTTTTACGGTATCGGCTTCCCCCACCTCAATGTGGAACACTGGTACTTTGCCGCCCTTTGCAGGGTTCGGGTATACATAAACCTCGCCAAGTTTAAATTTAAGACTGGAAGTTAATATGGAAGTGTCGCCATCATCCGAAACACGGATCTTTTTAAGGGCCTCAACACTTGAAACCGCGTAACTGGCAGCCACCACCTGGTATTGCGAGAAATGCGGCACATCGGCTTTTACAAGACGCCCGGCAGTATCGCGGCGGGATGGCAGTGTTTCCCAGGAGCTTGCGGCCTCGTTCCAGTAAGCAACCGCAAGCTTCTCCGGGGATTTATCCTCGGAGTCGTAAGGCAGGCTTATGGTAACTGGTTTGTCGAATACCGCCCCCTCGGGGCCGAACTCATAAGCGTAGCCGCGTCTTTCAACCTTACCGGCTTTGGCCGCAGCTGCTTTGCTGGCCTCGCGCTCATCTATGTCGCCTTCCACGTCCAGCACGTACAGGTCGTCGTCTTGTTTCAGCGACAATGCCGGCACGTCTACAGAGGCGCGTTTAGAATGTTCAAAGCGGCCACCTTCACGGCGGGTCGCTCTGCGCGGCTTTATAGTCCTTATAGTATCATCCGCACTAAAAGTGTCTTTGTTGGTCAAACCGCCGGACACGGTCACTTTCACCCTGGCGTTCACAGGCAGAACAGCTATTAATGCCTCCCGATCAAATTTAACGGTTATGGAACCACAGGTAAAGTCATCATCGCCATGTCCATGGCCGTCATTATCCCTGCCGGAATTCAGCGCGTATATCGGCTTTTTCAGTGCATAGCCGTTTATAGCGCTGATGCTAATGCCGGCGCGATTAAAGCATAGCGTGTTTCCGCCTACAATTTTAAGCCCGGCGGCTATAGCCTCGCCTTTGCTAGTTAAGTTCAGGGTATCGGGCTCAAGATTAAGTTTTATTGTTGCGCCAGCGGGCTGGACGGTGGCGTGCATTACTTCGAACGTACCGCCAGAGGCGTAGGAATAGTTGCCGGCATAGTCTGTCGCCGTAGCTATAAGTTCCCACACGCCGTCGTCGATGGAGGAGACGGCAAGGCTTTGGCCGGGTGCAGCCGGGATAATATCCGGCAGCGAACCGCGCGGCGTACCGTTATCTGCTATCTGGCGCAGATAAGCGGCCGAGCTGCGCACGAGCGACAGACTATCGGAGACGGCAAAGTCTATTTTTATGATATCCGCGCCCGCGTATTTCCCGCCTGATGCCGGGCTGGATATAAATATCGAAGGAGGTGTGGCATCGATGCTGACGGTTAATGCCGCTGTGGACGACCAACCGGCATAATCCATACAGTATCCGGAGGCAGGGATATTTTCCCCTTCTCCCATGATGGTGAATGAAGAACTGCAATACTCAATGCCAGAGAGCGTATCGGTAGCGGTAAATACCACAGCCGTCTGCGCATTATTCCAGCCATCGGGATTGGCAGCCGGAACACGGGAATATGTGATAACGGGCGTGGAAACATCTATTCCGAATTCGATTGTTTTGACATTCTCGACGTTGGAAGCGTTATCGATGGAATATGCTTCCAGTGTGTGCAGCCCTTCCGACGAAACCGCGAAAGAAGAACCATAAACCGTAAATCCGGAGCCATCCAGGCTGTAAAATGTTTCCCTGACACCGGCGCTATTATCCAGGGCGCTTATTGCCGCGCCCACACCGGAAATATGCCAGCCGTTTCTGCCGGAGGTTCCGGATATATTAAACACGCTTACCGGCGGGACAGTATCAATATTAGAATCTACAGGGCCCACCGTTATTAAAGCGCTTTGTATTCCCGCTTGGTTACCGGCATTGTCGACCGCCGAGTAATAAACCGTATGAGTACCGACTGGAAGCGTAAACGGCGCGGAATAGATCATGGCAGTCTGAGTGGAAAAAACAGTATCCACAATGTAATACGTGTTTTTGACACCCGACAGTGTATCCACGGCGGCAATTGTTAGTGTGTCGGCGGCCACCATGTATACTATTGAGCCATCTGATATCGGTTCACCGCGTAATTTCGCTGTTACAGCGGGAGGTTCAATATCCACCAGCATAAGTGTCGCGGTGGCTTCAGCGGCGGAATAATTATCATCGCCGCTAAACTTCGCTTTAAGATGATATATCGCGGTCGGCGGTTGCGGCAGTGGGAACTGGAACACCGCGGTCCCGCTTGAAAGCGCCGTCTGGCCAAGAGGCTTCCAGGCTTCGCCGTCTCGGTATTCAAGATATACAGTTTTGGGGGCCGCGTCCTGATGCAGTATCTGCACCCCTTTACTATTTGTCATAGATACGGAAATCACGGGATTGGCGGAATACGTGATGGTTGAGAAATCGGCTATAAAGGTTTCCGCTTTTAAGACCTGAAGGGTGGCGGTCCGCGTGGAAGAGGTATAGTAGTAGCCGTCACCGGGGAAAGCCGCCGAAAGTTGATAAATCCCCGGCGGGACGTCCACCTGGACGTAAACCGACGCCTCGCCATAACCGCCAGTAACGGCGGTAAAGCTGGAGTTGCCTATATTGAAAGTCACTGTTTTACCCAGTAAAGTCTGCCCCGCACTGGTGACTGTCGCCGCAAGCATTGCGTAAGATGAATAAACCGCAACAGTTGAGCCGGTATACGCCACCAAGGCCGGCTGGGGCACCGCGGAGATGATAGAGTTTGTACGCGTCTCTTCAAGCGCTGTCGGAAAATATACCGTGGCGAAATTTTTCACAACCGTGCCCTGCGGGACATCCGGCCTAAGCCGCAATTCCACCGTGAATTTTCCGCCTTTCCTGGAATCAAACGTGCCGGCAAGCACGGTCAGTTTATGCGACTGCGGATCGTAGCTGTATGGCAGCGTCGTGGGAGTTTCGGTGTTCGTCGCCCAGTCCACAAGATAAAAATCTTTAACGACGATATTCGAATCGTCCAGGTTCCCATCGAAAATATCCGTGACATAAACATCAAATGCGGTGCCAGCGCCCTCGTTCTCGAACATGACGGTATAAGTCATCGCCTGGCCCGGTGTTACATACCCCTCCGGCCCAAGCATAGCGTTGGGATCGTGCGGGAACTGGCCAACTGTCGTATCCTCAACTGGAGGTAATGGCGGGGGCAATTTCGGCGCAGGCGGGGGTTTACGTCCACCACATAGCGGATTGATAGCGTGGCCATATTCAGAGGGAGAGGGAGGAGGGAGTAAAAAAACACCCGATGGTTGTGGTGGCACTTTTTTTGAATCGTAGTTTTTGAAACCGACTAATTTTCCAGGATATCCATCATAAAGTTCCATGTGTAAATGCGGCCCTGTTCCTTTCCCGGAATCATCAGAGTCTGCAATAGTAGTACCGTGGGTTACGGGGTCCCCCGCTTGAACATAAATATAGTTGCAATCCAAATGACCATAAATTGTGTATGCAGTCGCCGAATGCTTAATCGCCACCCAACAACCAAGCTTATTATCGTCGCTTTTGCCATATCCTGCAATAATCCCCGCTCCAGCTGATTTAACAGGAGTGTGATTTGGCACAGCGTAGTCTTGTCCAGCATGGGGGATAGATTTCCCATCTACTACTCTGGGTGAGCCAAAATAATCTCTAAGACTAACATCCACAGGCGGCTGATAATCAGGAATTAGCGGGGCTGTCTCGCATTTCGCCTCATTAAGCGGCACCCACTCGGCAAAAGCAGGTTTGGATAGAACGAATGCTTCGCCGCTAACGAGATTTGA
>DMXM01000015.1 GCA_003482905.1 Elusimicrobiota bacterium
GTCATGGTCGTCCAGTTATTGCCGGTTATTGAGTAACGCCAGAAGGCGGTGGTGTTGCCGCCCTGGAAAGCGTATATATAACCCCCGGACCCGGGATAGCCCAGCCTACCGCCGCTATTTACAGCTCCCGGAGCTGCGGTCATGGTCGTCCAGTTGTTTCCTGTTATTGAGTAACGCCAGAAGACGGTGGTGCCGCCCTGGAAAGCGTATATGTAATTACCGGCGCCGGGATAAACCAGCGCGCTGCCGCTACCTACGGTACCAGGAGCAGCAGGCACAGGCCATTTGGAATTAGCGGCGTCGTTTTTACCCAGGGCCAGGTAAGCCGCCGCGCCCGAACCTAACACGGCTATATCCGGGAGCGGCCCGCCGGATTGGAAGCCGGGCGCGCCGGTTGAATTATCCGTAACGGTCCAGGAATACAGCTCGCTCTGAAGAGAAAGCGCCGCCGCCGCGGTGACGGCCGTGTCCTTGCCCTGGTAATTGGTCCATCCCGTACTGTTCCCCGGGGCCACCGCAGTGGAAGCGCTTACCCCGCCGGACCAGTCCTGCTGCGTCCATTGCGCGGTGTAGGCAAAAACGCCGGAAGACAGCCCCAGGGAAAGCAGGGCCGCCAGCGCCAAAGCGTTCTTGCGGATTAATCGCATAAGGATATTATAACACCCGCTTGTTAACAAATCCCGAATAAATCATGAATTTTTTGTTACGCGGTCAGCCAGCCTCCCGGCCCCCGCCGGCGCTGTGGATGCTTCGCCATATAGTATCGCTGAAACTTCAGGGAATATCAAGGGCTAAAAGTTACAGGGCTATTGCCATTCGCCGAGCCGGGTGGCGCGGCCGCACGTTTCTTCCTCAAAGTGCAGGCACGCAAGGGCTATATTAATAGCGACGCCGCTATTATGGATTTAAGAAGAAGCACGCGGTTTTTATCCGCGAAAGCGGCGGCCTCCGGGATTCTGGAGGGGTAAGAGGCCAGGAGGGCGCCGATAAACTCTTTTTCTTTCCCGAAACCGGTCAGCAGGGGTACATCGACGGCAACCGTAACCCTGGCTTCTCCCCACCGCTGAAGGCGGTACCCAATAGCCGGCGGGGCCCAGGCTTAATGGGCCAAAAGATCTTCGCGGTATAGGCCTTTAGTCTGTTGTGCCGGCGCATTGTTGTATATATAATTTGAAAGCAGGGCCGCGTGTTTTGGGGCGGTAAAGCGGCTCCCGGAGGAGATAACATGAAGAACGTATTCGGCGCGGCGTTGCTTGTAGCGGCTTTTCAATTTACGGGGGCGGTTCCCTGCGCGGCCGCCGGGCCAGGCGTTAACCTTACCATAGAGAAAATGTTCGGTTTCGGCGCCCATTACCTGGTCAACGGATCCGAAGTAAACCTGGATATACAGAACAACTCTTTCCAGAACGACCCTTTCGCCAGATACTCCATTACGGGCAGCATGTTCGGGCGCCAGTTGGGGGTCAACAACGCCATCTCCAACGATAATTTCGGCGGCGCCGCCAGCGTCATCATAGACGCGGACGGGGTCTACGCTAAATTTTCCAAACAGCCCGGCTGGCCGGAACTGCGGGTTGAAACCCGCCTGGCCGCCAACGCCGACCCCAGGGCCGTGGTGCTGCTCTCCGTTCTGGCCAATTATCTGCCCCCTATCCCCGGCGCTTCGTCTCCCGGCGGCTCCCAGCCCACGCAGAGCTACAGCTTCAGGCAGTTCGGCGACTCCGTGCTTGTGGAGGGGGCCGGTCTCTCCAACCTCAGGGTGGAGCGGACGCAGTCCGGGCAGGGCTGCCGCTACACGGTGCGGGGCAGCGGTTTCGGCAGGAATTTCGACTCGGACAGGCTTGAACTGGAACTGGACAACGTTTTTCTCGGCGCCGGCGGGACGTCCATCCGCGGAGCCGGCATGGCCCTGGAAATAAAGCGCGAAGATTTCGGCGGGCCCAGGCTCAGCGTGCGCGGGATTGCGGGAGATTCCGGCCCGCTGGCCGCGTTCTCCCTGGCCCTGGCCAGGCACCTCAACGGCGCTAATTACTAGGCCGGATTTAGGTTTAAGGTCGTCGTCACGGACAAAGGCCAATTCAGCCCCATGTAACCGGGGCCGCTTTTCAGAGTCGTGTTTACTCTGCCGTTTTATCCCTCCCTTTAAATTTTAACCGGACAGGTGTAGTGTCTCAGACAGTTCCAAACATGCTTTTCAAGATAGGCGGTTGCTTTCCGCAAGTATGGTTAAAATCCCTTAATGGCCCGGATACTGCCCTGGCATTTCCGGCGGAAAGAAAACGGCGCCGGAAGTTTTAAAACAGCCATTGTTCAGTGGTACAATAGAGTAAAGAAGCCGTACCCAAAGCCGGAACACTTTTTAAAATATTCAACCGCGGATGTTCCGCGGCCGTCGAAAAACCGGGAATTAACCGAAAGCGGAAAAGACCGGATTAAATTTATGGAAATAATAGCGCCAGCCTTGGTTTTACGGTCCGCCCTGGTCTTGTTTCTCGCGGCGCCGCTGGCCGCGCAGCGCCTGTCTCCGGCCGCCGCGGAATCGGAACTGCTCAACTACATGCGCGGGGACGGCGCGGACCCGGCCTGCGGCGTCTGTATCAACTCCGCGCGCCGTCATCTTGAGGACGCCGCACGGGAAAAACTACTTAAAAAGACGGCCGGCATGGCCCTTGTGCCCGGCGGCAAGCGCCGCCTGGGCTCCCCGGAAGGCGTAGGGGACCCGGACGAAAGGCCGGCCGCGGATATAATACTGCCCCCTTTCTACATGGACAAGACCGAGGCCACCATTGGAGATTATGCGCAGTTCACGCGCGCCACCAGCGGTAATTACCCCGAGTGGCTCAAGCCCGGCGGCAAGTTCAACATCTCTACCGGCTCCGAAAAATATTACCGCCGCCTGGAGGGTATCCTTAAGGCCTGCGACAATTGCCCGGTGTTCGGCGTAGCCTGGGCGGACGCCGCCGCCTACTGCCGCTGGAAAAATAAGCGCCTTCCCACCGAGGCGGAATGGGAGGCCGCGGCCCGCGCCGGTTCGGAGGAAGCCTACTCGTTCGGGAACTCCCGGCACGCGGCAGAAGATTTCGCGTGGCTGGAAACCAATTCCGGGGAAGTTCCCCATCCCGTTGGGGCCAAAAAGCCCAACAAGCACGGCCTCAGCGATATGCACGGGAACGTCTGGGAGTGGGTGGCCGACCTGTACGATAAGGCCTATTACTCCAGACGCCCTTCCAGAAACCCCAAAGGCCCGGAAACAGGGCAGGAGCACGTCATAAGGGGCGGCTCCTGGGCTTTTGACACCGACTCGGCGCGGTCCGGCAACCGGGCCAGCACACAAAAACCAAACGACGACATAGGCTTCCGCTGCGCCGTGTCTGAAAGCGAGCTTTTCGCGGAGTCCAGCCAGTAAGCCGGCATGAAGGGGTAGCTATCAACTGCGGCCATTTATTTAGCCTTAACGGACAGCCTAGTCGATGGGGACCCTGGCAATAATTGGTTTTTCGGAGGTTTTTCGCGGCGGGGTTTTTTTTCGAATTTGCCGGCGGTTTCTACGCGCGTAACCGTGGCTTTGTTGCCGGTCACGGAGAAATGCACCTCCCGGTCGCTCAGGAAGAATTCCAGTTCGGCGCCGTCCCTCATCTGGGTAGCGTCGCGCATGTTGCGCGGGTCGTGCCTGAGGATGTCGGCTATCAGCGCTTTCAGGCCCTGTTCGCCGGCCGGGTCGGCCGCATCCAGGTCTTTGCGCGCGCGGGCGGAGAAATCCACGGCCAGTTCGGGAAAAGCGTTGTCCGGCACCCAGCCGGAGGTAGAACCGGCCGCGGCGTCGCTGAAAGGCAGGTAAGGTTTTACGTCCAGAATAGGCGTGCCGTCTATAAGGTCTATGCCTGATAGATAAAGCGTGTCACCCTCTATCCGCACCAGTTTAGCCAGGGACAGGCCCAGCGGGTTGGGGCGGTGCGGCGACCGCGAGGCGAAAACCCCTATCTTTCCGCCCTTTAGGCGCGGCGGGTGGATCTTGGGATGGAAAGTTTTATTGGTGTTGAGGTGGAAACAGGAAATAAGCCATACATGGCTGAACCGAGACAGGCCGGCAAGGGAATGTAATGGGGAATACTGCGGATAAATACGCAGTTTTGCCAATGAACTCGGTACCAGATGCGGCTGGCGCGGCGTACCGAATTTCTCCCGGAAGCAGGATTCCAGCACCCCTATCGCCCGGAGTTCAGGAAGCGCCGTCCCTTCCTTTATATGAGGGGCGGCCATTTCAGCGGCTCCCGCGGGAGCTTTTCACAGCCACAAGAAAAAGGTAGTCGGACAGGCGGTTCAGGTAAACGGCCGGGGCTTTAGCCTTTATTTCCCAAGAGAGCAACTCGCACAGGCGGGCCCTTGTTCTGGCCAGATGGGCCAGGGCCTCGGCCTCGTTGGCGCCCGGCAGGACGAATTTTTTTTGGGGTTTAATTCCTGCGGCGCGCCGCGCTATCAGCTTTTCCAGCGCCGCGGTTTCGGCTTTCAGGTCGGAGCGGGCGCCGGCAATTATGGCGGAGGCGCCGATCAGGCCGGCCTGCGCCGCGGAGATCTCTTTTTTTGCGCCAGCGTCCACGGTCCAGGTCTTAAGCAAGCCCAGCAGCGCGCCGAGGTCGTCAAGCAAAGCGTTCAGCTTTATCCGGCAATGCGTCTTGGGCACGCGCTTGCCGCCAAAGAGGTCGGTAAAACCGAGGTCGCCGGAGCCCATTTCGGGCTTGAAGTTCTTAGGCATTAAAAGCGCGCACCTTTTCTATGACGAAAGCCGCTATCTCCGGCGGCAGACCGGCCGCCTCTTTCTCTAATCGTTCGCCTATGGACGGCGCGTCGAACAGGCCGTCCTCTACCAGCACCGGCGAAGCTTTTGAGTTGCCCCAGATATGCTCGCCGTTGTCTATGCCCGTGTGCTTGTAGCCGTACTGGCTGGTCCAGGTCAGCGCCCGCGGCTTATGCTCGCGGTCGTAGCAGAGCTGGAAGCCCCAGATGGATTCGTCCTTGCCGAACCAGACTATCAGGTCGAAATATTCGTCGTCGAACCAGCGGCGGCGCGGCTCGCCCTTTGGCTGACTCACGTTAGCGGCTTCTTTGAGCATAAAAAGATTCTACTATTTAGGGCGGTGGGAATTTAAGCGGCTCCGTCCCGCGGGCCGGGCACCGGCCGCCCCGGCATGGTATAATTTAATATAGAGGTGCCCATTATGAAAGATAAAGTTGCCAAGGTTATAGAGAAGATAAAGCCCATGCTGGCCGCCGACGGCGGTTCCGTGGAGCTGGTAGGCGTGGACGAGAAGAAGGGCGTAGTCACAGTGCGGCTCACCGGCGCCTGCGGCTGCTGCCCGCATTCCACCATGACGCTCAAACACGTGGTGGAGCGCATGATAAGGGAAGAGATACCGGAAGTTAAAGAAGTAACCGTAGGCTGACCTCCCCTCCTGCTTGCCGGGTTGCGGGGTCTTTGGCCCCGCGCCCCCGCTTATGGCTTTGATCAATCTCCACAACCATTCCACCTATTCCGACGGTACGCTTTCGCCCGCGGCGCTCGCCCGCGAGGCCGCCCGCGCCGGCATAAAGTATTTTTCCCTCACCGACCACGACATGACCGGCGGCTGGGTGGAAATGGAGCCGGCCCTGAAAGAGGCCGGCATAAGCTATTGTTACGGCGTGGAGATCAGCACCGGCCTGCACGAAAACCTGCATATACTCGGCTACGGCATAAACCCGGCCGACCCCCGCCTGGCCGCGCGGCTGGCCGATTTCCGCTCCAGGCGTATCACCCGGATAAAAAAGATATTGGAACTGCTTAAAGGCCTGGGCGTGGAAATTAATTTCGGGGATCTTACGGCCCCGGCCGACAGGACCCTTGGACGGCCGCATATAGCCGACGTGCTGCGGGCCCGTAAAGTAGTTTCCAGCCGCAGCCAGGCTTTTAAGCGCTACCTGGCCCCGGGCGCCCCCGCCTACGTCAGCCCTAACGGCCCCGCGGTAGAAGACGCGATCCGCGCGGTGAAAGAAGCCGGCGGTAAAGCCGTGCTGGCGCACCCCGGTGTGGTGGCCAAGATCCTGGACCTGCCCGCCTGGAAAGCGGCGGGCCTGGACGGCATAGAGGCCTTCTACCCGGCCCATACCGGGGCGGCCACCAGGGAATTCGTAAGCCTGGCAGGGCGGCACGGGCTCTTTGTGACCGCCGGCACGGATTTTCACGGCCCCGGCTCGGAGCGGGACAAGATGGCCGGTTTTGAATATTCGGACGAATACTTCTCGGAGATAAAAAAACTGTTCATATGAAAATAATATCCCACCGGGGCGCCTCCGCTTACGCGCCCGAAAACACCCTGAAAGCCTTCTCCCTGGCCGTCGAGATGGGCTCGCGGGATTTCGAGTTTGACGTGCACCAGACCAAAGACGGCATACTGGCGGTGCACCACGGCTTCGACCTTAAGCATACGGCCGGCAAAAAGGCGAAGATAGCCGGCCTGACCTACGCGGAACTTAAAAAATACAATATCGCGGCCCACTTCAAGCGCGACCCCGGCTTTCAGCGCGTCCCCAGGCTGGAAGAAGTGATGGATGTGATAGAACCGGCGGCCCGCTGGTTGAATTTAGAGATAAAGAACGACGGGAATGTCTACCCGGGCATCGAGGAAAAAGTGCTGGCTTTCCTCGGGAGCAAGCCCGGCCTGTTCGAAAAAACAATAGTTTCAAGCTTCGACCACGGCACCCTGAAGCGTTTAAGGGAGCTTTCACCGGAGGTCCGGCTCGCCTACCTGGGGCACGGCCTTAACGCCATGCTGCTGCTGCCGGCCCTTAAAAAGGCCAGGGCCGTGGGCGCGGTGAATTTCCATATGTCGCTGCGCATCGCTTTCAATCTTAACGTAAAGAAGATAAAAAAAGCCGGGTTCAGGGTCTGCATTTACACCGTAAACAAGAAAGAAGACGCGCAGCGCATGAAGGAAATAGGCGCGGACGGGATATTCACCAACCACCCGGACATCCTGGGCAAGTGGACTTTAAAGGGCTGATGAACCCCGCCTTGAACGAGGAAATTAAAAGGCTGATCGCGCTTGGGCTGCACCGCCGCTGCGTAGATGAAGACCTGCCGCGCGTGGCCGGGCTTACCTTGGAGATAAACCGGCTGAAGCGCGAAAGGAACGCCGTGATCTGCGCCCATGTCTACCAGACCCCGGAGATCATCCTGGGCGTAGGGGACCTGACCGGGGATTCATATAAGCTGGCCGCTGATTGCCGCAAAACCGCGGCCGACACGATCATTTTCTGCGGCGTGCATTTTATGGCCGAAACGGCCAAAATATTAAATCCCTCCAAAAAAGTTTATGTGCCCTCCGGGAACGCCGGCTGCTCGCTGAGCGAGGCCATTACCGCGACGGACGTGAGAAAATTGAAGGCCGGGCACCCCGGGCTGCCGGTGGTGACTTATATAAACACCTCGGCCGAGGTTAAGGCGGAATCGGACTGCATAGTGACCAGCGCCAACGCCGAAAAGATCCTGCGGCGCATGTACGAGGCTCACGACAAGGTAATCTTTATCCCCGACCGTTTCATGGGCGCCAACCTGGCGAAGACCCTCGGAAAGACCCCGGGCAGGGACATCATACTCTGGAACGGGACATGTATCGTCCATGAGAAGTTCAATGCCGGCCTTATCGATATCTACAGGCGGCGTTACCCCGGGCTGGTGGCGCTGGCCCACGCCGAATGCCCGTCGGAAATTATCGCGGCGGCGGATTTTATGGGCGGTACCGGCGACATGATGCGCTATATCGGGAACACCGACGCGGCGGCCTACCTGCTGGTGACGGAGTGCGGTTTTGGCGAGCTGGCGCGGCTGAAGTTCCCGAATAAGAATTTTGTGGCCATGTGCCGGCTTTGCCCGTATATGAAATCCATCACCCTTAACAGCGTGCTGGCCCTGCTGACCGACCCGGCCCCGCAAGAGGTGACCGTCCCCGAAGACATCGCCGCCAGCGCCAGAGTATCCATAGAAAAAATGTTCGAACTGGCCGCTTAGGAACGCTTGCGGGCCAGGCAGATCAGCCTTGCGGTTTTTACGGAGAGCGGGACTCCTGAAAAACCGCCCCAGAACTTCAGCGGTTCCAGGCCGGCCTTATGCAGCGCTGCCGTCAGGCGGGTCTTATTGTAAAGACGGGTAAAGAACGTTCTGGTCAGCGCCCTGCCGCCGTTCCTGGCGATCCTGGTCCAGGCGCTGACGGTCCCATCCGCGTCCATGGAATTCTCCTCCAGGTGGAAATGATCGCCCATATCGCACCAGTCCCGGCGCCTGAAATTGGCGCGCACAAAATCCCCGTGGATAATGTCTATCATGAAAAGCCCGCCCGGCTTTAGCGCCCGGGCCACGCCCTTGAGGGTAAGGATATCGTCGCTGAATTTATGGAAATAACCGAAACTGGTGAACAGGTTTACCGCCGCGTCGAATTCTTCTTTGAACTTCAGCCGGCGCATGTCCCCGCGGACCAGCCGCAGCCGCACTTTTTTATTTTTGGCCCTCTGCCCGGCTTCCGCCAGATATGGCGCGGAAAAATCACAGCCGGTCACCGCCAGGCCGCGCCCGGCGAATTCCACGGCATGGCGGCCGGGGCCGCAGCAGAGGTCCAGCAGTGCCGCGCCTTTTTTTAATTTCAGCTGTTTCAGTATAAAGCGGGCTTCCCGCGGTGCGTTCTCTAAGGCCGCCGGGGAGGCGGGATTATAGAAAGAGTTTTTGAAAAAAATTTTATGCCACTCGCGGGGGGCTTTCATCTCTTGGCGGCTTTTACCATGTCGGCGTAGACACCGGGTTCCGAACCCTCTATGACTACGGCCCCCACCGTTTTTTTAAAAAAGTCCACCGGGCCCGCCCAGCCTACTACGGCGTAGCCGTAACCGGCCTCGCGCATGGCTTCCAGCGTGCGTATCAGCAGGGCTTTGCCCAGGCCGCCGGTGCGCGCCGCCTCGTCCACCCCTATCGGTCCGAAAAAGCCCTTTGCCGTGGCGTCGTAGCAGGCGAAGCCGGCGATCTGTCCCGCCCTCACCGCTATAAAACAGGAGGCCGGCTGCGCCGAAAGGGCCACTTCGCATTCCGAGGCCCAGGCCCGGGAAAAATATTTTTCCACCCAGTCAGCTATAGCCTGTTTCTCCGGGCCTATAGCCCTTTTTATTTCCACGCCGCCGGCGCGCAGTTTTTCAACCAGCGGAGCGGACGGCGGAAGGCCGTAAAGTTTTACCAGCAGGTCCGCCATTATTCCCCCTCCGCCGGCAGCTGGCCCTGCTGCTCCTGCGGGGGGGCGTCCTCGGCGCCTATCGGCTTGGAGGGCTTGAGCTTTACCGCCGGGAGCGCCGCTTTCTTTTCTTTGCCGGCCGCCCCCTTCCCGCCGGACTTTTTCTTTTTCGCCGGTTTTATTATCGGGTTGGCCCTTTTGTCGAATTTGTAAGCCGGCACGCTTTCCCCGGACGAGAATTTGTATTCCGACTCCGCGGGCTCCGCTTTTTTCTTTTTCGCTTTTTTCCCGGCCCGCGCTTTTTTAGCGGCCGGCTTGGCCGGCGCGGCGGTCGGGGTATACTCTTTCAGCGCAGCTCCCTCTTCCTGGGCCGCGGCCGGCAGGCACAGCACGGCCAGCATAAATACGGGGATGAGGATTTTTAGGTGTTTTTTCATGTTAATATGATCCCGCCTTTTTTATTTTCCGCGGGTTGCGCGTCGCCGGCGGTCCCGGGCCGGAGTTCCGCGGCCTTCACGGAGGCCTCCAGCAGGCAGGCCATGGTCACCGGCCCCACCCCGCCCGGCACCGGGGAAATGGCGGCCGCGGTCTGCCTGAGGTCCTCAAAATCGGCGTCACCGCACATTTTACCGTTTTCGTCGAAATTGGTTCCCACGTCTATTATCGTCATGCCCGGCGGCAGCATCTCTTTCTTCAGCCACTTGGCTTTGCCCACTGCGGTGATCACCAGGTCGGCTGCTTTGAAGACGGCGGCCGTGTCCTTCGTGCGGGTGTGGCATAGCGTTACCGTGGCGTCCAGCGCCGTCAGCATCTGCGCCAGCGGCCGGCCCACCACGGCCGAACGGCCGGCCACCGCAATATTAAGGCCGGCCGGGTTTATGTTGTGGAATTTCATCAGCCGCACCACGGCCAGGGCCGTGCAGGGAACGAAATAACCCCCGCTCTCTATTTCCGCAAACTTGCGTGCGATAAAAAGCCGGCCCATATTGAGCGAGGAAAGCCCGTCGACGTCCTTGGCCGCGGGGATGGCGTCCCAGGTCTCCAGCTTTTCAAATCCGTCGGGCAGCGGCCGTTCCAGCATTATGGCGTCCCAGGCGGGGTCCGCGCCCAGTTTGGCCAGCAGTCCTTTGAAGGCCGCGTACCCCTCTTCGGGAGCGGGGCTGAAGAGCTTGACCGTAAGCCCTAACTTCTCGCAGGCGGCGACCTTGCGTTTTACATACACGGCCGAGGGCGAGTCGGCGAAATAGTTGATTATCGCCAGCGCGGGGGCGCGGCCAAGGCGCGCGCGCACCGCCTCGATGCGCGGCGGCAGGGCGGCCAGGATCTCGGCGGAGAGCGTTTTACCTTCCAGTAGTCTCATAAGAAAAGGCCGGGTCTCGCGGCGAGGCCCGGCCTTGCGCGCCGGCGCTTTATTGCTCGTCCTCCACATAAATGGAGCCGCTTAGGTAGCCGGAGCCCGAGAGCGTTACAAAGTTGGAACCGGGCCAGCCGTTGACGGAGACGCTGCCATTAAGGCTGGTGGAGCCCACAATCTTGCCGTTGCGGTAGAAGGTGGCATAGACGTTGGGCCAGACGGTCTGGAAGACGGATTGGTTGGGGTAGATCCACATAGAGGCGGGCACGCTTATATAGGAATTATTACTGGTGATCTGACCGGAACCGTCCCGAAAAGAAGCCCAGCCGTTCAGCGTCACGGAAGTGAAGCCGCCATTGGGACCGGAAACCCAGCCGTTGCCGTTCAGCGTCACGTAGCCGGAAACCTGCACGTAGCGGCCGGCTTTGGCCGGGGCGGCCGCTATTTCCGGGTTTTTCACCTCGGCGGCGGCAGCGGGGATAAGGCCGAGCTGGTCGGTGAAGCTGAGCTCGGCCGCTTTAGCCGCCTGCGCGCAGCCAAGGCCGAAAATGAGCGCCAAAAGGATTTTTTTCATAAAATATACGCCTCCTGAATTTAAAATAATTATAGCAAAAGGCCGCGGCGGGGTTTTCAACGGGTATTTTTTTCTTGTAGTATATTGGAACAGCCTAGACGGATAGAGGATCTCATGGAAAGAATTACCGATCACCCGGTGCTCCAGCCGCAGGAACGCGCGGAAATAAAATTCACTTTTGACGGAAGACCGTGCTCGGCCCTCGAAGGCGAGGTTGTTTCCAGCGCGCTTTACGCCAACGGCATAAAGATCTTCAGCCATCACCAGAAAGACGCGAGCCCCCAGGGGATATTCTGCGCCAACGGCCAGTGCGCCCAGTGCTCCGTGATAGCCGACGGGCTTACGGTGAAGTCCTGCGTAACCCCGGTGCGCGCGGGCATGAAGGTGGAGACCCTGCGCGGCGCGGCCAAGCTGCCCAGGGCCGCCTGCGTAAGCGAATTCGGACGGGTAGAGGAGCTGGACGTGGACGCCCTTATAATCGGCGGCGGGCCCTCGGGCCTGGCGGCGGCGGCCGAACTGGGCAAACTTAACGTCAGCACCCTGATAATAGACGACAAAACGGCGTTCGGCGGCAAGCTGGTGCTGCAGACCCATAAATTTTTCGGTTCGGTGGAAGACTGCTACGCCGGCACCCGCGGCGTGGACATCGCGGCCAGACTGGAAGAGCAGCTTAAGGATTACCCGTCGGTAAAGGTCTGGGCCGACGCCACCTGCCTGGCCGTCTTCTCCGATAAAAAAGCCGGGGTGCTGCGCGGCGGAAAATATTACCTTGTAAGACCCAAAGCAATTATAAGCGCCACCGGCGCCAGGGAAAAGTCCCTGGCCTTCCCGGGCAATACCCTGCCCGGCGTATACGGCGCAGGGGCCTTCCAAACCCTTGTCAACCGGGACCTGGTGCGCCCGGCCAAAAGGCTGTTCATCGTGGGCGGCGGCAACGTGGGGCTTATAGCGGCTTACCACGCCCTGCAGGCCGGGATCAAAGTGGTGGGGCTGATAGAGGCGCAAAGCGCCTGCGGCGGCTACAAAGTGCACGAGGACAAGATCCGTCGCCTGGGCGTGCCGGTATACACCCGCCACACCATACTCCGGGCCGACGGTAAGGACGGCCTGGAAACCGTCACCATAGCCGGCGTGGACGATAAATTCAGGCCGCTGCCCGGTACGGAAAAGACTTTCAAAGCCGATACGCTGCTTATCGCCGTGGGCCTCAGCTCCGTAGACGAGTTCCACGCGCAGGCCCGCGAGGCCGGCATGCAGGCTTTCATCTGCGGCGACGCTGAGGAGATAGCCGAGGCCTCGGCCGCCATGTTCAGCGGCAAGATCACCGCGCATAAAGTGCTCAAGAGCCTTGGTGTGATGGCCGCCCCGGTGCCGCAATTCTGGTTCGACCGCCTCGAGGTGCTGAAGTCCAGGCCTGGCGCCACCCATCCCCCGGCGCCCAAGGACCACGCCCGGCCGGTCTACCCGGTGCTGCATTGCCGCCAGGAGATCCCCTGCAACCCCTGCGTAACCGTCTGCCCAAAAAAATCCATTAAGCTTTCCGGCGACAGTATAATGAACACCCCGAAATTCGAAGGGGACTGCATCGGCTGCTTTAAGTGCCTGCTCATCTGCCCGGGGCTGGCCGTGACGATAGTGGATTACCGCAAGGACGCGAAGAACCCGTCGGTAGCGTTGCCGTTCGAGATCGGGCGCGGGCTTGTGAAGAAGGGGGACCGCGTGCGCCTGACCGGCCGGGAAGGCGCCGACCTCGGGGAGGCCGAGGTGCTGGACGTAAAGGATTTTAAAGCCGAGAACACACTGATAGTGATAGTAAAAGCGGCGCCGGAGACCGCCGACCTGGCGGTTTCGCTCAGGCTCTACGCGGCGGAGGCCGGGGAAAAGTCCGCGGCCGACCTCGCCGGGGCCGACGACGACACCATCATCTGCCGCTGCGAGCGGGTGAGCTTGGGTGAAATACGCCGGGTTATACGCTCCGGCATGCGCGACCTGAACCAGCTGAAGGCGGTTACGCGGGCCGGCATGGGAGCCTGCGGCTCCAAGACCTGCTCGGCCATGCTGGTCAGCATATTCAGGAGCGAGGGCGTGGACCCGGCCGAGATCACGGCCTTTACCAGGCGCCCCCTTTTTGTTGAGGCTCCCCTCGGCGCTTTCTCCAACGCGGAGTGCCGGACGGACGCTGACGAAAAGACCCGCTGGAGCGGTTTCTGAACGGAACTATTATGGCTGACAACTACGATGTGATAGTGATCGGCGCCGGCAGCGTGGGCGTGCCCCTGGCCCTGGCGCTGGCCGAAAGAAATATCAAAACCCTGGTACTGGACGCGGCCGCCTCCCCGGGCCAGGGCCAGAACAAATGCGCCATAGGCGGCTTGCGGGCCACTCACTCCGACGGCTCCAAGATCAAGACCTGCCTGCGCAGCCTGGAGATCTTTTCCACCTGGGAACGGAAACACGGCGACGATATCGGCTGGATAAAGGGCGGCTACGCTTTCCCCGTTTATACGGAGCGGGACGAGGCCGTGCTGCGGGACCTGTTGAAAGTACAGCGCGGTTTCGGTCTGAACATAGACTGGGCTGGCGCGGATAAGCTGAGGGAGCTGGTGCCCGGCATAGCTGAAAAGGACCTGCGCGGAGGGACCTATTCTCCCGACGACGGCTCAGCTTCGCCGCTGTTGTCCATTAACGCTTTTTACCGCCGCGCCGTTAAGCTGGGCGCCGAATTCCGGTTCAAGGAACCGGTTAAGGAAATACTGGCCGAAAAGGGCGAGGTTAAAGGCGTTCTGACCCCCCAGGGGCGCTATTACTCCAAATACGTGGTCAACGCGGCCGGGGCCCAGGCCGCCGCCGTCAGCGACCTGGCGGGAATAAAAGTGCCCGTGAACCCGGACTGCCACGAGGCCGGCATAACCGAGCCCGCCCAAAGGTTCTTCGAGCCGATGGTGGTGGATATCCGCCCCGGGGACAAGTCCAAAAATTATTATTTCTACCAGAACTGGGAAGGGCAGATAGTGTTCTGCCTTACCCCCCAGCCGCCCATCTGGGGGCATGACAGGCGGTCCACCTCGGAGTTCCTGCCGGAGATCTCCCGGCGCATGATATCGCTGATGCCGAACCTCTCCGTCCTCAGGGTGCGGCGCACCTGGCGCGGCCTCTATCCGATGACGCCGGACGGCTTTCCCATAGTGGATTTCCCGGCCGCCCTGAAAGGCTACGTTCTTGCCGTCGGCATGTGCGGCCAGGGCTTTATGCTGGGGCCGGGCCTGGGAGAAGCCATAGCGGCCCATATAGCGGGCGCTGCCTCCGCCGGGGACAGGGAAATGATATCAGGCTTCCGCCTGGATCGCGCCTTCTCCGGCCAGGAAAAACTGAAGTAGGCGGGCCCGCCGTTCCGGCGCAATAAAACGGCCACCCTCCGCGTTATAACCATATGACCATGAATAAAATATTTTTTTTACTGCCGCTGGTCTTTCTGCTGGGCGGCCCGCTGCGGGCCCAGCAGGAGCTTTCCCTTTCCTGGGAAGACGCCCGTAAACTGGCACAGCAAAACAACCCGTCGATAAAGGCGGCCAGGGCGGCCATGGAGACCGCCGGTTATAACTACCTGGCCGGGCTTAATTCCTATATGCCGCAGGTCAGCCTGTCCCATTCGCTCTCGCGCTCCGGGGGAGACAATTCCTCCCCCTCCAACCGCTGGGGCGCGACGGCTTCGGCTTCGGAAGACCTGCTGAACCTGAAAAACGTCTCCAGCGTGAGAAGCAGCCGTATAGCCAGGGAAAAAGCCGAGGCCGACTACCTGGCCGCATCCGCCGCCGCCAGGCAGGCCCTTGGCTCCGCCTTTGCGGACCTGCTTTTCGCGCAGAAAAGGATAGAGGTACAGAAGAAGATCTATGACATAAGGGTAGAAAACGCGAAGCTTATCCGCCTTAAATATGAAAGCGGTATGGAATCCAAGGGCAACGCCCTTTATACAGAGGCCCTGGCGGAGAACGCGGCGGTGTCCGTTAAAAAAGCCGAACGCCAGCTGCTCATTTCCCGGCGCGGGCTTCTGGAGGCCATCGGCCTTGAAGGGCCCCCTTCCGTAATAGCCAGCGGGGACATGAGCGTGCCCGCTTTTTCCCTGGACGAGGCGCGCCTTGCCCGGGCGCTTGAACTCTCGCCGCGCATAATTTCGGCCAGGAAGACGCTGGAGTCGGCAAAAGAGAGGACGAATTCCGCGCGCTACGGGGCGTACCCCACCCTCCGGGCCAGCCAATCGCTGGGCTGGAGCGGCGCCAGCGAATTCCCGGCGGATAAAAGCTGGTCGCTGGGCCTCAGCCTCAGCGTACCTGTCTTCTCCGGCGGCCCCACCTACTACTTCAACAATCTTTCAGCCTCCAAAAAGGCCTTCTCCGCGGCGCAGGAGGATTTCCGGGCCGCAAAACTTTCTCTGGCCTCCGCGCTGCGCTCCGGCTACGACGATTTCCTGAGCGCGGCGGAAACGGCGCAGGCCAACACCTCCTTATTGAAGGCCAACGAGCAGCGCTTCAGGGAAGCGCAGATAAAGTATATGGCCGGCAAGATAAGTTTTATAGACCTGGAGAACGTGGAGCAGAATTTCGTGGATTCAGACCTGAACCAGCTTGAGTACTCCCGCACGGCCCACGCCCGCAAGCTGGCCCTGGAACAGCTGCTGGGCGTAGGCATCGCGGAATAGGGCGGGCGGCCCGGAGAAAAATATGAAAAAGATCATTATCATCCTTGTGGCGGCGGCGGTGGCGGCCGGCGGGTTTTACGCGTTTAAAAAGAAGAACGGCGCTCAGAAGCCCGGCTACATAACCGTTCAGGCCGGACTCAGGGACCTTTCCGAAGCGGTGGAGACCACCGGCGTGGTAGAGCCGGAGAACCGGGTGGAGATCCAGCCTTCCGCGGCCGGACGGGTGGAGAGGATACTGGCGGAGGAGGGCGCCGCCATAAAGGCCGGCCAGATACTGGCCCTGATGAGTTCCTCCGACCGGGTGGCCATACTCGACGCCGCCCGCTCGATGGGCGACGAGGAGTACAAAACCTGGCAAGAGACGTATAAACCCATAAAGGTGATCTCCCCCATAAGCGGCACGCTGATACTTAAAAACGTCGTAGAGGGCCAGACCGTGGGAGCGAGCTCCGTCCTGTTCGCCATCTCGGACAAGCTGATCGTGTCCGCCAGCCTCGACGAATCCGACATCGGCAAGGTCAAACTTGGGCAGCACGCCTCCATATTGCTGGACGCCTACCCGGATAGGAAAGTGAGCGGGCGCGTGTTTAAGATACTCGACGAGGGCACCACCAAGAACAACGTGGTGACCTATACCGTAAAGCTGCGCCCGGGATCGGTGCCGCCTTTCTTCCGCTCGCAGATGACGGCCAACATCAAAATACGCATTTCACAGCGCAAGGACGTGCTGCTGGTCCCGGCCCAAGCCGTCACCCTGGACCAAAATGGCGGCACGGCCGTTATTACCTCCATGGCTGCCGGCAAGCCGATGTACGCGCAGGTGCAGACGGGCCAGAGCGAAGGCGACCAAGTGGAGATAGTTTCCGGCCTCAAGGCCGGGGACAGCGTGATCTATCTGGAACGGTCCTACGCTGCCCAGAAAGACTCCGGCGGCACCAACCCGCTGATGCCGAAAAGTTCGGCCATGAGCCGGCAGCAGCGCCGCGCCGTCGCGGGCCATTAGTGGAGAGCCCGGCGCGGCCGCGGCCAAAAGCTTTATGATAGAAATTAAAGGCATCCGGAAGATCTACCAGATGGGCGACGAGCCGCTCGAAGTTCTTAAGGGCGTGGACCTGTCTATTAAAGAGGGCGAGTTCGTGGCCATTATGGGGCCTTCAGGCTCTGGCAAATCCACGCTGATGCACATACTGGGGTTGCTCGACCGGTCCAGCGCCGGGTCGTATAAGCTGTTCGGCAGGGAGATCTCGGACCTGGACGACATTGAGCTGTCCTACCTCCGGGCCCGCATACTCGGTTTCGTATTCCAGCAATTCAACCTGCTGCCGCGCATAAGCGCGGCGGCCAACGTAGCCCTGCCGCAGATCTACCTGGGCGAGAAAGCCCGCCCGCACGAGGCGGCAAAGTACCTGGAACAGGTGGGGTTGGCCGACAGAACGGGCCATAAGCCCAACCAGCTCTCCGGCGGCCAGCAGCAGCGCGTAGCCATAGCCCGCTCCCTGGTCAATGACCCGAAAATAATTTTCGCCGATGAACCCACCGGCAACCTGGCCTCCGACCAGTCCAACGAGATCATGGGGGTCTTCCGCAAATTGAACGAGCGCGGCATCACCGTGGTCATCGTCACCCACGAGCCCGATATAGCCGCCTGGGCGGACCGGATAATAAAGCTCAAGGACGGGCTGATCATCGAGGATACGGGCAGGAGAAATACCGTAAAAGAAAGGCCGGAGCAGGCGCGCCTGCGCATCCCCAGGACTTTTTTTCTGAGCTGGCGCGAGGTGGCCGAAAACCTGGCTTCTTCGGTAAGCTCTATCATCAGCAACAAGACCAGGTCCCTGCTTACCATGCTGGGCATTATTATAGGCGTCGGCGCCCTGATAGCCATGCTCGCCGTGGGCACCGGCGCGCAGCGGGCCATACAGAAACAGATGTCCTCCCTGGGCACCAACCTGCTGGCCGTAATGCCAGGCATGTTCAGGCAGGGCGGCTCGGGTCTGGGCGCGGGCGCCGTCAGCCGTCTTACCCCGGAAGACGCCAGGGCGATAGCGGAGATAGAGAATGTCACCAGGACCGATTCCAACGTCTCCGGCAACGCACAGGTGGCTTACGGCGCCAGGAATATGCGCACCTCCGTTAACGGGGTCGGGGCCGTTTATGCCTCCATGCGCAACTCCCAGCCCTATTACGGCCGCTTCTTCTCCGACGCGGAAGGCGCGCGGCTGGCCAAAGTGGCGCTGGTCGGCAATACGGTGGTAAAGGAACTGTTCGGCGGCGAGAACCCGGTTGGCAGGTCCATAAAGATCAACCGCAAGAATTTCATAGTGATAGGCGTCCTGCCCCTTAAGGGAGCGCAGGGCCCGCGCGACCAGGACGACGTGATAATAGTGCCGCTGCAGACCGCCATGAAGATAGTGCTGGGCAAGGCCTATATAGATTCCATCTGGGTGGAGGTGTCCGACTTCAGCCTGATGCCGCAGGTGCAGGAGAGGATAAAGGCGCTGATGCGCAAGCGGCACAACGTACCGGCCCACAAGGACGACGACGTAATGCTGATGAATATGGCGGACCTGCAGACCATGCTCACCGGCACCATAAAGACCTTCAGCACCCTGCTCGGCATGATAGCCGGCATCTCTCTGGTGGTGGGAGGCATAGGCATCATGAATATCATGCTGGTCAGCGTGAGCGAGCGCACCAAGGAGATAGGGCTAAGGAAAGCGATAGGCGCCACCAGCCGGGCCGTGCTGCTGCAGTTCCTTATCGAGGCGGTGATAGTTTCCGTACTGGGAGGAGTGATCGGGATAATCGCCGGCGCCGCCAGTTCCATCATACTTTCCAAACTTTCCGGCTGGGCCGTGTACATCTCGCCGGCGTCCGTGGCGCTGGCCTTCGGCTTCTCCGCCGGTGTGGGCATAATTTTCGGCTTCTGGCCGGCGAAGAAAGCGTCCCTGCTTTCCCCCATAGAGGCGCTGCGCTACGAATAATTTAGTATTATTAGTTACCGCGGGACGGCTCCGTCATGGCCGACATCTGTTTTTTGGAGGCACCTATGGTAAGCGTTCTCGTCAAATGTCCGCATTGCAATAAATCACTCATGAATTCCAGCCATAAACTGGACAAGACCGCCTCCATCGAGGTCAACCTGACCTATGCCGGCAAACACGCCCCTCTTTATATGAGTTCTCTCTACGGCAGCTACAAAGTGGAGACCGACCTGGATATGCCCACAGGCAAGGTGGCCGGTTTCCGCTGCCCCCACTGCAAGGCCGACCTGAAGAGCACCCGTAAATGCGACGCCTGCGGCTCGCAGATGATAGCTTTTGAGCTGAAGGCTGGCGGCAAGGTGCAGATCTGCTCGCGGCGCGGCTGCAAAAAGCATGTGTTGGAATTTCAGGACGCCGACAGCGAACTGCAGGCTTTCTACAAATCTTACCTCAAAGCGCTTAAATAAACCGGCGCCAGCGGGGGCCGTAAGGCGCGCGGGCGTTTTACGGCCCCATATTTATTGACCGATCTATGGCGGAAATAGAATATAAAAATTTCTTCCGTACCCACAAGATACTGGCTTTCCTCCCGCTGGTATTGCTGGGGGCCGGCGTCTGGTATTATATCCGGGGGCACGCGACCGCGGACCCCGATAGGCCCGCCGCGCCGGGCGCCCTGACCTCCGCCGCGCGGCCCGCCAGGAGAACCTCCCCGTCAACGTCCGCCTTTTCCCTTCCGAAGGCCTACGACCCGGAGGCCGGCCTGGAGATCCAGGGGCCCCCGGAATTTAAAAACCAGGTCACGCACGCCCTTAAACTGGTGTGGCTGGCCGACAGGGAAACATTCCTGTTCCTGAAGAAGAACCTGTCCGTGATACGCAACGAGAACAAGACCGGTTTTTACCTGGACGGCGGCCGCCCCGTGGCCGCGCTCTCCACCAGTCACGCGTTCCGTTCGCTTACCTGGTGCGCCGGCGTGATAGCCCACCAGGCCTGGCATGCCTGGTATGAGCGCAAAACGGACAGAAAGGTCCGGCGCGCACCGCCGCTGCCGGGTGAGCCGGATGGCCGCCGCCTGCCGGAGGCCAATCCCGCGAAGGTTAACTACAAGGGTTTGAACGCCATATTATATACCGAGGACAAAGCCTTCGCCCTCCAGCTGGAGGTGCTGCGCAAAGTAGGCGCGCCGAAAAAAGAGACGGACCGGGTTTTACGCCGCGCCCCGCGGGATTTTACACCCGCCCATGACGGGAGTTACGATCTAAATCCGTGACCGATAACAAACTGCTCCACCCCGTTGCCGCGGGCCGCGTGACCCTGAGGAACAACCTGGCGCTGGCCCCCATGGCCGGCATCACCAACGCCGCTTTCCGCATACTTGCGGCCGAAGGCGGCGCCGGCCTGGTCGTTACCGAAATGGTGTCGGCCGAAAGCCTGAAATACGGCAACAAGAAATCTTTTAAAATGCTGGAGCTGCTGCCTGGCGAACACCCCGCCGCCATACAGTTATTCGGGGCGGACCCGGCCTCCATGGCCCTGGCCGCGCAGGCGGCGGAGCGCGCCGGGGCCGACATCGTGGACATAAACGCCGGCTGCCCGGTTAAAAAAGTGCGGCGTTCCGGAGCGGGGGCTGAACTGATGAAAACCCCCGCGCTGTTGGGCGACATAATCTCGCGCATGGTAAAAAGCGTAAAGGTGCCGGTCTCCATAAAGTTCCGCGTCGGGTTGACCGCCGGAGAGAACCTGGGGCCTCTGCTGGCGCGGGTAGCCGAAGAGGCGGGAGCCTCGCTGATAACGCTGCACGGCCGGCCGGCCTCGCAGTTCCACACCGGCCCGGTGGACCTGGACGCTATGGCCGCCGTAGCCGCGGCTGTTAAGATCCCGGTTTTCGGCAATGGCGGCGTGGAAAACGCCGCGCAGGCGCGCGCCATGCTGGAGGCGGGCTGCGCCGGAGTGGCGGTGGGGAGGGCGGCCGTTTTCAATCCGGCGGTATTCGCGGAGATCGCCGCGGGCCTTTGCGGCGGCGCGGGCGAGGCGGTGACGGCGGCGGCCCGCATGCGGCTGTTCCTGCGCTTCCTTGAGCTGAACGCCGGTATCTACGGCGAGGAGCACGGTCTGGCCAGGGCGCGCAAACTTGTGGGCTATTGGCTGAAGGGCCTGCCCGGGGCCGCGGGCGCCAGGGCCTCGTTCATGCGTCTGAAAACCCTTAAAGAGGCCGAAGCCCTTTTGATACAATATACAGGCGGACCAGGCCCCCTATGAACCAACAGGTTGAAACCCCCGAAACCCCCCTGATGCAGCAATACCAGTCGCTCAAGAGCGCCTATCCCCACGCGCTGCTGTTCTTCCGCCTGGGTGATTTTTACGAGATGTTCTTCGACGACGCCAGGGCCGCCAGTTCGGTGCTGGGGCTTACCCTCACCGCCCGCCAGAGCGTCCCCATGTGCGGCGTGCCGCACCATGCCGCCTCCAACTATATCGCCCGCCTGCTGGCGGCCGGCCACAAGGTGGCCATCTGCGAACAGATGGGCCCCGACGGAGACGCCAAAAAAACCAAGCTTTTTAAGCGCCAGGTAGTGCGCCTGATAACCCCCGGCACCGTGGTGGAGGACGAACTGCTCCGCCCGCGCGCCTCCAACTGCCTGGTGGCGCTCAATATAGACATAGTCGGCTGGGGACTGTCCGCTTTCGACGCTTCCACCGGAGATTTCATCTCCACCCAGAACCTCAACGACCCGGACCTTTACCAGCTGATGTCCTTCGTTTCCAAAACCGGGCCGGCCGAGATCCTGGCCGATCCCCGGACCGTCAAAGAAATAGGAAAGCG
Organism: Elusimicrobiota bacterium; assembly: GCA_003482905.1. GTDB lineage: Bacteria > Elusimicrobiota > Elusimicrobia > Elusimicrobiales > UBA9959 > UBA9959. Next base: position 21,684 of record DMXM01000015.1, read on the forward strand.
CGGCCTCAATTTCGGCCAGGTCGTCGTAACGGAATATATCAGGACGGACTCCGCCGCGCCGGCCTGGACGACGCTGTCCGTCTGGCAGAACCACAAGCTGGCCATGAAGACGGCGCTGAAGGTGACCTCCTACGTGCGCCAGACCCAGCCCGGCCTGAAAGAAGTTTTCTCCCCCTCTTATTACGAACCCTCCAACCGCCTGCAGCTCGACGAGTCGGCCATTAAGACGCTGGAGCTGGTGGCCTCGCCGGACGGCGACGATTCCAAGACCCTGTGGGGCGCGCTGGACCAGTGCAAGACCTCCATGGGATCGCGCCTGCTGCGGCGCTGGATACTGGAACCCCTCTCCGACATCCGCGAAATTCTTTCCCGGCAGGCCTTCACGGCCTTCCTGGCGGAAAACCGGGAAGCCCGCGAACAGCTCGGCGATATAATGGCGCAGGTGCCGGATATCGAGCGCCTGCTCGGCCGCGTTATAAACCTCAGCGCCTCCGCGAGGGACCTGGCCGCGGTCCGGAAGGCCCTGGGCCAGCTGCCCCGTCTTAAACTGCTTTTAAGCTCTACCGGTTTCTTCGAGCGCGCCCCGGAGCTGGCTTCGCGCCTGGACGGGGTTTCCCACGCCCTCAACGCCCTGCGCGGGGAGCTCGAGCGCGCGCTGGCCGAAAACCCGCCCGCCCGCCTGTCCGACGGCGGCGTCATCCGCGAGGGCTGCAACGCGGAACTGGACGAGCTGCGCCTGGTGCGTCGCGACAGCCAGAAGCTGCTGGCCGACATAGAGCTGCGCGAGAAGGAAAAAACACAGATCTCCACGCTCAAGGTCGGCTACAACAGCGTCTTCGGGTACTATATAGAGGTTTCCAAGTCCCAGGTTTCCAAGGTGCCGCATTACTTCGTCCGCAAGCAGACGCTGGTCAACGCCGAGCGCTACATCACGGAGGAGCTGAAGACCCTGGAGAACAAGATCCTCGGCGCGGAAGAGAAGATGTCCAAGCTGGAGCTGCATCTTTTCGGCGAACTGCGCGCAAAAGTGTGCGCCGCCCTGAGCGAGCTTAAAACCTACGCTTCCGGCGCGGCCGAGCTCGACGTTTTCTACGCGCTGGCCGAAAGCGCCGTGCGCTATGAATTTTCCAGGCCGCGCATAACCTCCGGCGACGAACTAAGAATAGAGGAGGGCCGTCACCCCTCGGTGGAGCGCTTCCTGCCCGCCGGCACCTTCGTCCCCAACGACCTCAGCATAGGCGGCGCAGAGGCCCGCGTGATCATTCTCACCGGCCCCAACATGAGCGGCAAGAGCGTTTACCTGCGCCAGGCCGCCGTAACGGTTATTATGGCGCAGATGGGTTCTTTTGTGCCGGCGCGCGCGGCCGAAATAGGCCTGGTGGACCGCATAATGACCCGCATAGGCGCCCAGGACCGCATGGCCCGCGGCGAATCCACCTTTATGGTGGAAATGCGCGAGACCTCGGCCATCATGCGCCTGGCCACGCCCAGAAGTCTGATATTGCTCGACGAGGTCGGCCGCGGCACATCCACCTTCGACGGCATCTCCATCGCCTGGGCGGTGGTGGAACACCTCTACAAGCCCGAGAGCGGCCCCAAGGTGCTGTTCGCCACGCATTATTTCGAGCTTACCGAACTGGCGGAGAAATTCTCCGGCATAAAGAACTGCAACATCTCGGTAAAGGAATGGACCAACGCGCTCGGCAAGACCGAGGTGGTCTTCCTGCATAAGATCAGCTCAGGCCCGGCGGATAAATCCTACGGCATCCACGTGGCCCAGCTGGCCGGCCTGCCCGACTCCGCCATACAACGCGCGCGGGAAATACTGCATATCCTGGAGACCAAAGGGAATATCCAGGTGGATTCCGGCGATGAGAACCAGACCCCCCTGCTCCCCATCTTCTCCAGCCACCCCGTTCTCGACGAGGTAAAGATGTGCGACACCGATAATATTACCCCGCTGGCGGCCCTGGCCGCCATATCGGACTGGAAGAAACGGCTTAAAGACTGAGCCGTAGCCCCCCCGCCCCGCCCGCAGCCATTGTACCCACTAAACACATGGTCCTTTGGCCCATGTGACGACCCTCGGCGATAGCTATAATATGGAGAGAATATCAGGGAGGCCACATTATGTTTAAAGTGCCAGTCTTCGCCTTTTTTTCGGTTCTCGCGCTCAATTGCCCCGTTTTTTCCCAGTCTTTCGGCCTTGATTATTCACGGCCGGCGGACATCCGCGCATTAAAGGTCTCCGAACCTTCCAGGCCCGTTACGGTCACCCCTCCGGGAGTAACCATTTCCGGCTATGCCACCGAGGAGGAATTCACTTTCGAGAGAGAAGCGGAAGCCGCCATGGGGGCGCGCATAAATTCTCTCAAGTCGGCCGGCCTGACCACGCTGGGCGGCCGTGTGGTGGAAAAGGGCGGCGGCTACGGCTTTGTCATCGACTACCTCGCCACTGTAAAAGGCGGGACCGCGCAGCCGCCAGCCGTTCTTATAGAGACCTATAGCAACGGCTCGACCTATTGGCTTGAGCGCGACGCCGCGGAAACCATGAAGACCTGCGCCGCTAACTTTAAAAGCGCCGGCCTGCCGGTGCTCGGCTCTTCCCTGTATGAGGCGGGCGGCGACAAGGCCTTCTCCGTGGATTACCTGGTTAAGAACATGCTGCGGCCGGCCCAGGAGTACGCCGTAAAATTCGAGAATTACACCGGGGGCAAATTCACCTTTGAGAGCGAGGCCGAAAAGGCGGGGCCCTCCTACCTGGCCCTGCTCAAGGCCGCCGGAGTCCCGGCCATACGCGCAACAACCTCCAGGCGCGGGGACGGGAACTACGCCGTTACCGTAGAGTACGTGGTGAAGACCGGCCAGACCGAACCCAGGCCGCAGTATTCCACCGCCCGCTACGACTCAAGGGAGACCTTCACTTTCGACAGGGAGGCGCTTAAAGCTTCCAGGACCAGCCTGCCCGCTTTCGCCAGGGCCGGACTGCCGCCGCTGTCCGCGGTGCTGCGCACGGAAGGCCGGGATTATTTTTTCAGCGTTGATTTCCTCGTGGAAAACATTTACCGGCAGGGAGGGGTCATTCCCTCCGCCGCGATCGAAACCTACCTGGCCCCGGAAACCTTCACCTTCGACACCGAAGCTAAAAAAGCCATGGATGAAAAAACCGCCGCCTTCAACGCCGCCGGACTCGGGGTCGTCGGATCGGCCGTCACCGGCTCGCTTGGCGCTTTTACTTACGCCGTAGATTATGCGGTAAAAGCGGGCCAGAGCGACGGTCACGGGCACCAGCCCCATTAACCAGGATCTTCCGCATTGAACCCGGGCCCCCGCCCGGGTTTGTTTTTATGGAACAAGAAAACCCTTTCGCCGGTATTAAAACGTACGACAATTACACCCGTCTATGGCAGCTGACGGGCATTATACTTCTACTGCAAGTCGCCGTCTCGGTTATCGTTTCCATTTCAGGGGACCGCCTGGGCCTGAAGTTAAGCCCTTTCGAAAGCATTCTCCCCGCGCTGCTCGTTACGGGGTATGTCTCCTGGGCCATGCTGGCGGGCCTTGGCGTTTCCTGGCGCGGCGCTTTTGCCGAATGGAACAGGGATCTGCACGGCGATATTAAAAAAGCTTTTAAATACCTGGCCGGGTATGGTCTCATATTGCTGGTCCTCGTCGTTATTCTTTTGGCGGCCTACTGGCTCCGGGACGGAGGACCGGAGCACCTGCTGAAACCGTTGGAAGACAAAAATAACCGGGAAAGCGCGGTGCTCGGCAGCGTGGCCGCCGCTTCCCGCGCGCGCCTGCTGCTGGTGCTGTTCAGCGCCTGTGTGGTAGCCCCGGTGGTGGAGGAGGTGTTCTTCCGCCGCATAGTCTATACCACCCTGCGCCTGAAAAGAGGTTTCTGGTTCAGCGCTTTCTGGTCGGGGCTTCTCTTTGCGGCCTTCCACGGCGTCGCGGCGCCGCTCATCCTGCCTGTTGGTATCTACCTGTGCTGGATCTACGAGAGGGAGCGGCGCCTGCCGGTGAACATCCTGCTCCATTCCATGGTCAATTTCGTCATGATAACCCTTAAGCTGTTTATTTAATTTGTAAAATAAATCTATGCCGGAAATAAAAGTTCTGTCCGAAGACGTGGTGGCCAAAATAGCCGCGGGCGAAGTCATCGAGCGCCCGGCTTCCGTGCTTAAAGAGTTGATAGAAAATTCCCTGGACGCCGGCGCCTCCAAGATAGAGATAGATATTAACAAGGCCGGCCGCGGCCTCATCCGCGTGCATGACGACGGACGCGGCATGGACCGGGAAGACCTCCGCCTGGCGCTGGGCCGCCACGCCACCAGCAAACTCAGCGCTTTCGACGACCTTTACTCGCTGGCCACCTTCGGTTTCCGCGGCGAGGCCCTTTATTCTATTTTCGCCGTATCGCGCCTTAAGATGTCTTCCCACCGCGCCGGAGCCGAATCAGGCTACGGCATAGAGGGCGAGGGCGGCCATGTTACGGCCGAAATCCCCACGGCGCCCGTAAAAGGCACCACCATAGAGGCGGCCGACCTGTTCTTTAATACTCCGGCCCGGGCCAAGTTCATGAAGAGCGACACGGCCGAGCGCGCCCACCTGATAAAGACGGTGGAAGAAGCCGCGCTGGCCAACCTTGGCGCCGCTTTCCGCCTGGTCATAGACGGCGCGGAGATCCTTTCGGTGCCGGTGCTGCCGGGCGGCCTCTGGGAGAACCTCAAGAACCGCGCGGCGGTGATATTCGGCAAACACGTCTACGCCGGGATGGCCCGGGTTGAAGGGAAGACCGCCGGCATGGCCGTCTACGGTTTTGTCTCCAGACCGGACGCCTTGGGAGCCACGCGCGCCAACCAGCATTTCTTCGTCAACCGCCGGCCCGTGGGTTCGGCTTTGCTCCGCCAGGCCTTTTACCGGGGTTACGGCCACATGCTTACGGGCCGCCACCCCGCCTGCGCGCTTTTCATAGAGCTCGACCCAGGGTCTTTCGACGCCAACATACATCCGCAGAAGCGGGACGTGAAATTCTCCGGCGAGAACGAGATATTCAAGACCATCTCCAACACTATTTATGAAGAGCTGCTCACAAAGCAGACCGCGGCCGTGGGGCTGACAAGCCCGGCCGGGGAAAACAAATTCTCCGCAACCGACGTCCCCTCCTACAGGGAGGCCTCCGCAACCCCTCCGGCCGCGGCCGAAGCGGCCGGCCTTTTTGACCTGCCCTCGCCCGTCCCCCCCGAAGCCGCCGCCGCGGCGCCGGCCGACTGGCGCGGCAAAGACCTCCGCTATATCGGCCAGCTGGCCAAGAGTTATCTGCTGTTCGAATGCGAGGCCGGCCTGCTGGTGGTGGACCAGCACGCGGCGCAAGAGCGGGTATTGTTTGAAAAATACCTTGATGAATTTTCCAAAGGCTCGATACGCGTGCAGCCGCTGCTGGTGCCGCTGGAGACGGAACTTTCCCGCTCGCAGATGGAGACGGTGCTTAAATGGCGAGACTGGATGAAGACCGCAGGCTTCGAGATAGACCAGCGCGGCCCCGCCACGGCTCTGCTGCGCGCGGCACCGGCGCTGTTCTATTTTACCCAGCCGGCCTTCGCCGAGTTCCTGAGCTACCTGTCGGAAGTCCTGGGCGAGCCGCAGAAAGCCGCCGAGGACATGAAGCGCGGCGTGATAGCCACCATGGCCTGCAAGAAATCCATTAAAGCCCACGATTTCGTCAAACCGCAGGAGGCCCTGCGGCTGATGGAAGACCTGAAAAAAGCCAGGGACAGCTACCACTGTCCGCACGGGCGGCCCACCTTGTTCCATATCTCCGCGGCCGACATAGCCCGCCGTTTCCAGCGCTCCGGCACCCTTTGACGGAGCGGCGACTAAATCGCAGGGAAATCGAAAGTAGACTTTTAGCTGTATAAATTCGGGAATTCGGGACTTTTTACCGGATTCCTGTTTTTTTGCTTGACATGCAACACTACAATATAATATATAGTGTTATATATGACAAAAGACCAGATCGCCGCATTGCGGCAGAAGATCCGTCTTCTTACCGGCCGGCGCTTCAGTTTAGAGCGCACAGCCATGGGCTTTGTTCCCATGCTGCAGGCCAGCCTTCTTGAACGGCGCTTCCGCAAGAACGGGCCAGCGGCCTATTACCTGTCCATCCCCAATGCCGGCGGCACCAGCCGGCACCGCTATGTGCGCAAGGCGGATGTGGAGGCGGTCCGCAGGCAGACCGAAGCCTGGCGTGAGTTTAGCCAGGCGATGGCGGAGTGGGTGCGGGTCAACGTGGAAGTAGAGCGCCTGCTGCGGCGGATAGGCGCAGGCCGCTGCCTGAAGACCGGCCTTGGCGGTGAACGATGAAGACCTGGCAATTATGGCGTGAAGATAAAGCGGCGGTTACACGGCAGCTGGAAGAAGGTCGCGAGCTTGCCGGGCATAGCAGCGCGTTCGGGGACAACGATCTTATCATCGGATTTCTGATGGTAGAAGGTTTCTGGTCGGTGCTGACGGAGACGAAAGCCGATTTATTGAAGAAAGAGAACGGTTATCCGCCGAGGATGCTGAACGGCCTTTGCGCGCTGCGCGAACTGGCCGGGGTCGAGCGGATAGCGCAAAGCGGGAAGGTATTGGGGGACGAGGCGCTGCTTCGGCTGGTGGGGTTTCAGGCCGAGCAGATTGAGACGGCGCGCGCGGACGGCCGCCTGCGAGTTGATCCGGAGACACTGTCGAATCATTTAAGCCGGATCAGCGCGGCGTCGGTGCAGCGGAGCTGGTGGGAGCATGTGCGTTTGCTGAAGTCAAAGCGCTGGTACCGTGGCGGGGTGTACGCGGTGGACGGCACCGATATTACGATCCCATATGGGCGGAAAGAGAATTACGAAGGTTCGGAGAAACGCGGCGAGGCGGTGGGGTATAAACTTGTAGTGGTGTTGAATATAGACGAGGGCCACGAGCGTGTAGTGGGCTGGGCGCTGGGCGGGCTGGCGCGCAGCGAGAAAGCGATGCTGAAGGAAATCTTCAAGGGCCTGCGCGAGCAATTCGGGCGGCTTGGGGACTGGATGGATGTTTTGGTGATGGACCGGGGATACTGGGGCGCCGAATTTTTAGGGGAGCTTAAGCGTACGGAGGGAGTTGACTATGTCACCCGGACGCGGGATGACGAGGTTGATGTGGCGAGGGAGGCGGACGGGCTGGCGCGGCTTGAGAGCACAAAATGGTATGAGGCTGTGGAGCAGCACAGTCGGCTGGGGGATATGCAGGTTCGGATGTCCGGCTTTAGCGGCCTGCCGCTTTATGACGGGGAGGGCAAAGACCATGGTCCCTGTCAGGTGGTGATCGCGGAGGAATACGATTTAAAAGGCGTGCGTTTGCCGGAGCGTCCGCGCTTCCGGTATGTGACCAGTCTTGAGGTGGATCCGGCTAACAAGCAATCCGTGCAACAGATCCGCGCGTATTACCGGCGCCGGTGGTCCGTGGAGAACCAGGGGTTCTGGGTATTGACGAAGCGGTGGAACCTGGATGCATTGGCCGGGCGCAACCTTAACGCCATCCGTGCCCGGTTGAATTTCGTATTGCAGTTGTATAACGCGGAGAACTGCTGCGCGTGGAAACATCCCGGAAGTTCTGATGAGGAATTGCCGCGGCTTAAGCGTCCGCCCAAAGGGGAACGGCTTGGCAGGCCTTCCATCATGGTTTACACGCCGGATGGCCGGGTGGGGTCTTTTCAGGCAGGGGAGTACCAGAGGCTGATAACTGCGGCGGTGACCGCCGCGGTTGAAAAGGCCACACGAGATGCCACAGAAGCGGCGACCAGGAAGAATTTAAAAGACGCCATATCGAAGGGATTGCAGGAAGGTAAGAAAATAGAGGATATTTTAAGAGAACTTTGACAGCTCGCGGCGTTTGTCGCGGGGATTATTAAAAAAGTGTGTTGAGGCCGGTCCGCTTTCTTTTGGGCCGCCTCCGACGGGAATTTTATCCCCGCAGTACGGCGCGGCAAAAAACTACTTTCGATTTTCCTG
>DMXM01000013.1:0-10124 GCA_003482905.1 Elusimicrobiota bacterium
AATTGGGTCGGAATATGCAGCTGCTCGTTTCTTCGGGACTTGGCGCGGGGATTATTTCCATAACTATGCTGCTTTTTGGGCTAGTTGGTTTATGGGATACCAAGATTATCCGCACCGGTTTTATAGCTGGGGTGTTAATATATGCAGGGGCGATTTTATACCGCCGGTGGAGCCAGGGTAAAACAGGGGAAAATAAACGATTGGATAATATCGTTTTTCCGGACGCTAAACGGTTAGATGTTTTGCAGTACGCGGCGCTTATCTTGATAACGATCGCAGCAGTTACGAATTTGCTCGCGACTTCCGGCCCCGCGATACTTTACGACGCTCTTATTTACCATCTGGCGCTGCCGAAATTGTATCTCTTGCATGGTCGTATTATTTCCACCCCGGAAAATCTATATTCTGGTATCCCATTCAACATGGAGATGCTTTACGGTCTTACGCTAGCTATTTCAACGGAGAAACTGGCTGCGCTGCTCCACTGCGTATTCGGCATGGCAACTGCGTTGGCAATTTGGGCCTTTATGCGCCGCCATGTTTCAAATGCGGCCGGTATCCTGGCAGCGCTGATGTTTTATCTTTGCCCGATCGTTCTTTTTGGCAGCTGGCAGGCCGGAATAGATCTTGGGGCCGCTTTTTATATTGTTATGGCGTTCATCACTCTTTCATTGGGGCTTGATTCTGAAGAAGCGTCCGAAGCCACGGGCTGGTCAGTCGTGACGGGAATTTTTGTCGGCCTTGCTCTGGGGGTGAAATACACTCTTTTTCCTTTGGGGGCTACCGTTGTTCTTGTTCATTTATACTCGAATATTCGTGAAGGCAGGCCAGCCGGCAAAACTGTTTGGCTGGTAGTCCCGGCGTTCGCGATATTAGCGCCCTGGCTTTCAAAAAATGTCGCGTTTTATGGCAATCCGGTATATCCATTTCTTCATAAGTTGTTCGGCTCGCACGCTCCTGCCGAATGGCTGGCCTTTTTGTCTGACGCCAGGGCGCATAATCCGGTTCAGATTCTTACAACACTTGCCGGAATAAAATCTTTTTTTATCGTTCCCTGGAATATTTCAGTAGTTAACCAGGTTATTGGAGATTCCCTTGGAGCTGTGTATCTTGCGCTTATCCCATTGGCGTTTACTATGCGGTGGGGAGTATTTAGAGGAGGCCAGTCAGTTCCCGGGATACGGGCAATGGTTGTTATATTCGCGCTTGCCGGCTGGATGACATGGCATTTAACAAGCGCGCTATTGCGGTTCTTGGTCCCGGTTCTGCCGTTTGTATCTTTCGCCTTTGCTTTGGCAGTGGAAAGCAGGGGCGTTCCGGCTTTTCTTCGTAAAACCGGCTGGGCGGTCGCTATTATTCTATCCATGTATAATTTCCAGGAAATATTTGTAATGGGCGGCGCCAAATCAACAGGCAACTGGGACGCGATCTCTTCAGGAAAGCCCTCTTCTGATTATCTCAAGAGCCAGCATTTAACTTATGGTCTGCCATATTATGCGGCTATGGAATATATAAACAGTAAGCTCCCTCCGGACGCCAAGGTGCTTTTTCTTGGAGAGTCGCGAGCGTTTTATTGTGAACGGAAATTTATCGCCGCCACAGTTTTTGACAATAATCCTTTCTGGCTTCTTGCCCGCAAATCTAAAACTGCGGCTGAGCTTCATGCCGGATTGAAGGCTATGAACGTTACGCATATATTCCTGAACGCTCCCCAGCTTTACGTGTATTCCGCCCTTTCAACAATTATCCCAAGAGACGTTTATTCCTGGCCGGTCTTTAACGAATTCTGGGCCCGCTATCTGCGATTGGTTTATGAAAAAAGGACCGGAGTGGGGGGGATAGAGGAGTGGCTTCTTGTGTATGAGTTAATTGATACGCCTAATGATACCCCGGATAAGTACGCGATGAATCCATTTCCGAGTACTATTAAAACGCTGCAGGTCGAAGGCCGGTGGTGATATGTCCTGCGGGTAGACGCGGGCGGACTGAGGTTCCTTGTCTTGACCATGATTTCGGGCGGAATATGGTATAATTTAAGCGTAACGAAACTTTTTAGAGGATAAGACTATGAAAAACGATATACACCCCAGCTACGATCTTTGCGACGTGACCTGCGTCTGCGGCAACGCTTTCAAGACGCGCGCGGTAAAGCCCGTCATCAAGGTTGAGATCTGCGCCGCCTGCCACCCTTTCTATACCGGCAAGCAGAAGCTGCTTGACACCGCCGGCCGCATGGAGAAGTTTAATAAGAAATTCGCCGCCACCGGCGGCAAGATGCTTGAGCGCAAGGCCAAGGTAATAAAAGTGAAGACCGTGACCCCGCGCCACGCCGCCAAGCGCAAGGTGCTCAGCTCGGCCCCGGCCAAGAAGTCGGACGAGAAGGCCGCTAAAGCCGCCGCCCCCAAGGCGGAAAAGAAGCCCGAGAGCAAGTAGCCGCGCTATAAAGACGGGCGTTCCATTACAGGAACGCCCGTTTTTTTATGTATTGTTTCAGGCACCGTGAAAACCTATGCTTGAAGAAGAACTTGCAGCCACAAAACGGGAGTTCGCCGAGATAGAGGCGCGCCTTTCCTCCGGCGGCCTGAAGCCCGAGGAGATAGAAAAGCTTTCCCGCCGGCACGCCGAGTGCCGCAACCTCCTGGACACCGTGGCCGCCGTGGAGAAGGCCAGGAAAGAGGCCGAAGACACCCGGCAGATGGTGTCGAACACTGACCCCGAAATAGCCGAAATGGCCGCCGCGGAACTGCCGGCCCTGGAGGCCGCCGCGCTCGCCCTTGAAAAAAAGCTCAAGTTCCTGATCCTCCCGCCCGACCCGGCGGACACAAAGAACATCTTCCTGGAACTGCGCGCCGGCGTGGGCGGCGACGAGTCCGCCCTTTTCGCCGGGGACCTGCTGCGCATGTACACGCGCTTCGCCCAGAACATGGGCTGGAAGGCGGAGCTGCGCGATATTTCCACCACCGGGCTTAAAGGCATAAAGAACGCGGTGCTCTACATTTCCGGGACCGACGTTTACGCCTGGCTTAAGTACGAGGGCGGCGTGCATAGGGTGCAGCGCGTGCCCCAGACCGAGGCTTCCGGCCGCGTCCACACCTCCACCGTTACCGTGGCCGTCATGCACGAGGTGGACGAGGTGGAAATAAAGATAGAGGCCAAAGACCTGAAGATGGACACCTACCGCTCCAGCGGGGCCGGCGGGCAGAACGTCAACAAGGTGGAGACGGCCGTGCGCATAACGCATTTGCCCACCGGCATCATTACGGCCTGCCAGGAGGAGCGCTCCCAGGGCAAGAACCGCATGAAGGCCATGGCCATGCTGGCGGCCAAGCTGGCCCAGATCAGCGAGGAGAACCAGGCCAAGGCCAACGCCGGGGCGCGCAAGAGCCAGGTGGGCACCGGCGACCGCTCCGAGAAGATCCGCACCTATAATTTTCCGCAGAACCGCGTGACCGACCACCGCATACAGATTTCCTGGCACAACCTGCAGACCATCATGGAAGGCGAAATAAAGGACATGCTGGAAGAGATAAGGCTGAAAATAACCGAGGAGGCCGATGGCAGCGGGAAAGATACTGATTGAAGCCGGCCTCCGCCTGGCGGAGCGCGGCGTGGAAGAGCCGGGGCTTAACGCCCAGTGGCTGCTGGCCGACGCCCTGGGCGTGGAGCGCCTGCGCCTGCTGGCCGAACCGGACCTGCCCGTGACCGCCGCCGCCCTGGCTAAATTCGAGAAGGGCCTGGTGCTGAAGGAGCAGGGGCTGCCGCTGGCTTATATACTGGGCTGGCAGGATTTCAGGGGGCTGCGGATAAACGTGGACGAGCGGGTGCTGGTGCCGCGCCCGGAGACCGAAGAGCTGGCCGGCCTGGCCGCGGATTTTCTGAAGGGCAGGGCGGGGGAGATCTCCGCCCTGGATTACGGGGCCGGCAGCGGCGCCATAGGGCTTTGGCTGGCAAGCGAGTTCCCCGGCCTGCGGCTGACGGCGGCCGAAATTTCGGCCGGCGCCATAGACTGCGCCGCCGCCAACGCCGGGGCCCTGGGCCTGGCCGGGCGGGTGGAATTTGTGAACGCCTCCTCGCTGGCCGCCGTCACGGGCAGTTTCGACGTTATAGTTTCCAACCCGCCGTATATCCCCACCGGGGTCATTCCCGGTCTGTCCCCGGAGGTGCTCAGCGAGCCCCTGGTGGCGCTGGACGGCGGAGGCGACGGGCTGGACGTGGCCCGGATGCTGGTAAAACTTTCTCCCGAGCGGCTTAAAAAAGGCGGGGCGCTGATAATGGAGCTGGGCGAGGCCCAGGCCAAGGTTCTGCTGGCCGCCATGCCGCCGGAGACGTGGGTAGAGAAGAAAACGTTCAAGGACCTGCGCGGCGTGGAAAGGTTCGTTTACGGGAGACTAAATGGATAATTTTATAATACGCGGCGGCAGGCCGCTGTGCGGACAGACGGTGATAAGCGGCTCCAAGAACGCGGCCCTGCCCATACTGGCAGCCGCCCTGCTTACCCGCGAAAAATGCGAGATAAAGAACGTCCCCGAGCTGATGGACATAAAGTCCACTTTCGAGCTGCTTAATTACCTGGGCAAGAACTGCTTTTACGGCTACGGTAATTTTGTGGTGGAGGAACACGCGCAGCTGAAGCTGCACGCGCCCTACGACCTGGTGCGCAAGATGCGCGCTTCAGTGCTGGCGGCCGGCCCGCTGCTGGCCCGGTTTAAGAAAGTCCGTTTCTCGCTGCCGGGCGGCTGCACCATAGGCATGCGGCCCATCGACATACACCTGGAAGGTTTTAAAAAGCTGGGCGCCCGGGTTTCCTACGAGAAAGGCGACGTGATATTGTCGGCCAAAAAGCTCAGGCCCGGCCGCGTAAAATTCCGTTTCCCTAGCGTGGGCGCCACCGAGAACCTGATGATGTGCGCCGCGCTTATAGAAGGTACCACCACGCTTGAGGGCTGCGCCCGCGAGCCGGAAATAGAGGACCTGGCCGCCGTCCTTAATAAAATGGGCGCGGTGGTGCAGGGCGCCGGCACGCCGGTAATTAAAATAACCGGGGCGGCCAAACTCAAAGGCTTTAAACATTCCGTAATGCCTGACCGCGTGGAGACCGGCACGTTCATGCTGCTGTGCGCCGCCGCCGGCGGCAGGATAAGGCTGCTCAATACCGCCCCTAAAACGCTGGACGCCCTGATCCGGGCCATGAAAAAAGCCGGCGTAAAGATAAATCTGTTCAAGGACTCTATGGAGATAATAGCGCCGCAAGGCCGGCCGAAGCCCGTGAGCGTGGTGACCAGGCCGCACCCCGGTTTCCCCACGGACCTGCAGGCGCCCTGGATGGTATTCATGGCGCGGGCCGCCGGGGTTTCGGAAGTGCACGAGCAGATATTCGAGAACCGCTTTATGCACGCGCCGGAGCTGGTGCGCATGGGCGCGGACATCACCGTGACGGACAGAAAAGCCGTGATCCGCGGCGTGCCGGCCCTGTTGGGCGCGCCGGTAATGGCTTCCGACATCCGCGCCGGCGCCGCCATGGTGGTGGCGGCGGCCGCGGCAAAAGGCAAAACTGTTATCCGCCGCATCTACCACATAGACCGCGGTTATGAAAAACTGGAGCACAAGCTGAAGGACCTGGGCGTGGACGCCGCGCGGGTGAAGGCCTAGGCCGGGGGATCAAAGGGACATGACTTTCGAAGAGGCCAGGACAAAACTTATAGAGCGGCAGGACTTCGTGAAGAAGGACGGCCTGGCGCGCGTTTACGCCTGCCTGGCCGCCCTGGGCAACCCGCAGCGCCTTAAGACCGTGCATGTCACCGGCACCAACGGCAAGGGCTCGGTCTGCGCGCTTTTCGAGGCCGCCGCGCGCGCGGCCGGGCTGAAGACCGGGCTGTTCATATCGCCGCACCTGGTGAGCTTTACGGAGCGCATCCAGCTGGGCGGCAGGCCGGTGAGCGAGGAAAAATTCGCCTCCCTCTTCGACGAGGTTTTTAAGGCCGGGCCTGACCTGGGGTTCTTCGAGCTGCTCACCTGCATGGCTTTCCTGTGTTTCGACAGGGAAAAGACGGACCTGGCGGTAGTAGAGGTGGGGATAGGCGGCCGCTGGGACACAACCAACGTGCTGCCCAAGCCGGAGCTGGCGGTGATTACCTCGGTGGATTACGACCATAAAACATATCTCGGCGGGACCCTGCCGGAGATAGCGGCCCAGAAAGCCGGGATCATAAAAGAGGGCGGCATCTGCCTGGCGCCGATATTGCCGGCCGAGGCCATGACCGAGATCTCCAAAGAGGCGGCCGGGAAGAACGCCCAGTGCCATTTCTTCGCGCCGGCCTTTGAAATAATTTCCCGCGACTGGGAAAACAACCGGATGGTACTGCGCCACAAAAAGACGGGCGAGAGCTATCCGTTCGGCATACTGGGCGAGCCGCAGGCCATAAACGCCACGCTTGTGTGGGAGGGTCTGGAAATAATGCGCGGCCTGGGCTGGCCGATCACACGCGCCCACGCGGCGGCGGGTTTCGCGGCGGCGCGCTGGCCGGGCAGGTTCCAGGCCGTGCGCGGCGGGGCGGCTTTCGGCAAAACTATTTTCATCGTTGACGGGGCCCATAACGAGGAGGCCGCGCGGGCCTTCTCCCGCACCTGGCGGGCCTCCCCTTTCGCCGGCCGGCCGGCGGTTTTTGTGGTGGGGATACTGCGGGACAAGGAATGGCGCCGCATACTGGAGATCCTGGCGCCGCTCGCCGGGAAATTTATCTTCACAAGGCCCGATTCCCAGCGCGCCGCCGACCCCTGCGCGCTGGCCGACGAGCTCTCCGCCATCAGGCCCGACGCCGAGGTGGAGGTGCAGCAGGACATCCGCGCGGCGCTGCTGGCGGCTTCGGGGGCGGGAACTGCGGCGGTGCTGGGCTCTTTTTATATTGCCGGGGCCGCGCTTGAGATATTCGGTGAGGCCGGCGGCACGGCCGCCGCCGTACAGGAGACATTATGCTAGGAATAGGCATCGACATAGGCGGGACCAACACCAAACTGGTGGTGGTGAACCGGGCCGGCAAACTGCTGGCGCAGGACAGGTTCCGTACCGAGGCGTCCAAAGGTTCCCCGGACTTCGTGAAACGCCTGGCCGCGGCGGTCGGCGATCTCAGGCGCGACTACGGCCGCCAGCTGGTCTCCATAGGCATAGGCGCCGCCGGGGACGTGGACCCGGAGCGCGGCATACTGCGCTTTTCCCCCAACCTGGCCTGGCGCCGCGTGAAAATAGCGGAGCCGCTGGAAAAATTGACCGGCCTGCCCTGCTCCATGGAGAACGACGCCAACATGGCGGCCTGGGGCGCCTACGAGATAGAATTGAAGCGCAAGAGCGGCAATATCCTGGCGCTCACGCTGGGTACCGGCATAGGGTCCGGGCTGATACTCGACGGCAAGCTTTACCACGGGGCCACGGGTTCCGCCGGAGAGGCCGGGCATGTTAAGATAGAGTCTGAAGGCCGCCCCTGCCATTGCGGCGCCCGCGGCTGCCTGGAAGCTTACTGCGGCAGCTACGCCATAATGGCGCGCGCCCGGGAACTTATAAAGAACGAGGCCGCTTTTATTAAAAAATTCGCCGCGCCCGGGCACGAAAGATTCAACACCATCTGCCTTACCAACGCCGCGGCCGCGGGCCACGCCGCCGCGCGGCAGGTCTGGGCGGAAACCGGCCATTATCTAGGGTGCGGCCTGGCGGGGCTTATCCTGCTGCTGAACCCGGACTATATCGTGCTCACCGGCGGGGTGTCCAGGGCCAGGAAGTGGTTTATGCCGGCCATGAACAAGGTGCTCGGCTCGCAGCAGATAAAAACGCCGTTCGCGAGGGTCAAAATAAAGATCTCCGACGACGCCGACCTGGGTTCGCACGGGGCGGCGCTTTTCGGCCTGGACAAGGCGCTTAAATAGGCGGGCGGGACGGTCAACGGGAATAAATGAGAACGATAGCTTTTCTGACCATTATCACTATCGCGGCGGGAGCCGTCCCGGCTTTGGCTTATGACCTGCCTACGGCTACGGGAACGCACCGCGTGAGCTTCAGCGCGGATAATGCGGTTTTCAACGAAGATACGCGCGCCATAGACCTGGAGGGCAATGTTAAACTGGAGGAATTCTCCCCGGCCGACAAGCCCGTAAAGCTGATAAGGGCCAGGAACCTTACCGTCAACATGGCCAGCAGCACCGTGGTTTCGCCCGAGGACTTCGTAATGGACGACGACGCCGGCACCACGTACGGGAAAAGCGGCGTCATGAACTACGCCACCGAGTCCGGCAGGATAAAGGACGGGCGCTTCGCCTACAAGAACTTCGTTTTCAAGGGCAGGGTGGTGGAGTTCACCAAGGACAAGTATAAGTACAAGAAGGCGAGCATAACCAGCTGCGACGAGGAGCCCCCGCATTACAGGCTGAGGTCTTCGCGCATCTACCTGGTGCCGGACCGCTATTTCCTGGCTTACAATAACGTTTTCTTCGTGGGTAAGCTGCCGGTGTTCTACTTCCCCGTGGTCTACAAGCCGCTGGGCGGGGGAACGCCCTTTGTCAGCATCTTCCGCCCCGGCTACGACGAGCGCAACGGCTTCTTCGTAAAATCCAGCTATATCTACCGCGTCAACCGCGAAACCCGCGCCAAGCTTTACCTGGATTATTTCGAAAAGCGGGGCTTCGGCACCGGCGCGGAGCTGGATTACAGGCGCCCCGAAAAGAACATCAGCAATGTCTCGGCCTACCGTATCCGCGAGTACGGCGGGCCCAAGGACAGGTGGGGTTTGAGCGGCGGCTACTGGCACAAGCTGAACCGCTTCAACGAGTCGGACCCGGCGCAGTATTACAGCCAGGGCTATTTCAAGCTGCTCTCCGATCCCAAAGTTAACAACGACTTCTTCAGGAACAATCCGTTCGCCATCAGCCCCGACGAGCAGGCCAGCGTGGCCCTGACGCGCAGCTCCAACTACACGGTTACCAGGGTGAGCGCCTACGGACGCGAGACGCATAACGCCGATTACAGCGCTTTCCGCAAAGCCAACAGTTCCCTGCCCAGGCTGGACTTCAGCCTGGTGCCTTTCCGCGTGCCGGGGCTGCCGGTGCTTAACTCTTTTTCAAGTTATTTCGAGAACGCGCAGGACGACGGCGCTAATTACTGGCGCCGGCGCGGCGGCGCCGCCTGGACGGTCTCTAAATCCGTACCGCTCGCCCGGCGCGTCACGCTTTCCCCGTCGGTTTATTACGACCAGTCCGTTCTTATTTCCACCTACCCGGAGCATGTCGATACGTGGACGGGCCGCTACGGCGGCGGCGCCACCCTGCGCTACGACCGCGCCTGGGGCGCTTTCGACGTGGGCTACGCCTACAGGCGCCGCATGCTAGAGAACAAGATGTACAACGACTCCCGCGCGGCGGACAAGGGGCAGGAGGTGAACTCGCTTACGTCGCAGTTGTTTGTGATGCCGCGCTTTAACACCTACTTCAAGCTGTCCTCTTCCTACGACCTGCGGGATTATTTCAGGGCTTCGTTCAGCCGGCGTATGGCGCCTGTGGTGGCGGAGGTTTATTACGCGCCGCGCGCGGGCCTGGATATTTATATGGAGGATTCCTACAGGCTGGGCGACGGGAACAAGAGTTTTGTGTCGCAGGTGAACATAGGCGGGGGTGATAATTATATAGGCGGCGGCGTGGCCAATTACGTCACCGACCCTAACGCCTGGGTGGTCAGCAATACGTTCGGCTTCCGGCCCTGGAAGGGGTCGGGCTGGCGGGCCGAGGCGGTGCTGCGCTATCGTATTTACGCCTGGGGTAATTTCAGGTTCGGGGATCTCAGGTTTTTTGAAAAGGGGTTCACACTTTACCGGGATTTCCACGATTTTCACACGAAGTGGGAGTTGAAGGAGCGCTCGGGCGGGGTTAAGGAGTTCTTCTTCTACCTGAGCCTGAAGATGAACGACCCGGCGCGCAGGGACGACCTGGAGGAGAAGTCGAGGCAGTTCTGGCGGCCGTGGCGCAAAGAGGGGGAAGTGCGGGACTAGCGGGGGGGCAGCGGTTTGACCAATACGGCGAGATGCCCAGTCGGAGCGTCCGGGAGGACTACCCTGCTCCCCCGGGCCGAGGAAACCCTTGCGTCGGTT
>DMXM01000013.1:10262-52283 GCA_003482905.1 Elusimicrobiota bacterium
CGGGGCCCCCTTTCCGCAACGGGGGCTCAGGGTAGTCCTCCCGGACGCCCCTCCGGCAAACCGCTGCCGCACGTTCGCGGGGTGGTATGGTTAGTGGGAATTTAAAGTTATTTTTTAAAATGATAAACTTTTAGGATAAGGACTGAAATATGAAAAAACCTCTTTGGCTGGTTACGGGCGGGGCCGGGTTTATAGGCTCTAATATAGTGGAAGAACTGCTGCGCAGGGATTGCCGCGTGAGGGTCTTCGATAATTTCTCGACGGGTAAAAAAGAGAACCTGGCGCCGTTCGCCGGCAAGTTGGAATTGGTGAAGGGCGATCTGCGCGAGCCTAAAGATCTTAAGAAGGCCATGAAGGGCGTGACCTACGTGCTGCACCAGGCGGCTTTCCGCTCGGTGCCTAAATCGGTGGACAACCCGCGCGCGGCCCACGACAACAACGCCACGGGGACGCTTAACGCCCTGATGGCGGCCAAGGAAGCCGGGGTGAAGCGCTTTGTCTACGCGGCTACCAGTTCGGCCTACGGCGAATGTCCCATTTTCCCCCAGAAGGAAACTTTGCCCACGGCGCCTATTTCTCCTTACGCCGTAAGCAAGCTGGCCGGGGAGCATTACTGCCACGTTTTCGCAAAGACCTATGGCCTGGAGACGGTGGCGCTGCGCTATTTCAACGTCTTCGGCCCGCGGCAGAATCCCGAGTCGGTCTATTCCGCGGTTATTCCGCGTTTCATGCAGCTGGCGCTGGCGGGCAAGCCGCTGGAGATCCACTGGGACGGCCGGCAGTCCCGGGACTTTACCTACGTGGCCAACGTGGTGGACGGGAATATCCGCGCGGCGCTGGCCAAGGGCGCGTCGGGCCTGACCATAAACGTGGCCACCGGCACCAATATTTCGCTTCTTGATATCGCGCACCAGCTGGAGCGCATACTGGGGCGAAAAATAGAGAAGACCTTCTCGCCCAAGCGTAAAGGCGATATCCGCAAGACCTACTCCGATATCTCCCGCGCGCGCAAGGTCCTGGGCTTTAAGCCGCTGGTGATGTTCCCCGAGGGGCTGGGGCTCACCTGGGATTATTTTTCAAAACAGTTCGGCGGGGGACGGCCATGATCTTCAACGTTTCCTCGTCGTCGGGGTGGATAGAGGTGGTCTGCGGCAGCATGTTTTCCGGTAAAACGCAGGAGCTGATACGCCGCCTTAAGCTGGCCAATATAGCCAGGCAGAAAGTGCAGGTGTTCAACTCTCACCTGGACACGCGCTATTTAAAAGAGCACCTGGTCTCGCACGATAAGTCCACGCTGGCGGCCAGGCCCGTCAAGGGCGCCAGGGAAATACTCAAGGAAGTGCTGCCCGACACGCAGGTGGTCGGCATAGACGAGGCGCATTTCTTCGGCGAGGAGATAGTGGACGTGGCGCAGAAACTGGCGGATTCCGGGCGGCGGGTGATAGTGGCGGGGCTGGACCAGGACTACCGCGGAGAGGCTTTTTCCAATATGGCCAGGCTGATGGCGGTGGCGGAGTTCGTCACCAAGAACCTCGCCATCTGCATGGTGTGCGGCAACCCCGCGCATTTCAGCCAGCGCCTGACGGATTCGGGCCGCCGCATAGTGGTGGGGGCGGGGGACAAGTACGAGGCCCGCTGCCGCAAGTGCTTCAAGCCGGAGAACTAATGTACCGTTCCGAAAAATTCAACCCGACGCTGTTCGGGAAACTGTTCCACCTGGGCGAGAAACTCGCCGCGGGCAACCGCTGGCTGAAACTGGCCGAGGCGCTGCCGTGGGAGAAACTGGACGCCGAATACGGGCGTTATTTCTCCGCCGGTTACGGCCGCCCCGCCAAGGATTCCCGCCTTGTGGCCGGTCTTCTGGTGCTTAAGCGGCTTAAGAACCTTTCCGACGACGACGCGGTGGCCGAGTTCATGGAAAGCCCGTATATCCAGGCTTTCTGCGGCCAGGAATACTTCGCTCTCGAGGACGTTATAAACCCTGGCATGCTTTCCGAGCGCCGCAAGCGCCTGGGCGAGGAATTCCTGGCCCTGCTGGACGCGGAGCTCTCCGCCGCCCTCAAGGCCAACCGCGACCTGAAATTCCGTTCCACCCGCGCTTCGGCCAGGGAAGCCGGGTTCTGGCGCGGCCTGCTGGAGAAGTTCGGTTCCCTTCTGGGCCGGTAGTTCCGCCGGTAAACGTGAAAAGGCCGGGGAAATCCCCGGCCTTTTTCATTTCATTCCTTCGGCCCCGCCTACGGGCTCCAGCTCGGTGTGAAAGAATGGCCTTTCATGTCGGTAAGGGGATGGGGGGCGCTGCCGTCGGCGTCCATCACGAAGACCTCGCGCTTGCCCCTGCGGGTGGAGGTGAAGCCCACAAACCTGCCGTCGGGCGACCAGGAGGGGTCCTCGTTGTCGCCGGCCTTGTTTGTCAGCCGCCTGATCTGGCTGCCGGTCAGGTCGGTGAGGAAAATATTCAGGTTCTCCTTGTTCGTTTCGCGGCCGGAGAAAACTATCCATTCCCCGGAAGGCGACCAGGAGGGCGAGTCGCACCAGTTCAGGCGCGTCAGGCGGCGCGTGGCGCCTGTGGCGAGGGTCAGCACGTAGATCTGCGGGTTGCCAGAGCGGTCGGAGACGAAAGCCACCTGGGTGCCGTCGGGAGACCAGGTGGGGGATGAACTTACGCCAAAATCGGTCAGCAGCTTCTTGAGCTGCTTGGTCACCACATTGAGCGTGTAGATATTGGGGTCGTCGCCGCGCGAGAGGGTCATCACCATGGTCAGGCCGTCGGGCGAGATGCCGCCGGGGATATTGAGCCCCTGGAAGGTGGTAAAGGGGCGGATCTTGCCGGCTTTAAGGTCTATCTCGAACATGTCCGGGTTGCCCCAGCGGTAGGTGGTGTAATAGACGCGCGCGGCGTCGGCGGACCAGCGCGGCAGCAGGTTTATGCTGTTGTCGGAGGTAAGTTTGGTAAGGTTCTCCCCGTCGTAGTCCGCCGTGTAGATCTCTTTGCGGCCCGTGGCGTTGTTGGCGAAGGCCAGTTTGGAATGGGCTATGCCAGGGCGCCCCGTGAGGCGCTGCACCACGTCGTCCGCGAACAGGTGCGCGGCGCGGCGCAGCGCGCGCTTCTCCCCCTGGTAGAACTTCTCCGTCACCACTTTCCCGGTAGCCAGGTCCACCAGCCTGGCGCTGAAGGTCCAGACGGAGCCCGCGTCCTGCGCCCGCCCGGTTATCAGGTGTCCGGCCAGGCCCTTCCAGTAGTCAAGGGACTTCGGGCTGATGTCCAGGTTGGCGGGAGAGAGCGCGTCCTCCTTGACGTCGAAGTAGCGGGAGTAAAGGAGGTCCGCGCGCACTATGTCATGGAACGTCGCGGCGAGCGCCAGGTCTTCCTGGCTGCCGGGCCGGGTCGGCAGAAAACTGGCCATGGCCAGGGCGGTTTTTTTGACCTCGGCGCCGGGGGCGATGCCGATATAGATGTCCGTCCCCGCCGAAAGCGGGCTGGCGGCGATCAGGAGCAACAGCGCCAGCGCTTTCATGGGGTTTCTCTAGCCTTTCTTTGCCGGGGTTTTGGCCGGGGGTTTAGCGGGGGTCGCCGCCGGTTTGGGGGAAAGCCTGCTTATGTAATCCTTGGCGGTCTTGGCTTCCTGCGAGGCCGGGTAATCCTTGACCACGGAGTGCAGGTACCTGAGCGCCTCGTCCTTTTTGTTCTCGGGGAGTTTCAGCAGGGCCATGGCGTATTTCAGCCTGCTGGCCGGCACGCGCGCCGACTTCGGGAATTTTTCCAGCACGGTGGCGTAGGCCAGGGCCGCGTCCTGCCAGTGCTCTTTCAGGTAAAGGGATTCTCCCAGGTAGAAGTAGGCGCCTTCCGCCATCTCGCCCGACGGGAATTTGGACAGGTAGGCTTTGAAGCCCGTGGCCGAGCCGTCGAAGTTGTTGTTGAGGAAGGCGTTGTAGGCGTCGTTGTAAAGCTTGGAGGGCAGCAGGGAGGCTTCCACTTCCTCCTGCTGTTTCCTGATGGTCTGGCCTATGGCGTTGACCCGCTTGTTCATGGCGTTGTCGAGGTCGTCGAGATGCGAGGACAGCTTGTCCATCTGGGTGGAGATGTCCTTCATGCTTTCGGAGGACGCGTTGAGGTTCTTGGAAAGGTCTTCCATCTTAACGGCCAGTTCGGCCTGGTTCTTCTGCATATTGGCCAGGCTGTTGTTCAGGTCGTCCATCTGGCTCTGCATCTGCAGCATGTCCTGCTGCGTGGCCACGCAGCCGGCCGCCAGCAGGCAGAGGGGGACGAGCAGGAATGATCTTAAGCGCATTTATTTCCCCTTGGCTTTCGTTTCCGCCCGGCGGTTGGAGAGCCAGCAGGCGTCGGTGGCTTCGGAGCAGAGCGGTTTTTCCTCGCCGTAAGAAATGGTGCCGATGGCGCTTTCCGCCACGCCCAGGCGCACGTAATAGTCGCGCACGGCCTTGGCCCGCTTCTGGCCCAGGGCCAGGTTGTATTCGGTGGTGCCGCGGTCGTCGCAGTGGCCTTCCACCAGCACGGACCAGTCCTTGCGCGCTTTGATCAGCGCGGCGTTGGCCTGCAGCACGCCGCGGGCGTCATCGGAAAGCTCGTAGCGGTCATAGTCGAATCTTACGGTCTTTATATTCGCCTGGGGCAGGAATTCGCCGCCGCGGATGTCTCCCTCGGTGGTCATGCTGTCCGTGCTTTCCTGTACGTCCACGACCGGGATGGTGGCGGTGTCGCCGGTCATGTCGGCGGCCTGTTTGGCGCCGGTCTTTTTGTTCTTATTCCCGCAGGATGAAAGGACGAAAGCGGCCAGCAGCGGCAGCGTCAGGGCGAGAAGCAGGGTGTTTTTTCTCATTTTTGTACGAACCTCCATGAAATCAATTCCAAATCCACCTATAATCTATAAAAATTCCCGCATATTTACAATAAGAATGATATTTATTTCCGCGCGGCTGTGTAGAGGCCGGCGGAGAGCAGGAGGCCGAACACGGCTACCAGGCGCGCCGTTTCCGGCACCAGCGCCGAAAACTCGCCCTTGTCCGCCTTCGCTTTCAGCCGCAGGGCCAGCGGTATGGAGAGCGCGCAGAACACGGGCGGCCAGACGCTGCCGAAGGTGAACGGGAAAAGGTAGGGGGAGAAGATGAGCGCGTAATAAAACTTCACCGCCCGGGAAGGGCCCAGCGCCCCGGCCAAGGTTGTAAAGCCGGCGCCGCCGTCGCTTTTTACGTCGCGCATGTTGTTGGCGTGCAGGATGCCCACTATAAGCAGGCCCACCGGGATGGAGGCCCACAGCGCCTCCGGCACCAGAACCCCCGTCTGGATGAGGGCCGTGCCGCTCACTATGCCCGGGCCGAAAGCGAAGAATATACCGACGTCGCCCAGCGTCCGGTACTTATAGGCGAACCCGGTGCCGGTGTAGAACCAGGCCAGCGCGAAGCCGGCGGCGCCCAGGGCCAGCAGGGCCGGGGTGCTGTTTTTGAACGCCAGCAGCGCGCCTATAGCGGCGGCCGCGGCGAAAAGCCCCAGGGAGGTCAGGAGCATGGCGCGGGGCGTCATCAGGGCGTCCACCAGGCCCCTGTCGTCGGCGGTCTCCTTGCGGTCCACGCCTTTTTTAAAATCGAAATACGTATTGGCCAGGTTGGCCGCCGAGTGGGTGAGCAGCGCGGCCGCGAAGGTAAGGCAGAAATCCAGCCGGGAGAACCCGCCGTGGCGCCAGGCTATAACCGAACCCAGCAGCACCGGCACCAGCGAAGCCGGCCAGGAGTAGGCGCGCAGTATTATGAACCATTTTTTCATGATCTCTCCCATCAGGCTTTTCGTTCGCCAAGCGCCAGAAGAAAACCTTTCAGCGCGGCCACGCCGTCGGAATTGGGGAGTTTGTCCAGGAGCGGGAAAAGGTTTTTCAGTCTTTCGCCGGCGGCAGCCCTGGCGGCCGCGCAGAAGCCGCCCTGCCTCACCAGGTCCGCCAGCGCCAGCGCGTTCGTCAGGTCGGCCGCCGGGCCGGCCTTTATGGCCGCCAGCAGGCCCTCCGCTTTCGGGCCGGCCGCGCCGTCGTTGAGGGCCAGTATGAGCGGCAGGGTGAATTTGCCTTCCTTGATGTCTTTAAGGGTTTCTTTGCCGCAGGCCCCGGCGTCGCCCTCAAAATCCAGTACGTCGTCTATTACCTGGAAGGCGGAGCCTGTTTCCTCGCCTATCCTGGCGCAGGCTTCCAGCAGGTCCTGCCGGCGCGCCAGGTGGCAGGCGGCCAGCGCGCACCAGCGGAAAAGGGCGCCGGTCTTAAGCGCCGTCATGCGTTCGGCCTCGGCGGCGGAGATCTTTTTGCCGCGGGAATTCTCTTCTATCAGGGCGCCTTCGGTCATGCGCCTCACCGCGTGCACCAGCTCCGCCTGGAGTTCCGGGGCGGCGCGGCCGGCGCGGTCGAAGGCGATGGCCATCAGCAGGTCGCCCACCAGGATGGCGGCGTTCACGCCTAGCTGGGCGTAAAGCGTGGGCAGGCCACGGCGGTAGCGGGCCATGTCCAGGCAGTCGTCGTGCAGCAGGGAGGAGGTATGGGTGAGTTCGGCGGCGGCCGCCGCCTGGCCGGCCCTGGCCCGGCTTACGCCCAGCGCATCCGCCAGGAGGAGGGTGAACCTGGCCCTGGCGGCCTTGCCCATGAAGCTGAAGGGGTGTTTTTTAAAATCGAACACCTCGGGCGCTATGCCGGCAAGCGCCGAGGAGATCTCCTCGTTAACGGAGCGCAGGGAATCTTCAATGTTTTGTGCCGCTTCAGTCATATTAATGAAGGGATATTCTAGCATTTAGTATAATCCTTACCTGTTAATATGGGACACTCTCACGAACACGGACACTCCTGCGCGCACGGCCACGGCCATGCGGCCTCTCACGGCCGCGGCGGGCGTCACCGCAAGGCCATCACCACGGCGTTCTTCATAACCGCCGGTTTTATGCTGGTGGAATTTGCCGGCGGCCTGTTGACCGGCAGCATGGCGCTGCTTAGCGATTCCATGCACATGCTCACCGACGCCGCCGCGCTGGGGATGAGCTTCTTCGCCTCGCGCCTGGCCGGTCTTAAACCGGATTCCTCGCGTACTTTCGGTTACCGCCGCGCCGAGGTGGTGGCGGCGCTGGCCAACGCCATGCTGCTGTGGATATTGTCCGGCTATATGCTGCGCGAGGTTTACGCCAGGTTCTACAACCCGGTGCCGGTGCTTTACGGCCCCATGATCTGGGTGGCGGCGGCCGGTCTGCTGGCCAACCTGGCCTGCGCCTGGATCCTGCACGCCCACAGCGGCGATAATATAAATATACGCGGGGCTTTCCTGCACGTGCTCAGCGACCTGGCCGGTTCCGTGGCCGCCATCATAGCCGGCGTCGTTATCTATTTAACCGGCTTCTACAGGGCCGACACCATAGTTTCCCTGCTGATCATAGGACTTATCCTGTTCAGCTCGGCCAGGCTGCTGGCCGAGGCTTTCCATATCCTTATGGAGGGCGCCCCGCGCGGGCTCTCGCTGAGGGCGCTGGAGAAGGAGCTGCGGGCCATAGACGGGGTTTCAGACGTGCACGAACTGCACGCCTGGAGCCTCTCTTCCGGTTTCAACGCGCTCAGCGCCCACCTGGTGGTGCGGGACCCCGTCAAACAACAGGCCGCGCTGAAAGCGGCCACCTGCGGCGCAGCCGCTTTCGGCATCCGCCACTCCGTTTTTCAGGTGGAAAGCGAGCCGGTGGAGAACTCCTCCTGCGATATCTGTATCCCGTAACTAAAGTTACAAGACATGCGTCGGCGCCGTATCAAGGGCTATGCCCATCGGGCGCCAATATTTTTAGTTGACACTTATTCCGCTTCAAACCTATAATTCTGCTATATTCGGTCCGGGGGGCTTCTCCGCCATCCGCGGGGCGTCCGCTTTAAACAGGAGCTTTTTTATGCGTTATCTATTTTCCCTGATACTGCTGGTCGGTCTTTGCGCCAGGTCCGGCGCCGCCTACATAGACATGTGGCGCGGTGAAGTGGACATAAAGCGGTCCGGCAGCTCCGGCTGGGCCCGCCTCGAGGGCGAAGAAAAGGTCAGCCTCGGCAACGGCGACGAACTGCGCACGGCCCGCGCCTCCACGGTGAATATAGTGCTGGAGGACGGCTCGCGGGTGAAGATAGCTCCGGTCTCGGCCTTTAAAATGACATCGGAGAGCAAGGACGGCGTTTCCCTGGGGCTTTATTTCGGCCGTGTGCGTTCCTGGGTGAAGAAATTCTCCAGGAAATTCGAGGTGCGCACGCCCTCGGCGGTCTGCGCGGTGCGCGGCACCGACTTTATGGTATCCTCTGACGCCGAGGGCAACAGCCGCGTGGAGGTCTATGACGGTTCTGTCCTGACGGGGGACGATAAGGGCAATTCCAGCCTGGTGCGGGAGGGACAGTTCGCCGAGGTGCCGGCTGGCGGCGGGCTGAACGCGCCGCGGGAGAACCCCAGCGGGCCCGGCGATATGAATTCGGCGGTAGGCAGCCCGTCCCAGGCGGCCCGCAACGAGATCTACGGCGAGATCTCCAAGGAGGACGTTATTTCCAGGGCGCAGGAGGAGATCCAGTCCGCAGAATTTCAGAACCGCAAAGTGGCCATAGACGCTTTCGGCAACCGGGTGCGCATGGAGGAATACGTCATACGCCCCGAGGCCAACCAGTTCAAGTACGTGGTGCTGAACACGCGGGACAGCCGCTTTGACTTCGGCAAGATCCTTTTTACCTTCAACAACACCCTGCCGGCCGACCTCTCCCTGGCCACGCGCGACATGACCAGCGCCACCGGGGCCGACACGCCGGCCTGGCAGCTGACCGCCATGAACAGCGTGATGTCGAATACGCTGGACATGGTGACCGAGGACGCCTCCGGCGGAAAAATGGTGGCGGATAACGCCGGCAGCCCAGCCTCCTGGACCCATTTCTTCACGAACTACGCGGTTTACGCGGCCGGGCCCTTGGAGGGCGCCGAGAACGGCGGCCTCGGGCGCATGCTGTGGTCTTACGCCGACGCCAACGCCGACAATACGGTGCAGACCGGCGAGATGGCCTACCTGGGCGGCTCCGCGCCGGCCGGTTCGGTGGTCTATCCCGGCGGAGAGGACGTTTTTAATACGGTCACGCGCAATACGTACTCCGACAGTACCTGGATACAGGTTTCGGATTACGTCCTTTTCGACGACGGGAATATACTGAGCGCCGGCGACCTAGGCACCCGGCTGGGGGTGACCATGGACACCGCCACCGATAAGCTTAACTTCGAGCGCGTCTATACCAGCTCCCTCTTCGGCGGGCGCAAGATAGACCTTGAGTTCTCGGCCAAGCTGCTTAAAGACGCCGGCCTGCTGCGGTTTTGAGAGGTTTAATATGGAAAAAACAAAACAAGACTTTGTTAAGTTCTGCCTGGCGGGTTTTTTAGCCCTCACCTTCTTCAGCGTTCTCCACGCCGGAGTAAAACTCGCCCCGGCGGCGGATATCTCCCTGTTGGGCGGTAAATATTACCTGGATTCGGACGCCGCCTCCTTTCAGGGCCGGCTGGACGCCTTTCTTTCCCCGGTGCTGGAGCTCGGCGAGGGCCATGCACTTATCCCGGTGTACGCCGGGAATTATTCCGGCACTCAGGACATACAGGAACTGGCCGGCGGCGGCGTGCTTACGCGCCAGCGCCAGACCCATACCTTCTCCCTTAAATACGTCTATACCAGGGAGTTCGACAAGTACAAGCCCCGCATCTCCTACACCAAGGCCCTGATAAAGGAGACCAAGGACGAGAAATGGGGCGACGGGCTTTTCGACTACACTACGCTTTCGCTGGGTTTCGACGCCGAGCAGGAGCGTCCCCACGGGACGTTTACCGAGTCCTATGATTTCTACCGGGTGAAATATCCCAATTACAGTACGCTGCTGTCGGCGGCCCAGACCGTTATAGACACCACAACTTTTAGCGAACTTTCATCCAACGCGGGCACGGACACAATGGACAATACCAACCACCGGCTGGGTTTTGTCTACACGTGGTTCCCCGACCCGGCCGTAATGAAGGCCGGTTACGATATCACCTACCGCTCCTACGGCGACCAGGCGCTGGTGGCCAGGCCGGCTACCGGCCAGCCCTATTTCAAGAGCGACAAGCGCGCCGATATACTGCAAAATCTGAGCGTCAGGGTTTCCCGCGCCATAAAGCCGGTTTACCTGGGCGTTGGCGCCCGGGTGGGCTGGCTCAGCTCCAACCAGGATTCTTACGACTCCTCGCGCACCAAGTTCATCAAGGATTATTACAGTTATGTGGACCTGGGACTCAGTCCGTCCATGAATTTTATTTTCAAGAACGGCGCGCAGTTCGGTTTCGGCGTGGAATGGCGCCGCCTCTACTACCTGGGCCGCCTCAAGCAGGACGCCGGCGGCAACTACGGCGAGGCCAAGATAAACCAGACCGTCTGGCTCTCTTCCATATCGGCGCGTTACCCGGTGTTCCGCCGCTTCTTCGCGCGCGCGGCCTACAATTACCAGGTCTCAAGCTCCAATATGAATTATGAGGCCAATTACCGCTACAACTACAGGGCCAGCACTTACCTGGCGGGCCTGGAATGGGAATTTTAGGGCGAGGGTGGCAGGCAGCGGAGAGGGAAGGGATTGATTTATGCGCGGACCTTACGGCCGGGCGCCAGCTGTGCTTTCAGGAGAGATTATGTCTAATATTAAAAGAATCATTTTAACTTTGGCGGCCGCGGCCTGTCTCTGGGCTGGAACAACGGGGCGCGCCGGGGCGACCAACGCGGCCACTAACGTGAACGCCGTCTCCGGACCTTTCCCCGGCACGGTCCACTATACCTGGCAGGTCAACGATCTGCTGGCCGGGGGCACGTACTATATACAATACACCACCAGTCCCGCCGGCTTCGTATGGAGTGAAGCCAACGCCCAGATAACAATAGCCACCTCCGCCGCCAGCGGTTCTCAGCAGGGGTATGTCGTCGGCGGGCTCAATACGGGCCGCAGCGGCGCCGGCGTTATAGAGAGTCCCACTTATACATTTAAGGTCTGGATAAAAGCCGGAGGGGTACTTTCGCCCGCGTCCCCGGAAATCGCGGCCGTTCCCAATACTCCAGTCTTCCCGTCGGTCTCCGCTACGCCTTACGGCGGCGGCACGCTGACGCTGGAGAACGGTCTGCGCGACTATTACGGCGGGCGCATGGCCGTGGACGGACAGAGCAATATTTACCTTATAGACACGGTCAATGCCTGCCAGAACTGCAGCTCCGATATAGTGCTGCGCAAATACAGTTCCGCCGGCGCCCGGCAGTGGATACGCCTGCTCGCCAGCCCCTACCAGTGGGGCCAGGATTACGGCCGCGCCGTGGCGGTCAACCTGGCCGGCACCGAAATTTATATAACCGGCAGCTTATATAACGGCACGGACGAGGATATAGTAGTGGCGAAATATTCGGCTTCCGGCGAACTCAAGTGGACATATACCCGGCCCGGCGCCAACGGCTACGACCGCGGCCAGGCCATAGCTATCGACAACAGCTCCGGTTTTGTTTATGCCGGAGGTTATTTTGTGCAGGCTTCCACCGCCGCTTCGGACGCGTGGCTGGCCAAATTCGCGGCCGCCGGCGGGGCCCCGGTCTGGGAAAAAATATACAACAGTACGCGGACCACCTATACGCAGGACTTCATAAGCGGCCTCGCGCTGGACGCTACCGGCTTTGTTTACACCGGCGGGCAGTCCGCCAACTCGGCCGATTACGCCGATATGCGGCTGATGAAGTTAGACCCCGACGGGGGCCTGGTCGGCGAGAGGACATATAACGGCCCCGGCGACGGCTCAGATTCCGCCAACGGCATAGCGGTGGACCCCGCCGGTTACGTCTACCTCTGCGGCTATGAGGAACGCAACGATTTGTTCCAGGGCCGTAACCTGGCCGTGCAGAAATATACGCTGGCCCTTTCCACCGCCTGGACCCGCACTTACGACAACCCATATACCACCTACAGCAAGAACGAGGAGGCCTATAACTGCGCCGTGGATAAGTTCGGCGGCGTTTACGCGGCCGGTTACGAATACCGCATGGACCTGAGCCAGCAGAGGAACGCGCTGTTCTTTAAGTACACCGGCGATGGGCAGCTGGTCTCCACCCGCGCCTACGCCACGCTGAGCGACGACGCTTTTTACGACGTGGCGCTCAGTACCGCCGGCTCGGTGATCCTTGCCGGCCAATTCGGGGATTCTTACGGCTTTTATTCGTTCCCGCAGGCCGGCGGCAGCCTTTTTCAGCTTGGCTCATATTCCGGCCAGTACACCGGCTCCGTCCAGCTCACCTGGAATTACCCGCAGGCCGTCGCCCCCGGCACGCGCATATATGTGCAGTACAGTCCCGACCCCGCCTTCAACTGGAGCACGGCCACGGCGCAGGTGGCCATAACCACGGCCGCCGTGCCCGCCGGCACCGGTGACGGCTACCTGGTGCGCGGCCTGCCTGCCTCGCGCGACGCGTGGGGGAACCCGACCACGCCCACGTATTATTTCAAGGTCTGGCTGGAAGGCGTCTCTATGGGCGCCCCCGTTTACGCCCAGGCCCGCACGCCCCTGCTTACCGATACCGTCCTGTCCTACCCGCAGGCCAGGCTGACCTATACGGATAACTGGCCCATGATGGGGGCCTTCGCCACCGCAATGGACCAGGCCGGCAATATTTACCAGGCTTACAATGTAATGAGCGGCGGCAATATGGAAGGCGGCTGGGCGCTGCGCAAGTACGACAAGGCCGCCGGCCGCTACAGCTGGACCCGGTTCTACAACAGCACCTCCGCCGCGTCCGGCGGCGATTACGAGATAAACGCCCTGGCTATAGACGCCTCGGGTAATTTCTACGTGGCCGGCAAGGAGCGCCTGGGCCCCGCCGCGGCGGACGCCTACGTGGCCAAAATAAATTCCGGCGGCCTGCCGGCCTGGGCCAGGAACTATAACGGCCCCGACAACAGCGACGAGAACTTTTACGCGGTAGCGGTCGACACAGCCGGCGCCGTCTACGCCGCAGGCGTGGAGCCCCGCAATACAATGACGCAGTACTGGGCCCTGATGAAGAAATATTCGGCCTCCGGCGCCGAACTCTGGAGTTCCACAATAACGGACAACGGCGGCGGCAACAGGTTCAACGCCCTGGCGCTTTATAACGGCGCGGTTTACGCCGCCGGCAAGATCGGCGTTTCACCCACGGACGGCAATATTCTTCTGCGCAAGTACGACCAGGCCGGCGGCGCCCTGCTCTGGGCGGCCCCGGATCAGGGCGGTCCCATGGCCGACGAGGCCTATGGCGTGGCCGTGGGCGGGGGTTATGTTTACGTGGCCGGCAAGGTGGAAGCCGAAAGCATGGACGCCTGGCTGGGTAAATATCAGGATAACGGCGCGAGCGGCTCGCTGGTGATCTCCTCTACGTACAACAGCGCAGGCGCGAACTGGGACGCCAACTACGGCGTAACTTATTACGGCGGCGATATCTATACCGCCGGGTATGAGAACCGGATGGACCTTATGCAGGGCAGCAATATCCGCGTCACCAAGACCGACCCCGTCACGCTCGCCGCGCGCTGGACCAAGACGTTTGACGGCGGCAGCGATGAGACGGCCAGGAACGTGATGCTGGACGGCTCCGGAATATTCAGCGCGGCCTCGCTCATGATGAAGCCGGGTATATACACTTTTCTGCCCCCGTCTTTCGCCGTGGGCGGCCGACCGGGCGCCTACCCCGGCACGGCCGAGATCTACTGGACCTCGCCTTACGACCTGGCCGCCGGTTCCACCTATTATTTCCAGGCCAGCACGTACACCGCGGGCCTTGCCTGGAGCCAGACCGACGCCCAGACCATATTCTATACCACCGGGCCGGTCCCTTCCGGCATGTACCAGAGTTACAATATCGGCGGGCTGGATTCCGGCCGCGACGGGGCGGGGGCCATAACCTCACCCAATTATTATATTAAGGGCTGGGCTTACGACGGCGCTTACCATGACCTGCCCGGCTGGGCGACCTCCTACGCCAATACGCCGTCCGTGCAGGACAGCGCCGTGACCTACCCGGACAGCAAGGTGTGGAGCATAAACAACTCCTACAGCTGGCGCAATAAGTCCGCCCGCGACGCCGCGGGGAATCTCTACATGGTTTCCAATTCCTGGACCGACGGCGGCAACATACTGGTGCTGCGCAAGTACCTTCCCACCATGGCAACGGCCTGGACCAGGTTCTTCGCGGGCCGCCCGAACGAGAATATACAGGGCTACGCCGCAGCCGTCGACCGCGCGGGAAATATCCTGGTGGCAGGTACTCGCGGCTCTTGGGAAAGCGCCGCCAAGAACGACATTCTGGCGGTGAAGTATAACGCCGCCGGTCAGCTGCTCTGGGCCCGCAACTACGACTTCGAGATGAACTACGATTACGGCTACGGCGTCGCCGCGGACGACGCCGGGAATATTTATTGGGGCGGCAGCGCGCAGCCGCAGGCGGGCGGCGGCACTTTAGCGTATATAGTAAAAACCAACGCCAACGGGGTACAGCTTGCCACCGCGGCGTTCTACGGAGACGGCTCCGCCTGGGGCAATGAAATAGCCGACCTGGTCTACGACAGCACCAACTCTCTGCTTTATGCCACCGGCAATATAAACAACTCCGGCAGCGGGGCTGACGCCTTTGTGACGAAACTGAACGGCCAGTTGACGGCT
Organism: Elusimicrobiota bacterium; assembly: GCA_003482905.1. GTDB lineage: Bacteria > Elusimicrobiota > Elusimicrobia > Elusimicrobiales > UBA9959 > UBA9959. The sequence goes on from DMXM01000013.1 coordinate 24,978, forward strand.
CTGTCCACCGCCGTTATCACCGGCGAGGGCGACAATTGGGACCAGGGCGGCGGCCTGGCCGTGGACGGCCTCGGCGCGGTTTATGCCGTTGCCTCCGTGTACAACGGCATGGAGACCGGGTCCGATATAGTTCTGAAAAAGCTGAACGCGGCGGATCTGAGCCTGGTGTGGACGCAGTCTTATAACGACCCCGCTAATAGTTACGACACGGCCGGCAACGTCGCGCTGGATCACATGGGCGGCGTCTATGTGACCGGCGCGGAATCGCGCTGGGACATAAACCAGGGGGAGAACCTCTTTATCCGCAAGTTCGGCTCCGACGGCGGCATCATCTGGACCAAGTCCTTTAACGGCGGCGCCTCCTCCTACGAACGCGGCTGGGATATCCATGTGGACCATGCCGGCTATGTTTACGCCACCGGAGAATTCAGCGGCGGCTTCGGCGTTTACCGCTACCGCCAGCTTATCTTCTCCAACAATAACCCCATGTTGTCGATATATATTACTTCCGGCACCGCCGGGGCTTATGCCGGCGGCGTGCCCGTGGTGATAATGCCTTTCGACCAGAGCGGCGGCGTTAACCCGGAATTAATGGTGATAGGCAGCGCCAGCGCTTCGGGCTATTTCGGCGCCCGCCTGCCGGCCGGGATGCAGTACTTCGTGGGGATTTCCACCCCGGGCTTCAAGCCCACCATAAAAGACCAGCTCATGGACCCTTACGGCTCGTTCATGGTGAACCTTACCGGCGATACCACCAAGCAGTACCGGTTGTACAGCAAGAGGGCTACGGAGCCCGGGTATACCCTCAATATCTTCGTCTCCTCCGGCCTGGTGGCCGGGGACTACCTGATGGGAGAGGTCTTCTATTCCATGAACGGCGACAAGGCCGCCTACGGCGTGACCAGGTCCACTTCCTTCAACGCCACCATTACGCTGCACAACGTGCCCCCCGCCGACGGCGGCGTGTACGGCTTCAATATCAGCGTGCCGGGCAAGAACAAGGCCTCCATGGTCTACCTCACCCAGGCCTTCCCCGGGGTTTCCAACTACACGGTGGATATGACCAGCGCCGTGGCCATGGTGGGCTACACCGTGGGCGGTTCCACCACCCCGCCGTCCTTCCAGGGCGTGGTGCGCTCCACCTGGGGCGCCCCCATAGAGGGCGCGCGCGTGGAACTTTCCCGGGACGCGTATTACCCCGCGGCCTGCGGCGGGACCGGTTGCTGGCAGAAGTGGGTGTCATACGAAAATCTCACCGACGTGAATGGCCGGGCGGTGTTCAATAATATCCCGCTCTCGACCGGCAGCTACAACCTGGAGATAAAGAAACAGGGCTACAGCAATTATCGCGAGGACGGCAATAACAACTGTTCCATGACCGGTCCCTGGGGGATATGTGTTTCAACCCCGGGCTACACGGTCACGCGCGACTATATGCTGACACTGGCCACATATACCCTCACCGGCGTGATCAGGTACAACGGCGTGCCCCTGCCTAACGCCAACATAATGGTGTACGGCGATTCCAACTGGGCCACAGGTACGGACTCCTACTCTAACCTTAACAACCCCGGCATCCGCACCGACGCCAAGGTCAAGACCGGGGCCGACGGCTCGTTCACCGTGACCGGCCTTACCGACGGCAATGTGCGGATCAACGCGGAGTTCATGGGCACCTGGCGCGACCTTAACGCCGGCAACGACCAGACTTCCGCCTCCGATAACCTGCGCGTTACCATCTCCTCACAGGGAGCCAGCGGTCCCGGCGCCGCCGGCAGCACGCCGTGCCTCCCCGGCAGGGTGTGGGTACTGGATATGACAGCGGACGGCAACTGCCTGGCGGCCAATAACCTGCAGTTCAACCTGGCGCCCACGGGCGCCAACTCCATGGGCACGCTCTATGGCAGCCTGACCTTTGTCACCACCTATACCATCACGGAAGCCAGCCCTCTGGAGATCCCCGCCTCCTCGCCGGTGGTGGTAATGGCCATGCAGGACTGCTCCGGTGATTGCCAGAGCCGCCAGCTGGGTTTCACCTCGTTCTCCGGCACGCTGACTTCCAATTCCACGGCCTACGCCATAGCTCTGTCTTCCGGCGTGGACTACTGGGTAAAGATCTACTCCGCGGAATGGGGCATGCTTTCGTCTTTCAATGACGGGGCCAAGTTTACCTCCACCGACACGGTGCGGATGAATTTTACCCTCACCAGGGCCGGCGCGCTGAAGGGCCAGCTGAAATTCCCGGACGGCACCAACTTTAAGCCCAACTACGCCTCCGGGAGCGGCTCGCCCGACTACTACGCCGCCAATGTGGAGCTGCGCGGCAAGAATGTGCAGTTCAGCGACGGCAGCAGCGTGGACCAGTACGGAGCTTTCGAATACCCCAACGTGCCTCCCGGCATTTACGACGTTTACATAAAACCGCAGGGCGCCGCCTTCAGGTGGCCTCCGGTAGAGCTGGACAACGTCTCTGTGAGCGTGGGCAAGACCACGGAGCTCAAACTGACCCTGGCGGACGGCCTGGTGGTGCAGCCGCAGATCTTCGGCCTGCCGGAGATCTCCACGCCGGCCTGGACCTACACGGTAATAGGCGTGCCGTCCGGTTTCGCCATGAACCAGCGCAACATCACGGAGCTCTTCTTCGAGGAGCCCCAGTATTACTTCAACTACAGTACTACCACGGCCGTCTGGGATAAGAAGTACATGGTGCCGGGCCAGTACGACTTCTACCTGACCGTGGGGGCCTCTTATAACCCCGGCGGCGGCGATCAGTACCGCCCCCAGAGCTTCTACCAGTTCGCCAACTTTATAGGGCAGGACCGCGGCGTCACCGTGAAAAAGTCCGATACCACTCCGGGGACGCTGGCCCAGCCCATCCCGGTGAGCGTACTCGGCTCGGTGGGTCAGGGCGTCATGACCGGGCGCATCACCGGAGGCAAGATCTTCACCGACCAGGACTTCGAGAAGATCTTCGCCAATTTCGATTCGGAGATCATGCCGCTGATCCCGGCCGTGATGCTTTACGACACGGCGGGCGACCTAAAGGGCTTCGGCCACGCCATGCCGGATGAAACGGCCATCGCTGCCTTTGAGGCCGGCATCAAGGAGAAGGACAAATCTCTGATCCTGACCTCCCTGGCCGCCAACCCGCTGCGCTATATGGTGTGGGGCGTGCCGCCTGGCCGCTACACTGCGGTATTCATCAATCCCAATTACCCGCCGGTGGCCAAAGAGATACAGCTGCCGACGGACGAGAACTATGACTTCAACTTCGACGCGCAGTCCCTGGTGGTCAGCGGCATTTCCGGAGTGGTGAAGAGTTCCGCCACCGGCGAAGCCATCGCCAACGCGCGCGTCTACCTGAAGCACCGCACCGTGGAGAAGTTCACCGTCACGGACTCTTCCGGCGCCTTCGCCTTCGCCAACCTGCCGGCCGGCATTTACCGGCTGGAGGTCACCAAGGACGGCTTTGTGAAAACCGGCCAGAAGACGGGGCTCGCCGGTAACGACTTGGCCGCCTTCCGGTTCTTTATGGTGCCGACCGAGTCGCGCATAAGCGGCAAAGTCTACCTGGGCAAGTTCCCGTCGCCTTCCACCAGCCAGGGCATAAAGCTGGTGGCGTACGACGAGACGCTTAACGTGGAGTCGCCCACGGCCTACCTGCCCAAAATAGATGCGCAGACCTCCGAGGACGGTTCTTACGAACTGACCGGCATTGTAATGGGCCATGTTTACAAAGTGTCCGCTTTTATGGAGGGCAAACTGCCCGCCACCATAGAGGTGACCGCGCTTAACGGCGATACGGTGGTGGACGACATTGTGCTGCGCGACGTCCCGCCGCAGGTAACGGTGAAAGTGCGCAAATCCCCGGATTCCGCCAGCAAGGTGGACGTTGTCATAACCAGCCCCAAGGCGCTGGTGACCACGCCCTCCTGCCGCTACAACACCGGCGAAGTTTACGCGGACACCTCCGCCGTGAGCCTGGCGCTGGTGCCGGGGGCCAACAACAGCTACCTGGGCCAGTTCACGGTTTCGTCCAACCAGCGGTATTACACCGTGTACGTGGCCGCCGGCGACGGCGACAACCGCATGGAGAAGACCATCCTTTACGACCAGACCAACGACGCCAAGACCGAGCAGTATATACAGGACGCGGCCATAGCCGGCGGCGAGATAGTGATGGACCAGGAGACGGAGGAGTATTCCGGGATAGAGCTGGACGCCGGCGCCATCACCACGTCTTCGGGCACGGCCGACTTCTCCAACCTGGTGGGCGGCTTCTTCAGCGCGCTGCCTTCGGTGCGCACGGTAAAGACGGCCAAGGGCAACGTGACGCTGGCGTCGGCCATCAGGGATATGATGGCCTCGGAGATCTATAATATGGACCTCTCCAACGCCCAGCCGAACAAGCCCTTCACCCTGACCCTAAAGTACGACAAGGAGCGGGCGCTCAATACCACCGGCCTGCGCATCTACCAGTACGACGAGGCGTCGGGGTCCTGGAAGGAGATCCCGGGCAACTATACAGTGGACCCTATGACCGGGGTTGTGAGCGTGGACGTCTCCAGCCTGGACCTGGCTTATGAGGGCAGCGGCGGGGCGACTACCCCGCTAGGGCGCAAGCGCTTCGGCATGAGCGCGGTACGCAACGGGCGTTATGTGCCCAGCGCCGTCTCCTCGTCCAACCAGACCGGGAAGTTCGCGGTGTTCACGGCCAAGCCGGACAACAACACCCCGGCTTTCAGCGCCGCGTTCGAGGTTTACAATATGCCAAACCCGTTCAACCTGAAATCCAAAACCGTGAACGTGAGCGCGGATGGCGGGACGGCCCTGGCCGCCGGCGCCTATCCCACCAGCGGCACGCTTATAAAATACAACCTGCCCGCGGGTAAGACCGGCGATCTTAAGTTCGTCATCTATAACCTGGCTGGGGAAAAAGTGCGCACGCTGGAGGAAGGTCCGCGCCCCGGGGGCTACGTGCATTACTCCGAGTGGGACGGCAAGAACGACACCAACCAGGACTGCGCGTCCGGCGTGTATTTCATGCTGGCCTACCTTGACGGCAAAAAAATAGGCGGCAAGGCGCACAAGATGGCGATAATAAAATAGGCCGAAGGCGAAGCGCTGACGTTTTAACAAGAGGTAAATTATGAAGAAAATACTGTTCTCAATTCTGGCGGTGGCCCTGCCGGCGGGGGCGTACGCCTCCGGGGCGGGGACGACGGCCGCGCCTTTCCTTAAGGCGGCTATGAGCCCGCGCGCCGTGGCTATGGCCGGGGCTTTCAGCGCCCTGGCGGACGATTCCGGCGCGGTTTTCGTGAACCCCGCGGGTCTGGCGCAGTTCAAGGAGCGGGAGGCCGCCGTGGACTTCAGCACCTACCTGCAGGACGCCAAAATGGGCAACCTCTCCTATGCCGGCCGCGCCGGGGGCGGCCGCTTAGGCCTCGGCGTCACCTTTATGACCGTGGGGGGGATAGAGAAGCGCGGGCTTAACGACGCCGTGGGGGCGGTGCCGGAGCTGGGTGATTTCAGCGCCAGCGACATGGCCGTGACGCTGGCCTATGCCAAGGTGGATATTATGCCGGACGCCCTCCCCAAGCTGGACGGCGGGTTCTCGGTCAAGTTCATCAGGTCGGCGATAGACGACAAGACGGCTTTCGCCGCGGCCGTGGACGCCGGGGCCATTTATCACGCGACGGGCAAGCTTAACCTCTCGCTCGCCCTGCAGAACCTTGGCACCGAGATGAAATTCGAGGAGGAGTCCGACCCGCTGCCGCTGAATCTGCGCGCCGGCGCCCTTTACAAGGTGTCTCCGGAGCTTAACGTGGCCGCCGAGGTCAATGAATACCTGCGGGACGAGAAGTTCTACCCGTCGGTGGGGGCGGAGTACTGGTTCCGCAAGGCTTTCGCGCTGCGCGCCGGTTATAAGTTCGGTTACGACACTTCCAACCTGGGTTCCGAAGTAGGTTTAAGCCTGGGTTTCGGCGTGAAAGTTTCAGGGCTCGGCGTGGATTACGCCTTTCTGCCTTTCGGGGACCTGGGCAGCATCCACCGCTTCGGGTTCTGGCTGCAGTTTTAAAACACGAGCGAAAAAGGAAGAGCCGCGTTAAACGCGGCTCTTCCTTTTGAGGCGGATCTACCTGGTGAAATCCTGGTCTGGCCAGTCGCCGGGGGAGCCGTCCACCGAGGAAAGGCGCTGGTCCTCGCGGGAGGTCGCGCGCATCCGTTTGAAAGATTCCTTGATCTCCGTGAGGGAAACGTCGTATTTCTTGGTTCTCGCCAGCACAACGAAGCCGAGCGCCGCGGTCGACGCCGATACCGCGGAGATGTATGTCCAGGAATAGGACTTCAGCTGGAAAAGCAGCACCGCGCACAGAAAGCACCAAAAAGAGACCGTCAGGCTGGCGCCCGTGAGAATGTATGAAATGACGATGTTATATTCTTCGGTCTTGGAAAGCGAAATAATTATGGCTATCAGCGCGATGTTTATCAGGGCCAGGTAGAGGGCGCGCGCCACCCAGCTCTTCCAGCGGTACCTGGAAAGGATGATGGTGCCGTAAAGAGGGTGGTTTATTATCTCGGCGTCTTCGTAAGTGGTCTCTGCTATCGACTGCTGTATCGCGGGGGTTTGCTCTTCCTCTTCTGGCGTGTAATCGAAAGACTGTTCCTTAAGGGGGGTGCCGGCCTGCGCGCGGGCCGCCGCCGGGCCATATGCCGCGCAGCAGGCCAGGGCCAGGAGGGCCGGCAATAACGCTTTAGTCGCCTTCATCTTCCCCCAGCTTCGGCATGGCTGGAATGGTCCTTTCATCCAGGCGGTAGTAACGAGTGGTCCCGACCCCGAGCTTCGCCGGGGCGTATTGCACGTCCTTGAGTCTTTTCCGGTCGGCTTCGGGAGTGAACGTCTTTTTAATTTTGATATCCTGTCGTACGTTTATCCGGTCCGAAAAGTGCCAATACGACGAGACGAAGCCGCCTATGACGCAGGTTATTATCACTCCGCTCAGCAGATACTGCTCGCGGTCCTTGCGCACCCAGAAACTTCTTGCGTTCACTTTGGGCTCCTAGACACTAAACGAATTCGCGGAAAACGGCGTTGGAGACATAAAGACGGTCTTCATTTATTTTTACCAGCCCGCCCGTTATTTCAATAAGGCCCGCCGCCGAAAGGCGGCGCAGTCCGTCATTAAATTCTATAAATATATCGTCCGATAGTTCAATTCCGGAAGTTTTGCGCAGACCGAGCATTATTTTCTCCGCGTTTTTAGCCCTGCCGGCGAGTTTTTCCCGGTACTGGACCGGAACGGGTTCCCCCGCCGTCGCGGATTTCACATAAGCCGCGGTGGAGGCGGTATTTGCCCGGCGTTCGCCGGCCAGGTAGGAGGCCGCGGAGGGGCCCAGGCCCAGGTATTCGCCCTGGTCCCAGTAATTCAGGTTATGGACCGACTCGCGTCCGGGGCGGGCGAAATTGGAGATCTCGTAGCGGCGAAGGCCCGCCAGTTCCAGCGCGGCGGCTCCCGCTTCGTACATATCGGCCGCCGCTTCCGGCTCCTCTTTCGCTCCGGCCGCCGCGAAGGGCGTCCCTCCGTGCACTTCGAGCGCGTAGAACGAAACGTGTTCCGGCTTGAGCTTCAGCAGCCACTCCAGCGAGCCGGTAAAATCCTTCAGCGTCTGTCCCGGCAGGCCGCACATCAGGTCGGCGTTCAGGTTGGTGAAACCGGCGGCGCGCAGCAGCCCCCAGGCCTTCAGAAAATCCCCCGACATGGCCACGCGGCCCAGCTTGCGCAGCAGGACGTCCTGGGAGGCCTGAAGCCCCAGGCTTATCCGGCTTACCCCCGCGGCTTTGAGCAGCGCGGCTTTGCCGGCGTCCAGGCTTTCCGGGTTGGCTTCAAATGTGGATTCCGCAAGTCCCGCCAGCGGACCGGTCAGCCCGTCGATGATATGTAAAAGCGTTTTCAACTGCTTTTCCGAAAGCAGGCTGGGCGTACCGCCGCCTACGTAAAGGGTGGTGAACTTTCCCGCCAGATCTGCGTGGGCGGCGGCTTCCCGGGCCAATGCCTCCAGAAAAACGTCTATTTCCCGGGGCGTGCCTGGCGCGGAGGCGAAGTCGCAGTAGCCGCACTTGGCGCGGCAGAAGGGGATGTGAACGTAAAGCCCGGGCATAGGAGTATTATAGCGGATAGGGGACAAAAAAATGCGGGGGCCGGATCGCTCCGGCCCCCGCAATGCGGTCTGTTACGTCAGTTCTGGTTCTTCTTCATGAACAGGTTTATCATGTCTATCGGTATCGGGAAGATGGTAGTGGAATTCCTCTCGGTGGCTATCTCGGTGAGGGTCTGCAGGTAGCGCAGCTGAATGGCGGCCGGTTCCTTGCCTATGATGGCGGCCGCGTCGGCCAGCTTCTGCGAAGCCTGGAATTCGCCCTCGGCGTGGATGATCTTGGCGCGGCGCTCGCGTTCGGCCTCGGCCTGGCGGGCTATGGCGCGCTGCATTTCCTGCGGCAGGTCCACGTTCTTGACCTCTACGCTGGAGATCTTGATGCCCCAGGGCTCGGTGTGCAGGTCCAGTATCTCCTGGAGGTTCTTGTTGATCTTGTCGCGCTGGGCGAGCAGATCGTCGAGCTCCTGCTGGCCGAGCACGCTCCTGAGCGTGGTCTGCGCCAGCTGGGACGTCGCGTACATGAAGTTCTCGACGTTTAGGATGGCGGCCTGGGGATTTACCACGCGGAAGTAAACCACGGCGTTCACCTTCACCGAGATGTTGTCCCGGGTGATAATGTCCTGCGGCGGCACGTCCATCACCACCACGCGCGTGCTCATGCGGAACATCTGCTGTATGCCGGGGATAAGAAAGATCAGCCCCGGGCCTTTAACGCCGGTGAAACGGCCGAACGTCAGGGTCACGCCCCGTTCGTATTCGTTGAGGACCTTTATGCTGGCGAAAAGAATTACCACACCTATGATTATCAGCGGCATCATGCTCATTTTGAACCTCCGTCCCTTCCTGGAATTGGTTTCCGCCTTAAGTCTACTAAAGAATCCGGCGGAAAGCAAAAGCCCGCCGGAGAGGTTTTTTTATGAGCCTTGATAATTTGGTATCATATGTTAAAAGGTCTTTACAACATATGAGCAAAAGAAGATTAGCGAGGGAAAACTGCCTGCAGTCGCTTTACAGCTCCGACGTGGCGAAGCTAGAGCCCGCTTCCGTGCTGGCCAGTTTCCAGATGGAAGAATTCGCCGCGGAAGCGAAGGTCTTCGAGTTCTACAAAACCCTTTACTCCACTACCGTTTCCAACATAGCCAAGATAGACGACATCATAAAGAAAACCAGCCTTAACTGGGAGATGGACCGCATGCCGGCGATAGACCGCTCCATCCTGCGCATGGCCGTTTGCGAGATGATGATCCTCTCCGACGCCCCCGTGGCCGTCATCATAGACGAAGCCATAGAGCTGGCAAAGAAATACTCCACCGAAAAATCGGGCAAGTTCGTCAACGGCGTGCTGGACGGCATCGCCCGGCAGAATAACCTGGTCAAATGAACTCCAAGCGGGATCCTCGCGTTGAAATAGAGGCGCTCAGGGCCGAAATAAGGCGGCACGAGCGCCTTTATTACGTCTCGGACGCCCCTCGGATAAGCGACGGCGATTTCGACGCGCTTATGAGCCGTCTTAAGGAACTTGAAGCCGCCCACCCGGAATTGGCGTCAGACGACTCCCCTACCAAGCGCGTGGGCGGCGAGCGCTCCAATACCTTCGCCCCGGTGCCGCACCGCATCCCCATGCTTTCGCTGGATAACTGCTATTCCCGGGAAGAATTCCTGGAATGGTACGCCCGCGTTAAAAAGGGGCTCAACAGCGAGCCTTTTGAAATGGTGGTAGAGGCCAAGATCGACGGTCTTTCCTGTTCTATCGAATACGACGGCGGCCGTCTGGCGCGGGCCTCCACCCGCGGCGACGGGGAAACCGGGGAGGACGTCACCCTGAACGTCCGCGCCATAAGGTCCGTGCCCCTCAAGTTGGACCTCAGCCGGCCTCCCGCCGTTTTCGAGGCGCGCGGCGAAGTTTACATGGACAAGAAGGATTTCGAGGCCCTCCGCGAGGAGGCGCTTTCGTCCGGAGAGGAGCCGTTCGTGAACCCCAGGAACGCCGCCGCCGGGTCGCTGCGCCAGAAGGACCCGGCCGTAACCGCCCGGCGCCGTCTTAAATTCATCGCCCATTCCTACGGCTACCTGGACGGAATGGTGGAGCCGGATTCGCACAGGGAATACCTGGATATCTGCCGCGGCCTTGGTTTCCAGATCTCCACGCTGGGCAACAGGACCTGTCATGACGCCGCGGAGGTGCTGGCATTTTATAACGAGTATTCCGAGAAGCGCTTCACCCTGCCCTATGAAATAGACGGGCTGGTGATAAAAGTAGATTCGCTCCGGCAGCGGGGGATATTGGGGTTCACCACCAAGAGCCCGCGCTGGGCCATAGCCTTTAAATATCCCGCCCAGCAGGCCACCACCACGGTGCGCGCCGTGGAGTTCTCGGTTGGCCGCACAGGGGCCATTACGCCGGTGGCTGAACTTGAGCCCGTAAAATGCGGAGGGGTCACCATTTCCAGCGCCACGCTGCATAATTTCGACGAGATAGGACGCCTGGGGCTCAAGATCGGCGACCGTGTGGTGATAGAACGCGCCGGCGAGGTTATTCCGAAGGTCGTTAAAGTCGTGCCTGGGGCGCGCACCGGCTTGGAAAAAGACATCGTACCGCCAAAGGCCTGCCCCTCCTGCGGCTCCGAAGTCTTCAAGGACGAAGGATCGGTGGCGCTTCGCTGCGTCAACCCGTCCTGTCCCAGCCAGATAGAGAGAAGCCTGCTCCATTTCGCGTCCAGGAACGCCATGAATATAGACGGCTTCGGCGAGGCCTCCGTAAGACAGCTCACGCGTCAGCGCCTGGTGAAAGACTTTTCGGATATCTATAAATTGGAAAAGAACGCCCTGCTGGGCTTGGAGCTTTTTAAGGACAAGAAAGCCGACAATCTGCTGGCGCAGATAGCGGCAAGCAAGAAGCAGCCCCTTTCCCGCCTGGTTTACGCCCTGGGGATACCGCATATCGGCGAGAAGAGCTCCCGCGTGCTGGCCGAGCATTTCAAGACCATGAACGCCCTTATGCGCGCCGCGCCAGGGGATTTGAGCCGGATCAGCGACATCGGTCCGGTTATCGCCGAGGCCGTCACGGATTTCTTCAAGTCCGGATCGGTCCAGGAAATGGTAAAGGAATTGGGAGAGCTTGGCCTGCGCATGGACGAGCCGGAGCGCAAAACCTCAGGCGGCGCGCTCTCCGGAAAGACCTTTATTTTTACCGGGGAACTGAAAACTATGACGCGGGGCGAAGCGCAGGCGAAAGTTCGGGAGCTTGGGGGGAAGGAAACCTCCGGAGTTTCAGCCAAGACCTCCTACGTGGTGGTCGGCGCCGACCCCGGCTCCAAATACGACAAGGCCAAAAAGCTGGGCGTGCCGGTGCTCTCCGAAGAAGAGTTCCTGAAGATGGTATCCTGAGCGCGGCTGGGGAAAATGGATAAAACCGCTTACCTGAGCGTTTATGACAAGACCGGGTTGGAGGACCTGGCTTCGGGACTTACCGAACTGGGCTTCGAGATCTACGCCTCGGGTTCCACCTATAAACTTCTTGCCGAAGCCGGCATAGAGGCGGAGGAAGTCCGCTACTCGCCCCCGGTCCCGTTCTCCGTGCTTAAGGCCCTCTCCGGGCGTTTCCCGTCCGTTTCGGAGAACGGAGTGGAACTCCCGTCGTTTTACGTAGTGGCCGCCAACCTCTACCCCATAGCAAGCATAGTGGGGCAGGAGGAGTTCGCGGCGGAGGAACTCTCCAATTACCTCGACCAGTCCAACTCGGCCGTGCTGCGCGCCGCCGCCCGCGATTTTGAGAACGTCATAACACTTTCCTGCCCCGCCGATTACGGTCCGGCGCTCGGCGCCCTCAAAGAGGCGGGCGGCCTGGAGCCGGGGCTCAAGAAGCATCTGGCGGCGAAGGCCTGGCAGCACCTGGCCGCTTACGACGCCACCGTGGCCCAGTATCTTTCGGGAACGGGGGATCTACTGGGAGAGGAAGTGGTGATGAGCCTGAAGAAAGTGGCCGGCCTGGCTTACGGCGAGAATCGCCACCAGCGGGCGGCCTTTTACGCTCTCAGCGGCGCCAGGCCGCGCGGCCTTAACGCCGCTAAAGTGATCTGCGGCGGGGATTTCAACCTGAACCATTACCTGGACCTGGATACCGCCTTCGAACTGGCCATGGAATTCGAAGAGCCGGTCTGCGTAGTAGCCAAGCACGCCAGGCCAGCCGGCGTTTGCGCCGCGGCGACCCTGGCCGAGTGCCTGCGCGGCGCCTTAAGGAGCGATCCCCCGGGCGCCGTGGGGGGCACTGCCGCCTTTAACCGCGAGGTGGACGCCGCTACCGCCCGCGTCCTTGCCGGCGCCTTTATAGAAAGCGCCATTGCCCCCGGTTATAGCGGAGAGGCCTTGAAAATATTGAAAACCAAGGAAGGGCTGAAGGTCCTTTCATTGCCGGCGCCGGTGCTCTCCCCGCACGAAGTGGAGATCCATTCGGTTTCCGGCGGGCTGCTTATAGAGGCCAAGGATAACAGGCTTTTTTCCGCGGAGCCGTCCTGCGTCACCAGGCGCAAGCCCACGGACGCGGAGGCGCGCTCCCTCAGGCTGGCCTGGCGGACGGTCAAATACGCAAAGACTTACGCGGTAGTCCTGGCCGAGGGAAATGCGGCGCTGGCCGTGAGCGCCGCGGAAAGTTCAACCTATGACGCGGTAAGGAACGCCGTCTGGAAGATGAGGGATAAGCGGGGTATTCTGCCGGGGGGCGGGCCGCTGGTGCTGGCCGCCGACGCCGCCCTGCCGCTGAAGACTTTGCAGGCTGCGCTTGCCGGGGGGGTGAGCGCCGTGATACAACCGGGCGGCTGGCAGGACGACGCCGACTGTGCCGCCCTGTGCGACTCCAGGAACATAGCCATGCTTTTCTCCGGCATCCGCCACTTCCGGCACTGAACCCGGCTCGGTTAGATTATATTCAGTTCTTTGCCGACTTTCCTGAACTTTTCCATGGCGAACTCCAGGTCCTTAATGGTGTGGCCGGCGGTCACTATGGTGCGCAGGCGCTCCTTGCCCTTGGGAACGGTGGGAAATCCCAGGGCCAGGGCGAAGACGCCTTCGTCGAAAAGCCGGGCGGAGAACTCCACGGCCTTGGCGGTCATTATGGGGGTGATGGGGGTGACCGAGGCGCCGGTGTCGAAGCCCGCTTTCTTAAGTTCCTCTTTGAGGAAAGCCGTGTTATCCCACAGGCTCTTCAGGTAGGAGGGTTCGGTAAGCAATATGTCCAGGACCGCCAGCGAGGTGGCCGCCACCGACGGCGGCTGCGAGCTGGAGAACAGGTACGGCCTGGCCACCGAGCCCATATAATCGCGCAGACTCTGCGTGGTGGCCGCGTAGCCGCCTACCGAGGCGAAAGCCTTGGAAAGCGTGCCTATCTGTATCTCCACCTGGCCGTCGAGGTTGAAATGGCTCACGGTGCCGCGGCCCTGCTTGCCTATCACGCCGCTGGCGTGCGCGTCGTCCACCATCACGAAGGCCCCGTATTTGTGCGCCACCGCCGTCACCTCGTCGAGGTTGGCGATGTCGCCGTCCATGGAGAACACGCCGTCGGTCACCACCATTTTGCGGCGGGCCGCCCTGGCCTCGGGAGTCTCCAGGATCTCGGTGAGATGCTTGATGTCCTTGTGGCGGTAGATCTTGCGCGGGGCTTTGGCCAGGCGCGCCCCGTCTATAATGGAGGCGTGGTTGAGCTCGTCGGAGATCAGCAGGTCCGCCTCGCTCGACATCAGCGACTGGCAGACGGCGACGTTGGAGGTGAAGCCGGACTGGAACAATATGGAGGCCTCGGCGTGCTTGAACTCCGAGAACCTGGCCTCGAGTTCCGTATGCAGGGACATGGTGCCGATGATGGTGCGCACTGCGGCCGAACCGACGCCGTATTTCTCTATGGCCTCTATGGCGGCCCTCTTGACCTTGGGGTTGTTGGCGAGCGCCAGGTAGTTATTGGAGGTCAGGTTGACCACTTTTTTGCCGTCTATCAGCGAAACGGGCTCCTGCGCCGACTGGAGCACGCGCGGCCGCAGGAAACGGTTCTCTTTTTTCAGCAGAGCCACTTCGTCGTCGGCGAATTTCAGCGTGTCGAATTGCATGATATTTTCTCCATAGGTGTTTGAGGGCGTCAGGACTATGATATAAAAAAAGAGCGGGCAGAAAAAATATTTTCCGGGCGCGAAATTTGGTAAATTATAAATACGACTATGGCGGAACTTTCCAGAACCCTGCCTGCCGAAGACCGGCTGGTGCTCCTCCCGAAAAACCCGGGTCTTTTTTTCTTTTTCTGGCAGTTTTCCTCCGGCCGCGCCGCGGCTTTCCTCTCCGGCGCTTTTTCGCCTGAGATCGAGCTCCGCCTGGTATGTCCGGACGGCGGCGGGCCTTCCCAGCCCGTTAGAGCGGACTGGCAGACCGGCCGGGGCTATGTGCCGGTGCCGGAGCAGTGCAAAACCTGCCAGGCCGCCCTTTACGCCCTGCGCGGCGGCTCCTGGGAAAAACTGCTGGAGTCCAACCAGGCCTCGGCGCCGTTAGCGGCGGGCATGGCCGAAGACCGGGCCTACGCCAGCCTGGAATTTCACAAGAAGGTGTTGTCATGAGCTCGCGCGGCTCGCTGATGTTCGTGCTGCACGCGCATCTGCCGTACGTCAATCACCCGCAGGATTCCGGCTTCCTTGAGGAAAACTGGTTCTTCGAAGCCGTGGTCGAGACCTACGTGCCTATTATTTCCGCTTTGGAGCGCCTGGCCGGCGAGGGCATCAGGCCCGGCGTGGCGGTTTCAATTTCTCCCACGCTGGGGGCCATGCTGGAGAACGAGGCTTTGGAAGCCAAACTGCAGCTGTACATAGAGTCCCGCCTGGAACTGCTGGAGCTGGAACTGTCGCGCGCCCACAACGACCCCGCGCTGCTCAGGACGGTGAAGCTTTACCTGAAACTTTACGAGGAAGCGGCCGAGCTGATGCATAAGTACAGCGGCGACCTGATCACGCCGCTGAAAGCCCTGCAGCACGCCGGGCAGATAGAGATAATTACCACCTCCGCCACGCACGCGGTCCTGCCCCTGCTGGCCAGGCCCGAGGCCGTGCGGGCCCAACTGGCCGTCGCCGCCGAGGATTATGCCGACAGGTTCAACCGCAAGCCGGCCGGTTTCTGGCTGCCCGAGTGCGCTTACGAGCCCCGCCTCAATTCCTACCTGAAGCTTTCCGGGTTTAATTATACTTTTACCGAGTCGCACTCGGTCGGGCTTGCGGCGGCTGCCGCCCCCAACGGGGTCTATTCCCCTTACCGCACTTCCAACGGTTTGGGCCTTTTCGCCAGGGACGCGGCCAGTTCGCGCGAGGTCTGGAGTTCCTCTTTCGGTTACCCGGGCGATCCCGCCTACCGGGAATTCTACCGCGACTTCGGTTACGACGGGGACTATGAATATGTGCGCCCCTATCTAGGCGCGGACGGCATCCGGCGCCCGCTCGGCCTGAAATATCACAGGATAACCGGGGCCGGCTCCGACCTGGCGGCCAAGCAGTATTACGACCCGGAGGCGGCCATGGCCCGCGTGGAGGCGCACGCCTCCGATTTCCTGGCCAGGCGGATGAAGCAGACGGATGATTTTTACGCGGCGCGGGGCGCGCGGCCGCTGATAGTCAGCTGCTACGACGCGGAGCTGTTCGGGCACTGGTGGTTCGAAGGGCCGGCCTTCCTGGAGAGCGTCATACGGAAGATCCGGGTGGAGCGCCTGCCGCTGCAATTCGTCACGCCGTCGGAATACCTCAACTCCTGCCAGGAGCCGCAGGAACTGTCCCCGGGTATTTCCTCCTGGGGTGAGAACGGCTACTTCGACCCGTGGGTCAACGAGACCAACGATTTTATTTACCCGGCCGTCTACGCCGCCACCGACAAGATGATAGAGACGGCCAACCGCTTCCGCAACCAGGACCTGTCCGCCGTCGCCGCCAGGGCGCTCAACCAGGCCGCCCGTGAAACTTTGCTGTCGCAGTCCTCGGATTGGGCCTTCCTCCTTTATATCGGCTCGCACGCCGCCTACGCCAAAGGCCGCCTTGAGGACCACGCCGCTAACGCGGTAAAACTTCTGGGCGAAGTGGCGGAAAAAAAGGTGGACGAGGCGGCCCTGGCAGCCCTTGAGCAGAAGAACAGCGTCTTCCCACGCCTGGATTTCCGCGTCTTCGCCTCGGTTTCAAAATTTTAAAACAGGTCTAAAAAAACCGGCCTACCCGGCCGGTTTTTTCATTTATCGCGCCTTCAGGCGCGTTTCTTTCCCTTCACGGCTTTCCAGGCGGCTTTGAAGTCTTCCGGCAGCGGGGACTCCAGCCGGGTCTTTTTGCCGGTCAGCGGGTGCGAGAAAACCAGGCTGAAAGAATGCAGCAGCATGCGCGGCGCGGCCGGCCCGCCGTAGAGCTTGTCTCCCATTATGGGGTGGCCGATGTGGGCCAGGTGTATCCTTATCTGGTTGGTGCGCCCTGTCTTGGGGCGGATCTCGAGCAGGGCGCAGCCCTTGCCTTTTTCTTTTACCGAGTATTCCGTAAGGGCCTCGCGGCCGTATTCCCAGACCTTTATTTTCTTGAAGCCGCTGGCGCGGCCTATGGGGGCGTCTATCGAGCCGGTTCTCTTCGCCGGTATGCCGGAGACCGCGCCCATATAGGTTTTCTCCATCAGGCGCTCCCTGAAGGCGGTGGTCAGCTCGGTCTGCGCCTCCACGGTCTTAGCCAGCAGCATAAGGCCGCTGGTGTCGCGGTCCAGGCGGTGCACCAGGCCGAGCCGCTCAATGCCGCCCTTCGCCAGGCCGGGCCTGGCCGCGTAGATCATCGAGACCAGGGTCGGTTCCCCGAGCAGGGCGGCCTGCGGGTTGGTCTCCCAGCCGGCGGCGTTGGGGTGCACGGCGAGCCCCGCCGGTTTGCTTATGGCCATAATGGCCTTGTCCTCGAATAGAACCAGGTCCTCGAAACCGGCCTGCCGCTTTCCGGAGCCGGGGGTCGCGAATTCCACGGAGTCCCCGTCGTTGATCACGAAGGAGGGCTTGCGCGGTTTGCCGTTGGCCGTGGCCAGGCCTTCCTCTATCAGGCGCCGGGCGAAGGAACGGGAAAAATTCTCCCCGGTTTCGGCCAGGAAGACGTCCAGCCTGCGCGGCTCTCCCGTATAAATTATTTTAGTTTTTTTCATTTTGTGCCTTTAGACCGAAGAATAATATGACCGCCGCGGCGAAAGCCGCCGCCGAAATCAGCTGGGCCGGGGAGAGCCCGAAACGCAGGACGCCGCGGTCGTCCCCGCGCAGGAACTCTATAAGGAAGCGCTGGACGGAGTAGAGCGCGGCGTAAAGGGCGATCACGGAGCCGGCGGCGCGCTTTTTGCCCAGCGCCCGGTGCAGCAGCGAGAAAATAATAATATTGCCGGCGGCCTCGATGAGCTGCGTGGGGTAAAGCGGTACCCCCAGCAGGGCCGGGGCCACTTCGCAGGACGGGTTGGTGAATACCACGGAGAAGGGGAAACCGCTGGCGGGGGCGCCGTGGCAGCAGCCGGCCAGGAAGCAGCCCACGCGCCCGAAAGCGTGGCCAAGGGCCAGGGCCGGCGCGCACAGGTCCGCCGCCGTAAGCGGGTTCATCCCGCGGCGCCTGGCCGCCAGGTAGAAAGCCGCCGCCCCGAAAATAAGGCCGCCGTAGAAGACGAAACCGTACTGGAAGGTGCGCAGCACGTAGGCCGCCCTTGAGAGGAGATCCGCGCCGAAATTATCCCAGTAGGTGACGGCGTAAAAGAACTTGGCCCCGATCATGCCGGACAGTACGGAGTAGAAGACCAGGTCGGAGAGGTTCTCCTTCTTAAAACCGGCCTCCGCGGCCCGGCTGAAAATATAATAAATGGCGGCCAGGTAGCCGGCCGCCACCATCAGCCCGTAGGCCGGCAGTTTGAAGGCGCCGAAGTGGAGAATTACCGGGTGCATGTTCTTTTGTTCTTCCTTATGAACGCCGCGGCTTTCATGAAATCGGTCAGCGGGGAGGCGGGGATGTTCCGCGCCCGGCAGAGTTTGAGCAGGCGCCCCGTCGCGTAAACTTTGTCCGCCAGCGCCGCGGCTTTCAGGTCGTTGGGGCCGTCCCCGAAGAACACCACCCGGTAGCCGGCGCGCCGCAGGCGGCTTACCCTCGACGCCTTAAAGGAGCTGAGATCCATGCGCTTGAGAAAGGGATAGGTGATCTTTATCCCGCCTTTTACCACCCGGGCCCTGCCGAAAAAAGATTTTACTTTGACGCCGTGCTTCTTAAAAAAAGGGTCGGCGTAAAGGTCCACCCCGCCGCTGGCTATTTCCAGCGGGACGCCGCCGGCCTCGCAGAAGAGCACGAAGTCCCTGAAGCCGGGCCTCGCCCTCACCTTGGTCTTCACAAAAGCGGCTATAACTTCCCTGGAGAGCGCCGCCCCGGCGAAGGCGCGTTTCATGAAGTCCTCCACCTTCACCTTAAGCGAGTAGGACTCCTCTATGGTCTTCTTGTCGGAGAACCCGTAGTGCAGCAGCAGGTGGTCGCCCACGTCGCGCAGGGTTATGGTGCCGTCGAAGTCGGAGACTGCCGCCCAGCCTTTCATTTTACCGCCCTTAAAAAATCGGCCCTGTTCCCGGCCCGGGCCAGTTTGAGGTAGAGGTTGTACTCTTTCTGAACGCCGAACGTGGACTTGTCCCCGTTATAGGAATGGCCGGGGTAAACCGCCGCGCCGTCCGGCAGTTTTGAAAGCTTCACGAAACTGTCGTACAGGGCTTCCGCGCTGGACCCGGGCAGGTCCACGCGGCCGCATTCGCCCACAAAAAGCGTGTCCCCGGTGTATACCCCGCCGCCCGCCTGGTAGCAGACCGAGCCCGGGGTGTGCCCGGGCGTATGCAGCACGCCTATTTTAAGGGAGCCGGCTTCTATCTTTTCACCGTCCTGCACGGGTCTGAGCGCCGGGGGCCTCCCCTCCAGCATAAAATGGTCGGCCTCGTGCAGGTATACCGGTAATTCATTGTTGGCGCGGGTAAAATGTGCCACGCCGTTGACGTGGTCGGGATGGGCGTGGGTCAGCAGGACGCAACGCAGGGTCAGGCCTTCATTCGTGATGAATTCCTGCAGCTTCTCCGGCTGCCAGGCCGGGTCTATCACGGCGGCTTCCTTCGTTTCGTCGTTCCAGAGCAGGTAGGAAAAATTATCCATCGGCCCAAGCTTGAATTGTCTCGTCTTGATCATTTGTCGGATTCTTTCGGAGGGGGAAAACGGTATTCCGTCTCCTCCGGGCGTATCAGGCCCAGTTCTTTGCGGGCGGCCTGCTCGATGGCCGGCTTTTCGCCCACCTCTTTGAGCTGCCGCTCCAGGCCCTCGCGCTGCAGC
The DNA here is from genome assembly GCA_003482905.1 of Elusimicrobiota bacterium. GTDB lineage: Bacteria > Elusimicrobiota > Elusimicrobia > Elusimicrobiales > UBA9959 > UBA9959. The sequence goes on from DMXM01000013.1 coordinate 44,486, forward strand.
TCTAGGCCGGCCTTCTCCGCGTTCAGGCGGCGGTACTCAAGGTAGTTCCTCACCAGGCTGCGAAAGCCCCTGTTCCCCAGCAGGACGGCGGCCAGCAGCAGTATGGCCAGGTATTTGAGCTTGGACCTGAAAACGATCTTTTTCATCTTAAAAAAAGCCCCGTCCGGTTTTTCGCGGACGGGGCTTTCCTGTAACGCCGCTTACTTGAACTTGAAAACGCTGTCCTTGGCGTAGCGGGCCTTCTTGCCCAGCTCTTCCTCTATGCGGATAAGCTGGTTGTATTTGCAAAGGCGTTCCGAGCGGCAGGGCGCGCCCGTCTTGATGGCGCCGGCGTTGGTGGCCACGGCCAGGTCCGCTATAAAGGCGTCCTCGGTCTCGCCCGAGCGGTGGCTGATCACGGTGGCGTAGCCGGCCTTGTGGGCCATCTCTATCACGCGGATTGTCTCGGTCAGCGAGCCGATCTGGTTGAGCTTTATGAGGATGGCGTTGCCGATACCTTCCTCTATGCCGCGCTTCAGGCGCTCGGGATTGGTAACGAACAGGTCGTCGCCCACCACGCGGGCTTTCTTGCCCAGGTGCTTGGTGAGGTGGTCCCAGCCTTCCCAGTCGTCTTCGGCGAGGGGGTCTTCATAGGAGATGATGGGAAAATGCTTTCTCCATTCCGAATATTTGGAGGTGAGCTCCTGGTAGCTCAGGTTGGAGCCTTCGAAGACGTAGCGGTCGTTCTGGAAGAACTCGCTGGCTGCGGAGTCCAGGGCTATCTGCACTTCCTTGAAGGTGTAGCCGGCGTCCTTGATGGAGTTGCAGATGGTCTCCAGCACGGACTCGTGCGTGAAGATCTTGGGGGCGAAGCCGCCCTCGTCGCCGACCGACGTGCTGTAGCCGGCCTTGGTCAGGACCTTCTTCAGGGTATGGTAGATCTCGCAGCCCATGCGGATGGCGTCCGTGAAATGCGGGGCGCCCGTAGGAACTATCATGAACTCCTGGATGCTGATACCGGAGTCCGCGTGCTTGCCGCCGTTGATGATGTTCATCATGGGGGCGGGGAGGATGAAATCCTTGTGCTTCAGGCCGTAGGCTTTGCGGATATAGGCGTAGAGCGGGAGCTTGGCCGAGGCCGCGCCGGCGCGGGCCAGCGCCATGGAGACGGAGAGGATGGCGTTGGCTCCCAGCTTGCTCTTGGTCTGGGTGTCGTCGAGCTTTATCATCATCTCGTCGATCTTGATCTGGTCGGCCTTCAGGCCGGTTATCTCGGCGGCTATGGCCTTGTTGACGTTTTCCACGGCCTTTACCACGCCTTTGCCGAGATAGCGCTTGCCGCCGTCGCGCATTTCGAGGGCTTCGTGGGTGCCGGTGGAGGCGCCGCTGGGCACCGCCGCGCGCCCGAAAGACCCGTCGGTAAGCATTACGTCGGTTTCCACCGTGGGGAAACCGCGGGAGTCGAGTATTTCCCTGGCTATTATCTTTTTAATTTTCGCTTCCATTTGGTTTTTCTCCTGATCCGGCGCCTTAAGCGGCGTCCGGCCTTTTAAAACTTGCCGCTCATTATCTTCTTGCCGGCCTCGTTCAGGGCCGCGGTTTTCTGGGCGGTGGGGGCTTCGGCGTAAATGCGCACCAGCGGTTCGGTGCCGGACGGGCGCAGGCCCAGCCAGCTGCCGTCCTTCATGATGAACTTGAAGCCGTCGGTGTGGTCGATGCGCCACACGGAGGAGCCGGCCAGGTTCAGGGGGGGATTGACGCGCAGGCGTTCCACCAGCACGTCCATGTTCACGTTGCGGTCCAGCTTCAGGTTCACCCTTGAATTTATGAAGTTGCCGACGCGCTTGTTCAGCTCCGCCAGTATTTTCTTTATGGGCTTGCGCTCGTAGGCCACCATTTCGGCTATGAGCAGGCAGGCGAGTATGCCGTCCTTCTCCGCCACGTGGTTCATTATGGAGAGCCCGCCGGACTCTTCGCCGCCCAGCAGGTACTGGCCGGTGCGCAGCAGGTTGCCGATGTGTTTGAACCCTACGGCCGTTTCGCGCACTTCCAGCGCGTGGCTGCGGGCTATGGCGTCCGCGAAATGGGAGGTCATGACCGAGCGGGCGAACTTGCCCTTCAGGCCCCGGTTCTTTACCAGGTGCTCGAGGACCAGGCCCAGCACCAGGTTGGGGGCGATCCACGTGCCGTCGGAATCTATTATGCCGAAGCGGTCGGCGTCGCCGTCGCAGGCCAGGCCCAAGTTCAGCTTGTTCTTGGTCACGGTATCGCGCAGCAGCGTCAGGTTCCCCTCGTTCGTGTCGGGGGCGTGCCCGCCGAAAAGGACGTCGCGCTCCTCGCGCAGGCCGGTCACCTTCGCGCCGGCCTTCTCCAGCATAGGGCGCAGGTAGGTGCGGGCGGCGCCGTTGACGGAATCGGCCGCTATCTTGAGGCCCGCCTTCTTTACGGCGCCCAGGTCCAGCAGGGTGTCCAGCTGTTTGAAATAGTTCGCGTGAAAATCCTCTACGCGGATGATGCCGGCCGTCACCCCGTGTTCGAACGGGATGTGCTTGTCCACCTCGGCTATGGTCAGGCTCTGTACCCTGGCTTCCAGGTCCGCGGTGATGTCGGTCAGCGCGGGCCCGCCCCAGTAGGGCGTCCATTTGACGCCGTTGTACTGCGGCGGGTTGTGGCTGGCCGTCAGCATTACGCCGCCGGAGGCGCTGGTGCGCATGACTTCCCAGGCCACCACGGGGGTGGGGGCTTCCGTGTTGGAAATAACGGCGGTGATGCCTTCCGCCGCTATGGCCTCCGCCGCGTTCTTGGCGAAATCTTCGGACATGTAGCGGGTGTCGTAGCCGATTATTATCTGGGCGGTCTTGGGAGCGGGTTTGCCGGCTTTGTGCAGACTGAGCAGGTATTCCTCGCCTTTGTAGCCGTATTCCCGGTTCTCTTTTACGTGTTCCGCCGCGGCGTGGCTTACGCGGCGCAGGCTGGAAACGTTGAAATCTTCGCCGATAACGGCCCTCCAACCGGAGGTGCCGAATTTGATATTTGGGGTCGCCATAGGTATGAAATATAGCATAAGAAAGCCAAAGAAAGCAAAATAATCGCGTCAGGACGCGATTATGCCCTGCGGACACGGCTATTTTTGTAAAATATAAATCAATGAAATCTATAATTATGGCGTTAGCCGCGCTTATGGCCCAGCCAGCCGCCTCCGCGGCCGGAGAGCCGGATCTGGAGATTAAGGGCTACCTTTCCGCCTGGACGCAGGATTGCGGGGGCGCCTCCTGCTCCCTGCCTGTTCCGGGCCAGGGAAACCATCCCGTCCTTCTGCGCCTGCCCCTGCCCTTGGCGCCCGGAGAGGTTTCTACCGTCCGCGCGTCAGAAAATTTGAACCTCGGCGAGGGTTTGGAAATATCGGCCGGGATAAGCTTCTACGCCATCTGCCCGTACGGAGGGGCCCCCGGAACCTGCGCCGGCCGCTATTTTCAGGCCCAGGTCACCCTGTCGGGGCCGGCCGGCGCGTTCTGCGCCTCCGCCCTTAACGCCCCGGATTTTTCACCGTTCCCAGTGCTCATGTGCGCCGGGGTTTCCGCGGGCGGCCGCCGCTTCGGCTTAACCCTGCACCGCCAGCCCCTATGACCAAAAAAAGGGACATGTTTTCACGCCGCCATCTGGTACCGGAACTGACGGCTTATTTTGGCGCGCTCACCGCCGCCGACGAGGGCTACGCCTCCCACGTTACTGCGGCTATGGAGAAGGACGGGGTTCGCGGCAGCGCGGTTTCCACTATGGAGGGGAAGCTCCTGGAGGCTTTCGCCAGGCTATCCGGGGCCAGGAAGGCCGTAGAAATAGGCTCGCTCTACGGCTATTCCGCCCACTGGATAGCCCGCGGCCTGCCGGAAGGCGCGCGCCTCTACTCGCTTGAAAAAGCCCCCGCCTGCGTGAACGCGGCCAAGGACGCGCTGGAGGTCTCCGGCTTGACGCGCAAGGTTACCGTTATGGAGGGGCCGGCCGCGGAAAGCCTCAAGACGCTTTCAAAACTGGCCCCGTTCGATTTCTGTTTTATCGACGCTGACGCGGAGAATTATCCGGTCTACCTGCGCTGGGCCGCCGCGAATCTGCGCCCCGGCGGCCTGGTGCTGGCCGACGGCGCCTTTTTAAAAGGGAAGGTCTGCGGCGCGGGCGGCGATTCCGCGGACAACGCCGCGGAGCGCGCCATGCGCGAGTTCTTTCACGTGCTGTTCGACGGGGACCGTTTTGTGTCGGCCTCCATAATCCCCACCGGCGAGGGCCTGGCCATGGGGATAAAGGGATGATGAAAATTTGTTTCGCCGCGCTTTTGCTGGCGCTGGGCGGCTGCGCCAAGCCGGACGGGGCGCGCCCTAAACTGGCTGACGCCGGCCAGCCGGCTCCGGAACTGCGCCTGCCCAAACTCCTGAACGCCCCGCTCCCGTCGCTCTCCGGCTGGCAGGACCTTAAGGGCAAGGCGGTGGTGATCGAATTCTTCGCCACCTGGTGCGAACCGTGCCTGGACAATATCCCGCATTTTAACGATCTTGCCGAAAAATTCAGCGGCAAGCCGGTGGTTTTTATATCGGTTACGGACGAAAGCGAGGCCGATATCGCCGCTTTTATCAAAACCCGCCGGCTGGCCGGCTGGGTGGCGCCGGAGGCCGGCCCGGAGGTTTTCAAGGCTTTCCGTGTTTACGGCCGGCCCCATACCGTCCTGGTGGACCGCGACGGCAAGGTGGCGGCCTTCACCACTCCTGCGCAAGTTACCGCCGAAAAGATAGAGGAACTGCTGGCAGGCCGCGAGGACGCCGCCCTTCGAGCCGGAGATGAGGCCGGGCCCGACCCGTCCCTGCTGGCTGAATTCCGCATAGCCCTTTCTTCGGGGACCCCCGGGGTCAGATCCCGGCACGATTCCTTCATCGCCCGGGCGCTCAGCCTCAGGATGGCTTTCGATTTTATACTGGGGACCGCGGACAGGCTGGACCTGGGCCCCGGGGTCGGGCAGGTTCTGGACGCGGCCTACGATATACGCCTGATGGTTCCTAACGGCGCGGAGGACCGCAAGAAGGACCTGTTCATCAAAGGCATAGACTTCGCGCTCGGGTTGAAGGTAAAGCGGGAAGTCAGGGAGGAAGAGGTTTATGTCCTGAAAACCGCCCCCGGCGGCCCGCGCGGGGTCCGCAGAAAAAAAGATTTTTCGGACGTGTCTTTCGACGGGGTAAGCCTGAAGACGGCCGGCTCTTCTTTTGTGGTGCTGGCCTACCACCTGAGGGAGCGGCTGGGCCTGCCGGTCATGGACGAAACCCGCGAGGCGGGCCCGCTGGAATACGCCTTCAGTTTCGAAACCCGCGATCCTAAAGCTATGGACGCTCAACTGCGCCGGGGGCTCGGCCTCCGCCTGGACAGGGTGAAGCGCAGGATAAAGGTGATATCGGTCCGCAAGGTCAAGCCTGAATGAAAAAACTTTCCACCAAGCCCACCGTCTACCTGCTGGACGGCTCCAACTTTTCCATGCGCTTCTGGGATAAGGCCGGCGGCGACTCCAGGGACGAACTTGAGCGCGAGTTCATGCGCTGGCTGGGGGACATTTCCAGGACGGAGGCACTGCGGCCTTCCTGTTTCCGGGTGGTTTTCGACGGGCCCTACCGCCGGGCCGCCGCGGCCGGTCCGGCCATCACGGTCTATTACAGCGATTCCGAACCGGCCGACGACATGCTGGTGGAGCGCGGCTACTTTATGCAGAACGAGGGCATCCGGGCCATCATCGTCACCTCCGACAACGGCCTGCGCGACCGCGCCGCCGCCGAAGGCGTAAAAACCATGACCTGCGAGACCTTCCAGTACCTGGCCGACTCCGAGCTGCGCAAAGAAACCCGCTGACCCGAAAGCTGCACCCATAGCCTTTAGGTCAATTTGTTTATGCGTACTGCTTGACGCCGTGAAGCGAGTCAGCCGCTAACCTCCTACAACCCCCGCCTCTTATTTAAGATTTCTTGTTTTGGAGTTGCTAATTCCATAAATGGGCCAGAAATGGAGTTTGCGTTTCCATAAATGACCTGCTATAATATACACAAAGGCGGCTAATATGAGTATTCTTTCCAGATATTTGACTCCCCCCAGGAAAAGTTTTTTTCTTTTCGGTCCGCGCGGGACCGGCAAATCTTTATGGGTAAAGGAACAGTTCAAGAAGGCTCTTTTTCTTGATTTTCTTTCCCCGGAAACTTTTCGGACTTACTCCGCCTACCCGGAAAGGCTGCGCGAAATTATCGCTGCAAATCCCGGCAAGACAGATATCGTGCTGGATGAAATACAAAAAGTGCCGCAGGTTCTTACTGTAATACATTCTCTCATTGAGGAACATAAAGATTTGCGGTTTATAATGACAGGCTCCAGTTCGCGCAAAATAAAAAAGACCGGTGCCGACCTTTTGGGCGGGCGGGCTTCCAGCGTTTCAATGCACCCGTTTATGGCCGCGGAACTGGCTGGCGCATTCTCCCTTAATACGGCTCTGGAGACCGGCCTGCTGCCCCTGGTGCGCTTTGCCGAAGATCCGCGCCAGACTCTGGCCGGATATCTGGCGCTTTATATAAAAGAAGAAGTTCAGGCCGAGGCTCTTGTACGCAATATCCCGGCTTTTGCCAGATTCCTTGAGGCGGTAAGTTTTTCTCACGGTTCCATTCTTAACATAAGCGGAGTGGCGCGTGAATGTGCGGCGGAGCGCAAAACGGTCGAGGGGTATCTAAAAATACTTGAGGACCTCCTGCTCAGCTTCCAGGTGGGCGTATTCACTAAAAGGGCAAAGCGCAGGCTTGTGGAGCATTCCAAGTTTTACTTTTTCGACGCCGGGGTATTTCGAAGCATAAGGCCCAGGGGACCGCTTGACCGGCCGCAGGAAATAGACGGCGGCGCCCTTGAGGGCCTTGTGGCACAGCAACTGCGTGCCTGGATAGACTACCGGGGAAAAGAGAACAGGTTGTATTATTGGCGCACGCCAAAAGGCCTTGAAGTTGATTTTGTCGTGTATGGAGAGGATGGCATTTTCGCTTTTGAAGTGAAAAACTCCGCTAAGGTATACCCGGAAAGCCTGAGGGCGCTCGAGGCTTTTAAACAGGATTATCCCGAGGCCGAATGTGTGTGCCTTTACAGAGGCGCTGAGCGCCTTAAAAAGGGGAATATTCTTTGTCTGCCCTGCGGGGAGTTCCTGGCCGGTATAAAACCTGGAAAACTTTTAGGCTAAATCTTATCTATTTCCTGCCCCGCCTTTTTTCGCGGACGCCGGAAATACCGGCCAGGCTATTTTAGCCCCTTGAGAGTTTCCGTGAAAGCGTCCACTATGCGGAAAGCATCGCCAAGGGTGTCTTTAAGGCCGCAGCCGTCGGCCAGGGCCTCAAAAGGTTTCTTCCAAACAGCCGGCGGCGCCTCCAGGCGCAGCGGCAGGGAATGGGTTTTGCGCCGCCCAAACACAGCCGCCGGCCTATGGCCCCTATAAAACGCAACTGGCCGTAGTGGCGGAAAATCTAATGGGATCGCTTAAGTTCGACCAAAAGGCTGATCCATTACCAACGACTTTTAAACTTGGCGGCACAATGCATATTCAGCCGGAACTGGTTCTGGCGTTGGACTTAGTGGGGCCGCGTGACAATGCGCCATACGCGGCGATCGGCGTTGAAAAACTGTTTAAAACCCAATCAGAAACAAAATTGGCTATCCGCTGCGGTTACAATATGCGCTCGGCAAAAGATATAGAGGGGCTGTCCGGGTTTGCGACAGGCATTGGGATTTCTTTCAACGCCATCGCTTCGCCGCTAACGAGATTTGA
>DMXM01000029.1:0-116009 GCA_003482905.1 Elusimicrobiota bacterium
CTGGACATGAACTCCTTCTTCGCTTCGGTGGAGCAGGAGATGGACGCTTCTTTGCGCAGCAAGCCCGTGGCGGTGGTGCCGCTGCTGGCGGACAGCACCTGCTGCATAGCCGTCAGCTACGAGGGCAAGGCTTACGGCGTTAAGACCGGCACCCTGGTGGGCGAGGCGCGGCGGCTTTGCCCCGGCATGAAGTTCATCATAGGCGACCACGCCAATTACATCAATTACCACAATAAAATAGTGGAGGCGGTAGAATCCTGCGTGCCGGTGGATTCGGTCTGCTCCATAGACGAAATGGCCTGCCGGCTTACCGGCTACCAGCAGGATTTAAAAGCGGCCACGGAGCTGGCGGCCAAGATAAAAGCCACAATAAAGGATACGGTGGGCTCTTCGCTTAAATGCTCCATAGGCCTGGGGCCCAACCGCTATCTTGCCAAGATAGCCGGGGATATGAAGAAACCAGACGGGTTCACCGTCATACGCCCCTGCGACCTGCCAAGGATACTTTTTCCACTGAAGCTGCGCGATCTTACCGGCGTTGGGGCCAAAATGGAAGCCCGGCTGAACCAGCAGGGCATACAGACGATGGAGGGTCTGCTCTCGCTGACGCCGGAGGAGATGCGCCGGGCCTGGGGCAGCGTAAGCGGCGAAGAAATGTGGCATTTGCTGCGCGGCGAGCAGCTTGTTGAAAAGGTGACGGAGCAGAAGTCGCTGAGCCATTCCCATGTATTGCCCCCGGAGCTGCGCAACAAGGCCGGCGCCATGCGGATATTGAAGAAACTCACGGACAAAGCGGCCACGCGGCTGCGCAAAGAGGGCTTCTTCGCCTCCGGCATACAGATATACGTGAAGTTCATCAGGCAGGACAGCTGGCAGGCCCGCTGCAATCTGATGGAAACGCAGGACACGCTGGCTTTTATCCACGCCATTAAAACGCTTTGGAAGGAATTGCCCGCGGGGCAGATTTACGCGGTGGGCGTGGTTATGACCGGCCTGGTGCCGGAAGCTTTCCACGCGCCGTCGCTGTTCGAGGACCACCGCCGCGACCGGCTTACAAAAACGCTGGACCAGATAAACGAGAAGTTCGGCCGTGACATACTGCATTACGGCGCCACGCATGAATCTTCCGGCCTGGTGCCACTCAGGATAGCGTTCACAAGGATACCGGAAGCGGACGAAGAGTGAAGAAAAGGCTCAACCTCGGGGAATTGAGGTTGAGCCTTGGAGAGGGACCGGGGAGCGCTAATCCAGGTAGAACTCTTCGCCGTTCTTCAGCAGGCGCACCCTTTTGCCGAAGGCGGCGGTGAATTTATCCGGGTGGGCGGTGTTGACGGGCACTATGTAGCGCGGCCTTTTATTCTCTACGAGTTTGCGGATGGCTGAAAAATAAGCGTGGCCGGTGGACGGCATGGGGACGGCCAGCAGGCCTTTGCCTTTGAACCATTCGAGCGTCTCCTGCATCCCGTCTTCGTCGGTATATTTTTCCCAATCGGAATACAAAAAGGCCCCGTGCCTGAAATCCTGTATCTGTTCTTCCACCCAAAGCTGCGAGTTGGCGCGCACGGGGATTATGCAGCGGGCCAGGTTGTCGCGCAGCCAGTCCCAGCCGTACATTTTAGGGCGCATCCGGCTGAATGTCTCGGTATACTCCGTCAACTGATATATGCGCTGCGTGGCGTTGTTCCTTATAATGCGCAGATATTCGGTCTCCAGGCTTGGGATCTTAAGGTCCACTCCGTGTTTCTGCGCCAGGGCTTTCACCCTTTCCAGCAGCAGCGCCGTGTAGCCGTCCACCACCAGGTAGCGCCGGGTGTTTTTGGCCAGAAAGGCCAGGCTGGCCAGCAGGTTTATATTCTGCCCGGCGCACATAACGTAAAGCGCGCCGCGCCTGTCCTCAAGATTGGCTTCAATTTCCGCCATTACATCAATCTCCGAAGGGCCTTTCTCCACGTCGGCCTGGCTGCCTTCGGTTATTAAAGCGTCTATGGGCCCCATGTCGTTGGCCAGGAACTGCTTGAAGGCGTTGGCCTTGTTGCCGTGGTCGCGGAAGTCGCCGGTATAAAGCACGCGCTTGCCTTCTGACTCCACCAGAAAGGCAAAAGACTCCGCCGCGGTATGGTCCATCAGGAAAGGCGTAATGACGAAACGGCCCAGTATGAATTTATGGCCCCGGCGGAAATAGTTTATGCCTACGGGCAGTTTTTTGCCGTCGCGCGGCATTTTTGTGGTTATGCGCACCACGTCTTCCATTATCTCCGACATATAGACCTTGATGCCGGGGTTTATGGGTTTGGCCAGCAGCGCGCCGTAATGGCTGGCATGGGTGTGCGATATGATAAGCGCCAGGATGGGGTTCGGCGAGGGGCCGTAAAGGCCGGGGATGTCGAGGATGGCCGCTTCCGGCGTAACCGCCGCGCTTTTATGCGTTACCGGGTCCGTTTTAGGCAGGGGCGCGCCGTAGTCCAACAGTATCCTGGACTTGCCGGACCGCAGCTCTATGCAGTTGCCGCCGATCTCCTGCGCCCCGCGGTGTACGATTATTTTCATTTTTAATTTACCAGGACCAGCCTGCCCTTTTTTGGGGCGGTCACGGGGCCTTTGGAGAAGGCCTTTAGCATTACTTCGCGCATGGGGATAAGCGTGTCTTTTATAGCCTTGCCGCCGGCCAGGGCGGCGCCGCCGCTGCCGCCGAAGGCCAGGTAGTTGTTGGTGGCCACCAGGAATTCTTCAGCCGGGCCGATATAGCGGCCGCCGCGCCTAAGCCTTATGCCGGCGGGTTTGCCGTCGGGCCCGCGCTTGAATTCCACCTGAAGCCCGGACACCTGTATAAGGCTCATGGCGGACTGCAAATTGTCGGCCATAAGGCTTTCTATCTGCGCGCCGTTCAGGCGCATGGTAACGATGGTATTGTCGAAAGGCATGGCCTGGTAAATATCACGCAGGCGCACCGGGCCGCGGCGGAGTTCCGCCCTTAAAGCCTTGGTGTTCTGGAAGGCCATATCGGCGCCGGCGGCGGCGCGGGTTATGTCGCACAGCCAGCTGCCTATGGCGGCGTCCAGCCCGTCAGCGGCAAAGCCCAGATCCGCCGCGGCGCGGCCCACCGTCCTGCCCATTTCGCGTTCCACGTCCGCGTTGAAACCGGCGATGGTCTTCAGCACGGCGGGGTCTTCGCCGGTCTGGTCCGTCCAAAGCGGCACAATGGCCGTCCTAATGCCGGTCAGCTTGCCGGTGGCGTCGTCGAAATTCATTTCTGCGCGGGTCACGTAGAAAAGGCCGTAGCCGCTTTCGCCCAGCCAGGTGCCCGATACCGGGTCGCGGTAGCCGTTTATCAGAAGGGTATGGTCGTGGCCGCCCAGCAGCAGGTCTATCCCCTGCGCGGCGCGGGCTATGCCCAGCGTGCCGTAGGGCGCGGGCGTAAAAGTCCAGGTGGAAATATCCACGCGCTTAAGGCCAAGGTCTTCGCTTATGCCTATATGCGCCAGAACTATTACGGCGTCCGGGTTAAGTTTTTTTATTTCCGGCAGCCAGGCGGCCGCCGAGGCGGCTTCGTCGCGGAAGTCCAGGTGATTTACATTCGTGGGCAGGGTTGAAGTGGCGGTATGCTTGCCGGCCAGGCCCAGCACGGCTACGCGTTTGCCGTTCCTTTCTATTATGGTGTACGGCTTGACGTAGGCCGGGCCGGTCGTTGCGCCCTTCAGGTAGATATTGGCGGCCAGCAAAGGGAAATTGGCGCCGGCAGCCATGGCCTTAAGGCTGGGTTCGCCGAAATCGAAGTCGTGATTGCCGGGCGCGGCGGCGGCGTAGCCCGCTAGGTTCATAAGCGTAACGCTGGCCAGGCCTTTTGTAAGTATGCCCTCCGGAGTGCCCTGGAACATGTCCCCGGAATCCAGCACGATATAAGGCGTGGTGTCTTTTTTAAGCAGCGCCGCCAGCGCGGCAAAGCCGCCTATGCTGCGGGTGGAATTTTCATTGTCCCACAGGGCCGGCCTGGCCGAGTACCAGCCGTGGACGTCCGAGGTATGGTAAACGGCTATGGCGGCGGCTTGGGCGCGCAGCGCGGCAAGGGCCAGGAGTACGGGCAGCATAAACAGTGTTTTTTTCATGGCGTGCATATATTGTACATTAAGGTGACACACAACTTAATTGTCGCAATTAAGTTGTGTGTCACCTTAATTAAATATAATAAAGGACGATGGCTAAGATAATTCACGCGGCGGACCTGCACCTGGAGGACGGTGAACAGCTGCCCTATTGCTACGGCGTGCTGGACGAGATAATAGCCCTGACCCTGGCCGAAAAGCCGGACGCGCTGGTGCTGGCCGGCGACATGTTCGATTCTTTCGGGGATTTCGAGGCGCTGCGCTCCGAGGTCTGCGCCAGGTTCAAGCCCGTGGCCGCGGCCGGCGTCCCTATAATTTATATCCCCGGCAACCATGAAAGCCGCGGCGCCACGGCCAACCTTACCGCCTATAACATGGACCCCATCACATTCGCGGCGGCCAGGCCTTTCTCACTGATAGAGGCGGGCGGGCTGGAATTCCTCTGCGTGCCGCACGCCGACAGTTACGACGGCTACCTGGACTGGCAGGTGCCGCTGAAAAAACCGGGGGCCGCGCGCATAGCCGTGGTGCACGCGCTCAACTCCGCCATTTACGCCGGCCCCGAGGAAGAAACTGATTCCCGCGCCGGCGTTATAGACGACGACTTTTTCAGCCGCTTCGAAGTGGATTACGCCGCCCTGGGCCACGTGCACGCCGGCCGCCAGGCCGCGCTGGGCGGGGCCTTGGCCTGCTACCCCGGTTCGGCCAGGGTCTGGCGGGCCCATCCGCGCGAGGCGGGGCCGCGGCGCGTCTGCGTGGTGCGCCTCGGCGGCACCGAGCCCTCCGTACGTACGGTAGAATTAAAAGCGGCAGGCCTGTTCAAAGAATACCGGCTGCCGCTGGACCTGGCCGGCGCCATAAGCCGGGCCGACGCGGATAAAGCGGCAGGCGCCGCCACCAATTTGGACCTGCTGAAGATAGTGCTTACCGGCGTGGTGGAGGACGAGAACGCGGCCAAAGCCTCGGCCGAGGCGCTTAAGGCCGGGCTTAAAGATAAGGCCAGGCTGGTGGAGGTGCGCACCGACACGGTAGTGGCCGCCGAAATTTCCAGCCACAGCCTTACCAAAGCTTTCCTGGCGGAGATGGATAAAATTAAGCCGGAGGACGCGCAGGGCGGCGATTACCGCTGCTGGCTGATGGCGAAACAATACGGGCTTGAAGAATTGGCCGATAAGATACTGGAGGCCAAATGATAAGCCGCCTGGAGCTGCCCGACTTCGGCAAGTTCAGGAAGACGGAACTTAATTTCGGCCCGTTCACGGTTATAACGGGACCCAACGAGGCCGGCAAAACCACGGTGTTCGACGCCCTGTTCGACGCGCTTTGCGCCGGGGCGCGCCACGAAGGCCGGCCGCTGTGGAAGAACCTGGCCGGCCGCTACAGCGCGCTGCGCAAGTCCGCCATCGTCTGGGAGGCGGGCGCCCCCCCGCTGGCCTTCGGCGACAATGAATTCATGGAGATCTTCGCCATACGCGGCGGCGAACCGGGAGTACATCACCCTGAGAACAAGGGCGCTTCGGCCTGGTCCCTGGCGGCCGAGAACGCGCTGCTTAACGCCGGCCTTAACCCCGCGCAAATGGCGGCCGGGCTTACCGACAAGGCCGAGAGCGTGCGCAAGGGCTCGGTGCAGGCCGGCATAAGGCGTCTGCGCGAAGGGATAAAGGACCGCGAACAGGTTATAGCGGCGCTTAAGGCCGAGCGCGACGCCATATTGGCGGGCGCGGCGCAGACCGCGCGCCTGGCGGATGAAAAGACCGCCAGGGCCGCCGAACTGGAGACCTTGAACGCCGGGGTGAAAGCGCTGACGGCGGAAATAGAGAAGCTTTCCGCGGCGGCGCGCCGCGCCGTGGTAATGGCGGGGCTTAAAGCCCTGCGCGAGCTTACCGAGGCGCGCGAGGCGGCGGCGGCCATGGCGGCTTTTTCGGTGAACGAGATAGCGGCTTACAGGGCTTTAAGGGAAACGCAGATAGAAGCGGAAAAGGCGGCCTCCGCAGGTGAGGCCGGCCTGGCCGAAAAGCAGGCTTCGTCAACGGCGGCCTCGGCCGCGCTGGAAAGGCTGGCCGAACGTGAGCAGGTGCTGCGGTTGCAGAGCGGCTGCGCCCTGGGCCTGGCCGCCAGGCTGGCCGAGTTCGCCTCGGAACCGGAGCGGCTGACCGTGGGCGTGGACAAGCGGCTGCGCTGGGGCATTTGGGGCGGAGGCGCCGCGCTGGCCCTTTTGGTGGCCTGGAGCGGCGGCATTATTCCTTACATAGCGGCCGCCTTAATAACTGCGGCGGCGGCCTGGGCCGGCATAAAACTTTCCATCACCGAAACCTTATCAGGGCACACGCCCGGGGAAGTGACGGCTTTTCTGGCCGGCCTCACCGGGGAATGGGCGGCGGTATCGCAGGAGGATTTTCCTACCGGCGACCTGGAGACGGCGCGTGCATTCCTGGCCAAGGCCGCGGCGGACCACCAGGCCATTCTGGCGGCTTACGAAGCCAAAATGGCCGAGATAGGCGAGAATGAGACCATGGTGATAATGGCCGGGCAGACGGCCGCCGAGCGCAAAAAGGCCGCCGAAGACGCCGCGCGCGAGGCCGGGGAATGGCTTAAGGCGCGGCATTGCATAAACGAGGACAATTACCAGGCCAAGGTGGCCGAATACAAGAAACTGGCGGCCCGGGCCGTGGACATGCAGCAGCGCGTACTGGCGCTGGTCAGCGGCCTCGGCTGCTCCGGCGAGGAAGAGCTTAAGGACAAACTTTTTGCGGAGAACGGCGACCTGGAGCGGCGCGGAATAGAACCGGCGCAGGGGGCCGAAGCGGATCTGGCGCGGCTCAGGCGCCAGCTGGCCGAAATGGCGGAGAAGGCGCACGCGGCCGAGGCGGCGTTCAACAGGGTGAGCGCCGAGCTGGGCACTTCAAGGGCAGTTTCCGAGGCCAGGCTTGGGGGCCTCCCGGCCAGGCTAAATCAGGCGGAGACGGAGCTGGAGGCGGAGAAGGCGGAACTGGCGGAACTGGAGCTGCAGGCCGGGGCCTACGCCATGGCGGCGGGCGTCTTCACCAGGCTGGCCGAAACTTCGGCTATGGCTTTTGAGACGCTGGGCAAGGAAGTTACCGGCACTTTGCGGGCGGTGCTGCCCGAGGTTTACGCGGAGTTCAAGGCTTTCGACGCCGAGGGCGCCGCGGTTACCGATGCCGGGGGCATAAAGCGCTCCGTGAAGAACCTTTCTTCCGGCATGCGCGATCTTTTTATGCTGGCGGCGCGGCTTACCATAGCGCGCCGGGCGCGGCTGGGCCCGGACGGCCTGGCGCCGGCGCTGCTGGTACTGGACGAGCCTTTCTACACGCTGGACGCGGCCCGCGAGCGCGCGGCGATAAAGCTGCTTAACAATTTCCACAAAACCACCGGCTGGCAGGTCATTATCCTTACCAAGGACGCCACCCTGTCCGCCACCGCCAAAGCCGAAGGCATACCCGTCACCGATGTAACCCTGTCGGCCATTTCCTAAGCCTGCTCACGCATATTCATTAACCGTTCTTAATGCCAAAAGGAGCCTGGCTCCTTTTGCGCCGATACGTCAAAGGAGACTTCAGGCGATAAAATCCAGGAAGTTATCTCTGGATATCACTTTATAAGTGGCGTTCTTATATGTTTCCAGCCACTCTTTGGGAGCCTTCGGCTGCTTGGTTCCCCATTTTATTTCGTATCCGGACAGTTTGCCGTTGCGCTCCTCAACCCAATCCACTTCCTTTTTATCGTATGTGCGCCAGAAATAATTATTCGAAATAATGCCGGAGTATTTCTGTTTCTTCAAACGCTCCATTACAACATAGTTTTCCCAGATCATTCCGATATCGTCCCGCAGATGCGGCGGATTGAAGTTGTTTATCAGGGAATTACGGATGCCGTTGTCGACAAAATAATAGCGGGAGGTTTTGTACACTTCTTTGCGCAGGTTCCGGCTGAAGCCCCTAATGTTCACTATCACAAAAGACTTTTCCAGCAGGTCCAGGTATCTGGCCACCGTGTTTTTATGCAGGTCCAGGTTATTGCCGAGTTCCGCATGAGAAACTTCATGCCCTATCTGGAAGGCAAGCAGGACAAGCAGGTCTTTCAGTTTTTTCGCGCCCCTTACGGTGTCAAGCTCAAGGATATCTTTAAAGAGGTAAGAGCCGGACAGCGTGTCAAGGTATTCCTGACGCTGTTTCAGGGAAGACAGCGAAAACAATTCAGGATAGCCGCCGTATATAAGATGCTGCTCAAAAATGGAGTGGTAATAAGCGGCGCCTTTGGTCATTATCAATTCGGCGGCGGAAACGGGGTATAGATTGACCGTCTTGTGTCTGCCGGTAAGAGGTTCCCCGACTTTTTGCGCCAGGTCAAAAGAGGCCGAGCCGCTTACGACTACCTTTAGCCCGGGGCTGGTGTCGACTATCAGCTTCAGGGTGTCGCCGATAGCGGGGATCTTCTGAGCTTCATCTATCATCAGCAGAGAGGCGTCGCCTATGTAGGCGTGCAGTTTTTCAGGGATATTTGTGGAGAGATGTTCCTGCACGGAGCCGCTTTCGCCATTAAGAAAAAGTATCCTCTCCCTCGGCGACAAGGCCTTATTTAGCTGATCAAGCAGGAAAGTTTTGCCGGTGCGGCGGGTGCCGTAAAGAATTAAAACTTTACCCTTTTGAAGTTTTTCCTTTAATTGTTTTGCGGCTGTGCGGCTTATGATCATATATTAATATCTGCACTATAGTGCCTCAATTATAATAAATACGGGCACTACGCGCAATACGATCCGGATGCTGAAATAAGTGCTGCAAAGTGTAAACTGCCGGGTTGGAGAGGCTCAGCCTCAACTCCCGGAGGTTGAACCTCCAACGGAGGTTCAACCTCCGTTCCGTCAGTGCTTGCCGGTGCTGCCGAAGCCGCCTTCGCCGCGGGTGGTGGCGGTGAGGTCGGCGGCTTCAACGAAAGCGGCGTATTCCACTTTGTTAAAGACCATCTGGGCGACTTTTTCGCCTATTTTAACCTCGTAGGGGAGTTTGGGGTCGAGGTTGATAAGGATGACGCCGACTTCGCCGCGGTAGGGGGCGTCCACGGTGCCGGGGGTGTTGAGGACGGTGAGGCCGTGCTTGAGGGCGAGGCCGCTCTTGGGGCGCACCTGACCTTCGTAGCCGTGGGGGATGGCCATTTTTATGCCGGTGGGGATGAGGACGCGCTCGCCGGGCTGAAGTGTGTGGTTGATGGTGGAGTAGAGGTCCAGACCGGCGTCGCCTTCGTGGGCGTAGGCTGGCATTTTTACGTCGGCGTGGAGTTTCTGTACGGCTATTTCAAGTTTGCTCATGGTTTTATCCTCTTACCTGGGTGTTTGGCAGATGTTTAAGGACCTCTTTATGGATGTCCTGTAAAAGCTGGGGCGGGGTTTCGGGGAAGGCTTCCAGGCGCGCATCCAGAAGGCCGTTCTTGCGGGGGATGAATTTCTGGACGTAGTATTTGTGGGCCGGGCTGCCGGTGGCGGAGACTATCAATTGGGCGGCGGCGGCCATTTCGGGGACGGTGAAAAAAGAAATTGTACTGTCTTCGCGGATAACCGGGGCCACGGTGGTGCGGTATTCGTAGACCGGGTACCGGCAGACGAGATTGAGGCTTTCGAGCATGGCGGCCTGGTGGCCTGGTACGCCGGCGGTGGCTGGCCAGAGGGGCTCGGGGCCCTTTACGTCCATAGCTATGTAATCTACGAGGCCCTGGGCTAGCAGCTGTGCGAGGACTTTGGGATTGCTGCCGTTGGTGTCGAGCTTTACGGCGAGGTTGCGGGAGCGTATTTCTTTTATGAAGGCGATGAGGTCGGGCTGCAGGGTGGGTTCGCCGCCGCAGATGACTACGCCGGTGACCCATTCTTTTACGGTATCGAGGTAATCGAAGAAACCCTGGTCGCCTATATCTTTGGCGTTGGCGAGCAGCGGCGCGGCGTGGCAATGCGGGCAGAGGTAGTTGCAGCCGGGCGTAAAAGCCACGGCGGCGATCCTGCCGGGATAGTCAATAAGGTTAAACCCAAGTGCCGCGCCTATTTTCATATTTTTACTTAATTGAGAACGCAAGATGCGAAGTCGGGGGTCGCCACCCATCCATTATTTACCGAGCCGCCTCCAGGCGGACGACGATGGGACCGGGTTATCAAAACCGTGTCGGGGTGGAGCGAAGCGACACAATTTGCCCGACGCTTGCGTAAGCGCGGAGGCCGAGACGCGGAAGCGCGCGCACGGTGTGCGCGACGCTGTTTTTGCGTTCCGGTCCCATCGGCGCCCGCCTACCAATCTCTCCCGGATATAAAAAGACCTTTGCTTGTAATAACGGCGGCGCCTGGACTTAGGCGCCGCCGCTTATTTTGGTGCCTGCTTATTTTACGGCGTAGGCGCCTTCTATCATTTTGAAGTATTCCACTTCTTTGCGGTGCACGGGCTTGCCGCGTTTGTACTCCAGTTCGTAGCGGGTGGCGGTGCCGTTATTTTTTATAAGAACGGTGGGGATGGGGTCCAGGGGGACGTTCCAGCGGGCGGCCACCATGCGGGCATCCTGGGTGGTGAGGTCGTGGAACTCCACAGGGATCTCCATACCCTTTTCCTTGAGGGCTTTGGTGAGGCTCACTTTGGCTTCTTCACACATGCCGCAGCCGGCTTTGCCGAACACCATTACTTTCTTGGAGGAATCCTTCTCGTGCAGCCAGCTCACTTTGGGGCTGAAGTCGGCGTAGTGGTGCGCCACGGCTTCGCGTGCCTTGCTGATTTCAAGCTGCGAATCGTTCCAGCCGGAGAGGTTGGAGAAGTAGCCCACTATCTTGGTGCGCTTGGTCATGTCCTCGCTGCCGCAGCGCAGGCACTTGTCCTTGAAGCCGAAGTAGTTGGTGTGGCAATTGTTGCAGTGCGTGAACTCCGGCGACACGGTCAACTGCGAGGCGCGCGTGTTGCGGTAGGTTTTCTCTACCAGCTCGCCTATGGACGCCGGCGGGATCTGGGACTCGCCGCAGTACACGTGGATGATGGAGCCGGACTCTATCATGTCGTGGAACTTGCTCTGCAGCTCTATGCGGTCCAGGATGGAGACGTTGGCGCCTGGGTTCAGGTGCACGGAATTGGTGTAGTAAGGGGCTTTCTTCAGGTCGCCCTTTATCACTTTCTTGGCCTCGGGGAAGCGGGCCATGTCGCCCTTGGCCAGCTTCTGCGTGGCCGATTCCGCCGGGGTCTCTTCCAGGGTTATCTTCAGGCCGTACAGCGCGCGCATGGCGTTGATGGTCTGGTGCATGTGGTCGATAACCTGCAGGCCGGTCTCGTAGGCGTCCTTGCTCTCGTGGAGCTCTTTGCCGGTAAGGTACTGCACCACTTCGTTAAGGCCGATAAGGCCCATTATGTAGGTGGCCTTCTCGAGGTTAACGTAGGGCGTGCCGTCGTCGGAGGGGATGCCCAGCGAGCGCAGCGGGCTGCCGTCGGTGTCCAGCAGTGTCTGCGTGTAGGCCTTCTTCTGCAGGTGGGCCTTAACGGCCAGGTCTATGGCCTTGTCTATCTGGTCCAGCGTGCCCTTGAGGGTTTTGCCCTTGAAGGCGGCCTGCGGCAGGTTGATGGTGACGTTCTGGAAACCCGTGAAGCGGATGTTCTCCGGGTGCTTTAAGAGGTAAGGGTCGGTGACCTTTTCCTTAAGGCGGCAGCACTGGGCCAGGGTGGCGCCGGCGCCGTCGCGGTCGAACATGAAGTAGGTGGAACCGTTCTTGGTGGCCAGGCGGCAGCCGTAGTCGAACACTTCGCGCTCGTCGGGATTCTCAAGGGCTTCCTTGCTTACGTGCAGGTCGCACTTGGGGAAGGCGAACTGGATGCCGTACTTGTCGCCGTCCTCCCAGACTTTCATAAGCTCTATGGCGAATTCCTGCGCGGTCTTCACCATGCGGGGGTCGCCGTAGGTGATGAACTTCCGGCCACCCTCGGGGTGGACCACGTCGCCGTTGCGGCTATCGCCCTCGGCGCCTTTATAGCGGGGCGCCTCGTCGACCAGCTCCACATTGCCGGCCTTGTCCTCCAGCATATATTTGCCGCCGGGGCCCATGGCGGGCACGTTGTGCATATACTGCGGCACGCCGGTGTGCATGTTGAAGTCTATGAACAGCGTCTGGCCGCCGCGGCTGAAGGCGTTCTGGCTGGCGGAGAAGATGAGGTTCTGCGCTATCTGGCGCATTTCTTTGCGGGACAGCTTGTTGAGAGTGCGCACTTCGCCGGTCTTCTTGAAGTAGGGGACCTCGGTGCCGTCGGAGTAGCTGACGGTGCCGGCCTCCACCATGGCCTCAAGGGTGTCTTTCTTTATCCTTACGGTCTTGCCTTCCAGTTCGCCTTCCACCAGCACTTCGGGGGTGTTGAGCATGGGGGCGTAGAGGATGTTGAGGAAGCCGAAGCCGAGGGCCCCGGCGTACCGGCTCTGCATGGAGGCCAGGAAGGTCTGGATGTGGCCGTTAAGCACCATGGCGGACTTGGCCGGCTGGGACTTGTTCTGCAGGTTGGACACTATTTTATCCAGGCCGTATTTCTTGATGTATTCGATAGAGTGGCTGGAACAGTACACGCGCTGGGGGTAGCCCAGGTCGTGGATGTGGATGGTGCCGCTGTTGTGCGCCTCGGCGATCTCGTCGGAGAACACCTTGCGCAGGTTGAACTGCTTCAGCACGTATTCGGCTATACCGAGGTTGACGGCCTCGGGGTTGTTGGAGGTGATGTTGGAATTCTCCTTGCTGCTGCCGAACACCAGGGAGTCTATGGTGGACAGCGGCATGGCAAGCGCCGAGTTCTTGAGCGGGATGCCCATCATGGACAGATGCGCCTCCGAAATGCGGCGCAGGAACTGGGTGTCGAAGCTCTTGGTGCCGTATTTTTCGGAAAGCTCGTAGGCGTCGTTCTCGGTCTCTTTGGCTATCATGTCGGCCAGGTCGCGGGTCAGCTGGTATTCTTTTTCCAGGGCGTCGGCCAGCCTTTTGCGGTCGAAGGCCTCTATGGTCTCGTTGGTGATGCTGGCCACCAGCAGCATCTGGTCGGTGATGTCGGCCTTGCCGGCCTTCTTCTTGACGGTGAGGCCGCTGCGGCGCACGCGGGAACGGTCCAGGGAGTAGGACTCGAATTTGTCGGCGGTGCGGTCGAAGCCCTTTTCGCGCAGGACTTCCACGCAGACGGCGTTAGAATCGTCCACGGTCGCCACCTTGTTCTCGGACGGAGGAAATTTTTTATAAAGGCGCACGGCCACTTCGTTGGCCACGTCCACGGCCTTGCCCTCGTCGCGGCCGCCCAGGGTATAGGCCGCCTTGTAGATGGCGGTCTTTATCTTCTCCAGGCTGAAAGGCGCCACTTTGCCGTCACGCTTCTTTATAACTTTCGGAAATTCGTTCATTTTGTGTCTTATCCCCTCTTAATCTATTTTTTAATTGATTTGATCTCTTTTTCAAAATCGGTGACATCTTCGAAGTCTTTGTATATCGACGCGAACCTTATATAAGCGACCTTGTCGAGCTTCTTGAGTTTTTTGGCCACCAGCTCCCCTATTACGCCGCTGGGGATCTCGCTTTTGTCCTCGTTTCTCAGGCTGCTCTCTATTTCCCTGCCCGCCTCCTCCATTTTTTCCACGCTGACATCCCGCTTCTGGCAGGATTTGGTGATGCCGCTCATCAGTTTCTCGTACAGGAAGCTCTCGCGCCGGCCGTCCTTCTTTATAACTACCAGCGGATGGGCCTCAATGCGCTCGTAGGTGGTGAACCTTTTTTCGCACTTTTCGCATTCGCGCCGGCGCCTTATTTCAAAAGCTTCGGACGAGTCGCGGCTGTCGGTGACTTTGGTGTCTTCCGCTCCGCAAAATGGGCATTTCATCGTTAGTGTCCTGTCCAGCGAGAGCCGAAAGGCCCTCCTGCCACGGCGCCTTTACTATACTATGCTCGGCAACCGGCAAACCACTATAAGTTGTGTCTCAGACCTACCCCACCACTATTAGTAGTACCGGCATATTTTACACCATAAGCCGTTTTAAGCGCAAATTTTAGACTGTTCTTCATTGGTAAGATTTTTCTTGACATAAAATTAAATAATTCCGCGCGCATATTTTAACGGAGTTGGAAGCGTATTTTTCAGCGCTGACCGCCTGTAACTTTGGTCAAATGTGTCCTAACGGCGATGGCCAAACGGGGCCGGGCGCGCTACACTCTATTGTGGCAGCGCTGGCCCCGGGTCATTATTCATCTATTATCCCGGGAATGGTCTGCCAGACTGCCCAATGGAGGTAGTAAAATGAAAACGGTAAGAAAGGGGTTCACCCTGATAGAGCTGATGATAGTGGTGGCGATCATAGGTATCCTGGCTGCGATAGCGATACCGAAGTTCGCGGACCTCATCAACAAGTCGAAAGAAGGCGCCACCAAGGGCGCGCTTTCGTCGGTGAGGAGCGCGCTGCAGGTGTACTACGGCGACAACGAGGGCTGGTTCCCGACGGACAGCCTGGGAATACTGACGGCCAACGCCAAGTACATAAACGAAATACCGGTGGCTAAACTGCCTACCACCGGGCACGCCGACGACAGGACCGTGAACGTGAACAACTCGAGCACCACGTACGAGGCCGGGGCGGCCGCGGAAACGGCCATCGGCACCGGCGGCGGCGGCTGGGCTTACTTCAACAGCCCGGTGCATTCCTCGGTGTGGGGCACGTTCGTGGCGAACTGCATCCACGAAGACATAAAAGGCCAGGGCATACCAGCAATCACCCCCTGGTCTACCTTCTAAAGGAAGAAGGAGCCAATAAAAACCCCGCGTCGCAAGCGCGGGGTTTTTTATTTTACCGTAAAAAGTAGCCTGTCCCCCTTTTCAGGAAAGGTCTATTAGGTTCCAGCGGGCGGCGTAGAGGGCGTGGAGTTTGTGGCGCAGGGGGGCGTTTTCTTTTTTTGTCAGGTCGGGGTCGGCGGCCAGCAGGGCTTCACGGTCTTCTATGGCTATATCCAGTATGTCTTTGTCGCGGGACATGTCGGCCATATTAAGGTCCATGTCGCCGTGCTGGCGCAGGCCCAGGATCTCCCCGGCGCCCCTTATATATATATCCTTTTCGCTGAGCTCGAAACCGTTGGAGGTCTGTACCATGGCCCGCAGCCGGTCGGCCGAGTCCCCCGCCCGCGCGTGGGCCACCAGCAGGCAGCGCGAATCCCATTTACCGCGCCCCACGCGCCCGCGCAGCTGGTGAAGGCTGGCCAGACCGAAGCGCTCGGCGTTGTTTATCACCATCAGCGTGGCGTTGGCCACGTCTATCCCCACCTCTATGACCTGCGTGGCCACCAGCACGTCTACGCGGCCGGCCGCGAAATCCTCCATCACCAGTTTTTTTTCTTCGCCGGGCATGCGCCCGTGCAGCATGGCCACCTTGCGGCCCTTGAAATATACCCGAAGCCGCTCGAATTCCACTTTAACGGACTTCATATCCGCGGCCAGCGTATCTTCTATGACCGGGTAAACTATATAGACCTGCCGGCCTTTGGCCACTTCGTCCGCCGCCGCCAGCAAAGCTATGTCCTCGGTGGCCTCGGTGGTCTTCACCGGCCGCCGGCCCGGCGGCATTTCCTTTATTACGGACAGGTCCAGGTCCCCGTAAAGCGCCAGGAAAAGGGTGCGGGGGATGGGCGTGGCCGTCATTATGAGCATATCGGCCTTGTCGCCTTTGGCCCGCAGGGCGGCGCGCTGGCGCACCCCGAAGCGGTGCTGCTCGTCCACCACCACCAGGCGGAGGTTCTTGAATTCAACCCCGTCGCTGATAACGGCGTGGGTGCCTATGAGAATGTCTATTTTCCCCCCGGCCAGATCGGCCAGGATCTTTTTCCTCTCGGCGGCCTTCAGGCGACCGGTCAGCAGGGCGAAACGCACCCCCAGACCGCCCAGGAATTTACCGAAAGTGATGAAATGCTGCTCGGCCAATATCTCGGTAGGCGCGGCGAACACGCTCTGGCCGCCGTTCTCGGCCGCCAGCAGCATGGCCGAGAGCGCCACCACGGTCTTGCCCGAGCCCACGTCCCCCTCCAGCAGGCGGCCCATGGGCGTGAGGGCCTGCATGTCGGCGAAGATCTCGTTTATGGCGTGCGCCTGCGCGGAGGTCAACTGAAAACCCAGGCGCTCGCGGAAGGGGGTCAGCAGGTTCTTCTTAATTTCATAGGTGAAGCCCTTGCGCACGGAGCGGGTCTGACGCTTTTTTATAGCCCAGGCCAGCGCCATAAGCAGCAGTTCCTCATAGATAAACCGGCGGCGGGCCTGCATCAGCTCGAAATTATTCTCAGGGAAATGTATGGCCCGGGCGGCCAGGTCCCGCGCTATAAGACGGCGCCTCATTGCCAGGGCGGGCGGCAGAAAATCCGCCGCGGCCTCGGCGCCGGCCTGGACGGCCTGGTAGACGGCCTCGCGCATGAACCTGGCGGTGAGGCCCTCGGTAAGCGGGTAGACCGGCACTATGCGGCCCACATGCGTCTTCAGCGCGGGGGCGTCCGAGTCCAGGTAGTATTCATCAGCGCGCAGGCGGCTCAGGAACAGCGGGTCTTCGGGCGTACCGGTGATCCACACCACCTGGCCGGGCTTAAGGTCATTGCGCAGCAGCGCGAACACGTCGAAACGCGGGCTGTGGCGCTTAAAAAAGCTGGCCTCGGCCTCCCCGTAGCGGGTTTCCACCACAACCTTGAAAATGCGCAGGCGGCCGGAGGTGTAGAGGTCGCGGACGGCTTTTATTTTGCCGCGGATGACGGGGGCAGGCTCAAGGAAGGGCGGCGGCGCTTTCTCCGGCGCCAGGCGACGGTCCTCCCAGGCGCGCGGGAAATAGAACAGCAGATCGTCCAGGGTCTCTATGCCGAGCCTGCCGAATAATTCCGCTTTTTTGGGGCCCACGCCTTTGAGGAACTGTATGGAAGCCATATTTTTTAGCCGCTTCACTATTATATTATTTCCCGCGCCCGTCGGCAGGCTAGCGGCCCGGGCCCCGGTAAATCTTGAGCGGCTTTTGAACCTGATTTGAGCGATTCCTGAACGGGTTGTGTTATACTTTTCATGTAGCAAGAAGCTCTTTAAAAACAGATCCCCAGTGCTGTACGGTGCGCCCCCCTAACCCAAACCCCCAAGACTCGGGGCCTTCGGGCTCCGTGCTCTATGCATCTGCAGCACTGGCTTAATTTATCCCGAATCCCGCGTATGCGGGATTCCCCGCGAAGCGGGTCGAGGCCAAGCGCTATGCGCGCAAGGCCGAGAGGGTGTATATCGCGCGAACGCGGCCCCGCTATGCGGGGAAAAAGTTTCAGCGGAAACTTTTCGATTATAAGCCCCGCCGGGCACAGCAAATAAGACTCCTTTGTAAGGCACACAGTAACTCACCATGTATATCCGGCGGGGCGCTTTTTTTGCCTTAATACGGCGCCAAACATGATTTGAGCGATTCTTGA
The DNA here is from genome assembly GCA_003482905.1 of Elusimicrobiota bacterium. Lineage (GTDB taxonomy): Bacteria > Elusimicrobiota > Elusimicrobia > Elusimicrobiales > UBA9959 > UBA9959. The sequence continues at coordinate 17,554 of DMXM01000029.1, forward strand.
ACGGTCTTTGTTATACTTTTCAGGTCACACAGTTCTTTACAAACAGGCCGTCTTACACATAACTCTTAACACGGCCGCTATAGATCCCCAGCGTTGTAGGTGCGCCCCCCTAACCCAAACCCCCAAGACTCGGGGCCTTCGGGCTCCGTGCTCTATGCATCTGCAGCGCTGGCTTTTTTAAAGCCCCGCCGGGCCACAACAGCCGCCACTCCCTGGTAAGCCAGCTGTACCACACTTAATATTCCGGCGGGGCGCTTTTTAGCCCAAAAAGGGGACAGGCTACTTTTTAGCTATTAAGGGTTGCGTTGTTTGCATTGCAGCTTAATAACCTGTTGAAGGCTAAAAAGTAGCCTGTCCCCTTTTTATATATAATCTTTAATATATGAAAGAGCGCGCCCTCATCGTGGACGACGACCCGGAGCTACTTGCCATACTTAAGAAATACCTGGAAACACACGGCCTGGAGACCATAACGGCCGCCAACGGCGCCGAGGCTCTGGCGGCCGCCCCGGCCGGCAAACCCGACATAATAATAACGGACGTGGAAATGCCGCGCATGGACGGCTTTACCCTTTGCCGCCGCGTGAAGGACAACAAAGTACTGGCCTCCATACCGGTGATAATCATGACCGGCAAGAAGATCTCGGAAGCCGACCACCTTTCCGGCTACGGGTACGGCGCCGACGATTACGTGGTAAAACCGTTCTCCTACCCGGTGCTGCTGGCCAAGATAAAGGCCATGCTTAAACGCTACGGCTGCGGCAAGAAAAAGGACGCCGTTAAAAAGAAAGGCGACCTGGAGCTGAACTTGGAAGCCAGGACGATAAAGATAAAGGGCCGGCCGGTAAAGCTTACCTCCAAAGAATTCGACCTGCTGCACACGCTGACGGCCAACCCCGGCCGCGTGCTCAGCCTCAACAGCCTGCTGGAGGCGGTGTGGGGGTATAACACGGCCGACTACAACGACCCGCATACCGTGGAAGTGCACGTTTCCAACCTGCGCCGCAAAATAGGCGCTTTCGGCAAGCGGATAAAAGCGGTAGCCGGGCACGGCTACAAATTCGAATAGGGCGCCGCTGCAACGCGCTGGTACGGCGCTTAAACAAATGAAAGAGTCCGGCATAACCGACCAAGATTCTACGGCTTTCGGGAAAACCCTGCAGGCCCTGCTGCTTACCGCTTTCTCCCTGGCCAATCTGGAACCTTTCCTGCGCCGGATACTGGACGCGCTTTCCGGGCCGGGCGGCTTCGGCCGCGGCTGCGGGCTGGCCATAGTAGTCGGCCGCCCGGCCGGCGCCCCCACCGCGGCCTTCCGCAATATCCCGGCGGCCGAGCGGCGCCTTATGCTGGCTTCCCCCCGCATCTGCCCGGCCAGGCAGAAAAAAGGCGAGGTTTTTTGCGCGCCTATCATCCGCGACGGGGCCAAAGCCGGATATGTTTTTGCCAGGACCGGCAAATACGGCATCAATCATGGCTGCGCCAGGCGCCTGGCCGAAACGGCTGCCATGATAGTAGCCACGCGGCTTTCCAACGAGGTGCGCGACGAGGAACTGAACCGCGAGAAAGACATAGCCTCGGCGGTAAAACACGTGCAGGAGCTCTACCTGGCCTTCCCGAATATTTCCATAGAAGAGATCTCCAGGGCCGTGCTGGACGAGGCCCGCCGCATGACCGGCAGCGCTTTCGGCTTCGCCGGCCACATAGACCCGGCCAGTGGTTGTTTTTTGACGTCGGCCCTCACCAGCGAAACTTCCAGCCAATGCCGGATGATCGAGAAACCGGTTATTTTTAAGAAATTTACCGGGATCTGGGGCTGGGTGCTGAAACACAAAAAGCCGCTGTTGACCAATGAGGCCGCCAAAGACGGCCGGGCCCACGGCCTGCCGCCGGGGCATGTAAAAATAGACAAATTCATGGGGGTGCCGGCCATGTCGGGCCGCAAACTGCTGGGGATGCTGACGCTGGCCAATCCCGCCAGAGACTATTGCGAAGCGGACCTGGAAACGGTGCAGAAGCTGGCCCGCGTTTACGCCATGATACTGCAGCGCAAGCTGGGGGACGACCGCCGGCGCGAGGAGGACGCTAAGTTCAAGGCCATAATCTCCTCATCCAAGGACATCATCTACACGGCGGACCTGACCGGCAGGATAACCTATATAAGCCCCAGGGTAGAGGACTACGGCTACGCGCCCGAAGAGATGATAGGCCGCAGCGTGGTAGATTTCACCCACCCGGAAGACCAGGATTTCGCCCTAAAAGCCATAGCGATGACGGCAAAGACCGGCCGCATCCTGCCAATACTGCCCTACCGGGTAAAACGGAAAGATGGGACTTACTTCTATGTCGAACAGAAGGGCGGAATAGTATTCGACCACGGCAACCCCTCTTATATCACAGGCGTGATACGCGACGTGACCGAACAGAAAGAGACTGAAATGCGCCTCAAGGAGAGCGAGGCGCTGCTGCGCATGGTATTCGACACGGCCAAGGACGCCATTTTCATAAAAGACATGAACGGCATGTACGTGAAGGTCAATAAAGCCTGCGCGGACTTTTATAACCTGCCCCCGGAAAAGATACTGGGCAAAAGGGACTGCGATATTTTCCCTCCCGAAACCACGACTGAAACGTTCAAAGACGACTCCGAAGTGGCCTGCAAGGGCAAAACCCTGGTAATAAACCGCGCATACAAACTGCCGGGCGGCACCTTCCACATGAGCACCATAAAGACCCCGCTGCGCAATATCCACGGGGAGATCGTCGGCGTTCTGGGCATGGCCCGGGATATAAGCGACCTGAAAAGAATGGAGCGGGAACTGGCCTTGACCAGGGCCGCCGACGCCGTAAGCAAAATGGCCAGGCCGATGGCGCACGACTTCAACAACGCCCTGGCCGCCATAAACGGCTACGCCACGCTGATAGCCGACGGCCTGACCGAGACCAGCCCCATAAAGACCGAGATCTCCCAGATCATAAAGGCCGTGAAGCGCGCGGCGGAACTGACGGACAAATTCCAAGACTTCGCCAGGAACCCGAAAATAGACGGCCAGGAGGACGCGGATGCCTAAAAAAGTGCTGCTGGTGGACGACGACAGGAAGATGCTGGAAGTGATGCGGCGCTACCTGGAGAACCACGATTTCACGGTCATCTTCACCGACAACGGTTCGGAGGCCCTGATGCTGGCGAGAGATTCCAGGCCCGACGTGGTGGTGGCGGACGTGCAGCTGCCGGGACTGGACGGCTTCGAACTGTGCAAAGCCCTGAAGGCCTCGCCCAAGACGGCGCGCACACCGGTGATAATAATCTCCGGCGGCAGGACCGACGACGAGGATATTGTGGAAGGCTACGACAAAGGCGCCGACGACTACCTGACCAAGCCCTTCGCCTTCCCGGTGCTGACGGCTAAAATAAACGCCGTGCTGCGCCGCTACGGCGCCGCGGCCGAAGGGAAGACCGGCAGGATAAAGAACAAGGAAGTGGAGCTGGACCCGGAGGCCCGCAGCGTAAAAGTTTCGGGCAAGCCGGTGCCGCTGACCCGCAAGGAATTCGACCTGCTGACCCTGCTGCTGGAAAAGAAGGGCCGCGTGCTGAGCGTGCCGTACCTGCTGGAAACGGTCTGGGGCTACGACATGGCCACCTACGACAACCCCCACACGGTGGAAACGCATATCTCCTCCCTGAGAAAAAAGCTGGGGAAGAAAATGGCCGCGCGCATACAGAGCGTGACCGGCCACGGCTATAAGTTCGAATGAGCCATATATGACCCAGCCAGACCCCAAGACCACCGAATTCACGCCGGACGACAACAAGCTGGAGGCCCTGGGCAGGCTGTCCTCCAGGGTGTCGCACGACCTGAACAATATCCTGGGCGCCATAGAGGGCTACTCAACGCTGGTATTGAACACGCTTAAAGAAGGCGACCCCATAAAACCGGACCTGGAGGAGATACGCAGGGCCGTGGCCAAGGCCGCCGCCCTCACCAAATCCCTGCTGATGTTCAGCCGCAGGCAGGCCCTGCACAAAGAACCCTGCGACCTGAACGCCGCGGCGGTTAAATTGAGCGGGACCATGGCCGCCGCGCCGGGAGGGAGCGTCCTGGAACTGGACCTGCAGCCGGACCTGCCCGCCTTGCTGGCCGACCCTTCGCTGCCGGACCAGCTGCTGGCCATCCTTACCCTGAACGCGCGCGACGCGATGCCGGATGGCGGCCCTATACGGGTAACCACGCGGGCCGTGACGCTTGCGCCGAACGAGGTACGCTCCCGCAACCCGGCCGAGGCCGGGCCGCAATTCATACGCCTCTCGGTCAGGGACGCCGGCCGGGGCATAACGAAGGACGCCATCGGGCGCATTTTTGAACCCTTCTTTACGACAAAACCGAAAGGCCAGGGCGCCGGGCTTGGCCTGGCCATGGTTTACGGCGCGGTAACCCGCAATAACGGCTGGCTGACCGTGCGGACCGAAGAGGGAAAAGGCACCGAATTCCTGGTATACCTGCCGGCGGCCGCGGCCTCCCCGTCCCCCACGCCTTAACCCCTCACCGATTTGAGTAAAACCTGAACTCCGCCTGAACTATCCATTAACTCCGCCACCTACACTATTGATGTAGGTAAGGGGGAGTTATGAAAACGCTCGATACAAAAAAATTCTCGGTTCTGATCCTGGCCCTGGCGCTCCTTTCGGCCAGCGCCGCGGCCGCCGACTATAAGGGCCTGGCCGACAGCCTGGCCCTGGCCGCCAGGACCAACGGCATAACCCGCATAGCCCTGGGGACTTTCTCAGGCGACAGGAACGAGGCCGGCTTTGCGCAAGAGAAGACCGCCGGTTCCCTGGCCAACCAGAAAGACCTGGAAGTGCTGGACCAGGAGGCCCTGCAGGCGAGCGCCGGCGCTAAAGAAGGCTGGATGAAGAACATCCCGTCTAAAATGCGCCCCCAGGCCTTTATAAAGGGCGCGGTTTTCCAGGATGGCGAGGATGTCGCCATAATGATAAAGCTGGTGGACGCTAGCACCGGCCGCGTAATAAAGGCCGTGGAAATGAAATCCCGGGTCCGGTCTTCTGATGTCCCCCCGGTGCCCGATATCAACTGGGGCGAACCCGTAGCCATGGCGCCCATGCAGAACGACTTCCGCGACGCCCCCGCCGATAACGGCTTTGACTGTCAGAGCGCTTTCAGGAACATGACCCGCCTCAATGAGGCGGCCGTGGACCTGAAAGCCCGCTATTGGGCCCGCAAGATGAAGGAACCGGGTTTCACCATGGGCAGCCTGAGCCGCAACCCGGGCAGCGAGATCAAGGATTTCCAGGTCAAGCATAAATTCTACGAACTGCTCACCCAGTACCATGACCAGGACGAGGCTCCGGCCATGCAGGAGGCCCAGGTGAAGAAGCTCGAGGCCTTCATGGCCAAAGAGGACACCGTTATAGACCGCTGCGGGATCATTTGACATAAAGAGAAACCCGCGGGCGGCGGAGGATGACGCTGACGGAACGGCAAAGGGAGCATATATGCCCAAAAAGATCCTCTACATTGAAGACTCGCCGGAATATTCGGAAATGGTGGTCAAGGCCCTGGAAAAATCAGACCCGGGCTATGAAGTACGCCTGACCGACAGCCTTCCTGAAATTCAAAGGCTCCTTAAAACGGAACATTTCGACCTCATACTTTCAGACTTCAACCTTAATGGCTTCGACGCCAGGGACGTGATGGAGACGTGCAACGCGCTGACCCCGGGACTGCCGCTGATACTGCTCACCGGCTCGCTCAGCGACGAAACGGCCGTTGAGCTGTTGAAATCGGGAGCCGCCGATTATATTCTTAAGGACAGGGTGGCGCGCCTGCCGGCTGCCATAGAAGCGGCCATGTCGGAGCACGAAAAGAAACTGGCCCTTAACGCCGCCGTACGCAACATCTCGGAAAGTGAGGCCCGCTACAGGGAACTGTTCGCGGCTTCCTCGGACCTGATCTTCCTCGTTTCGTCCGAAGGAGAAATAATAGATTCCAACCCGGCTTTCCGGGCCGCCACCGGTTATACCGATAAAACGGCGCGGCCGCTGAGGGCAGGGGCGCTGGCCGCGGAACCGGAGCGGACCGCTTTCCTGCTGGCCCTGCAGCGCGCCGCGGCGCTGGAGACCCCGTACGCCATAGAAACTGTGTTCGTTTCAGCCAGCGGGGAACGGGTACTTGTGCAAGGTTCTTTCTACCCCAGAAAAAAGGACGGGGAGATGCTGTACTTGCAGGGGATATTTCACGACGTAACAGTGCCCCGCAGGCTGGAGGAGCAGACCCGCCAATCCCAGAAGATGGAAGCCGTTGGCCGGCTGGCCGGCGGCATAGCTCACGATTTCAACAATATGCTGGGCGCCATAGAGGGCTACGCCACGCTGGCAATGGACCCGCTGAAAGAGGACAACCCGATAAAGAACGACCTGCTGGAAATACGCAAAGCCGTGGCCAGAGCGGCCGCCCTGATAAAACAACTGCTTGTCTTCAGCCGGAAGCAGGCCCTGCAGAAAACGCCGTGCGACCTGAACGCCGCGATAAAGTCCATACAGACGATGATGACCAGCATAATCGGCGAGAACATCAAGCTGCACCTGGACCTGCAGCCGGAGCTGCCCTGCATGCTGGCCGACGCCTCGCAGCTGGACCAGCTGCTGATGAACCTGGTGGTCAACGCGCGCGACGCTATGCCGGACGGGGGCAGGATAACCCTGCGCACGCGCCAGGTCGCCCTTCATCCGTCCGGGGTACGGTCCCCCAGGCCGGAGGAGGCGGGGCAGAAGTTCATGTTGATCTCCGTTAAAGACTCCGGCACGGGAATGGATAAGACTACCCGCGATCATCTTTTCGAGCCTTTCTTCACTACGAAGGAAAGAGGCAAGGGCACCGGCCTGGGACTGTCCACGGTTTACGGCGCGGCCAAGCAGCACAACGGCTGGGTAACCGTGGAAAGCGAGATCGGGCAAGGCACCGAATTTTCCGTCTATCTTCCTTTCAAAGCCTGCCCGTCGCCCGCTCAAGAGGCGGTGATCCCGGCCCGACGGAAGAAAAAAAAGACCGTCGGGGCCAAAATACTCATTATAGAGGACGACCCCATACTGAGCAACCTGTCGGCAAAGGCCCTTACGGAATACGGCTATCGCCCGGAGAAAGCCGGCAGCATAGAGGAGGCCATGATCATACTTAAGGAGCGCGGCGCGGCCTTCGACCTGGTCTTCTCGGACATGGTGCTGGGAGACGGCAAGATAATGGCCGTAGTGGAGGAGCTGGCCAGGTTAAGCCCCAAAGCCGGGTTTATTTTCACCAGCGGCTACCTGGAGGAGAAGGCCAACTGGGACCTTATGAACAAGATGGGTTACAAGTTCATCCCAAAGCCGTTCTCGGTGGATAACTTGCTGAAGACAATTGACGAGACCCTCGCAAAATAACCGGGCCGGCGGAATTTGAATTAAATATGAGCCGGACCTGAACTATACATTAACTCCCCCCGTTATAATATTAATACAGGCAAGGGGGAATTATGAACAGGAAGCTTCTGGTAGCCGACGACGACAAAGCCTTTCACCGGATAATAAGCCGGGTTTTCGCCGGCACGGACTGGGAGGTGAGCACCGCCGAGGACGGCGTGGCGGCCATGGAAAGCATAGCGGCCCAGCCCCCGGACGTGATACTGCTGGACCTGAATATGCCCCGCCTGGGCGGCCGCGAACTGCTGGCCCGCCTGCGCAAGGACGCGCGCCTGTCCACTATTCCCATCATAATAATCAGCGGCGACGACAGCCCGCAGGAACAGGCGGCCGAATTCGGACTGGGCGCCGACGATTTTATTTCCAAACCCTTCAACTCCCTGGAACTGGCCTCGCGCGTGGAGAGCGCCAGCCGCAGGACCCGCCGCATGCTGGCCGCCAACCCGCTTACTTTCCTGCCAGGCGGCCCCGCTATAGAGGAAGAGGCGGCCAGGCGCATTAAGACCGGCGGCCCGCTGGCTTTTTTCTACATAGACATAGATAATTTCAAGGCCTTCAACGATAATTACGGCTACCTCAACGGGGACAACGCCATAAAGCAGGCGGCGGCCCTGCTGACCGATATACAGAGCTCTTTCCCGGCCGAGGACGTTTTTGTAGGCCACATCGGCGGGGACGACTTTGTGATGATGGCGGCTCCCGAGAGATGCGAGGAGATAGCCCGCACCATAGCGGCCAGGTTCGACGCGCTGGCGCCCAAGCTCTATAACCGCGAGGACAGGGAGCGCGGGTTCATCGTCTCAAAGGACCGCATGAACAATATCCACCAGTTCCCCCTGATGACGCTGACCATAGCGGTGGCCACCAATGAAAAACGTCAGCTGGACCATTACGCCAAAATAGTGGACATCGCCTCGGAGATCAAGAAATACCTGAAAGGCCTGAAAGACCGTTCCGGCAGCGCCTACCTGAAAGACCGCAGGCTGGACTAAAGGGAAGGTAGGCGGCGGATACGGAAGAAAGGGAACAACCCGGGGTTTTTTATAATATAATTAACCAACGGACACCATGGCCAAAATACTTATTATAGACGATGACGGCATAGTGCGCGACGCGCTCACCGTTTTTCTTTCACGCGACAGGCACCAGGTCTTTACCGCCTCCGACGGCGGCAACGGGGTGCTCTCATTCAGAAATAACCAGCCCGACCTGGTGATACTGGACCGCGAACTGCCGGTAATGACGGGCTCCGTGGTCTTACAGAAGATCCGTGAGATTTCAATTAAAATCCCCGTGATAATCCTCACCGGCTATGACGCGCCCGAGGACGCGGAAGCCTACCTGAGGGACGGCGCCTCATCTTTTCTCTCCAAAGGGGACGGCCTGTCCAACGTGCTGGCGGAAGTGGACAGGGTCTTAGGCGTCGGGAAAACCGCCACGCAGACCATCGAGCGCAGGCATGCCGCACCGCCGGAGCCCGGCCCCAGCAAGGGCGTGCTGCTGGTGGCCGACGACGACCACACCATCCTCAACGTACTCAACCGTTTTCTGACCTCCGCGGGCTACGACGTGCTGCTGGCCGCCGACGGGGATATAGCGCTGGAACTGGCGCGCTCGCGGAAACCCGACATAGCCCTGCTGGACATTTTCATGCCTAAAAAAGACGGGCTGGAGGTGCTGAGGGAGCTTGCCGAAGAGCTGCCGGGCACCGGCTTTATAATGATAACAGGCAACGAGGACGAGGAAGTGGCGAAAGCCTGCCTGAACTCGGGCGCTTTCGACTATATACAAAAACCCGTCAACCTGGAATCTCTGGGAAACATCATTAAGGCCCGCCTGCTGATACAGAAAACCCAGGGTTAAAATACTACGTTTATTTTTTTAAGGTCCCGGCCAGGGCGGCCAGGGCGGCGGTTTCGCGTTTGGAGAATTTCAGGCCGGCCAGGAATTCCCCGCCCGCAGGGCCCATCAAGGCGGCGATACCGGCCAGTCTTTCCCGGGCCGTGTCCAGGGAGATCAGCGACGGGCCGAAAATAAAAGCCGGGTGAACGAACGGCAGCGCGCCCAGCCCCTTGAGGATATCTAGGGCCGGCAGCGGGTCGGCTTCGGAAAGTATCTTAACAAGTTCGTTGCGCACCCTTTCGCGGCTGAGCAGACCCGGCAGGCCGGCCTTTACGGCAGCCTGCGCCAGCCTCAGGGTGGAGGGCTCCAGCTCCCAGCCGAAACGGGCGGCAAAACGCGCGGCGCGGAAAATACGGGTGGGATCGTCCTCAAAACTTTTTTCGTGCAGGACCCGCACGAGCCCCGCCTTTATGTCGGCCAGGCCGTTATGAGGGTCCAGAAGCAGGAATTTGTCAGGGCCGTTGAGGCGCACGCACATGGCGTTACAGGCGAAATCCCGGCGCCCGAGGTCCTCGGCGGCCGAGACGGCCCGGCTCACCGTTGGCAGGGCCGCCGGTTTGGCGTAGGTTTCGCTGCGGAACCCGGCGAAATCCAGGCGGCGGCCTTCGGCGGAAAAAAAACGCACCGTAAGAAAAGGTCCGAATTTCTCGTGCCGGCCGCCGTATTCTTTTTCGAGCCCAGCCACCACCGCGCCCGCGTCCCCGCTTAAAAGGAAGTCTATATCGGCGCTCTCCCGGCCCAGCGCCCAGTCCCGGGCGCAGCCGCCCACGGCGTAGAGTTCCAGCCCGGCGGCGTCGGCCAGCGCGGCCGCCGTTTCCAGCAGCGGCAGGTCGTTGAGGGGCGGCAGCTTCATTTGGTTTTCAGGAAGGGAACCGTGTCACTGCCGGGTTTTTTAAGAAAATCCACAAGCTTCTTAAGCCGTGGCAGCGCGTCGTTCTTCGCGTACAGGCTTTCGGCGGCGCTCAGGGCGGCGGCGCGGCCGGCCATGCCCGCCCGCACAGGGATGGAGAAGGGCAGGTCCAGCTCCCGCGCGGCGGCCGGCTTCACCGGCAGCAGCGCCAGGCCGTCCTCGCGGGCCATAAACTCCATAACTTCGGTCTCTTCCTCGCGGTCGCGGTCGCTCTCGAGCAGCGCGGAGATCTGCCCCAGGCCGAACAGGTAAAGCGGCTCGCCGGTAAGACCCTGGCCGGCGGTCAGCGCGGCCTTCACCGGCTCATAGTCGGCCCGCATGCGGGCTATCCACTTATCTTTCTCGGCCTGGTAGGACTCGGGCATTACAAAGGCCAGGATATCCCTGGTGGGATCTATATAGAGGAAGGGCTCTTCGTGCTGCACCATCTCCTCGCACTTGGGGCAGACCAGCAGGTCGAATTCGCCGCTGAGGATAAGCTCTTTTACGTCGTGGTCTCGGTCGCCGCGGACCACGGTCCAGAAGTCGGCGTCAAAACTCTCGCCGCAATGGGGGCACTCTACGCGGAATAAGCCCTTGGTGGCCATTAGAGACCGACTTCCCTGTTGAAGTTTTCGATAAGCTCGTCGTACTCTCCCACCATGGCGAAGGTCTCGTCCCAGAAAGCGGGGTCCCACAGCCGGCGCAATTCTTCGGAAGTGCGCCCCTGCTGCTCCACCCAGGTGAAGTACTTCAGATTGTGTACGGCCTTGCGGTTCGTATAGCTGAGCTCTTTCATATAGTCGGTGGTACAGCCCAGCAGGCGGCGTTCGAAGTCCACCAAGGCGTTCTCCCGCGTGTACTTGCCCAGCTGCGCGTCCAGTTCCTTCAGGCGCGACCCGTAGAGTTCCATGGAGTCGGTGAACACGGTGACGATGACGTCGTCTTTTCCCATCTCATAATATTTGGCGGTCTTTATGGCGCTGAGCAGATTGGAAATGCCGGAGAAGCCCAGGAGGCTGAGCTTTTCTATGACCTCTTTCTTCACGCCGTACTGCGCCAGCACCTTCCTGCCCTCGGGCTCGTTGAAGAGCCGGGCGATGCGCACGCAGGCCTCGTCGTCTATGGCGGTCACCACGTCGGTGTTGCGGACGTTGTGCACCCAGGGGATGTGCTTGTCGCCGATGCCTTCTATGCGGTGCTCGCCGAAGCCGTTATTAAGGATGGTGGGGCACTGCAGGGCCTCGGAGGCGGTGATCTTCATGCCGGGGAATTTCTTCTTGAGGTAGTCGCCCGCGCCGATGGTGCCGGCCGAGCCCGTGGCGGAAGTGAAGGCGGCCAGGCGGCTATGCGGGCCCTTAATGGCGCCGAAGGCTTCCTCGAGGGCGGAACCCGTGACATGGTAATGCCAGGTGGGATTGCCGAACTCCTCGAACTGGTTGAATATGACGCAGTCCTTGCGGGTCTTCTTTATCTCCCAGCACTTGTCGTAGATCTCTTTCACGTTGGATTCGGTGCCGGGGGTGGCTATGACTTCGGCGCCGATGGACTTAAGCCAGGTGAAGCGCTCCTTGGACATGCCCTCGGGCAGGATGGCCACGGCGGTAGTGCCGAGCAGCGCGGAATCGAAAGCGCCGCCGCGGCAGTAGTTGCCGGTGGAGGGCCAGACGGCCTTCTGGTCTACGGCGTCGAATTCGCCGGTGACCAGGCGCGGCGCCAGGCAGCCGAAGGCGGCCCCTACCTTATGGGCGCCCGTGGGGAAGTATTTTCCGACTATACCGATGACGCGGGCGTCTATGCCGGTTATTTCGCGCGGGATCTCCAGATAGTTGACGTCGCCGAAGAGGCCGGTCTTTACGTCGTTCTTCCAGTTGATGCGGAACAGGTTGACGGGGTCTATGTCCCAGAGGCCGACGTTCTTGAGCGCCTTTTTTATCCTGTCCGGGGTGCGGGCGGGGTTCTTCATCTGCGCGAAAGTGGGGATGACTATCTTGCGCTTGCGGCACAGCGCCGCGTTCTTCTTCATGATTGCCGAATTGATCTTGAGCTTGGCCATTGAAGTTCCTCCGTACGATATTAGCAAAAATCTTATTTAATTATACAAAATGAGCAATTCAGCCAAAAGGAGCCAGCCTCCTTTTTGATTTCAAAAAGGAGGCTGGCTCCTTTTGGGGGCCGGGGGTAGCGGCGGGGGGGTCAGTTAACTTCTACCGAGGGGGTTTCGCCTTTCTTTACGAAGTTGTCCTTAGAAATGGAACCCAGGCGCTTGAAACCCCACTTAAGGTAGTACTTCTTCACGCCGCGGTCATGGCCGCCGCTGACGCCATCCGGAAGCTCGGGCATCTCCAGGTCCTCCTCGGAGAAGGACATCTCATAACCCCCCGCGGCGTCAAAGGTGAATTCCTTCGAGCCCCTATAGCCGTCGAACCAGTTGGCGTGGTTCCTGAACAGATCTACCTTGATGGACACCTTCTCTCCGGCGTATTCCTTGGCCCACTTATCGCTGACCTTGAACGTATATTTGCCGCCGGCGTAGGAGAAAGCGCCAAAATCGAGGCCGTTCTCGTCGGACCGCATCGCTATCTTGTTCTTGGGGGAAAGCTCGAAGAGGGCGTCGTAGCTGCCCACGCGCCTTACAGAATACTTGTAGCCGGCCTCGTGCACAAAGAGGTCCATCCAGGGCCCTTCCAGGCAGAGCTCGAAGGTCTCGCGCTCCCAGGCGAAGAGCTTGCGGGGCAGGATCTTTATCTGGCCGGCCTGGCTCCAGACCATGCCTGGGCGTTCGTAGCAGGTCTGTACCGGCACCGTGCCGCCGTTGGGGCCGGGCTGCATGACGGTGTGACACTCGGTCACATATTCCTGGCTGCGCAGCCAGACCCTCTCGCTCAGCATTTCATTGTCGCCGGGGCCAAAGGAGAAGCGGGCGCAATCGCGGCTGGTATAGGTGCGGGCCAGCCTGGGCGCGGGCGCCGCCAGCTCCGGGTTGGCGGCCTGGGACACAAAACTGTCTATGCTCACACCCTGGTCGAAGTTAACCTGGGCGTCGGCCGCGGAAAGAAGACCGAACGAGACCGCGGCTGCCAATATGGTTTTTATCATTTACGTTTACCTCCGGATCACCTGTCATTACAAACCCGCATATATATTTTAACCTAATTCCGCGGCGCAGGCACATGACCAGCGTCAACCCACCTTAACGTTTTTTCCCACCCAGACAAATCCGGAAGGCAGCACCATGCACTGGCATTTTTCGCTGAGGATGGAATCTTTCTCCGGCAGAATGCTCACTATGCCGTTGGTCCACGACACGGAACGGATATGCTCCCCCTCCAGCCATTCGTAAACCCGCGGCCCCACGCGCGGCATGATAGTCCACACCACCGCGTTTTCCCACGGTATCTCCTCGGCATTAGACGAAAACTTGATCTCCGGTATCCTAGCAGCCAACGAATCCATGATCAACTCCTTAATTACCAAGCCGTGGAGGGGCCGGTGCCGGGACCGGATAAGCAAAACCCTCTCGGAAGGCGAGGCTTACGTAAGCGCCGAGCCTGAGAGCGGGAGGCGCGCGCACGGTGTGCGCGACGCCGTTTTTGCGTTCCGGTTCCGGTAACGGCCCCGAAACCTATTAGACCGCGGACTGTACCCCGAATTCTGTCCGGCCCCTTGCGGGGCTTGGAGGACCATTTATCTATTGCGGCCCACTCTGCGCCTCCCCCCGGAGGGGGACGGACGGGCTATCCAAGCGCAATTTTGGCCTTGCTTCAGGAGGGGCTTGCCCTGCCCCGCCGGTCGCCCGGCGGGCGGTGCGCTCTTACCGCACCTTTTCACCCTTACCCTTGCGGGCGGTATGTTCTCTGTGGCGCTGTCCGTCGACGGGGGATGTCGCCCCCGCCTCCCGGCCTATGCCGCGCACATATAATGCTGCGCGGTTTGAACCGGCACCCTGCCCTGTGAAGTTCGGAAGTTCCTCCCCTCCCTTGCGGGAAGAGCGGCCCTCCGTCCGCGGTCTAAATTATCAGAACAGCCCCGGCTGTTTCGGCGAAGCGTTCTCCTTGGCCAGCTGACGGTCCAGCGCGGGAGCGGCATGGCGGGCGTTATCCAGTATCTGATTCACCAGCCTGTCGGCTTCCTTGTTTTTGGCGCGCGGAACGTGCGAAAGCGAGATCTTCCTGAAATGCGCGGCGGCCGCGCGTATTTCCGCCATTATGGCGGCCAAAGTCTCGTCCTTTATGCGGTACTCCCCGCTATACTGCCGCACCAGCAGTTCCGAATCCGAAAATATCTCCAGCTCCGCCGCCCCCAGGCGCCCCGCGGCGGCCAGCGCCAGCCTGAGCCCGCTGTATTCGGCGAAATTGTTGGTACAGTGACCGAGGTATTTACCCTCCTCGTACAGCACCACGCCCGCGGCGTCGAAAAAAACGGCCGCGCAGGCCCCGTGCCCGGGGTTGCCGCGCGATCCCCCGTCTATAAAGATCCTCAGCTTCTTCTCTTTCTTCATACCCTCAGCCCTCGGCCTGCTCTTTCGGTTTTTCCCCGAAGATGGTCTTCTCAAGGTACAGCAGGCACCGGCAATCCTGGCAGAAAGTCAGGGTGTCCGCTTTTTTTACGTCCAGGGTCTTCTGCGGCGTCAGGCTCATGTGGCAGCCCCCGCAGGACAGCTTGCCGGTGTGGGGCTCTTCGTGCGCCGCGGCCACGGCCAGGCCGCCGCGGTTGGCGCGCAGGGATTCGTACCGCTCAAGCAGGTCCGGGTTGAGGGCGGCGGCGGCGGCGGCCCTCTCGTTTTTAGCGGCGGCCAGCTTTTCCGCCGCCTCTCGGCCGGCGGCCTCCAGCACGGAGATTTCCGAATTCTTAAATTCTTCCGTCTTTTTCACTTCCGCCTGCATCAGCCTGTCCTGAACAGCGGCCTTGTCTATCTCTTCCAGCAGCACCAGCTCCTCCGTTTCCAGGTCGTCCTTGTTCTTCTTATCGGTCTCTATTTCGGTGAGCAGGGCTTTAAAAGCGTTGTTGTCCTTCACCAGGTTCAAGTCCCGCTGGTGCTTGCGTATGCCCTCGTCGGCCTCGGCTATTTTCAGCTCGACGTTCTTTTTCTTGACCTGCAGGGCCTGGAGGGCCTCGCGCGCGGCGCCCATGGACCGTTTTTTAGCTTCAAAAACTGCGTTCAACCCGGCCACCTTAACCGGCACGCCGGCCACGCCGGCCGCCAGCGCGTCTATGGCGGTGTCGCGCTTTTGAAGTTCAACAAGCGCCTTCGCTTCCGCGGTGTGAATAGTTTCCATTTTCCCCCATTATACTAAACCGTCGTTTTTACGTTTTTCAATATGGCCATCGCGGCGCGGCTGCGGTTGAGCGTGTAAAGGTGCAGCCCGGGCGCCCCGCCTTTTAGCAGCTCCAGCGCCTGCGCGGAGGCGTACTCCACGCTGAACTTGAACATCCCGTCCTTGTCGCCCTCCCAGCGCTCTATGCCGGCCTTGAGAGCGGCCGGTACCGACACCTGCATCAGCTTGGTAAAATTCTGCATCTGCTTGTAGCCGGTTATCGGCATGAGGCCCGGCAGGATGGGCACGCTGATGCCGGCCGCCGCGGTCTTCTCCAGGAACCTGAAATAAAAAGCGTTGTCGAAGAAAAGCTGGGTTATCAGGTACTCCGCGCCGGCGTCCACCTTCTCTTTGAGCCGGGCGATGTCCGCTTCCAGGGTGGCGGCCTCCGGGTGCTTCTCCGGATAACAGGCGCCGCCCACCGCGAAGCCGCCGGCCTTTTTAAGGTCCGCTATGAGCTGCGCGGCGTGGTCGTAATCCCGGCGGCGCGCGCCGGAGTCCACGTTGTGCGGGTCGCCGCGCAGGGCCAGGACGCTGGCGATGTCCATCTTTTTCAGGCCGTCGCAGATCTCGGCTATCTCGCCGCGCGTATGGGCCAGACAGGTCAGGTGCGCCACCACTTCCAGCCCGAACTGGGCTTTCAGCACGGCGCAGAGCGCCACGGTGCGGTACGGCGCTACGCCGCTGGAGGAATTGGTGACCGAGACGAAGTCGGGCGAGAGGGCCTTCAATTCCACCGCGGTATTGAAAAGCTTGGCCGTATCCTCCGCCGTCCTGGGCGGATAGAACTCGAAAGAGAAGACCTTGGCGCCGGTCTTTAGGCGCTGCGTCACTTTCATTATTCGGGGAATCCCATCCTGGACGGCGGCCAATAGGTGAACCAGGCGGAGCCTTTTATAAGCCCCTCGGGCACCGGGCCCCAGTAGCGCGAGTCGCAGGAGCGGTCGCGGTTGTCTCCCATCACCAGGTAGTGGCCGGCCGGCACCGTGACCGGGCCGAAATTGTCGCGTATGTATTCCGAAAACATCTTCCCCAGCATGCGGTTCTCCCAGAAAGCCTGGTAATCCGCGGGCGAGACTTTCCCCGCCGCTGCGGGATAGCGGCCGGCATCGAGGTACTGGGCGTAAGACTCGTCCTTGACCTGCGCGCCGTTGACAAATATCCGGCCGTCGCGGACCTCCAATTTATCTCCCGGCATGCCGATGACGCGCTTGATGAAATCCTTGCCGTACTGGCTGCCGCCGCACTGGAACTCGCGGGGGTCCCTGGACGGGAACTGGAAGACCACAATGTCGCCGCGCTCCACCTTCCTGAACCTCAAGATCTTCTTCTGCGTGTAGGGAATGCGGAAGCCGTAGATGAACTTATTGACGAAGAGATGGTCTCCTATCAGGAAGGTGCGCTCCATGGAACCGGAGGGGATCTTGAAGGCCTGCACGAACAGGTACATCACCACCGAGGCCAGCAGCACGGCGGAGAAGACCGTCTCCGACCACTCCATGTCGCCCTTTATCGCCTGGTTCAGGCCGTCCTTTACCGCTGTTTTTTTGGCCGCACTTTTCCAGTACGCGTAGGCCGCGCCGGCCGCGGCCGCGAAAGCCCCGTACATCAGCTGCCGGCCGCTGAACAGCACCGAGGTGACCACGTCGCCGCGGCGGTTATCCAGGCTGACGGTCAGCAGGACCATGCCCACAAAAGAGATGAGGGCTGCGAACACGGCGTGCCAGGCGCGGGAAAAGCCCGAATCCGCCCCGAACCGCCCCTTTTCCTTGAAATGGTGCGACAGAAAAAGGTGCACGCCCATCAGTATGCCTATCCAGAAAAGTTTTTCTTCCATTTGTTGTTCTCCGTTTTATGCGTGGCAAAATGCCGTTTGATCGCGGCGTGCGTAATCGTTCCGTTATCGCCGCAATCTCTTATTTGTCCTGGCTCATCTTCAAGAGCGACATGAAGGCTTCCTGCGGGATCTCTACGGACCCCATCAGCTTCATCTTGCGCTTGCCTTCCTTCTGCGCCTCCAGGAGCTTTCGCTTGCGGGTGATATCTCCGCCGTAGCACTTGGCCAGCACGTCCTTGCGCTGCGCGCCTATGGTCTCGCGGGCGATGATCTTGCCGCCCACCTGGGCCTGCACGGCTATCTCGAACATATGCCTGGGGATCAGCTCCTTGAGCTTCTCGCAGAGGATCCTGGAGTTGGCCAGCGCCTTTGTCCGGTGCGTAATGAACGAGAGTGCGTCCACGGATTCGGCGTGCAGCAGGATCTCTATCTTCACCATGTCCGAAGAGCGGTACTCGTAAGGCTCGTAGTCAAAAGAGGCGTAGCCGCGCGACACGCTCTTCAGCCGGTCGTAGAAATCCAGGATGATCTCGGAGAGCGGGAGCAAATACTCCACGATCACGCGCGTGGTGGAGATGTATTCTATCTTGACATGCTCGCCGCGCTTCTCCTTAAGGAGGTTCATGATGCCCTCCATATAGGGCAGCGGCGCTATAATGTTCGCCATCACGTACGGCTCCATAATGTCCATCACGTCGCCGTAATGCGGAAAATCCGCCGGGTTGGTCACCTCGATGTACTTCCCCTTCATACCCTGCTTGTCCTTGGCCTGCACCTTGTAGATAACGTTGGGGTTGGTGGCGATGATCGGGATATTAAACTCGCGCTCGATGCGCTCGCGGATAATGTCCATGTGCAGCAGGCCCATGAAGCCCAGGCGGAAGCCGAAGCCCAGCGCTTTGGAGGTCTCGCCCTGGAAGTTGAACGAGGAATCCGTGAGGTTGAGCTTTTCGATGGCGCTCTTCAGGGCCGTGTAATCCGTAGTGTTGACCGGGTAGAAGCCGGCGAACACCACCGGGTTGACGTCCTTGTAGCCGGGCAGGGGCGCGTCAATGGCCACGCCTTTCTCGGAAATGGTGTCGCCCATCTTGATCTCGTGGATGTCGCGGATGCCGGCGATGATGTAACCCACCTCGCCGGTCTTGATGGAACCGGCTTTTATCAGCTTGGGCGTGAGGTAGCCGACCTCTTCCACCTTGTAGCTGGTGCCCTTGGAATAGAAAGTGATGTGCTGGCCGGCCGCGATCTCCCCGTCCACCACGCGGGTGTAGATGACCACGCCCTTGTAAGTGTCGTAAAAGGAGTCGAAGACCAGCGCTTTCAGCGGCTTATCGGGCAAGCCGCCCGGGGGCGGGATCTCCTTGATGACGCGTTCCAGCACCTCGCGCGCGCCGCGGCCGTCCTTGGCGCTGATGCGCGAGGAGTCCCTGGGGTCCTTCAGCACTTCCCAGATCTGTTCCTCGGTGGCGTCAGGGTTGGCGTGCTCCAGGTCGATCTTATTGATAACGGGGATGATGGTCAGGCCCAGACTCTGCGCCAGGTGCGCGTGAGCCAGCGTCTGCGCCTCCACGCCCTGCGAAGCGTCCACCAGGAGTATGGCGCCCTCGCAGGCGGCCATGGCCCGGGACACCTCGTAGGAAAAGTCCACGTGACCCGGGGTGTCTATGAGGTTAAGGATATAGTCCTCACCGGAGTCGGACTTATAGAGCATGCGCACGGCCTTGGCCTTTATGGTGATGCCGCGCTCGCGCTCCAGCTCCATGCCGTCGAGGAACTGCTCGTGCATCTGCCGGTCCGGGACCGTATTGGTAATGTTAATGAAGCGGTCGGCCAGCGTGGATTTGCCGTGGTCGATATGCGCGATGATGGAGAAATTGCGTATGTTCATGTTGTAAAGCGCGGTTCCTATTTAATTTCCTCTTCTATCAGCCGCCGTATCTCTTCCGAGGTGGGCAGGCCCAGCGCCCGCTGGGCGATGGCGGAGAATTTCTCGAAATTCATGGAACGGACGGAGTGCTTGGAACGCAGGTACATCTTGGCCGGCACGGACAGGATATCCACGCCCATGCCCACCAGCAGCGGGATGGCGAACGGGTCCGAAGCCATCTCACCGCAGACCGAGACCGGCTTGCCTTTTTTGTGGGAGGTCTGCACCACCAGGTTTATCAGCCGCAGCACCGCGGGGTGGAAGGGCTCGTAAAGCTCGGACACGTACTGGTTGATGCGGTCCACGGCCAGCGTATACTGCACCAGGTCGTTGGTGCCGATGGAGACGAAGTCTATTTCGCTGAGCAGCGAGTCCAGGATGATGGCGGCCGCGGGAATCTCTATCATGACGCCGAACTCGGGGTCCTTCTTCACCGCGAAGCCCTCTTCCGCCAGCTCGGTCTTGACGTCGGCCGCTATCTTCTTCACCGTCAGCAGCTCGTCCAAAGAGGAGAGCATGGGGATCATGATCTTTATGGTGCCCTCGGTGTTGGCCTTGTAGATGGCGCGCAGCTGGGTCTTCAGGAGCTCCGGGTACTTTATAAAAAGACGGATGCCGCGGAACCCCATGAACGGGTTGCGCTCGTCCTTAAGGCCCTTAATGCCCAGCTGCGTGGCGCGGTCGCCGCCGATGTCGGCGGTGCGGATGGTAAGCGGCATGGCCGGGGCGGCCTTCACCACCGAGGCGTAAGCCTTCAGCTGTTCCTCCTCGGTGGGGACCGAGTCCCGGTTCATATAAAGGAATTCGGTGCGGTACAGACCCACGCCCTCGGCCTTCACCGCGGCCAGCTCCGGCGCGTCTTCGGCGGAGTCGAGGTTGGCCATCAGGCTTATCTTGTGGCCGTCGCGCGTGGTGGCCGGCAGGCCCCGCAGGCGGTGGAAGAAATGCTCCTGCTTCTGCAGCTCCTCCTTGCGGGCCTTGTACTTCTCTATTATTTCCGGCGAGGGCGAGATGATCACCATGCCCTGTTCGCCGTCCACCACCAGGGTGTCGCCGCTGACTATCTGGCGGCTGATGTCGGAAAGCCCCACCACGGCGGGAATGCCCATGCTCTGGGCGAAAATGGCGGTATGGCTGGACTTGGAGCCCAGGTCCATGCAGAAGCCCAGCACCTTGTTGGATTCGCGGATGTGCAGCGTGTCCGACGGATAAAGGTTGTGGGCCACTATGATAACCGGCTCCTTAAGGTCCTTCAGCGAGGTCTTTTCGCTGTTGACCAGGTTGGAGATGATCTTTTTACCCACGTCGAATACGTCATGTTTGCGCTCGTGAAAAAATTCGTCGTCTATCTTCTCGAACTGCTCCTCGGCCTTGTCCAGGATCTCCGAAAGCGCGAACTCCGCGTTTATCCGCTTGGACATGATGAGCTTCGGAACTTCCTTGGTTATCAGCGGGTCCTGCAGTATCAGGTGATGGGCGTCTATGAGCTTGGCGTGCTGACGGCCCAGCACGGTGAGGATCTTGGTGCGTATGACGTCGAGGTCCAGCTTGGTCTTGTCCAGTGCTTCTTTAAAGCGCTTAACTTCGGCCTTCAGTTTTTCCGGAGAGATTTCCTTCTGCTCGATAAGGATGTTGTCTTCCTTAACGATGTGCGCCTTGCCTATGGCTATGCCGAGGCTCGCCGCTACGCCTTTTTTTATAAGCATGATCCGCTCCGGGTCGAGTTCATATTATGCCGCATAAGATCAATCCTCGTCGAACTTCCTGGCGAAGAGTTCCTCTATCGCCTTCACGGCCTCGGCTTCGTCCTTTCCCCTGGCCGTCACCTCTATAACGCTGCCCTTGCCGGCCGCCAGCGTCATGATGCCCATGATGCTCTTGGCGTTGACTTCCATCCCGTCCTTTATAAGCTTTATATCGCAGCCGAACCTGGACGCGGTGTTGGCGACCATGCCGGCGGGGCGGGCGTGTATCCCCAGCTCGTTTATTATGGTTATATCTCGTTTTGTCATAGGTATAGTCTGAAAGGCTCCAGTTTAAGCGCGCTGAAAAGCAGCACGGAAATTATAAGTAGCAGGCCGGCCGTGAAAAATACCGACCGGCCCAGGGCGCGCAGCACCCGGTGCAGCGCCAGCACGGCCGCCGGGAGGCCGAGCTTAAGCAGCACGTCGCCGGGGCGGCAGGACACGCAGTTAAAGACGGCCAGCAGGGCGAAAGAGAGCAGCACTATGGCCAGCGACATGGCGAACCCGGCCGCGCTGAGCAGCCTGATAAGCCGGGGCCAGTTGGCGGAGTCCAGCGCGCAGTTGTTGGCGCCGCCGCAGGCATAACCGTCAACCAGGCCCTTCCACCGGATGTACAGCGAAAAAACCGAGTAAACCGCTATGCCGGCCAGCGGCCCCGCCAGCAGCAACCCGACGGGCACGTCTTCGTTCATGCCGGTGAACAGCCAGCCGTAAAAACCGCAAGCCGCCCAAACCAGCAGGCAGATCTGGGCGGTCATGGGCTTGAGGCGGCCCCAGAAGATCCTGTCCCCGATGGAGGCGAAGCTGGAAGCCAGCGCCTGTTTAACCCCCGGCAGGGTTTTGAGCTCCGCCCCGCCGTCTACGGCCGCGCGCTCCTCCATGCGGATGATATTGCCCAGCACGAAGGACGCCATGTAGGGCTGCGTGTTGAAGATCTGCAAATGACGCAGCAGCGCGGTTTTATACTTCTCGCGGTCCGGATAGATCTTTTCCAGCGCCGGTTGCAGGGAGAACGCAAAGCCCAGGTTCTGGAACCTTTCGTAATTCCAGCCCGCCTGTATAAAAAACGATCTTAAAAACATCGAGAACAGCATTTTTGTGTTCGGCCCTTCGGCCTTAAGTCTTTATCCTCTTAGCCCTTCTTATAGATCTGCGCCCTGAACCTGAAATACAAACCGCTGAGCCCCAGCCAGGGTATCAGCGAGTAGGCAAAATCCGCGCCCGGGTAAAGCCAGGCCAGGCCGGGGAGCAGCCCCAGCAGCGCGGCCAGCCCGGTCAGGGCCAGCACATACGCCCCCATGGCCGCGTTCTCTACCAGCATCGCCCGGGCCAGCCAGCGGCGCAGGCTGAAGTCGCCCGACGAAACCTGCGCCTCCACAAGGGTGTTCAACCGCGACCTGGAAGCCCGCAGCACCGACTCCAGCGGCGCGTAAGCCGCGCCGGCGGCTATCCCGATAAAGAAAGAGAGAGATGGCGGCAGCCCGCCGGCGGAATGGGCAAGCACGCCCACGGCGGCCGCGGCGGTACCGTTAGGCGGCACCACTCCGCCCACCGGGATGAAATCTATATAGAGCAGCTCAAGCAGTATGCCCAGGCGCGCGCCTTCTAGCGGGCAGCCGTTCAGCCAGCCCAGCACCGGGCCCACGAAGGCCGGGCGCGAGAACAGGAACTGCCCCGCCTGCACGGCGTCCAGCCCCAGCAGACCGGCCAGCGCGGCGGAAATGAACGTTTTAAGGAGTGTTATCACAGCGGCCCGCCCTCCGGCGCGAAAGAAAAAGCGCCGCGGAAAAGCGTTTGCGGCAGGCCGTCGTGCTGGTTTATCATCATTTTGACCATCAAGCTATGGCTTCCATCAGGTCCAGGGGGCTGTCGGACGGCACGCCCCTGCCCTCTATAACTATCCCCGCCGAAGACAGGGTCTTAAGGGCCGCGCAGTCGGCCTCGTTCAAAAAAATGGCTTTGCCTATGGAAAGGTTCTTGCCGGCCGAGTAATGCATGCCGCCGATATTGAGCGAAGGGAATTTTACGCCCTTCCCCGCCAGGGCGACCGCTTCGGACAGCCCGGGCAGCAGCAGCAGCACCTTGCGCGGCGACTTCACCGCCTCCGGCAGGTAAGCCGCGGCCTCTTCCACCGTCATTATCTTAAGGTCCACGTCTTCCGGGGTGGCGAAGCGCATGATGGCGCGGCGCATCTCGTCGCCGGCGATCTCGTCCGACACCACGGCCAGTTCCTCGGCGCGCAGGTGCGGCACCCAGCCTTCCACCACCTGGCCGTGCACCAGCCTGTCGTCGACCCTGTAAAGAATTATCATAGTTTCACTTTTTCATCAGGAGGCTCTTGACCTCGCAGATGGCTTTGCGGCCATCCTCGATGATCTTGGCCGTGAGGCGGTCGAAGTCGAGCGTTGCCCTGTACGCAAAGGCGGAGGTCATCATGTTTATGTTCACGCCGCAGATGACGGCGCACTTAGAGATGTCCTTGGCCAGCGGCAGCACCACGTTCATGGGCGTGCCACCAGGCATGTCTATTAGAAATATCAGCCCGTCTTCGGAGCGCATCTCGTCGATAGCCCTGGCAGCGCAGTCTTTGACGCGCTCCAGCGTCATGCGCGCCGATATCGACACGTTCTTGAGGCCCGCGGCCTGCACGCCCACTATCCCCTCGGCGGCCTCTATAAGATAAGCCCCGAACTCCCCGTGCGTGATCACGATTATGTTGATCATAATATTCCAGTGCAACGCGCGGCGCGCGTTATTTCCTGATATCCCGGTGGTATTCCGAGACCGAAAAACCGGCGGAGGTCAGCCTCCTGGCCATCTCCCCGGCGATGTAGACGCTGCGGTGGCGGCCCCCGGTACAGCCGATGGCGATGGTGAGGTAGGACTTCCCTTCCTTGACGTAAAGCGGCAGCAGGGCCTTTATCTGGTCGGTGTAGCCCTTGAGGAAATTCCGGAAGCCCGGCTTGCTTTTTAGATAGTTCCCCACCGGCGCGTCCAGGCCGGTCTTGGCGCGCAGCGCGGGCACATAATACGGGTTGGGCAGAAAACGCACATCCATTACGATGTCGGCGTCGAGCGGGATGCCGTATTTATAGCCGAAGGAAATAACGGAAAGCTTCATCTCGGCGGTGCGCCTGAGCTCCAGCATGCCCGACAGGATCTCCTTGAGCTCGCCCAGGGTCAGCTTGGTCGTGTCGATGACCTTGTTGGCGCGCGCGCGCAGGTCGGCCAGGATGCGGCGCTCTTCCTTGACGGCCGCGGCGATATTCTTGCCGAGCGGGTGGCGGTGGCGGGTTTCGGAGAAGCGCTGCATCAGCACCGCGTCGGCGGCGTCGAGGAACACCACGCGGCAGTCCAGGCCCAGCTTGCCCAGGTTGTCGAGCGTGCGCACGAAGTCCTTGAAAAAGCGGCCTTCGCGGATGTCTATGCCCAGGGCCACGCTCTTGAGGTAGCGGCGGGACTGTATCAGCGCGGCGAACGCCGGGATAAGGGCTATCGGCAGATTGTCCACGCAGAAGAACCCGAGGTCCTCGAAGGATTTGAGTGCCTGGCTTTTGCCGGCGCCGGACATGCCGGTGATGATGAAGATCTTGCCGTTCTTGCCCATTATTTTTTACTCATCTCCCTGATGAGGCTTTCATTGAATTTTTTGGCTACGAAATAGCCCTGGTTCTTCAGGCGCTGGTTCAGCGCGGCCACCTCTATTAGCACGGCCAGGTTGCGTCCGGGCGTGACCGGCAGGCGCAGCGAAGACACCGGCACCTCCAGGATCTGCACTTCCGCCGCCGAAAGCCCGGTGCGGTCGTAAGTGCCCAGGGAGCCGGACGCCACGCTTTCCAGCTTTACGTGCATTTCTATAAGGGACTGGTCCATAATGGAGCCGATGCCGAAGAGAAGCTCCACGTCGATAATGCCCAGCCCGCGCACTTCCATGTAATGCTTTATGTTCTTGGGGGAATTGCCCACCAGCATGTAGCCGATGCGCCGCTTCACTTCCACCACGTCGTCGGCTATCAGGATATGGCCGCGCTTCAAAAGCTCCAGCGCGCACTCCGACTTGCCCACGCCCGAGTCGCCCTGAATGAGCACGCCCAGGCCGTAGACGTTGACCAGCACGCCGTGCACGTAGGTGGTGGCGGCCAGCTGGTCGTCGAGAAAGGTGGTGATCTCGCGGATGAAGGCCGAGGTGTCCTCGGTGGTCACCATCAGCGGGATATTCGCCTTGGAGCAGGCCTGTTTTATGACCGGCAGAGGCTTGACCCCGCCGGTGACGATAACGCAGGGAATGTCGGGCGCGGCGAACATCTTCTGCAGGTTCGCCATCACCCGGCGGGGGTCTTCCTTCTGGCAGTAGGCGTATTCGCCCTGGCCGATTATCTGTATGCGCTCGGAGCGGAACTGCTCCATGTGCCCGGCTATGGCCAGGCCCGGACGGTTTATTTCGCTGACGGTGATGCGCCGGCCCAGGTTCTTCGAGCCGGACACGGCCTTAAGCCCGAGGATCTTTCCCCGGGACTTTATCAGCTCCCTGACCGTCAGGGACTTGCCTTCCTTCTTGGCCTGTTGGGACATGGGCGGCGCTTAAGAGCTACTTCTTGACCGGCTGCAGCAGGCCGTAGGTGCTGTCGATGCGCTTGAAGACCACCTGCAGCTGTTTGGAGCCGCGGTCCTGGAACACCCAGAAATTATAGCCGATCTTCTCCATTTCCATCACGGCCTCTTCCTTGTTCATGGGCTTAAGGGGCACGTCTTTTACCACGGAGAAGCGGATCTCGGGGCCCACCAGGGTGGTGAACTCGCCCAGGTCGACGGTCTCGGTGGCGTGATGGTCGGTAAAGCGCTCTTTGTACTTCTTCACCTGCACTTCCATCTTGTCCATGGCCTTGTCTATGGCGGAGTACATCTCGTCGGTGGAGGCGGCGGCCTTCATGGTCTGGTGGCCGGCGTGCACTATCACTTCGGCGGAGTGGATCTTCTTCTCCACGGAAATTATCACCTGAGCCCAGACTATGTTGTCGAGGTACTCGTGAAGTTTTGAAAGTTTGGCCTCGATAAAGTCCTTTACCGGCTTGGTCATCTTCAACTTGCGGGCCACTATATGTATTCTCATTGTATCCTCCATGCTGCGCTCGACTAAAACATGACCTTTCCGGCGCTTTAGGCGCCAGTGGTGCTATTATTTATATTTTAATTGATTTAGAGCCCTTTTTCAATGCGAATTAGCATATAAATGGGGTCAGGTCTTGATTTTTAGCATTGAACTCAGAACGACCCCGCACATACCCCCACGGAATGCCCGAAAATGCTAAAAATCAAGACCTGACCCCATTTTGCTATCATTTCGCTATGCTGCTTGAGGTTAAGGGATTGGTTAAGGTGTTTCCGGCGCCAGTTTTCACTGGAACGGCACCGCTGCGGGCCTTGGCCGGCGCGGACCTTACGGCTGACACCGGGGTGACCGGCCTGGGGGGCCCCAACGGCTCGGGCAAGACCACGCTTTTCAAGACGCTGGCCGGCATACTGGAGGCCGACGGCGGCACCATAATGCTGGGCGGAGAGGCGGCGGACTCCCGGCGGCTGCGGGCCATGGCCGCCTATTGCCCCGCCAATCCCAGGAGTTTCTATTTCCGCCTGAGCGCGGCCGAGAATCTGCGCTTCTTCGGCGCGCTGGCCGGGCTGTCCCCCTCCGAGGCCGCCGCCAGCGCCGTTAAGCTGGCCGCCCGGCTGGGTTTGTCGGCCGCGGACCTGGACCG
The DNA here is from genome assembly GCA_003482905.1 of Elusimicrobiota bacterium. GTDB lineage: Bacteria > Elusimicrobiota > Elusimicrobia > Elusimicrobiales > UBA9959 > UBA9959. Next base: position 44,396 of record DMXM01000029.1, read on the forward strand.
CCGCTTCGACCGTCTTTCAGAAGGCAATATGCAGAAGATCTCGCTGATAAGGTCATTTTCTCGGCGGGCGCCGCTGCTGCTGCTGGACGAGCCGTTCCGGGGCCTGGACGGGATCTCCTGCCGGGGACTTCTGGAGTTGATAGCCGAAGCGGGATTAAGTTCCACGGTGCTGATTACCAGCCACAGCCGCGAACTGCTCTCGGCCGCGGCGGCGAGAACGCTGCGCATAGAGAACGGCAGGGTGCCGGCAGGGGGCCCCCAATGAACGCCGCCCGCGTAATAGCCGCTTTTATACGCCGCGATTTCCTGGCCGAGAGGAGCTACCGGCTTTCTTTCGCGCTGGGAGCGCTGGCCACGCTGGGCAACCTGGCAGTATTTTATTTTATCGGGAAGCTTTTCGGCGGGGCGATGGCGCCGCAGCTGGAATATTTCGGCGCGGGCTATTTCCCCTATGTGTTCACGGCCATGGCTTTCTTCGGTTATATCGGCACGGGGGCGGGCTCCTACGCCGGGCGGCTGCGCCTGGAGCAGACCCAGGGCACGCTTGAGGCCACGCTTTCCACGCCGCTCGGCGTAATACAGCTGCTGGCGGCTATGTCGGCCTGGAACTTCCTTTTCGCCACTTTCGAACTGCTGATATACGCCCTGGTCGGGATCTTTATTTTTAAACTGGACTTTGCCGCGGCCAATTGGCCCGCGGCGGCCCTGGTCTTCTTCCTGTCGGCCGCCTGCTTCGCGGCGCTGGGGATATTGTCGTCCTGCTTTGTGATGCTTTTCAAGCGGGGCAACCCGCTGGCCTGGCTGTTGAATAATTTCGAGGGGCTGCTGGGCGGGGTTTACTTCCCGGTGGCGGTACTGCCGGCGTGGCTGGCGGCGGTGTCGAACCTGCTGCCCGTCACCTACGCGGTGCGGGCCTTCCAGCTGACCGTGCACAAAGGCGCGGGCCTCTCCGCCATAAAAGGCGACCTGCTGGCGCTGATAATTTTCGACGCCGTCCTCATCCCGGCCAGCGTCTGGTTGTTCGGTTTGTCCGTGGAGCGCGCCAGGAAAGCCGGGACGCTGGGCGAATATTAATCCTTCCTTATCGCCGCGTACTCAGCGGCCTGCGGGGCCAGGGCCGTGAAGAAATTAAATTTCTCGTCCCCGCCCGAGGGCGCCGCGCCCGCGTCCTTCCAGGAGTCGCCAGCCCTATAAAGCAACGCCACCTTCTCCGCGGGAGAGGCTTCCTTCGGGACCCTGAATTCGAGCTGAAGGTCGCCCTGCGGACTGCCGGGCAGGACCCCTGTGCGCCAAAGCCCGAGCGGCAGCGTCCCGGCGGGCAATCCCGCGGGCGCCGCAGCCGAAGGCAGGCCCTCGGCCACGCTGAATCCGGCCGGAACCTCCCCCCTCAGCAACGCGACGAACGTCATCGAGTACAGCCCGGACTCTCCGGAAACCGCCTTTATCTCATACTTCGCGCCGCGGGTCGACAGCGCCAGCGGCCTGGACGAGATATTGAACTTGAAATTCCTGTAACCCTCGGGAGCTGGCGCAGCCGGCCGTTCAGGAGCGGCCGCGCCGCCGCGCCCGGAGGAGAGCGAGCCGAAGCTCAAATTAATTGAGAACCTGTGAGAATTGCCCAGCACCCCGAAAGGCGTGAAGGCATAATCGAAGGTGAGCCGGTCGAAGACCACACCCGCGCCGGCGGAGAAGCCGGAACTGGCGCCCAGCTCGTTGCCGTACATGCGGTAGCGGTAGCCGCTCCTGATTGCCAGCCGCTCCGTTAGAGGATATTCCGCTCCTATGGCCGCAGATGGGTAGTTATCCACCGGTTTGGCGACCTCCAGCGCCAGCAGCCCGCCAAGACCCGGCAGCGGACGGCTTAACCCGGCTTTGAAGACCAGCGGCAGACCATAGCGGCGGGAAACCAGCTTGATGCCGGGGCCAAGGTTCTGCACCGTAAAGCCTGCCGTGTAAGGCACGCCGTCGCGTCTGAATTCCCGGAGCAAGCCCAGGTCCAACGCCACCGAACCACCCGACTCGTCGTCGATGGTCTGGCGTATTACCTTAAAAGCCGCACCCAGCGACAAGTCAGCGCCGCGGCGCCAGCCGTAACCGGCAGAGAAGGCCAGGTCATAGGCGCCGAACGTCCCCTCCACGGGGGAGATAGGATTAACCGGGTCCGCCTCATAAAGGCCGCTGCGGCGTTCCATTTCCTTGGGCGTGTAAAAATAATTCAAACCCAGGCCGAAAGCCCCGTTCCCTGGACGGCCGACCAACGGCAGGTCGAAACAGGCGGCGGGCGCGGTGTAAAACAAGAATTCCTGACCCAGGCCCTGAAAATAATCGTTGTGGAAAAGCCCGGCATGCCGCTTCCCGTCGAGGCCGGCAAGGCCGGCGGGATTCCAATAGATCGCGTAAGGGTCGCCGGGCACCGCGGAGAAGGCTCCGCCCATGGCCACGGCGCGGGCGCCCACTCCCAGCTTCAGGAAAGACGCAGAGGTGCTGCCGGCGGACGGATAGATCTTCGACGCGCCGGCCGGCCCGGCCCAGGCGCAGAGCAAGGCGAGGAGCAGGACGCGGACCGGCAACCCCGGCCGCCCCTCTCCCTTGTTATTTACCGCTCGCTCGTCTCTCATAAAGGCTTCCTCTTTCCCGCCTCAATGCGCTATCGCGAACTTTTTGGTCACCGTCTTGCTGCCGGCGGAGCTCTCGGCCTTCAGCCTGAAGATATAGACCCCGCTGGCCACGTTCCTGACGTTCCAGACTATCTCCGAAGTTTGTCCGGCCGGGCATTCCGACTTTTCCAGCGAAGCCACTTTTTCACCGGCCACGTTGTAAACGGCTACCTCTATACCTGCCTTATAGGCTGGCCTGAACTTGAAAGTAACCGTATCACCGGAGGCCGGGTTCGGGTAGGTATACACCTCGTTATCGGCCAGCAGGGCGCCGGAAGGCACGTATTCCATCACGCGGAAGATGGAAAAACTTGAAACCTCCGCTCTTACCTTCCTGGCCGCCTCGTCGACCCGGGAGGTATTCAGCATCACCCAGGCTCCGCCCCTGAGCGTGTAGACGCGCAGGTTGGCCGTCTCCATCCCTGCCACTTCGGCTTCGGTGTAAGGGATGGATATCAGCGCCGGCGCCAGCAGGCGGGTCGCCGCGTTCTGGAACCTGACCTCGTAAACTATGCCCGTAGGATTGGCGGAGGCCGCCGCGCTGGCCCGGGAGAGCGGCGCATAGGCTTCCGGGGCCATGCGCGTCACTATTATCTTGTCGTTCTGCGAGGCGGAGGCCGCCGGAACCGACACTTCCATGCCGTCGACAAGGCGGACCACGCCGCCTTGCGCCGCGTCGAAGAAACGCCAGTTGTCGGCAGAGACCCCGTAAGCCTCGCCCTGCATTGCGGAGTCGTTCGTGCTGTCGAAAGCCGCCACGGAATAATAGTACCGCACGTTCGTGATAGCGGCAGGGTCCCTGTATGCGGAAACGCCGCGGCCCACCGAGGCGTAAGGTGCGGTGGAGACGTAAGATCCGGTGAGCGTGCGCCTGAATACGCGGTAGCCGTACACGTCCCCCGCACCGCCCCCGTCGTCAGGGGAAAGTGTCCAGGCCAGGTCCAGGCTGCCTCCCTCGTCCCCGGGCGCATCCGCCACCGAAAGTTCTGAAGGCGGCTGCGGCGGATAAAGGTCCAGCGCGGCCGCGCCGGAAACAACATTGGATATCAGGGCGGTGTTGCCTACCTGGTCAACGGTCTTCACCGCGAAATAATAGGTGACCCCGCCGAAAAGGCCGCCGATCTCTTCCGACTCGGTTATCCCGCCAGGACCGTCCACCGTCCTGCTGCCGCCGGCCAGCGAACTAAAGGCGGCCCAATCCTGCGAAGAGTTCGTTGAATAGCGGATCAGATAATGGGAGGCCTCGCCAACGTTCCCGTCGTTTCCGGGGGCGGTCCAGTAAAGGCTCACCATCCCCCCGGAGGGACCGGGGGCAGCGGATAGGTCGGAAATAGCGGAGGGAGCGACGCTATCCCCTGAATTATTAACTGAAAAGGCGTAAACTTCGTCGGAACGCTGCGACTCGGCCCAGCCGTCGAAAGCGGAAACTTCATAAGCGTAAGTGGAACCCGTCACCGCGGACGCGTCTATATAGGAGAGACCCGGGGCGGAACCGAGCGAAACATATCCGGCCCCATCGTCACGATACACCTTATATGAGGATACACCGGCCGTAGGAGACGCCGTCCAGGAGAGGGCGATGGCGTTACCCGAGTCTCCGGGAACGTCGGCCGCCGCCAGGCCGGCGGGAGGCAGCGGCACCGCGTTGACGCGCACCCGCACCAGGGCGGTGGAATCGTAACCGGAAACGGCGCTTTCCAGCACGCGCAGCCTGAGAGAATATTCCCCGTTCTCCAGGCCGGAGACGTCCCAGAACGCCAGTTCGCCCCCATCAAACGGGGAAGAAGCTGCGGCGGAACTTATCCTCGTCCATTGCGGCAGGACCCCGCCGGTACTATGTTCCAGCTCGTAGCCGGACAGGTCCGGGCTGTCGAACCAGCCCCTTACCGTCACTGTGCCGTTAAGTACGGCTCCCGCGGCGGGCGCAGACAGGGCGGAACTGCGGCCGGCCCTAAAACCAAAGACCTTGCCAGAGTAATTGGCCGCGATCACCATGCCGTTGGAAACGGCCGGCGAAGCGTATGCCGGACCGGAGAGGTCCAGGTCGGCCAGCGCGGCCCCCGAAGTACTTACGGCGATAAGCCTGCCGCCGGGAGTGGCGGCATACACCACCTCGTTGGCCACCGCCGGTGAAGCGAGCATCCCGACTTCCGACACGCCGCCCAAAGAGGCGGACGAAGACCAGACCTTCGACAGCGTACCGGAGGACAGCGCGGCCAGGTGCGCCACGGCCTCGGCGGCCTCGGCCGCGCCGGCGGTAAAATAGGCAAAACCGCCGGGGTCTACGGCCGGCGAACCGGCCTGGGTCCAGGGACCCGTCTTGGTGAGCTGCGGGGAGAAAGCCAACAGCTCCCTCGTGGAGGTATCCAGCAAGGAGGCCCTCTTTTCGTCGCGGCCTGGCAGAAAATAAAGGACGCCGCTGGAGACGGCCACGGAGTTCTGGCCGAAGGACCCCAGCGTGGGATAGGCGGGCCAGCGCGGGGCCAGCGTCAGGGCGCCAAGCGCGTAGACCTGGCCGTCGTTGGCGCCGAAATAGACGTAAGAGCCGTCCGTGGAAGGGGCGGAATCCACAGGCTGGGCGGCCTGGTAGGAGCCCAGGAGGGCGCCGGTAACCGCATCGTAAACCTTCAGTTTATTCTCGGGCGAACCCGTGCCGACGTACACCCTGCCGCCCAGAACCAGAGGGGACGAAGCGGAAGCCGCCCCGAGGTCAGCTATCCAGAACAGATCTCCGTTGATCCGGTCTAGGGAGTAAAGGCGCCCGCCCCGGCAGGAGAAGTAAACGGCGTTACCATAAACCACCGGAGAGGAATCCACCCAGCCGGCCGTCAGCCGTTCCCAGAGTTTTACGCCGGTGGCCGCGTCAAGCGCGTAAAGTTTATTGGCGCGCGTGCCGACATATACCCGCCCGTCATAAACCGCCGGACTGGAAACTATCCCGCCGGCTGCCTGGAATTCCCAGGGCGTACCCAGCGGCGGCGCGGCTTGCTCGGAGACGTAACCCGTCCTCTCTGGTCCTCCCATGAACATGGGCCAGTCGGCCGCGGCAACCGGCCCAATGGCGAAAGGCAACAGCCCTGCCGCCCGGAACGCGGTCCGGCATAAGAAGGTTTTGGTCCATTTTGCGCTCATAGAATTTCCGCGGCCTGTCTTCTTATGGGCCGATACTAAGTGTGTAAAGCCTCCCGTCATTGGAACCTATCAGCACCGCCTTCATATCCGAGTCTATCACAGGGTCGGACCGCACCGGTCCGCCGGTATAGACCGGCCAGCCGGTTCTGATCTGCCCCGTATTAGCATTGACGCCATAAATCTTGCCGTCGTCACAGCCGAAATAGACATAATCCTCCCCGGCGCCGAGGCCTACATACCACGCGGGTACCACCACAGGCGAAGACCTTATGGCCCCACCCGCTTGGAAAGTCCAGGCCAGGGCTCCGGTAGCGGCGTCGAGCTTATAGAGTTTACCGTTATCGGCGCCAAAGAAAACATACTTGGTGCCGCCCAGTATCCAGACGAAAGGCGAGGTATAGATGGAAGAACCGGTATCGTAATCGTTCCAGCCGGACATGGCCGTCATATTGCCGGAATTTATAGCGTAGATCTTGCCGTCAGTGGAAGTGATATAGAGCGCATTGTCGGGGCTGGCCACGTAGGCGTCGAAATAAGGCGAGGACTTTACGGGCCCACCGGTGACGAAAGTGTTATTGGAAGTGCCGTCTCCGGTCTTAAGACTGACGATCTTGCCGTCCTCCAGCCCGGTCCAGGCCGTGGCTACCGTGGCCCGCTCGTCTATGGAAGGCGCGCCGGCCGGAGGCGCGGTAACGGCGGAAGCGAAGTTCCAGCCGGAGCAGGCCGAGCCGTCGGTCTTGTTGCGGCAATGGAGCTTGTTGTCGGCAGTCGCGACATAGAGCCTGCTGTCGGTGTCCGATATAGACTTGACCACGGCCCCGAGGGAAACCTTAGGCCAGGCCTCCGTCACCGTACCGCCGTTGTCCCGCAGTTTATATACATCCCCGTTCTCCCCGGCGAAGTAGATGTAGACCTGCCCCCCCTCCTCCTGCGGCAGGGATGGCGGAACGCTGATAGGCGTGGCCGGCACGGTCTCGAAGGTCCAGAGCGGCACGCCGGAAGTGCTTAGCGCCACCACGGTCCCGTCCGTGGAAGGCAGGTATGCCCGGCTCTCCGCCAGCAGGCCTCCCGAGTAGGCCGTTATAGCCGCAGTTATGGGCGCCGAAGATTCCGACACATATGGCCAGCTGCTATTAACTGGAGGCAGGGCGGGCGAGATAAGGGTGAAAGAAGAAGAATTCACCTCGGTTCCGGGCGTGAATTCCTGGACCAGCGAACCGGAGGAATCTCCCACGGCGAAACCGGAGGCGGGGTCGAAACGCACCCTGAAGGTGTTGTCAGGCGCCCTGTCGGAGGCGTCCCTGGTGGAAGCGAAGACCACGAAGAAGGACCGCGTGGAGCCTGCGACCACGCCAGCGGAAGCCAGGCCCTGGCCGCTGACGGTAAGCGTGGACAAACCGGCGGCGTTCAGCGAGATGGCAGCCATGGGCACGTACGCTACGGTGGCCACGTCGATGGCCGGTTCATATACGTCGGGCAGGCCCGTGGAGGTGGAATCCGCCACCAGCATGACAGCGTCGAACAGGTTCATAACCTGCTGCTGTGTAAGTGGGGCGCCAAGGTCGCTATTGAGCAAGGTGAAGGCCACCGTCGCCACGCGCACCTCGTTGGCGCCCGCCGGGCTGTTGTTGGAAACGGCCACGCGCAGCGGGCTGCCCCGGGTGTCATTGTTCAGCCAGGAGGGCGCGGAGGCGGCATAAGCTGAAGCCGAGTGAACGGCCGCGTCATAGGTAACCGACGTTATGACCACCTGCGGGGCCGAAGCCGCCCCGGTATCGGAGTTGAGTACAAGACGGTACAACGCTCCGTTCACAAGTGCCCCGCCGTCCTGGTCCCGGAACTGCAGCCCGAACTGAGCGGTGGCCTGCCCGGACAGCGCCGACACGCTGAAGCCGATATCGTTAAGCCTGTAAATGTGCGGGGAGGCGGGGTCCGCGGCGCCGCCGCGGCGCGACATGACCAGATTGTTGCCGCGGCCCGCGGAGGCGTCGGCGCCGAGCGTCAGCCGCAGAGGGAAGTTGCGGGAGAGGTACCTGGCGCCGCCCGACGGATCCGGGTATTGGAGCGTATTGGCCGGGGCTGTTCCCGCGTTGTTATTGCGCGAGGCCAGGGTGGTTCCGGTGCTGGCTGAAAAATCGGCCGAGTCCACTCCGGTGTGGGAGCCGTCTAAAGGGCCGCGGACTATGGACAGCGCCGACAGGGCGGGGGCGGGGTTGGCGTACGGGACCAGCTGCGCGGCATAGTTGTACCTGGTGTAAGCCCCGTCGTACTGCCAGGTCAGCTGGCTGACGGTGGAACCGCTGGAATTCTCCAGTGCCAGGAAATCCCCGGCGGGGGACAGCCCCTGGGCGCCGAAGACGGAGGCATAAGAACGCCCTTCGTCGTCGGCCGAGGAGCCGTCCAGAGCGGTAAAGTCGAGCGGGTATATTTTGCGCGAGAACCTGAAGACCTGGCCGGCGGCGGATGACGCCGCGTTGCGCAGCGCGTAGCCGCCAAGCCGGCGGGTGGAAACAGGGTCGGAACTGTAGAGCTCTATAAACTCTGAATCCAGCGCGCCGTAGGAGATCTCGTTTATGGTCAGCGCGTCGGTGGAAACGGTATTGGCGTAGCCGCGCGTAGGCGTCGGGTCTATCTCGAAATAATCCGGCGAGCCGTCGCTGACGCGCGCGAAGGACTGGCCGGGCTGCAGGCCGGCCGGCCACTGCACCTGGTCCACTAGCCCGCCCGAAGCGTCGAGCAGTTTAACGTGGTAGCTCTGCGCCGCGTTGAGGTCCAGCGCCAGGCCGCTGACGAGGAAGGTGGACATGGCGTTCACGTACTGGCCCGCCGCTCCGCTCCAGACCGGGATGGCCGTGCCGCCCGGGTCTATGGGATTCTCCACGTAATCCAACTTCCAGCCGGTAAGAGGAACGGTGCTCCCGGAGTTATTGAACAGCTCTACCCAATCAGAGGCGGCCGGAGAGCCGGAAGGGTAGACTTCGTTGAGGACCAGAACGGACGGCGAGACCACGCGCGGGTAGGCGGTGTAGTACTCGAGCGGCACCCCGTCGCCGCGAACAAGCCTTAGGCAGTACACCGCGCCCGGTGACATGCCGTTGTCCTTGAGCGCCAGGTCCCACATGCCGGAGCGGTTGCGGGCTATGCCGGCCACGGAGTTCAGGAAACCGCCGGATTCGGCGTAGACCTGGTTTATATTGGCCTGCACTCCGTAGAGCGGATCTGCGGCGTTGGGGGTAAGCGCGGTTTTGTCCGCCGGGACATTGTCGCTGTAAGCTATGGCGGTAAGCGCCGTAACGTCGGTCCAGTCGCCCGGCGTCCCGCTTGACGGCTCCGCGCAGGTGCCGTCGCCCTGTCCGGCGAACTGCAGCTTGAAGTCCTGGCCGGAGGCTGGCAGGTCCACCTGTCCCACGGTAACCAGCGTCCTGAGCCGGAATGGATCGCCGGCGGCCGGCAGCACGGCCAGCGCGTTCTGCGCCGCCAGCGGCGCCCCCACGTCCGTGGTGGCCGTATTGGTGAAGAAGCGGTAAGCGCTGGCCTCGAAGGTAGTGGTTGGGGGGGCGGGCCAGAAGACAAAGGAGAAGCCTCCGGCGAGAGCAGAGCCCAGGTTAGGTTCCAGCGCGGCGCTGCCGTCGGCGTTGCTCCAGGTGAAGGCCGCCGCGGAGGTCATCACCAGGCGCTTCGCGAACAGGTCGGCGTTGGAGTCCGCCAGGGCAAAGACCAGGCGCTCCCTGTTCACCGGGTCCTGCTTAAGATCGTAATAACGCTGCGGATTGGCGAAGACGGGGGAAGGCGTAAAGTCCCCCTGGGCCGTGAATGTGGACCCATTGCCCACATACCAGCCCAGGTTGGTGACGGCGGAATCGTTATAGGTTATTACGCTTCGCACGGCCGTATTGGAGCTTATCCACGCGGCCGCCACCAGTTTGGTGCCAGCCAGAGGGACCTGCGCGGAGGTGTCCAAATTGGAGGAATTTGCCCAGACCGCCCCGTTCCAATAGCCGGCCTGCAGGTCAGAACCGGCGTTGCCAATGGAGGCGAAGACCATTTCGTCCGAGGCCGGATTGGCCGCGAGGTCCAGGTTCGTAGCGTCGTCGAAGAAGTTCTTCGGGTTAACAACCCCCCCCCAAGTGTGAGCAGGGCTGCCGCCGGTCCAGGCCGCCGTAGCGTAGCGCACGCCGTTGACGCCGTCGGAACCGCCCGAATGGCCCCAGACCACCATAATGTCGCCGGTCAGCGACTCGGTCTCCACGGCGAAACTTTCGACGTCCTGCGAGGCGGAGACGGTCTCTAGCGAGGCCTCAAGCGCCGAGGCGGGCTCATTCTCCCAGGCCGTACCGTTCCAGACCATGGCCGACAGGTCCGAGTTGGCGTCCGCCCAGGTGGCGGCGATATTATCATGATCGGCCCGGCGGTCCGGGGCCATTTTAACCCAGTGCACCGCGCCCGAAGTGCGTACCGGGTCCAGCGTGGCGGCGGCAGACCAGTTGCCCGAACCGCACCCGGAGGAGCCGGGTTTAGTGCGGTAGCCAAGTTCGCTGGTGCCGGAAACGCCGCGCGAATACAGCACCATCACATCGCCGCTGTTGGTCTCGAAAGCGATATCAAAACGCCGTGTGGCGTCTGCGCCGCCTACCGTCTGCGTCCATTCCTCGTACCAGTTGGCGCCGTCGGTGCAGAGTACGCGCAGCGTGCCGCTCTTGACGTAGGCCGCCACAGCTTCTTGTTTGGTGGTAAGCGGATTGGTGCGCACCGTGAACAGCATTCCTGCGGCTCCGGAGATGGTCTGGCGCACGGCGCTGAACGAATTGGACGCGCTGATATAATCGCGGAACTGCGGCATACTGTTGCCGGACTGGGCGTAGATGAGCACGCCGTCCCCGGCCGCGTGCAGGTCGGCCAGGATCAGCGTGTTTACCAGGCCCAGGCTCACCCATTCCGTGGAATTGCCATTGTTATGCTCGGCCCGCACCCTGGCGTAATAATATGTGTTGCTGCTTAGGCCGCTGAAGGTGGCGCCCGGGCCGGCCGTGGGGATGGTGGAAAGAACGACCTGGTTGGTAACCCCCGCGTTGAAATCCAAGGCCGTGGAGACATGCACCGTGTACCTGGTGGTCCCGAGCGGGTTGGAATTGGCGCCCCAGGACAGGATGAAACTGTTGTCGGTGACCGCGCTGAATGGACTGCCGGGAACCGTGGGGATATTGGTCAGCGTAGAGGTGGCCGGGTAGACGGCCCAGGGGCTCTCGTCGCCCGGCCCGCCGGCTTTCACAAAGAGATAATAGGTGCTGTTCAGCGCCAGGGCAGGGTTGAACACCGCGGCCGAAGCCCCGGCAGTAACGCTGGAGGCGTACACAGGAGAGGGAGAAACGCCTGGATTTACCGACGCGGCCAGGGTATAGCCGGTGGCTCCGTCCACCAGCGACCACGTGGCGGTTATGGAATAACTGGAAACCTGCGTTACCGGGTAGGGAGCCGGCGCGGCCAGGCCGCTGGTGCGGGTGGACCCCAGCGCCGCGTAATCGCTGTAAACCCCGCTATGGTTCATGGCGCGCACGCGGAAATAGTAGTCGCGGTTGGACAACAGGCCGTAAAAGGAGTAAGACTCGCCGCTGACCGGCGCGGTAGAGGCCGTCTGCCCGGCCGCGCCGGAGTTGAAGTTCTGGGCTGTGGAAACCTGCACTTGATAAAGCGTGCCCGCCGGGTTGGCGCTGGCGCTCCAGGCGGCAGTCAGGCCGCCAGATGTCACCGCGCTGAAAGTGGAGAGGGCCGTCAGCGGAAGAGCGGCCAAAGTGGCGGTGCCGGCCGCCGCGGTCCAACTGGTTAGAACACCGTTGCGGTTCACGGCGGCCGCCAGGAAATAATACGTGGTATTGGGAACAAGCCCCGAGCTGCTGAGGGAGAGGCCGTAGGTATCGGAACTCGCGGTTACCGCCCAGGCCGGGGAGAGCGGGTCCGGAGCCGTGGACGAAACCACGCGGTACAGTGTGCCGGGGTCCCTGTTGCCGTTAGCCGACCAGTTGACCTGTATGACGCCCGTTCCTACCCCGCTGAAACCAGATAGAACCGGGGCATGCGCCACAAGCGTAGCCGTGCCGGCCGGGGCCGTATAACCGGTGGAGATACCGCTGACCCCGAGCGCCGCGACACGGAAGTAATATGTTGTGTCAGCCTCCAACCCGGAGGTGCTCAGGGAGAGGTTATAGGTTTCGGAACTGGTCACCACCGCCCCGCCGGGGGCGGACGGATCGGAAGCCGTGGACGCAAGGACCCTGTAAAGCGTACCGGCATCCCGGTTGCCGTTGCGCTGCCAGTTGAAGGTGAGCTCCGCCGCGCCAACCCCGGTGAAACCGGAGAAGATGGGGATGTTGGCGGGTGTGGCCGTGGCCTGTACGGAGGTATAAGCCGTAGGGACGCCGTCCTTGTTGACGCCGGCCGCGCGGAAGTAATATGTGGTGTCGGCGAACAGCGCCGCCGTAGTCAGCGAGACGTTATATGTGTCGGAAGAACTGAAAGCCGCCGCTCCGGGGATAAGCGGGTCAGCGGCCGTGGAAACAAGCACCCGGAAGAGCGTCTCGGGGAACCTGTTACCGTTCTGAAGGAAATTGAACCGCACGGAATCAGAAACCACGCCGGAGAAAGAGGCGAAGGCCGGCGGGTATTCCAGCAGCGTGGCCTTAGCCGGAAAAGCGAGCCAGTCCCCGGAGACGTAATGTTTATTCGCCCTGGCGAAGAGATAATAGACCGTGTCGGCGGCCAGACCTTCCACATAAGCCTGATTGTCCCCTTCAAGCGTATCACTGGAAACCGCAATGGAAACAGGCTGATCGGGAGACAGCGAAGCCGCCAGCGTGTAGCCGGTAGCGCTGTCTACAAGCGACCAGGAGGCGGCCAGCGAACTCACATGAACCCCCGTTATCTCGCCGGACGCGGGGCTGCCTATCTCGCCCGGGTTAAGCGTGGCGGCGCTGAAAGGCGGAGCGCTCCAGGCCGTGCGCACCCCATTATTATTCAGCGCCGCGGCGCGGAAATAGTAGGCGGTACTGGGGTTAAGGTCAGAAGTGCTGAGATAAAGGTTGTAGGTGTCGGAAGAAGAGACCACGGCGCCGGCCGGGGCGGCCGGGTCAGCCGCGGTGGACGCCAGCACCCGGTAAAGAGTGCCAGGCTCCCGGTTGCCTCCGGCGGACCAGTTGAGCTGGATGAAATTCTCGGTCACGCCAGTGGCGTAGAAGGAGGACGGAACATTGGCCAGGGTGGAGGTGGAGGCCGCGGCCGTCCAGGCGGTCAGAACCCCGTTCTTGTTCACACCCGCGGCCTTGAAGTAATAAGTGGTGTCCGCGAAAAGCGACGCCGAAGCCAGCGACAGGTTGTATGTGTCCGAAGAAACCGCCGCCGCCCCGGCCGGAGAGAGCGGATCCAGAGCCGTGGACGAAACCACGCGGTACAACGTGCCTGCCGCGTTGCCGTTAGCCGAGAAATTGAACTGCAACGCGTCCTCCGCCACGCCGCTGAAGTCATTGAAGGCAGGAGGGAAAGCCAGCAGCGTGGCTGTGGCCGCGGCTACGGTATAGTCGGTAGACACCCAGTTCTTGTTCACACCCGCTACCGAGAAATAATAGATGGTATCCGCGGCCAGACCCGACGTGCTTAGGTAATTGTTGTAGGTGAGAGAACTTACCGCCAATGCCCCGCCTGGGGCCAGAGGACCGGGCGCCGTTGACGAAACCACGCGGTACAGCGTGCCGGCCGCGTTGCCGTTGGCCGAGAAATCGAACCGCAGCGAGCCAGCGGCTACGTCCGAAAAACCGGCGAAGACAGGGGCGAAGCCCAACAGCGTGGCTGTGCCCCTGGGGGAAGTATAGAGAGTGGCGGCGCCATTATGATTCAGGGCCGCCACGCGGAAATAGTAGGTGGTGTCTGCGGCCAGGCCGGAGGAACTAAATGACAGGCCATAGGTATCCGCGTACGCGACGGCCGCTCCGGAAGGGCTGGCCGGGTCGGCGGCGGTGGAGGAGAGCACCCTGTAAAGCGTGCCGGCCGGATTTCCGCCGGAGGCCCAGTCTATGGAAATCCCCCCCGCACTAACGCCGGAGAAGGTTCCGAAAGCAGTTGCGTAAGCCAGCGTAGCCGTGCCGACGGGAACCGTATAAGACGTCTCCACCCCGTTCTTGTTCACTCCGGCCACGCGGAAATAATAGGTGGTGTTGGCCGCCAGCCCGGAAGAAGAGAGTGACAAGCTATAGGTCAGCGAAGAAACCGTCACGGCGCCGCCAGGGGCCAGCGGGTCGGGGGCCGTGGAAGAAACAACCCGGTACAGAGTACCTGGGTAACGGTTACCGTTAGCCGACCAGTTAAATTGCATGGCGGTCTGGCCAATACCGCTGAAACCGGTAAAAGCCGGTGGGAAGGCCAGCAGCGTAGCGGTAGCGGCCGGCGCTGTATAGGCGGTGGGGGTACCGTTATGATTCAACCCTGCCACGCGGAAATAATAGGTAGTGTCCCCGGCCAGCCCCGCAGTACTCAGAAAAGTGTTGTAGGTCAGAGAACTGACGGCCACGGCCCCGCCAGGACTCAACGGGTCCGCCGCGGTGGAGGAAACTACGCGATACAGCGTGCCTGGGTCGGCGTTGCCATTGGCTGACCAGTCGAACATTATAGAACCGGAAGCCGCCTCGCCGAAACCGGCGAAGACCGGGGCGAAAGCCAGCAGCGTGGCAGTGCCGGAATGCAGCCGCCAGCCGCTGGAAACCCCTTCGAAGTTGCTGCGCGCGAACAGGTAATAGGTGGTGTTCGGGGAGAAGGTCGGGACCGACAGCGTGGCCGACAAGTTCCCCAAGGTGTGGCTGGAGGAATAGAGCGGGGAGGGCTCGTCGCCGGGGTTGACCGACGCGGCCAGCGTATAACTGGTGGTCTCGCTCACCAGCGGCCAGGAGGCGGATATCTGCGATTCCGTCACGCCGGTGACCGAAATTGAGTCCGGCCGCGCCGGCCGCAGTTCCTCCAGCACCTGCAGCCAACTGTCGCCGGCGGCGTTGGCGGTAGGGCCATCCACCGACACGGAGACTGTCCTGCCGCTGGACATGGTCACTCCGTTGCCGTCGTCTATATACAGGCGCAGAGCCAGCCTGTCGCCGTTACTGATGGCGGTGGGGGTGGGCTGGACGGTCCAAGTCTGGGCCCCGTCGGCTATTCCCAGCTCGGTCCGGGCGAGGACCGCGGTGGCCACCGTAGAGATTATCACTCCCGAATTATTGGTGCGGTAGAGCACCCCGGTTACGGTGGCGTTGGCCTGCACGGCGCTCTCCCACGCCCTGATATTGAAAGTTACGCTGCTGATCAGAGTCACAGCGTCGAGCGGCATAGTGTACCAGGTCTGCACCGCCCCGCCGGCCGCCTTGGTTATCTGTGTAGCGCTGGTGGGCGGCGTCACGGCGCCGGCCAGCGTGCTCTTTGTATAGGTAACCGGGGCGGCGCCGCGCAGGAGGGAGAGCCTGCGCTCCTCGCCGGTGTCGGGCGCGGCGGCGGTGGAAACGTCGTCGCGCAGGTAGAGCTTGGTCACCACCTGCAGGGTACGCTCAGACTGAGCAGCCGTGTAACTGGTGGCTATGCCATTCTTGTTAACCGCGGCGAGGCGGAAATAGTAGATCTTATTGGTGATAAGCCCGGAGGAAGACAGTGAAAGGTCGTAAGTGTCCTCGTAAGTCACATTCGCGCCGCCCGGGTTCAGCGGGTCCGCCGCACTGGAAACCGCCACCCGGTACAAAGTGCCGTCGGCGTTGCCGTTGGGCGACCACGATACCCGGATAGCGTCCGCCTGTATGTCGCTAAATCCGGAGAACAGGGGCGGATAGGCCGCCAGCGTGGCCGTGCCGCGCGCCGCCGTATAGGCCGTAGCCACGCCGTCGCCGTTAACGGCGGCCACGCGGAAGTAATAGGTGGTATCCGCGGCCAGGCCGGAACTGCTGACATAAAGCCCGTAAGAATCCAACAGCGTCACAGCCTCGCCGCCGGGGTTGAGCGGGTCCGGGGCGGCGGATACCGCCACCCGGTACAGCGTGCCGACGGGGTTGCCGCCGGCCGTCCAGTTGGCGTCAATGCGCGCCGCCGCTACGTCGTCGAAATGGGAAAAAACCGGCTGCCGCGCCAGCGTACGCGCGCGTTCCGGCGCGGTATAAGCGGTGGGCTGCCCGTCGTGCCCCAGCGCCGCGGCCACAAAATAGTAAGCCTTGTCGACGGCCAGGCCCGAGGAACTGAGATAGAGATTATACGTGTCGGAGGAGGTGACCGGTTCGCCGCCCGGGGCCAGGGGATCTGGCGCAGGCGAGGCCAGCACCCGGTAAAGAGTATCCGCGGGGTTGCCGCCGCCCGACCACATGAAATCCACAGAGGAATCCGTGACCGTGCCGACTCCGGGAAAAACAGGCGCTTCCGGAAGCGTAGGATTGGCCTGCGCCGCGGAGTAGGCGCTCAGAACGCCGTTACTGTTTACGGCGGCGACCCTGAAATAATAGGAGGTATCCGGCGTCAGGCCCGCGGTAGAAAGGGAGAGGTTATACGTATCGGAGGAGGCCACAGGCGCGCCGCCAGGGTTAAGCGGGTCAGGAGCCGGCGAGGAGAGCACCCGGTACAGGGTGCCAGCAGGATTGCCGCCGGCCGTCCAGGCAAAGGTCATGGCGGAAGTCCCGGTAGCGGAAAATTCAGAAAATGCCGGCAGGCTGGCCAGCGTAGAAGTGCCGCGCGAAGCCGTGTAGGCCGTGGGAACGCCGTCCTTGTTCAAGCCGGCTATCCTGAAATAGTAGGCGGTGTTGGCCGCCAGCGCGGCGGACGAAAGGGAAAGGTTATAGGTGTCTGAAGAAACCACCGCCGCCCCGGCCGGAGCCAGTGGGTCCGCGGCCGTAGACGAAAACACCCGGTACAGCGTACCGCCGGGGTTCCCCCCGCCGGTCCAGGACAGCCCCACGGAACCATCCGTTATAGGTCCGAAAGAACCAAAAACCGGGACATATTGCAGCAGGGTGGCCGCGGGGTCGTATTTATTCCAGGCGCTGACAACACCGGGACCATTGGCCCTTATGAACAGGTAATAGACGGTATCCGGAGACAGCCCCGGCAGTTGCGCGGATGTCAGTGAAACCACGGTGCTTGAGGCGTAAATATCCGTAGGCGGTTCGGCGGCGTAAAGCGAAGCGGCCAGCGCATAGCCGGTGGCGCCGGCGACAAGAGACCAGGCGGCCGTGACGGACGAGATATGCGGCGTCAGCGCGCCGGCCAGCGGGGCGGCCAGCGTGCCGGGAGACAGCGTGGTGGTGGAAACTATTCCGCTCCAGGCCGTAATAACGCCGTTGTTGTTCACTGCGCGCGCAAGGAAGTGGTACTTAGTGCTGAAAGCCAGGACCTCGGTGGAAAGATACAGATTATAAGTATCCGAGCTGGTCACCGCCGCCCCTGCGGGAGCCAGCGGGTTCGCCGCCGTGGAGACCATTACCCTGTAAAGCGTGCTGGGCCCGCTGACGTTGGTCCATTCCAGACGCACCTTGTCGGAGGTGGTTTCGGTGAACTGCAGCCCTGAAGGGACGGCCGCCAGCGTGGAAGTCCCGGCTATGTCCGTATAGGCTGTCAGCGCTCCGTCCTTATTAACCCCTGCGGCGCGGAAGTAATAGGTGGAGTTCGGGACCAGGTCCGATGAGATCAACGCGATATTGTAAGTATCGGAGGAAACCACCGCCGCCCCGCCCGGAGAGAGCGGGTCCGGGGCCGTCGAGGCCGCCACCCGGAACAGCGTGCCCGGATAGGTGTTTCCGTTGGCCGAAAAATTAAACTGCATGCCGGTCTCACTTACACCGGTAAAAGCGGAGAGGGCGGGAGCGTATCGCAGCAGCGAGGCGCGGTTCTCCGAAGCCGTATATTCCGTGAGCACACCGTTGCGGTTAACTGCGGCGGCGCGGAAATAATAACGGGTATCCGGTATCAACCCGGCCGAAGAGAGAGAAAGAATATAGGTGTCGGAAGAAACCACCCTGGCCCCGGAAGGCGCCAGCGGGTCCGGGGCAGTGGAGGAGAGGACCCTGTACAGCGTACCCTGCGGATTGCCGCCGTCGGTCCAGGCGAAACGCATTGAGGAGTACGCCTCTTCGCTGAAGGCGGAGAAAACCGGCGCGGCAGCCAGCGTGGCCGTGGCCACGACATTAAAATAACTCCCGGCTACGCCGTCGCCGTTTATGCCGGCGGCCTTGAAATAATAGGTGGTATTGGGCGGAAGCCCGGCGGTACTGAAAGAAAGATTATATGTCTCATGCTGGCTGACCGCCGCCCCGCCGGGCGCGAGCGGGTCGGCCGCCGTGGAGACCAGCAGGCGGTACAGCGTGCCGGCCGGGTTGCCGCCGCCAGTCCAGGAAGCCGTTATGCCCGCCTCCGAGACACCGGAGAAAGGCCCGGCCGCAGGCTGGGCCGCCAGGGTATATGTAGAGACTATCTGTGTGTAGTCTGTATAGGTGCCCGCGTGGTTAATGGCGGCAACGCGAAAGGAATAAGCGGTGTTCGCCATTAGTCCGGACGATGAAAGGAAAGTGTTATAAGTAAATGAGGAGGTGACGGGCGCGCCGAAAGGAGACAACGGGTCTGCCGCGGTGGACATAACCACGTGGTAGCGCGTGGCCGCATGGTTGCCGTTGGCCGCCCAGTTGAAGCGGGACGTATACGAGGAGATGTCGATAAAATTAGAGAAGGACGGGGCATAGGCCGGCGTGACCTGCACCGGGTAGGCGGCCCAGGAACTGGAGGCGCCGGGCCCGTTGGTGCGGACAAAAGGATAATAAGTGGTGTTGGCAACCAGGGCCGGAGCGTTGAGCAACGCCAGGTTCTCCGAAGTTGTGACCGAGGCGTAAATAGGGGATGGGAAGGCTCCGGCGTTCACGGAAGCGGCCAGCGTATAGCCGGTGGCCCCCTCCACCAGCGTCCAAGAGGCGGAGAACTCGGTCTGTGTCAGGCCGGTTATTGAACCGATGACCGGGCGGGCAGGGGCAAGGTTCTCCACTGTGCTGAACCGGCTGTCGCCGCTGGCGCCAGCGGTGGGTCCGTCTATGGTCATAGTCACTGTCCTGCCTGAACCCATAGTACTACCCGGGGAGTCGTCTATATGAAGCCGCAGGGCCAGGCGGTCGCCGTTAGAGAGAGCGGTGGGAGTTGGCACCTTAGTCCAGGTGCGCGCGGCCAGGGAAGTGCCCAACTCCACCGTCGGCACGTGAACAGCGGCGATAACGGACAGGATAGCTCCGGAAGCGCTGGCGCGCAACAGCTCACCCGTCAGGCCGGCGTTCGCCTGGGTGGCGCTCTCCCTGGCCCAGATATTGAATGAGACATTTCCGCTTATCGTAACCTCGTCTAACGGGTCGGAGTACCAGATTATGGCTGTGCCGGCGGCAGTACGCGTAATCTGGGTGGCCGTGTTCGGCGGCGTGACCGGGCCGGCCATGGTGTTCTTTGTATAGGTCACCAGCGCGGCGCCGCGCAGGCGGTTCAGCCTCCTCTCATCGTCATCACCTGGATTGATAGATGAGACGGTGTCGCCCAGGTATACCGTAGTGGCCGCGAAAACGGCTGTAACGGCTTGCAGCAGCAGGGCGGCAAAAAGGAAAGCCAGCGGCTTAAATCCGCCAGGCGCTCCTTTTTTTATCCAGACTTTTAAGAACATACAGTTCCTATTCCTCCGCTGCCCCTGTATCACCAACGGCGCCCCTGAACTTGCTCGCCTTTTCTTCTTTCTGCCGCTCTTCCTCTTTCATCATCTCCACTATGTCCTGCACGGTCAGCCCAACCAGCCAGTGGTTGACCTCCTCGCGCAACCGTTTATATAGTTTGCCGGGGATCTCCTCCCGCTCGGACTCCGGCGCGCCGTTAAATGTAAAAGCTTCCATCAAGCCCCAAACGCTGATATCGTCAAGTTCTTTGCGCAGGCGGTAGCCTTTGCCTTTCTGTGATTCCACAAAACCGGCGTGTACTAGCGCCTGGAGCACCTTATTGCAATACGGCGCGGGCAAGCCCTGGAAACGGGAGATGTCAGCCACCTGGTTCCATGTGCCGCCATTGTTCTGGCCCAAATAGTGCAGGCAGGCCAGCCCGTATGCCAAAGTCCTGTTCATCTTCATAAATTAGCGAGTCTCACGAAGCAGTCATTGGATAAAACGTGTCCGATGGTCGATCAAAAAATAAACGGCACCGTACGAATCTGCCGTTATTTGTATCAATAGTATAGCAGGCCTATTGCCGCAGTCAAGGGGCAATTTATTGACTTAAGATACAGGCCAACGGGCGGTCTTCAAGGCCATTTGGCTGTTAGTGCGCGCTATCTCGCAGGCGGGCTTATTCGGGGCGAAAATGTCGCCCTCTTCTACCAGGCTTATCCCGGGGCAGCGGCTGCAAAAATCTATATGGGCGCAGGCGGCGCAAGCCTTCACATCTTTGGCCCCGGCGCCGCGCCACTTTTTAAGCCAAGCGGCGTTTTTCCAAATATCAGCGAACCGCCGCCGCGTCAAATTGCCGAGATCCAGCTGCAATTGCAGGCAAGGATACAGGTCTCCGTAAGGTCCGACGGCGCAGACATTGCGGCCGGCGCCGCAGAGGAAGTCGAAGGGCTGGGAATAAGGCTGGGGCTCGCCGCCAGGCCCGACCTTGGGGGCCGCTCCGGACTCTTTGGGCGCGGCTCCATAAAGTTTTACCGCTTTTGTGAGCTGCCGGCCGGAAAGCCGCAGATTAAGCGCGGAAGCGTCCCCGTCATTGGCGGCGGTTATCACAGGGTCGAATGATATCTCAAAACCCTCGCGTTTAGCCATGGCCTTAAGCCAGCCGGCCCGGGCTAGATTCTTTTTCATCAGAGGGGTCTTCATTTTTACATTTATGCCGACTTTTTTCAGCAAGCGGGCCACGGTAAGACTGCGCGTAAAAGAGCCTTTAACCCCGGTAATCCCGTCATGAACGGCCGGAGGGCCGTAAAAGCTGATATCAAAACCGGAAACGCCGGCTTTCTTCAATGTTAGCGCCCGCGCCTCGTCCAAACCCAGGCCGGTAGAGAAAACGCGCACATCGAATTTGAGTTTTTTAGCGTAGGCGCAGATCTCGGCCAGGTCAGGGCGCAGCAGCGGCTCCCCGCCGGTAAAAACCAGGTAAAGCGTTCCGGCCTCGGCCAATTGGGAGATTATCATCTTCCACCGGGCTGTAGTCAGTTCGGCGGCTGGC
The DNA here is from genome assembly GCA_003482905.1 of Elusimicrobiota bacterium. Classification (GTDB taxonomy): domain Bacteria; phylum Elusimicrobiota; class Elusimicrobia; order Elusimicrobiales; family UBA9959; genus UBA9959. The sequence goes on from DMXM01000029.1 coordinate 65,413, forward strand.
CGCGCGCGGCCCTGCGTTTCTGGCAAATAACAATGCAGGCAGGCCAGCGGGCAGCGCCGGGTCAGCTCTATAGTAACGGAAACCGGTATATTGCGCTCAAGCGTAATAGCATTAAGCCTGGCGGAAGGTGAGTCGTCTATCAAGGCCCGGCCTCAATAGGAGACCGGGCCTTGATAAAGAGGGCGCGGCGGAGTTTTGAGTAGAGCAGGCCGCAAAGGCCGCCGGACAGGGGATGTTGGCCCAGGGCGCGGCCGCGGATGTCGGCCCAGGGGACAAAATGCCGCTCAAGGCGGCCGGCGTCGTCCGCCAGCCAGGCGCCGCCAGGGGCGGTTTTCAATACGCGGTGCAGAAGGGTACGGCCTTTATAGGAGTAGACGGCGCAATCGCCGGGATGCAGAAAAGGCCGGGGCTTGCCGCTAGACCCGGCCTTGGAGATAATCACGATCTGGCCGGGCTTGAATACCGGCAGCATGCTTGAGCCCTCCAGGCGGAAAGCGGCGGACATGTCAGGAAAATCTTTTAAGCGTCTTGCAGGCCAGCTGGCTTATGGGCCCGGTCTGGCATTTGCCGCAGGCAAGGGCGGCGGTCTCGAAGACCTTTTCGGTCTTCATTTTAGGCTTTTCGTAGACTTTCTTTTTCTTCATATTTCCCCCTCCACCAAACCGGCCGTCACGAGTTCCGAAATAAAAGATCTCACATCCGCCAGGGCGGTTTTTGCGTCCACTTCAAATTCCTCCACTATGGCGGGAACAATAGTCGCCTCGCTCCTGCCTTTAGAAAGGCCCTCCCAAATAAGTGCCGCGGGGCCGTTCAACTCATGCAGGCGCGCCTTGGCGGAATCCACGATGAACATTTCACCCGCCACGCGCCTGAAAGCCAGGTCTTTTCTTATTTTTACAGACATAGTTTCACCCTATAAGCCGCAAAAAATCCGCGTTCTCCTTCGAAAATTTAAGCTGGCCTGCGGGGGAGGCCGAAACGAGCCGCGCGGTATTGGCCATCACAAGCGCGGCGGTCTTTGCGTCTTTGGAGAAATTAACCAGGCAGCGCAGCAGCGTCTTATACGACTGCGCCTGAGCGCAGATGGAGATTCCGTTAGCGGCGGACTTCTTCAGCAGGTAAATGCCGCCCAGCGTCCAGCTGCCCGGGCGGCCGTCGGCGCGCATTTCGCCCCAGAACGGCGAGCCGAACGCCCGCCACCGGCCCTTCTCAAGGCGGAGGATGTTGATCTCGTCGCTGATGACCCCGCCGCCGCCGGAACCTGCGGCCAATTTGGAAAGCGTGGATTTACCCGCCCCGGATATGCCGGGGAACAGGTAGGCCTTCCCGCCTTTGACCAGGCCGGCCGAATGCAGCATGAAGCCGCCAGAACGGATAAGCAGGAAACTCAATAAAGAGCGCAAAAAAGCGTCCAGGCACTGCTCAGTGGGGGAGACCTTCACTACGCCTGTACGCGCGCGGGTATCGATGACCGCGTCAAAATCCCCCCGCTTTATCTTCAGCGTCCGCCCGTCAAAAGAAACCGCCGGTTTGAAAGGGTTTTGACTGCCCCGGTCTTCGACGAGTTCCATCTCGTAACCGGAATGGCCCGGGCAGCTGAACCTGCCGTACCTTTTCTCCAGAATTGAAATAATACCAGGTGAGTATGATTTAAAATTCAGGCCAAAACCGGCGACCGCAAGACGAATTTGCCGCGAAATTGCGGCCTGGGGTGTTTCCATATTTTTTTTCATGATCAAGCCGACAACTGCGCCAGCCAGCCTCCAGCGCGAACCACCGAAACTCCGCTCTCTTCCCGCTCGTTTCGGGCATTGTGCACCAGCTGCACCGCTTTTATACCCGGATAACGGCGCTTATAGTAGATCAGGGCGCGGCTTACCATTTCTTCGGAAAGTTTAACCTCTATAAAATGGGTCAATTCGCCTTTTTCGGCAAGGGCGAAATCCAGCTCTTTCCCGTCTTTTGTGCGGATATAGTGAAGGGAAACGTCCAGCCCCTGTGTATCCTGAAGATATTGCGCGTGTTTCAGAAGCGATACCGCCACGGTATTCTCAAGCCGCACCCCTTCGTCGCCCTCAACATAACCGCTGTCGTAAAAATATATTTTAGGTTCTTTAAGCAGGGACCTCGCTATGTTCTTGTGGAACGGACGCACAGCAAAGACAATATGCAGGCTTTCAAGTATTTCCATGTACTTGCGCACGGTATTCGGAGCCACCTGCAGATCCCCAGCGAGCGAGGTATAGGACAACGGCGAGCCCACGCGCTTGCGCAGCATTTCCAGCAGCAGCCGTATTGCGCGTATTTCGCCTATGCGGCTGAAATCCATTATATCCTCACGGACGAGGTCCGTGTAGTATTGCCTGCGCCAGCGGTTGGCCTCGGTATCGGAGGCGGAGAGGAAGGGCTCAGGGAAACCGCCCAGCCGATTAAGCGCCGAAAGCGCCACGTAGGGCGGCATGCTGCCGGAAAGTTCTTTTACCGAAAGCGGATTTAATCTGTACAGGAAATAGCGGCCAGCCAGGGAATCCCCGGTCTGCCGGAAAGTATCCAATCTGGCGCTGCCGGTAACAAGAAAAGACTGCCTGTCCGGGCGGGTGTCGAAAGTCCCCTTAAGGAACGCCTTCCAGCCTTTCATTTTATGAATTTCGTCCAGTATAACCAGCTCCGCGTCTAGCGGCCAGGCGCGCTTGCTGATAATTTTAATGTCGGAGATATCGTCCTGGTTAAGATATATCGTCTTTTTAAATTCTCCCTGTATGCTTTTTGAAAAATACGTTTTCCCCACCTGCCGCGGGCCTGTAATAAACACCATTTTTTTTCGCAAATCGCCAACAATATAGCTATGAATATAGCGTTCCATATAGTATGTTATGCTTATCTATGCCGTTTAGTCAAGACTTTCGTGCATTTAGATGAATTATAGCCATAGCCCTAAAACGACATAGATACTGCTCTTTAGAGGACACATTGCTGATGTGCCGTCTATGACTTAATTGTTCAATAGATATCAGTGCGCCTTTTTGATCTCACGGCCAGGCCTGATCGCTGGGCTTTTGCTCGTTCCACGAGTCCTTTATCAGCACAACGTTCAATGTAGGCAGCTTCAGCTTGGCGTCGTAGAAGACCATTGTATTGCCGGCGCCGGAAACGTTGCCCTCCACCCACATGGCACCATATATATCCGAGTCTCCGGTGCGGTTGAAGTCCCCACCCACATAGAGGAAGCCGTAAACACCCAGGTCCGCGCCCAGCGGGCCGCCTTCGCAGGTGACGCCGCAGGAACCCAGCGTATAGGTGGCTGCATTGCTCTTAAGCCCGGTGTCCCCGGGATACTGATTGGTGGAAACGGTGTCTATTTTCTGATACTCCTTCCAGGCGGCCGGCGGGACAGGCAGCGGATCGCTGGGGGAATAGTTGTCGCCGCCCGATACCCCCAGGTCTCCGCGCACTATAACGGTGCCGCGCAGGCCGTTGCGCCCGGTCCAGTTCACGTTGTTGTCCCAGTACCAGGTATAGTCCTTGTTGCGCAGGGTGCTATCATCGTAAATATTCTGCACGGAGCAGTTGGTGCAGCCGGAACCGCCGTATGAGCAGCTGATTGGCCCGCCGTAGTAGGAGGAATAGCAGCAGTTCATGCCGGTGCTGGTGGTGGTAACAGTAGTGGTAACCACGGCCCAGCCGGTAACGCTGCAGCCGCAGTTGCCCCCGCTGTCGAAACAGCCGGCACCGGTACATGTTTTCTCCGTACAGTCGCAGTTGGCCCCTTCGTCGTCGCAGCCGTAGCCGGTACACACTATCCCAGCGCCGCTGCCTGTGCATGTACAATGGCTCCCGCTATCCGAACAACCGCTGCCGTCGCAATGCTTCTGCACGCAATCGCAATTGTCTCCTTCGTCGTCGCAGTCGCTGTTTACGCAGGTATTAATAGGCTGATTGGAGGTAGTATAGGTGGTGGAGGTGACGTTAACATCGTCGCAGTTCAGCGTGCCGGTGGCGGCGGCGGAGGCCTTCATGGTGGTAAAATCGAACTGCGGCAATTCAGGCACGTCGTAATCAGACCACCACTCAAGGCCGTCCGTGTTCGGCGGATTCACATCATTGGTGGGATCGAAAGGCTTAACGGTCTGCCTTGAAAGTTTGCGCGGGAACCCGTTGCTAAGACCGCCGCCGGAAACGGTGATATCACCCATGGCCAGCACCGGGCCCCAGTGCACCACGGAGGCGCCGGTGGCGCTCATGTTTGCGCCGGTTATAATGGCGCCCAGAACGCTGGTGTTCTGAAAAACGGCCTTTATGGCCCTGGTCTCGCTGCCGGAGGCGTTGCGCCCCTCTCCCACCACGGTTATCTGGTCCGCCGCCGGACCGGAACAGACATAAACACGGTAAGTTCCTCCCGGCAGGTCCCTGTAGGTGGCGTCGAAAAGGTAGCCGGCGATGGCGCCGCCGGCGTTTACTTGCGAGAATGTGGAAGTGGAGCTCTTCACCTTCCAGTAGCCCCGGTCCACGGCAGACTCCGCCAGGTTGAAAGCCGTGCTCGATCCCTGGTCCTTTACGGAGATCTTCGTGTCGTCCTGCACCCACTTCACCATCACCGGCACTATGATTAAAAGCAACAGCAGGATCATTACGACAGCCGGCAGAAGAAAACCGCGGCGCTTCACCAGAGGCACAGGCCCCAAAACCCGCTGTAATAAATTGATTGTCATAAGCGCCGCCCCCTTATTCGTTCATTATCCTGACCTTTTCCGAGGCCATATGCAGGGCCTTTTTGCGACCCTCGAATATGTTTTTTTCCATGGTAAGGGACACCGAGATTATACCCATATCGTCGGACCTGGGGAAAGTGAAAGCCAGATATTTGAGATTCCTGGAAAGCGGCCTCTTGCCCGTACCCATGGCCTGATACAGGATGGTCCCTTCCTGCTGGAAGGTCATGACCGTGCCCTGCTCCTTTGTGAAGGTTATCTTGGAGTAAAAAGGCTGGCTGGTATCCGCCCGGCTTAATGTGATGCTGGCGGCCGTGGCCTGGCGCAGGTTGCGCGTAACCACGTACATTACGGCGCGCGCCTCCTGCTGCAGCTCCACCCGGGTACGGTTCATTATGAACTGACGGTTGACCTGCAAAAGTATGGGCGCGGCCACGGCAAAAAGGGCCGAGATTATGCCCACCACTATGAGCAGCTCCATCAACGTAACGCCGCGGCGCAGTCTGAAGGCTACCATAAGAAGTTCACCCCCGTGGTAGTCTGCCCGGAAACAACGCTGACATTGGCAGTTTTGGTGGAGACGATGGTGGCCGTAGTCCCGGCCGGGGTCGGGTAATAGGCATACACGTTGTAGAGGGTGCTGGTGCTGCCGCGAACTTCGGCGGTATAGGTTCCGTCCTCCATGCTGGAAACCAGGTAGTAAGGTGTGTCGGCAAGGGTCGCGGCGCTTAAATCGGGCGGTGCCGGGGGCGTCCCGGTGAGATTGGCCGCGGTCACAACTATAAGAACCCCCGTCTTTATGGGCAGGCCGCCAGATCTGACGGCGCCGGTTACGTAGCCCATAGCTCCTGAGACGGTGAAAGTATCTGAGAATACGGTAAGCCCCGGGGTATCAAGTGTCTCCATGACAGAATCCGGGCTGACCAGTTCATGCGACCCTACCGAAGGCCGGACGAAGTAGAGGCCGGTGCTGACATTGACGGAGGTAAAACGCCCGTCAAGGCCGCTTACCTGCTGATCCCTGGCTATGCCGTTGGAATCGACTATCGCCACCGCCACCCCCGGCAGCGGATTAATGCCGTCCCTGGTTATAAAGCCGCTCACCCTGCTGCCCTGGTATAGTATAAAATCAACCCCAGAATGCACCTCACCGGCCGCTATGGGAATGGTGTTGGACGATTGCGTGACGTAGAGCGCGTTGCCGGCGCTGACCGGGTTGGCGGTAACGTCCACCAGGCCCGGCATTACCCTCAGGGTGTAGCGGCCATTTGATGTACTGGCACCGGTAGGAGAGCCCATGGCGCCGGGAGTCACCACTATGGCCGGGCTGATGGGTAAACTGTAAGCGTTAAGAACCCTGCCGGTGATCAATCCCTCTGATATCTCTTGCGAGAGGAAAGTGGTGCTGCTGGGAAAAAGATAAACGTCTCCGGCGGCGGCTATCGTCACGCTGTCAACCTGCAGGCTGTATATCCCGCTGCTTATAAGCGTGGTCCAGGCGCCGGTGGCCACGTCCACCAGCGTGAAGAAGGCGCTGGGAGGATTGCCCGTAAGCGCGGCCACCGCCGAACCGGAAAGGCCGTCGGAGCAGGTGACCACCGCGCCGGCCGCCGGCGTGGCGGCTATGGCCGGCTTCGCGGCCGAATCCGTGTTATTGGGCGCATTGAAAGCCGGCTGAAGGCCGTAAATATCAACGTTATTGTTGTTGGAATCATAGGCCGGACCGTAGGAGGAATCGGCGCCGGCGGGGCTGGGCTTTCTGCAAAAGAATTCATTCCGCTGGAGGCCGATCCCCTGGTTGTAGCCGTCCGCCTCGTAGAAGGGCGCCGTTTTGCTTTCATTGCTCCTGTCCCAGCCGACCTGGTCGATTATTTTTCCGTCACTGACCCTGTAAAGCTCGACCGCGCCGCAGCCTTCGCCGCCGCCGTCCTCTGCCACGGGGATAATGTTGTGCTGGGAAGCGAAATGCGGGAAATCGAATACGGTGTTCCCGTCGTCCCAGACGGCGTCGGCGTCTATCTCCATGCCGACCGCGCTAATGGTGGTGGTATTCGCGAAAAGATAGAAACCGCCGGGCTGGATCTCGTCGATAATGTAGCTTAATTGTATCGTGTGCTTGGCCGTATCCACGGCGCGCTGGAATTTAAGGCCGATATTGCCGTCGACGGTCCAGGTATAAGTGGTGGGATTGTATATCTCCACGTATTCCTGGTCGTAGCCCGCGACGCTGATGGAACTGCCTACTATCTGGCTGATGACCAGATGGTCGGCCAACCAGGCATAACCGGTAATGGTGCCGGTGGCCATCTTTACCAGGTCAAAAGTCTGGGACTGAGTCTGGTTGGCGCTGATGCTGACGGCGCGCGTCTGCGTGAAATAATTCTTGGCCGAAGCCACCATGGTGTAATTACCGGGGGAGGCGTTGATATTATACTGTCCGGAAATATTGGCCGTATCGCGCCAGCCGGCGTTCTCCACGGTGCTTACCAGCGCGCCGTTGATGGGCGACAGTGTCGAGGAGTCCCGGACCTGGCCGTTAAAAATAGAATTAGACATTACCGTGTCCGGGTTGGACATCATATTGCGCAGCGTGATCTTCTTTTTGGTCCCGCCCTGCGACCAGACCACGGTAACGGTGATAAGTTTCATGCCGGTATCGGGAATATTTGGGGCCAGCAGAACCATGCCTCCGGAGTCCTCCCTGGCCACCTGCACATAAGTGTAGCGCGTATAGGTTACCCCGGCCTCGGTCACATTCTCCGGGGGAAAATAGCCGGGGTCATAATCTATACTTTGAGGCGCGAAGTCAGTGGTGTTGTGGGCTGGATCCGAGGTAATAAGGACCTGATAATAGACCTTCTGCTTAAGGATCTGCATCTTTTCCTGGGCCAGGTTGGAAGCGAGCGTGCGGTTCTTGGAGGCCTGTATGGCCTTCTGGATAAAACTGAAAGACCCGGCCAGCCCCACCACGCCTATAGTGAGGACGGCAAGAGCCACCATCAGCTCTACCAGGGTGACGCCTTTCCTTTTGATAATGGTCATAAATCGAACAATAGTCTGCACATATTCTACCAGATGGGGCTAATGAAAAAGTCAGAGAAATATCAAATTTAGGCCAAACCTTCAGTAGGGGCAGGAATCTATGCCTCTGTCCCTTCCTCTCCCGGTCCTACGGATAGGAGCCAGCGTCCTCTTCGGCCGGGGCTTCCCGGCCGGTGGACTGGGCGCCGGCCGGTTCGTCGACCATAATGTCTTCGACCGGAGGTTCGGCTACACGGGCCTTCTTCTTCAGCACGCGCCTCTTTCTGGGAGCGGGCCGGGCAGCGGCGGGATCCCTGTCCACCATCACCTGGCCGGCCTCTTCCTCCGCGGCGCCGGAGACGGTGGCCGGAGCGGCCGGGGCGGAGGCCCGGATCTTTTTGCGCCGCAGCACGCGCTTCTTCTTAAGGGGCTTGACGGAGCCGTCCCAGTCCAGCGGCCGCGCCGGCTCTACGGCGGGGGCTTCCGGCCTTGGGGCCGGCTTCCTTTTTGCCGCCTCCAACCCGTCATAATTCTGGCGCTGGTCGTCGTCCAGGAATTCGCGCACGGTATCCGGTATGCCGCTGTTTATTTTCTGCATGGCGTGGCGGGAATCGTTCATTTTATAGCGCCACTTTTTCTCCTGCGCGGCGCTTTTGAGGTAATCCGCCATCAGCTCGTCGAACTCTTCCGCCTTTCTGTCCACAGCGGCGGTTATGCGCTCCTCCTGTTTGGAACTGAGACGCAGGGGCGTGGCTATTTCCGCCATTATCCCGGCGGCGTCAGGGCGCTGCACCGGCGCCGCGTTCGGTTCGCCGGCTTGCTCCGTTCCGTTCAACCCCATGTCCTCATCCTTCGCCTCGCTCAAAGCAGGCGGAAGATCCGGGTCGTACCCGGGGGCCTCCTGGGCAAAAGCCCAGGCCGGAAGCGCCAGCAGCGCTGAAATAATAAATTTTTTCATCCATTTCTCCTAAGTTGCAAATTACGTCCGCTATACAAGATCGGCTATAGCCACGCGGCTGGTATGTTCAGTGCGGCCCCAGAAATCCGTGCCGCGCAGCACCCCGGCCACAAAGACCGGCAGGCGCAGTACCCCCAGCGCCGGCTGCAGAAAATACGCCAGCAGCAGGTCCAACGGCGCGCCCTCCAGGACCAGCGCCACGGCGGGATAAAGCACCAGAGGCAGAAGCGCCAGCGCCTTTACGGCGTGCTCCGCCCCCGGCAGGCCACCATAAAACCAGACCAGCAGATTGAACGAATCGCGGCTGGCCCACATAAGGCCGGCCCCGGCGGCCACTATCACAAAGCGGTAGGTCTGCGCGCTGTAAAGCGCCCCCTCTAAAGCGCGCGCGTCTCCGCGCAGCAGCGCCCTGGCGGCCAGGCCGGGCAGGTGCCGGCGCGCGGTGTCCAGCGAGCCCCGCGTCCAGCGTATGGTGCGCCGCAGGTACTGGCGCAGCGTGTCGGGTTCCTCGTCGTAAACCACCGCTTCCCGCGCCCAGCGGATGCGCACGCCGTGGCGTATCAGGCGCATCTGCATTTCCAGGTCCTCGGTCAGGCAGGTTTCGTCCCAATGGAATTTCCGGGCTATGCCGGCCGTAAAACACATGCCTTTACCATGCAGCGTGGCGGACAGCCCGAGAGCCTGTTTGGGCAGCTGGAAGAACCTGTTGGAGACCAGGTGCCCGGCGGCCAGTATTTTAGCCAGCCAGGTGGAACTGTTCTTGGCCAGCTGGCGGCCCTGCACCGCCTCGGCCCCGGCCTCGATATGGGCGTTCATTACCGAAAGGAAAGCCGGGTGGGCCAGCGAGTCGGCGTCAAAATAGCAAAAAGCGTCATAGCCGCCGCGAACCGGAGGTTCAACCTCCGTTGGAGGTTGAACCTCCGAAAACAGTATTTTATGCGTGGCCCACTTAAGAGCACGGCCTTTGCCGGCTTTCAGGCCCGGGCCGCTATGGTCCAGAATTTTTGCCCCGGCGCCGGCCGCGGCCGCGGCCGTTGCGTCGGTGCAATGGTCGGCGATGACGAAAATATCGAAGAGCTCTTCGGGATAATCCAGGCGCTTCAGGCTGTCCACGGCCAGGGCGATCCCGCCCTCCTCGTTATAGGCCGGCAGCAGCAGAGCGAAGCGGCGCCGCTTAAGCGGCTGCGGCGGCCTGGCGCAGGACCAGAATCCCCTGAAGCTCAGCAGCAGGTAGAAGAGCCCGGTCAGGAAGAGAAAGACCTGGGCCAGGTTAGACAGGACCGCGGCTATGATTTTCCACATAATCTGTCCGCCGGGCGCGCTGAAGCGCTCCGGCTATGGATATCGTTAAATTATACACAAAAAAAACACGAAGCGTGGCCGCGCGCGCGCTTTAGCGGCGCATTGACTTAAGCGGATTTCAGTGTTATATTATTGTTATGAACGGCGAACAAAAAGGCTCCGGGTGGAAGATCTGGCTCTACATGACGCCGCTCTATGTTCTGCTGGCCATTCCGCTGGCCAAATGGACCATGAAGCTGAACTCCGGCGATGTGGCTATTTCCAAGGAGGACTACGGCGCTTTCAATTCTTCCGAAGGCGAAGTGAAGAAAATCGGGAACAAAGAATACGACCCGGACCTAAGCGACGTAGGCTATACCGTACGCTACCGCTCGGGCAGGGACGGGGCCGGCGAGGCTGCCGCCGCAAAAAGCCGCCCGGCGGCCAACGCCGTAAAACCGCAAACCGGGGCGGCACAGCCGGCCGGACACAGGATTTCCCCCGGCCAGGCGGCGCTGGAGTCCAAAGATACCGGCAATAGGGCGCAGATGGCTTTTGGCAGCCAGAAAGGCTACCTTACTTACGCCGCAGGGAAGGCCATAAATAATCCCAAGGCGGTCGGCGCCCTGTTCGATAATTCCTGGGTGGTCAAGGGCTTCATGGGCAGGGACACGGTAAAAGCGGCGCTAGGCAGCCGGCAAGGCCTGCAAAAATCCCTCAGCGATCCGAAGCGCGTGAGCAATTTTCTGAACAACAGCGTCGTCCAGGCCGCCATGAACAACCCGGCTGTGGTCAACACTTTCGCCGCCAGCGGCATGGCCAGCGCTATAATGGCCTCTCCGGCAGTACAGGAACTCTTGCAGAACCCCGACGTGATCACATCCATGATGGAGACCAACCCGGAATTAATGCAGGCGCTGACCAACCCGAACGTGCTTAACGCTCTGATGAACAACCCGGCTACGGCGGGCCTGGCCGCCAGCCTGGGCGGCGGGACCAAACCCCCCACGCGTTAACCCCCCTCTCCGCGTGTTGACACTTATCAATCAAAAGTCATAGTATTCCCTTCAGGCCCTGAAGGCCTGCCCCTTGAACGGGGAAATGCAGGAGGTACCATGAATAAGTTCCACGCACTGATGACCGCCGCGCTCGTAATGACGGCCATAGACGCCAAAGCGTCCCAGAAAATAATAATATACAACCACGCCTATAAGGGCTCAATAGAAAAAACTATCGAAAGCATAGGCGGGAAGGTCACACGTAAATTCACCGTACTGGACGCGCTGGTAGCCGTATTCCCCGACGATATAAAGAACGCCAGCATATACACCCTCAACGGCGTCACCAACGTGGACGAGGACAGGTATATACGCTGGATAGAGTCCTCCCCGGCCTCCATGAACTCGGTCCCCCTTCCCTCCGTAGAGGACGCCCTCTCCGTGATCCGCTCCGGCGAGGACTGGACGGCCCCGGTTTCAGCCGGAATCCGCCCTGAAACTGATCCAGCCCAGAAAGAGATACCCTGGGGCGTAAAGCGCCTCAACGCGGCAGCGGCCTGGGACTACACCGCCGGTAAAGATGTTAAGGTCGCCATTGTGGACACAGGCATGGACTTCAACCACCCCGACCTGGCCGCCAATTACAAGGGCGGCTATAACGCCATAATCTCCACCGCCACCCCGCTTGACGACCACGGCCACGGCACGCACGTGGCCGGCACCATCGGCGCGGCTCAGGACCATAAAGGCGTGGTAGGCGTGGCCCCGAAAGCGGCCCTTTACGGAGTAAAAGTGCTGGACAAGAGAGGTTCGGGCCAGTACTCCTGGATAGTGGCAGGCATAGAATGGGCCATAATGAACGATATGGACGTAATAAACATGAGCCTCGGCGGCGGCAGCGGCACCGAAGCCATGAAGCAGATAATGATAAAAGCCAACCAGGCCGGCGTCACTGTGGTCTGCGCCGCGGGCAACGACTCCGGCCAGGTTAATTACCCGGCCAGGTACCCGCAGGCCGTAGCGGTCTCCGCCTCCGACAGCTCCGACAAGCTGGCCTCGTTCTCCTCCAAGGGACCCGAGATAGCCGTTATCGCCCCGGGCGTGGACATATATTCCACCAAGCTGGGCGGCGGCTACCGCCTGATGTCAGGCACTTCCATGGCCTGCCCCCACGTGGCCGGCCTGGCCGCGCTGGCCGTCGGCGCCGGCGCCAAAACCCCGGATGAGGTAAGGGCTATGCTGAAAGCGGCGGCCACGCCGCTGCCCGGCCTGAAGCCGACCGACCAGGGCGCCGGCCTTGTGGACGCGGTTAAGCTTCGCTGAACGATAAATCAGGTTGAAAAAACCCCGCGGAATATTTCCGCGGGGTTTTTTTTGCCATTTAACAGCCCCTACCAGCCGACCCCCTCGCCGGTGAGCTGCTCCAGGCGCTGGTCGACTATTTTAGCCTTATTGGCCTTGCGGGTCTCCAGGTTCTTCTTGAGCCTGGAGATCTCCCGCTCCATGTGTTTCACGCGCAGCTCCTGGCCCTTGGTCTTCAGGTCGAAAAGCTCGCCCAGTTTGACGCGCAGGCTTTCTTTTACAGTTTTCTTCTCGCCGTCCGTTGCGCGGCCGTATTTAAGGGACAGTTCCTTGCAGTCGAACTCCAGAGCCAGGGCCCGCACGGCGTCGGCCTCAAGGCTGTCGTCCTGCGCCATCCTGGCCATGGCGAACAGTTTGCCGGACATCTGCAGCAGCATCCTGTACTTGGCCGGGGCCAGCCCCTTTAGGTCTTCCATTTTTTTGGCGAAGGCGGCGTCGTGTTTTTTTATAACGGCCAGCGTCTCGGCCTCGGACAGGAAACCGGGGCCGCCGCGCATCCCCCGTTTATTATTCATCCCCTGGCCCATGCCGGGCTGCCCCATGCCGCCTTTCATCCCCATGCCGGGGCCGGCCTGGCCGCGCCCCATGCCCATACCGGCGCCGGGGCCGCCTTGAAAGCCCTCTTCCGACATTTCCGTTTCGTCACCGTCGGGGCCGGGCCCCTCCTGCGCCAGAACGGTAACGGCCGGCGCGGCGCTGAGCGCCAACACCCCCAACCACACTATAATTCTTTTGTTCATACGGCCTCCTTAATTCTCCTAAGCGTTTTCCGAGATACTGCGCCTTGCGTCCTCGAGCCCGCTGTAATCATAATCCCAATCCGCCGAAGACGCGCCCATTTCCGCCTGCTCCTGGTACACCGAATACTCCACGGAATCCAGGCGCGCGTCCAGGCCGCTGTTCCAGGCCAGTTCCACGCCGGCCGGGCCGCCGGAGAACGCGAACACCCCCGCCAGCGCCGAGGCCAGAGCGCCCGACAGCAGCGCCTCGCGCCAGGTGAAAGCGAAAGCGTTAGGGCGGGACGCCGCCGCCCGGGCCGCCCGCATTACGGCCGCTATCACGGCCGGGCGGGGCTCGACGGCGGCGGAAAGGACGGCGGCGGCGCCTTTAAGGGCGCCCAGCTCTTCCCTGCAGACGGGACAAATCTCCAGATGGGCCTCCACGGCCGCCTTAAGAGCGCCGCCGGCTTCACCGTAGAGGTAAAGGATAAGTTTTTCTCCGTATCCGCAGTTCATAACCGTCTCCTGGCCGCCTGATGAGCATAGCCCCTGTTGCGGCACCGACGCACGTCTTGTATATGCAACGCGCCGGCCCCTGTTTTTATTGCGCGCCTTTTGAAATGTCCTTGCGCAGCAGGGCGGCGGCCCGGCTCATGCGGGCCAGCACCGTGCCTATGGGTAGCCCGAGCATTTCGGCTATTTCCTTGAATGACAGCCCGGAATAATGACGCAGGTAGAACACCTCGCGCTGGTCCGGCGAAAGGCGCCCCAGCGCGGCGGCTATTATTTCACTCAGTTCCTTATTGACCGCGGCGGCCTCCGGGCCGGGTTCGGGCGAGGCGGTGCGGTCCGCGGGGCCGGGCAGGTCCCCCTCGCCGTGCAGCGGCACCTCCGCGCGGGAGCCCTGCCGCCTGAAATGGTCCATGGCGGCGTTGCGTGCCACCGTAAAAAGCCAGGGCCTGAACTTCCCCCGTTGACCGTATGCGGACGGGTCGCGCACCAGCTTGAGGAAGACGTCCTGAAAAATATCCTCGGCGGCGTCTCGCCGGCCGGTGAGACGCAGCAGGTAGCCGTATAGGGCGCTCTTGTGCCGCTGCAAAAGCTCTCCCAGCGCCTCGGCGTCGCCGGCCTGGAAAGCGGCAATAAGCTCGTCGTCGGTCATTTCCACAGCGGCTCCGGGCGGGCCTCTTTTGTGCGGGTCACTGGTAATTTCATACGATATATATATCTTGCGCCGAATAGATGTTATTCTTTTATTATGCCTCTTTCAATCCCGGCCCTGCCTGGCCGGGGGCGAGGCGTACGAGCTTTACCTTAAAGGCGACCTTTCCAAAGCCGCCTCCTCCTATTTTGACGAAGCCGCCGCCCAGCCCGCCGAGGCCAGGCCGCTCTTGAACGCCGCCATGTGCCTTAAGCAGGCGGGCCGCTACGCCGAGGCCGCCCGCGCCATGACGCGGGCGCTGGTGCGCGCCCCCCACGACCCCGATATTTATTCCGAGCTGGGCTGGCTGCGCTTCCACCAGGCCGACTACACAGGGGCCAGTTCCGCCTTCGAAACGGCCATAAGGATACAGACCCTGCACGCGCGGGCCGAACTGGGCCTGGCCAGCGTCTACTCCAACCTGGAAGAAAAAGAAAAAACCCTGCTCCACCTGGAAAAATACCGGGCCCTGCGCCCCGACTTCGCCGGGGTGGATTATATCCTGGCCTGGAACTACATGAATTTCAAGATGCACAAGGAGGCCGAGGAAGCCCTGGTGGAGGCCCTGCGCAAAGACCCATCATTCACCGAAGCCCGCCTGCCGCTGGCTGGCATTTACGCGCGGCAGGGCAAGTTCAACGAGGCCTGGAACCAGTACTACCGCGTGCTGGACTACGCTCCCGGCCACCCGGTGGCGTCCAAGATGATGAAAGTGCTGGAGGGCAAGCTGACCAAACAGCCCGAGGAGATACGGCCGCCGTTCCGCATATCCAAGCCGCTGGTGATGGAGCCGCTGGACGCGCTGCAGAAGCTTTCCGGCTCGGTAAAGATACGCGTGGGCATAGGCACCGGGAGTACCGGCAAGCAGGGCCGCAATAACATCCTGAAAATAAAATCGTTCGAGGGCCTGACCGTCACCGGCAAGGCCAGCGGCAAGCTGTTCGCCAATATACCGGCCGACGCTGTCTGGACGGTCACGGGCGAAGAGGGGCGGGTGGTGCTGAAAGATCCGGCCGGGAATATATTCGGCCGCTTCGCCGGGCCCATATTGGTGAAGCCGGGCAGACCCGCGGGCTCGGTTATTTTCAGCGCCTCGCCAAAGACCAGCAACCCGTGGTTCCGCGGGGCGGACAGGCAGTACCGCGGCTACATAGAGCTTTACCCCAACGGCGCGCGCGGCATAGGCGCGGTGAACGTGATAGAGAACGAACTGTACCTGCTGGGCGTGGTACCCAGCGAGGTGGCCCCGCAATGGCCCTACGAATCCCTTAAAGCCCAGGCCGTGCTGGCGCGCACGCAGGTGCTGATACGCCGGGCGCGCGGCGGCCAGCACAAGAAGGACGGCTACCATCTTTGCGACGGCCAGCATTGCCAGGCCTACAAGGGCATGTCCAACGAGCATAACACCACCAGCCGCGCCGTGGTGGACACCGAGGGAGAGATCCTCACCTACCACGGCCGCCCGGCCTACACTTTTTACCATTCAAATTGCGGCGGCAGCGTACAGGCCTCCAAAGAAGTGAACGGCTGGGGCGACTCGCCTTACCTGATGACAAAACACGATATTGCCCCGGACAAACCGCAAACCCCGCTGGACCCGTGGGAATTCCAGCTGTGGATAACCGGCAACCCCATGGCCAACTGCAATTACCCGGGCCGCGTGCGCGCGTCCGAGTTCCGCTGGATGAAGATCATCCGCCGCAAGGACATGACCTTCCGGGTGAACAAGGATTATTCCATCGGCGAGCTGCTAGACATTATACCGCTGCGGCGCAGCCCGTCCGGCAACGTGAACTCGGTCATGCTGGTGGGGGAAAAAAGATCGGTGACCGTAGCCAAGGAACATCTTATCCGCAACATCCTCGGCTTCAGCTCGCTCAAAAGCACCCTGTTCGAGGTGGAGATAAACCGGTTCAAGGACGGGAAGATACGCAATTACTGGCTCTACGGCGGCGGCTGGGGCCACGCCATAGGCATGTGCCAGAGCGGCGCGGCGGGCCTGGCCGGCAAATACAACAAGACCTACAAAGAAATAATGGATTTCTACTTCCCCGGCACCGCCATCCGCCGCATCAAATACGTAAAGAAAAATAAATAATCGCGGAAGGCGGCTACTCCGGGCCCAGGCCTTCCTGCATATAATCCACCACTATCCCGATTATTTTTTTTACTACCGGGCTGCAGGATTTGAAGGACATCCTGTCCAGCGCGTCGCTTCCGAATTTTCTTATAACATCGCTGATAAGGGCATGGATAAAGGATTGCGTAGCGGCCTCAACCTTGTCAAAATCAAGAATGACTTCCTCTCCGCCGTTAAGCGCCGGGGCAATTTCTTTAACCCTGATATCCCTGGCCGTGTCCTTATTTTCCGCGAATGACCCCACCCTGTTAAAGATCGAAATGGTTTTCATATAAATCTGGCTCCCTTGTAACGGGCTTTAACGCGCTCCCTGACAGCCTTCTTATACGTGCTGGCTATGGCGTCAAGTAAAGCGGAAAACTCCGCTGTCTGGTCCAGTGTAATATCGGCCCCAACCACGGTACCGCGCCAAACCGGAAGGTTTTCCTCCTGAGAATGCCTGTCCGCGAACGGGTCGGCATGCAGACGCGCGCTCGGCCCGGCAGTCTTTTTCAGCAGTTTATACAGCGCCCCTCCGCTGTAGATAACAAAAAAATCCCGGTTTATACTGGCGATGGATTTAATAAAGAACAAGCCGGCACCGGCGTTCTGTTCAGTGCCGCCTTCTCTGCTGGTGGTTCCGGTTATACCCGGCCGCAAGGCCAGCCCGATAGCCTCCAGGTCGGTGCGCGCCGGATAAGATCTTGTAATAGTCGCCTTTATCCCCACGCCGGTATCGGCTATACCGATGCGGATCGCATTGCTTTTTTTATAGTACTGCGCGCACAGGAAAGCCCCGTGCTCCGCCTCCGCGTGCTCAATCACGTTCCTGGCCAGCTCGCTTATTATATAGCCGATCGTTCTGGCCTGCTCCGGCTCCAGGTGCAGCAACGGCACCATGTCGGCGATAAACCTGGACAACTCATCGGAATTGCGTATCTGGGTTATCGGGATAAAACGTCCGGCCGGTTCGTGCTCAACAAAAGCAACGTCAAAAGGTATTTTAAGGGTTTTAAAAAGCCCCATGCGGGCCAGATAGTGGCTTGATTTTGCTTCCAGCTTTTGACAGTGGATATTCTTCGGGTCAACTGTAACCCCTAAAGCAGCTATCATGGAAAGGACAGCGGGATGGACTGAAATCCATTTATCGTTGGCGGAAATTTCCAAAGAATCAGGCCCGGCAGGGTCAAAGCTTTTCAAAAAAGGGTCAATATTCCCCAAAAAGGCGCTATTTGGGATATGCAGTTTCATGTTAGCATTATACCGGGAATCCCGGTACTCTGTCAACTTCCCGGGATTCCCGGCAATAAATAGAATGGTTTGGGGACACATTACCTATTCCAAAGAATAGGTAATGTGTCCCCTAACTATTATTTTATTTCCCAGGCGTCGGGGCCCGAGAGGAGGACTTCCAGCTCGTGGTCTTTGGTGTCGCCGATGGAGGCTACCTGGTTGTAGTAGAGCTCCTCGTAGGAGGGCTTGGCGGTGGCGCGCAGGACACCCAGGGGAAGCGGGAAGGCCGGCTGGGTGAAGCCGCTTACAAGGTAGGCCATCTCGGCGTTGGTTTCGTCGTAGACCGCCACTTCGGCCGGGACGGCGCCGGCGAAGGTGATGACTTCCGGGTGGAAATTCCTGAACACTATGCCTTTGTCCTTGTTCTTGCCGAACACAAGGGGTTTGCCGTGCTCCACGCGCAACAGTACGTCTTCGCGCGTGGCAGGGTCCTTGAGCGGGTCGAATTCTTTGTCTGAAAAGGGCACGCATTTCTGCAGTATCTCAACGAATGTGGTGCCGTTATGCCTGGCGGCCCTCTCCAGTATGGCTGAAGTGCCGGGGATGTCGTTGTCCATACCGCGCGCCACAAATGTGCAGTCCAACCCCACAGCGAAACGGGCGGGATTAAACGGGTAGTCTATGGAACCGGCCGGGGTGCTCTTGGTTTTGGTGCCGGGCTGCGTGGTGGGCGAGGCCTGGCCCTTGGTCAGGGCGTAAATGCGGTTATTCAACAATACTATCTTGAGCCCTATATTGCGGCGGATGGCGTGCATCATGTGGTTGCCGCCTATGGAGAGTCCGTCGCCGTCGCCGGTTATCACCCAAACGGAGAGGTCGGGGTTGGAAAGCTTCACGCCGGAAGCCACCGCCGCGGCGCGGCCGTGTATGGAGTGGAAGCCATAGGTGTTGACGTAATACGGGAGGCGGCTGGAGCAGCCGATACCGGAGATAACGGCAAAATTCTCATGCGGCAGGCCCATGCCGGCCAGCGTCTTCTGTATCATGTTGAGGATGGCGAAGTCGCCGCAGCCGGGGCACCATTTTACCGGCAGGTTGGATGAGAAATCCTTGGCGGTGAGTTTGATCTCCATATTAGTTCGCCCCCAGGATAGCTTTTATCTTGGCGAGGACCTCGTCGGCATTGAGGGGCTGGCCCTGTACTTTGTTAAGGCCCAGCGGCGCCAGCAAATATTCACTGCGCAGGAGCTGCCGCAATTGGCCGGTATTCTCCTCGGGCACCAGCACCTTGCGGAAGCGGCGCATGACGGCTTCAAGGTCCGACGGCAGCGGGAAGATGTGGCGTATATGGGCGGACGAAACCTTAAGGCCCGCGCGGCGGGCTTCGGTAACGGCGGAGGTGATGGCGCCGTAGGTGGAGCCCCAGCCCAGCACCAGCAATTCGCCTTCGGCCTCGCCGTAGATCTTTGTGGGCGGTATTTCTTTGGCCACCCCGGCCACTTTTTGGGCGCGCAATTCCGTCATGCGCTCGTGGTTCTGGGCGTCGTAGCTGATGGCGCCGGTGCCGTCCAGCTTCTCCAGGCCGCCTATGCGGTGCTCGTAGCCTTTGAGGCCGGGCCAGGCCCAGGGGCGGGCCAGGGTTTGCGCGTCGCGCATGAAAGGCTGGAATTTCTCCGGCGAAGGCAGCGGGCTCGCCTGGAATTTGGGCAGTTCCGAAAGTTTTGGTATGCGGAAAGGCTCGGAACCGTTGGAAAGGTATGAATTTGAAAGCACTATCACCGGCGTCATGTACTTTACGGCTATGCGCGCGGCCTCCAGCGTGGTGTTAAAACAGTCGGCGGGGCTGGCGGCGGCCATAACCACCAGCGGGCATTCGCCGTGGCGGCCGTAAACGGCCTGCAGCAGGTCCGACTGTTCCGTTTTGGTTGGCAGGCCGGTGGAGGGCCCGCCGCGCTGCACGTCTATTATAACCATGGGCAGTTCCGCTATCACACCCAGGCCGATGGCCTCTATTTTAAGGGAAAGCCCGGGGCCGCTGGTGCCGGTGGCGGCCAGGTTGCCGCCGAAGGCCGCGCCCACGGTGGAACACATGGCCGCTATCTCGTCCTCCGCCTGGAAAACAACCACGTCCTTGGCCCGGTGTTTGGACAGGGTATGCAGTATTTCAGAAGCCGGGGTTATGGGATAGGAACCGTAAAAAAGCTTCTTCTTGAGCAGTTTGGCCGCGGTTATAAGCGCATAGGCGGCGGCCTCGTTGCCGGTGAGGTTGCGGTACTTGCCGGGGGTCACGGCGCTTTTCTTCAGCTGGAACCGCGCGTCGAATATCTCGGTGGTTTCGGCGTAATCGTAGCCCGCTTCCAGCACCTTGGCGTTGGCGGCGGCCAGCGCGGGGACCTTGGAGAACTTGCTCTTTATCCGCTCCTTGGTGGGCCCCAGCGGCAGGCCGTACATCCAGAACAGTATGCCCAGCAGGTAGAAATTCTTGCATTTAATTATCTGCGCCTGGGTCAGGCCGGAATCCTTAAGGGCGTTCTCGGTAAGGGTATTGGCCGGCACGCCTATCACCCGGTAATTGCCCAGCGAGCCGTCCTCGAGCGGGTTAGAGGTATAGCCGGCCTTTGCCAGCGCCGCCTGGCTGAAAGCGTCGGAGTTGGCCAGTATAACGGTGCCCTTGTCCAGGTCCTTCAGGTTGACGGCTAGCGCCGCCGGGTTCATCACCATCAGAACGTTGGGTTTGTTGCCGGGGGTAAGCACGGAATCGTCGCCGAAGCTTATCTGGAAGCCGCTCACCCCGGCTAGCGTGCCGGCTGGGGCGCGGATCTCGGCCGGGTAGTCGGGCAGGGTGCTCAGGTCGTTGCCGGCCACGGCCGTGGCGTTGGCGAACTGGGAGCCCACCAGCTGGATGCCGTCGCCCGAGTCGCCGGCGAAGCGCACGGTGACGGAACTCAGTTCGCTCACGTTCACGTTCTTATCGTTCCTGGGTTCGCTCATTGTCGTAACCTCTTAAAACCGTTCTATCCGCGGGCCGGTGAAGCCGAGAACTTATAGTACAATTTATATTATAATTCTTCAAACCGCTACCCCTCCGCGGTCATAAAGAGGTTTTAGATGAAATTATTGGAATACGAAGGCAAAGAAATTTTAGAGCGCTACGCCATTCCCATGCCCAAACGCCACGGGGTGCTGAAAATAGGCGACAGCGCGGAACACCTGAAGCTGGACGGCCCCGGCCCCTGGATAGTGAAAGCCCAGGTACTGGCGGGCGGCCGGGGCAAGGCCGGCGGCGTCAAGCTGGCGAAAACCCCGGCCGAGGCCAGGGAGACCGCCGTGAACATGCTGGGGATGAAGATAGTCACCCACCAGACGCAGGGCCGCGCCCTCACAGTGGAAGAAGTGCTGGTGGAGGACGCCTGCGCCATAGCCCGCGAGATCTACATTTCGGTGGTGCTGGACCGCAAGGCGGCCGGCGCGGCCATAATAGCCTCGGCCGAGGGCGGCATGAGCATAGAGGAGCTGGCCGCCAGCCATCCGGAAAAGATAATAAAGGTGCCGGTGGACATAGAGGCGGGGCTGCTGGATTACCAGGCGCGCCAGCTGGCCTTCGACCTGAAGATCCCCCGGGAAAATTTCTCCGGGTTCACGGCTTTCGCCAAACAGCTGGTGCGCGCTTTCACCGACATGGACGCAAGCCTGGTGGAGGTGAACCCGCTGATAATTTCGGAGGACGGGCGCCTGCTGGCCCTGGACGCCAAGATAGTCACCGACGACAACGCCCTGTTCCGCCACAAGGACCTGGCGGCCAAACCCGACCACGAGGCCTCCGACATAGAGATAGAGGCCAAGGCTATAGGGATAAATTATATAGGCCTGGACGGCGACATAGGCTGCATGGTAAACGGGGCCGGGCTTGCCATGGCCACGCTGGACACGGTGAAAATGGCCGGCGGGAACGCGGCCAACTTTCTGGACGTAGGCGGCGGCGCCACCGTGGACCAGATCACGTTGGCCTTCCAGATAATATTGAAAGACCCCAAAGTAAAGGCCGTGCTGGTCAATATTTTCGGCGGCATTATGAAATGCGACAATATAGCCGCGGGCGTGGTGGAAGCCTCTAAAAAAGTGAAAATAGGCGTGCCCCTCATTGTGCGCCTGGAGGGAACACGGGTGAAGGAAGGCAGGGAAATACTGGCCAAGTCCGGCATCAAAATAGAGCAGGCCGATTCCCTCTGGGAGGCCGCGCAGAAAGCCGTGGCGGCGGCCAGGTAAATTATGTCCATACTTTTAAACAAGAAGACCAAGCTGATAGTGCACGGTTTTACCGGGGCGCAGGGGTCCTTCCACGCGCAGCAGTGCCTGGATTACGGTTCGAACATAGTCGGCGGAGTAACCCCGGGCAAGGGCGGCGCGCAGCACCTGGGGCTGCCGGTATTCAACACCGCCCGCGAAGCCGTGAAAGCCACCGGCGCCGACGCCTCGCTGATCTTTGTCCCGCCTCCCTACGCGGCGGATTCCATCCTTGAGGCGGCCGACGCCGGCATAAAGGTCATTATCTGCATTACCGAGGGCATCCCGGTGCTGGACATGGTGCGCGTGAAGAAACGCCTGGACGCCATGCGCGCGGCCGGCGCGGATATTACGCTGGTGGGCCCCAACTGCCCGGGCGTCATAACGCCCGGGGAATGCAAAGCCGGCATCATGCCCGGCTACATACACAAGAAAGGCTGCGTGGGAGTGGTTTCGCGCTCCGGCACCCTTACCTACGAAGCCGTCTGGCAGGTGACCAGCCAGGGCCTTGGCCAATCCACCGTTATAGGCATAGGCGGAGACCCGGTGCAGGGCATGAACTTCGTGGACGCGCTGAAGCTTTTCCAGGCCGACAGCCAGACCGAAGCCGTCATTATGATAGGCGAGATAGGCGGCGCGGCCGAAGAGGACGCGGCCCTGTATATAAAAAAAGAGATGACAAAGCCCGTGTTCTGTTTTGTGGCCGGCAAAACCGCCCCCCCCGGCCGCCGCATGGGCCACGCCGGCGCCATAGTGGAGGGCGCCGCCGGCACCCACGCCTCCAAAGTGGAGGCGCTTAAAAAGGCCGGCGCCAAGGTGGTGGACAACCTTTCCGAAATAGGCGCGGCCGTGGCCGCGGGTTTAAAAACCAAAACAAAAACCAAAGCGGCCCGTAAATAGTAGAATTAACGGGAACGATAAAAGACAGGATAGCGGCGACCGATGATAAAGCGATATAAGATAAAAGACCACCATATAATGCCCGTAGAGGCGGAGACCCCCGATATCTGGGTGGTTGTGAACCCGACGGACGACGAAAAGAAATGGCTGGTGGAGAATTTCGCGCTGGACGAACACAACTTTGCCTCGGCTTTCGACCCCGAAGAGCCGGCCCGCATGGAGTTCGAACCGGACCATATGGCCCTGATCTTCAAGCGCCCCAAGAATTACTCCTCCAAAGACCATTTCATGTTCAAAGTGTCGTCCATGGGGCTGTTCCTTTTCAAGGACAAGCTGATCCTGGCCCTCTCGGAGGACATCAATATGTTCTCCGGCAAGTATTTCAAGCAGGTCAGCGGCATCCGCGAGGTTTTCCTCAAGCTCATTTTCAATTCCATCTTTCACTTCATGGAACATCTCAAGGTCATCAACATGATAGCCGAGGAGATAGAGACCAAGATCACCTACTCCATGGAGAACCGCCACCTGCTCAACCTGTTCACCCTGGAGAAAAGCCTGGTGTATTACCTCAACGCCATAAACGCCAACTCCTATGTGATAGACCGCCTGAAGCACAACACCGACAAAATGGGCCTGACGCCTAAAAGCGTGGAGTTCCTCGACGACATCATCATCGAGAACAACCAGTGCTACCGGCAGGCCGAGATCTATTCCAATATATTCTCCTCGCTGGTGGGCGCGCGCGCCTCCATTGTGGCCAACAACCTCAACATCCTCATGAAGAACCTCAACGCCATAGTCATAGCTGTGGCCGTCCCGAGCTTCTTCGCCGGGGTGGGCGGCATGTCCGAGCTCTACGCCATAACCGGGGTAAACAACCCGCGCCTGGCTTATCCGCTTTTCCTGGCCGCCATGCTGGCCGTAGGCGTGGCCACGTTCGTCCTGATAAAGCGCCTGGAAAAACACTAACGTCCCGGTTCCGGTGAATAACGGTCCGTTCACCCCCTAATACCGCCACCCTATGCCCAAACTATTCATTGTCTCGCTCGGCTGCCCCAAGAACCTTTCCGACGCGGAGGTGATGGCCGGCGAACTGACCGCCGCCGGCTGGCAGCTGACCCCCGACGAAGAGGGCGCCGACGCCGCCCTGATAAACACCTGCGCTTTCCTGTCGTCGGCGGTGGAGGAATCGGAAACGGAAATACGCCGACTGCTGGCGCTTAAGGCGCGGGGCAAACTCTCCAAAGTGATGGTAACGGGCTGCCTGGTGGAGCGCGAAAAAGAAAAGCTGGCCGCCCGCTTCCCCGGCCTGGACGCCGTGGTGGGCATACACGCCCTGGCCAAGGCCGCCAAAGCCATAGAGCAGGGCCGCAACTACATACTGCCGGCCGGGCCGCTGGCCTCGCCGCTTTTAAAGACCCGCCTGACCGCCTCCCACAGCGCCTATCTTAAAATAGCCGACGGCTGCGACAACCGCTGCGCCTATTGCCTGATCCCGTCCATACGCGGCGCCTTCAGGTCGAAGCCGGTGGAAGAGCTGGCCGGGGAAGCGCGCAAACTGGCCGAGAGCGGCGCCGTGGAGATCTCATTGATAGCGCAGGACACCACCGCCTACGGCACCGACCTCTACGGCCGGCCCCGCCTGGCCTGGCTGCTCAATACCCTGCTGCAGATCAAGAGCGTGAAGTGGTGGCGCCTGATGTACGTTTACCCTGAGCGCCTCCACAAAGAAGTGATAGAAGTGATGCGCGCCAACAAGAGCATAGTCCGCTACCTGGACATGCCGCTGCAACACGTCTCGGACAGGGTGCTCAAGCGCATGAACCGCGCCTCCTCGGAAAGATCCATAAAGACCAAGATAGCCGAACTGCGGCGCATAATGCCGGACATAGCCATCCGCACCAACTTCATAGTGGGCTTTCCCGGCGAGACGCGGGAAGATTTCAGCAGGCTGCTGGGCTTCGTTAAAAAAGAGCGCTTTGAGAACCTTGGCGTTTTCAAATATTCAAAAGAAGCCGGCACTCCGGCCGCCGGTTTCCCGGGGCAGGTCCCCGAGGACGTAAAAGAGGAGCGGGCGGCGGCGCTCATAAGCGCCCAGAGCGCCGTGGTGGACGTCATCAACTCCGGGATCAAAGGAAAGGTCTTTGAAGTGCTGATGGATTCCCCGATTTCCGGGCGGACCTACCGCGACGCCCCGGAAATAGACGGGCGGGTGGAAGTGGAGACGCCGGCGGGCCGCAGGGCCCCCAAAGCCGGCGACCTTGTAAAGGTTAAGATCACGGCCGCCGCCGGGTATCTGCGCCGCGGCACCGCGGTATAGGGGCCTTTTTCATAAGTTTGCTTTTTACAGGACAAAATTGTTAGATTGGCAGTAGCGGGGGTTAGAAGCAATAGACAACAAGACCAAGCCCGCGCCGGGGACTCAGGCGCGGGGTTATATAATTATGTAAACCGCGCAGTGCGCGGTTTGAGTAATTTTGCGAACGGGGGGGTGGGTGGGGAAAATCAAGATATTCGGCACATGGCGCGTATCCCGCGCGGGCATATTCGTACTATGCCTGCTGTTCCCGTTCATTCCGGCCTGCAATTCCGGCAAACCGGACAATTACACCCCGGAATACTCCTCACAGCCGCCGGAACAGCGGCGGATATATATCTTCGGAGTACACCCGCTGTATAATCCGCAGCGCCTTAACGAGGTCTATGGCCCCATAATGGATTACCTGAACCGCCATATCTCAGGGGCGGTGTTCAAACTGGAAGCCTCCCGCTCGTATGATGAATTCGACAAAAAGCTCTATAACAGGAATTTTCATTTTGCCCTGCCAAACCCATACCAGACCATAAATTCCCTGCGCCACGGCTATCATGTCTTCGGAAAAGTGGGCGAGGACACTGAATTCCGCGGCATTATCCTGATAAGGAAAGACGCCGGCATTAACAAGGTGAAGGACCTGCGCGGCAAAACCATAAGTTTTCCGGCCCCCACCGCCCTGGCCGCCACTATGATGCCTATCTATTTCCTGCATAACCGCGGTTTGGAAGCCGGGAAAGACTTCACCATTCTTTTTTCCGGCTCGCAGGAATCCTCCATAATGAACGTATATCTGCATAAAAGCGCGGCTGGCGGCACCTGGCCGCCGCCATGGGAGGCGTTTAAGGAACGCAGCCCTGAAATAGCGGCGGAACTGGACATAAAATGGGAAACCCCCCCGCTGATAAACCTCAGCCTGGTAGCCCGGGACGACGTGCCGGACAATCTAAGGCGGCAGGTTTCCGGACTTCTATTCTCATTACATAACAGCGAAGAAGGCCGGCGTCTCCTCTCGGCGCTGCCGCTTAAAAGATTTGAACCGGCCACGGACGCTACTTATTCTCCGGTTTTGGAATTTATAAAAAAATACAATAAGGCCATCCGGCAATAAGCCCCTTATGCGAATTCCCTCCATAAAACACGCTTTCTTCAAGGCCCTGTGGCCGGCCAGGGTGCGCAACCAGCTGGTCCTGGGCGTGGCGCTCGTTCATCTGATCCTCATGACCGTCTTCATTTTCGACCTGATAGAACGCCAGCGCATTTTTCTGTATGCGCAGGACCTGGAGAAGGCAAAAAGCCTTGCGGGAGCGCTGGCCGCCAACAGCACTTCATGGGTAATAGCCAACGACGTTGTCGGCCTGTCCGAGCTGGTGGGGCACATGCCCGGATACCATGTTTTGTGCCATGCCATGGTAGTAGACACGGAGGGCATGGTGCTGGCCCATACCGACCGCTCCCTTATAGGAATGTATCTAAAAGACGATCTGAGCCGTTCTTTCCTTAAAGCCGAGCCTAAAATCCATGTACTCCATGACAATCCGCATAACCTGGATGTCGCCTCACCCGTCCTGACCGATACGGGCGATTGCATAGGCTGGGTACTCCTCCTCCACAACCGGGAACATGTCGGAAAAAGCCTGAGGCACATATACCGCAACGGCATAATATACACCCTTCTGGCCATCCTGACCGGCTCGATATTCGCCATGCTGATAGGCGGCCGGCTGACTTCCGACCTCAACCGCCTGATAGCCTTCGCCGCCGACATCAAGAAGGGCAGCCACGGCCTGCGCCTGGACATTCCATCCGGTTACGAGGTGGGCAAACTCAGTGAGGGCTTCAACCAGATGCTGGACGCCATAGAGGCGCGCGGAAAGGAGAACGCGGACCTGCGCCATATCCTCGACAACATGGCCGAGGGCTGCCTGATCATAGGCTTCGACTGGACCTACCATTATGTGAACGCCGCGGCCGCCGGCCAAAGATTCAAATCCAGGGAGGAACTGCTGGGCCGCGCAGTGACGGAGGTCTATCCCGGAATGGAAGAGAGCCGCATCTTCAAAGCCTACCGGCGCTGCATGCAGGAACGCATCCGGCTGCGTTTTGAAGCCGGACACACGTTCAAGGAAGGCCACCCGAGGTGGTACGAACTGAGCATCGAGCCGGTGACGGACGGGATATTTGTGCTTTTCCTGGACATTACCGAGCGCAAACGGTCGGAAAAAGAGCTCGCCGAAAGCGAAAAGAAATACCGCAGGCTCATCGAGACCCTTAACGAAGGCATCTGGATGATAGACGCCATGGCCCGCACCACCTACGTCAACCTGCGCATGGCGGAGATGCTGGGCCGTACCGTTGAGGAAATGATGGGGAAGGAGCTGTTCGACTTTATGGATGAAAAAGGCGTGGAGATGGCCCGCCTGAACATCGAGCACAGAAAGAGCGGGATAAGGGAACAGCATGACTTTGAATTCATAAAGAAAGACGGAACACGCATGTACGCCATTCTTGAGACAACCCCGATCACCGATGACGCCGGAAACTACGCCGGCGCCCTCGCCGCCGTGGCGGACATGACCGACCGGAAGGAAATGCAAAAAGACCTGGAGCTGGCGCGGACGCTGAACATACGCACCGAGGAATTAAAACAGGCGAACATCAAGCTCAAAGAGGTGGACCGGCTGAAGTCCATGTTCATCGCCTCCATGAGCCACGAACTGCGCACCCCGTTGAACTCCATCATAGGGTTCTCCAGCATACTGCTCAAGGAATGGTGCGGCGCCATCAACGCGGAACAGCAGGAGAACCTCTCCACTATACTGGCCGCCGGCAGGCACCTCCATATGCTCATAGACGAAGTGATCGACGTTTCCAAGATAGAGGCGGGGATACATGAGAACGTGGTGGAGAGTTTCGATATTTACGACCTGATCACCGAGGCGCTGGCGATCATTAAGAGCGAAAAAGGCGGCGGCGGTTTAAAATTCAGCGCCATAGCCGGCCATCAAATACTGCGCACGGACAGGCGCAGACTGTTCCAGTGCTTAATAAACCTGCTCAGCAACGCCGCCAAATTCACGTTAAAAGGCGAAGTCACGATCAAGGCGGAGACCGTCAAGAACCCGGACGATCCGGCGGCGGCGGATATCGCGGAAATAACCGTGACCGACACCGGCATAGGAATAAAGGAGGAAGACCTCCCCAGATTATTCTCCCCTTTTGTCCGCCTTACCTCGCCGCTGACGGACAAGACAAAGGGGAGCGGCCTGGGCCTGTATCTTGTCCGGAAGATCGCTGCGGAAATATTGAAGGGAGAAGTCTTTGTAGATAGCGTCCACGGAAAGGGCAGTTCTTTCGGGCTCAGAATACCCGTGCGCCTGGAGCAGGAGAAATAATATGGCAAAAGTACTGGTGGTAGAGGACAACGGCGACAATCTCCGCCTTATATCAAAGGTCCTTGAGCGGGGCGGCTATACCGTTGGCGCCGCGGTCAACGGGACGGACGGGGTGAATCTGGCCATGAAAGAAAAATTCTCTTTTATCGTCATGGATATCAATCTTCCGGACATGGACGGGCTTGAGGCGGCGAAGCGGATCCGCGAAACCGGCATAGACAAGGACGTGCCGATAATCGCCATAACTTCCTACGCCATGCGCGGCGATATGGCGCGGATACTGGCAGCCGGCTGCAGCGGCTACTTCGAAAAGCCGATAGACCCGCTGAAGATACTCGCCGAAATACACAGGATCATTGGGGTGGAGAAATGAAGATATTGATAGTGGAGGATGACCGCGACGCCAGGAGATTCCTGCGTATCGTGGGTGAGAAAGGCTTTCACGATATCATAGAAGCCGAGAACGGGCTGGAAGGCCTGCGTCTGGCCACGGAGCACAAGCCGGACCTTATAATATCCGACGCCCTTATGCCCGTGATGGACGGCTTTTATTTCCTGCGCGAGATAAAGAAGCACGCGGCCCTGAAAGATATCCCCTTCATATTCTATTCAGCGACCTACACGGAACAGGACGACATCCGCCTGGCCAGGTCCATGGGCGCTGATGACTACATAATAAAACCCAAAGAGCCGGAAGAACTTTGGGCCGAGATAGGGCGCGCGCTGGAAAAACGGAAGGCGGAAAAACACGTCAAGGCGGTTTTTTCCACCCCCGAGGAGGAGAACGAACATCTGCGGCGGCATACGCAGATAATAGCTCTTAAGCTGGAGCGGACCGTGGCCAAGCTCCAGGAGGCCCTGGCCGTTCAGGAACAAAGCGAGGAGGCCCTGCGCCTGAAAACCGGCGAGCTGGAAAAGTTTTTCTCGGTGGCGCTGGACCTTCTGTGCATAACCGACGCGGAAGGCAATTTCAGGCCTCTGAACCCCGCCTGGGAACGCGCGCTGGGCTACACGCAGCTGGAACTCGCGGGAAGAAAGCTTTTTGAATTACTGCACCCGGATGATATCACCCCGACGCGGGAAACCCTGGCGGCCCCGGCCGCGCGCAGCAAAGCGGCTAACTTCGTAAACCGCTGCCGGTGCAAGGACGGGACATACCGCTGGCTGGAATGGTGTTTGGCTCCGGCCGGGAAACTTATATATGCAGCGGCCAGGGATATAACCCGGCAGCGCCAGGCCACGCAAGAGCGCGATATCCTTGAGGCCAAGCTGCGGCAGGCGCATAAAATGGAAGCCGTGGGCCGGCTGGCCGGCGGAGTGGCGCATGACTTCAACAACCTGCTGACGGCCATAGACGGCTACGCCAACCTGCTCATAAAGGCCCTGCCGGCCGGCGAAAAATGCCGCTCCGACGCCGAAGAGATAAAGAAAGCCGCGGAGAGGGCGGCCTCCCTGACGCAGCAGCTTCTGGCCTTCAGCCGCAAGCAGGTACTGGCCCCGCGGGCCATCGGCCTTAACAAAACGCTGGGCGGCATAGAGAAAATGCTGCAGAGGCTGATCGGCGAGAACTTCACGCTGTCATTCTCACCGGACCCGCAACTCAAAAGCATCAAGGCCGATTCAAGCCAGATAGACCAGATAGTAATGAACCTCGTACTTAACGCCCGGGACGCCATGCCCGAGGGCGGAGATATAACCCTTGAAACGCATAACGTACGCGTAGACTCCAAAACAGAAGGGGCGCACGACGTCATGAGGCCCGGGGATTACGTCCAGCTTACGGTAACCGACTCCGGCTGCGGCATGAGCGCCGAGACGCAGCAGCATCTATTTGAGCCTTTCTTCACCACCAAGGCCCCGGGGAAAGGGACCGGGCTCGGCCTGGCCACCGTATACGGCATAGTAATGCAGTCCGACGGACATATCTTTGTGTACAGCGAGGCCGGCATCGGGACCTCCGTGAAGATCTATTTCCCCGCTTCCACCCAGGAGGCCGGCGGGCACAGGGATATGCCGGGCTATCTGGCCGGATTGCGCGGGAGCGAGACCGTACTGGTGGCGGAGGACGAGAATATGGTGCGCGATGTAGTCTGCCGGACATTGAGGGAAAACGGATATAAAACCATAGAGACGCGCGACGGGAAAGAGGCGGCCGATATTGCGGCGACTATGAGCGCCCCGATCCATGTAGCCATTATAGACCTGGTCATGCCGAAGCTCGGCGGCAAAGGTCTGCATGAGCGCCTGCGGTCTATCCACCCGGAAACAAAGGTCATATATACTTCGGGCTACACGGACAACTTCATGATCCGGCACATGGGGTTGTACCCCGATACGCCGTTCCTCCAAAAACCCATCTCCGAGATGGAACTTCTGGAAAAAGTACGGCAGGCCGCGGATTCAACAAAGAAATCCGTCGCCTCGGACGGCGATAAAAACATATAGGGAGACAAGTAACGGAAGGGCCAGGCTTAATAAAGCCCTTTTTTAACAAGCTCGTCGTCGCCCATGCCGAAATGATGGGCTATCTCGTGCATCAGCGTGTGGCGGATCCTGCCCTCCACCTCCCCCTCCTCCTCCTCCCGGCACAAGGCCTCGATGTTGCTCTTGAAAAGAGTTATTTTGTCCGGCATGGCTCCGCTGTAAGAAGCGCCCCGCTCCGACAGCGGCACTCCTTCGTAAAGGCCCAGCAGGCCGCGGCCGAACCTGGCGGTCTGCGCCTTAGAGGGCGCGGCCGCCACCGTAACGACGACGTTGTCGAGCCGTAAGCGGAATTCCCGCGGCAGCCTTCGGATGGCCTTGGCGGCCAGCTCCTCAAATTCTGAAATGGTCATAGCCCCCCGGCTATTTAGATATAAAGTAGATCCCGCCGGAAAGCAGCAGCGTGCCTATAAGCTTATTGGTGGTAAAGCTCTCCCCCAGGAATAACAATGCCAGCACGAAAGTGACAAAGGGATAAGTAGAGCTGAGCGGCACTATCCTGCCGGCCTCGCCTCCGGAAAGGGCCTTCAGGTAGAAGAAGACCCCGCCCATGGAAACTATCACGCTGGCCATAACGAACAGAGGCCCCAGCTTGTCCGAGCCCAGCAGGGCCTGTTTCGTCGGCGCGTATTTCCACAACACCAGCGGCGCGAAGATAAAGATCATGAACAGCGAACGCACATAGAAAGCCCCGGACGGGTCCATATGCTTAAGGGTTGCCTTGTCGAAAAAAGCGCCCATACCCCAGCCCAGGATAGCCAGCAGAAGGAAGATCACTGTCGAGAGTTCCATGGCTTTAAGGCGGCGGCAGCTGGCCGGGCAGTTCCATTTCGGAGAAGGGCTTCTTGAGGTAATTGGCGATAGACTCGGAGAAACCCCAATTATCGCTGTAGGCTTTCGCTTCCTTGTAATACCCCACGGCCTTGTCGCGGGCGCCCTTCAGGTCGTAGACGTTGCCGAGACGCACTATCGCCCACACGCCCCAGCGCGCCGGGTGCGCCGCGGCGTCCTCTTTCAGCGTGGCCGCGGCCCTGGCAAAATATTCGGCGGCCTCGTCGTACTTCTTGTCCACCAGGTAGGTGGTGCCGATAGCCGTAAGCACGCGCGGCAGGTAGCGCTTGCGGTAGGCGGGGAGCCCCGCGTTGACGGCCTTAAGGTATTCAAAAGATTCCTTGCGGGACTCGTCGTATTTCTTATACTCGTAAAGGGAGACTATCTCCACAAAATGCATCTGCGGGTGCACGGGATACTGCGCGCGCAGCTCCCTCGACCACTTCACGGCCAGCTCCGGGTTGGAGAACCTGCTGCCGGTCTGCGTGTAGATCTCTATCAGCAGGAGTTTCGCGGCCAGGGCGTTAAAATACCCTTTCTCCTTGCAGACGTTCAAATATTCCAGGCCTTTCCCGGCGTCGCCGCTGAGGAAAAGGTTGGCCAGCAGTTTTATGGCGCCGGGCAGGGTCCCGGCATAATACTCGTACATCCCCAGCCCCAGGTAGGCGTCGTAAAGCTCGGGGTCGATCTTAAGCGCGCGGCGCGTGTTGGAGATGGCTTTTTTACCGTCGAAGAAGGCTTTGACCCAGCGGTGCTGGAGCACGGCCAGGCGCGCGCGCAGGCCGTACATGCCGCCCAGGCACAGGTAGGCGTTGGCGTCGCCGGGGTGTTTTTTTATCCAGGCAAGGCCGGTCTCTATGGCTTTATCGGTAAGTTCCGCGTATTCCTTGTCCAGCTTCGGGTCCGATTCGTCCTCGAGATATTCCAGGTTGGCCCATTTGGCCATGGCTATGCCGAAATGCGGGAATGGGTGGGCCGGGTACTTTTCCAGCGCCAGGTCGAAATTCTTTTTAGCCTCGGGGAGGTCCACGGAATAAATGGCGTCTATCCCTTTTTTCGAAAGGAGACGGAGCTCTTCGGGCAGGGGCTCGTATTTCGGGGCCGCCGCCATAGCCGCGGCCGCGCAGAGCGAAAGCGCCGCGGTCAAAATAAGTCTTTTCATAACGTTATTTTATCCGTTCCCATGTATTTGCGCAGGGCTTCCGGCACAATTACGGAGCCGTCCGCCTGCTGGTAATTTTCGAGTATCGCCGCGAAAGTGCGGCCCACGGCCAGGCCGGAGCCGTTGAGGGTGTGCACGAACTCCGTCTTTTTGCCGTCGGCGCGCCTGAAGCGGGTGTTCATGCGGCGGGCCTGGAAATCCGTACAGTTGGAGCAGGAGGAGATCTCCCTGAACATATTATCCCCGGGCATCCAGACCTCCAGGTCATAAGTCTTGGCGGAAGAAAAGCCCATGTCGCCGGTGCAAAGCTCGAGCACGCGGTAGGGGAGCTTAAGCACCCGCAGGACCTTCTCCGCGTCGGCGCGCAGTTTTTCCAGCGCGGCCATGGAATCCTCGGGCCGGGTAAGCCAGACCAGCTCCACCTTGTTGAACTGGTGGTTGCGTATCAAGCCGCGGGTGTCCTTGCCGTAAGAACCCGCCTCCTGACGGAAGCAGACGGTGTAGGCGGCGAAACGTTTGGGCAGGTCCTCCTCTTTAAGGATGTCGCCGCGGTACATGTTGGTGAGGGGCACTTCCGCCGTGGGAATAAGGTAAAGGGGCGGCTCGGAAGCCACTTTATAGAGGTCTTCCTCGAATTTGGGCAGCTGGCCGGTGCCCGTCATGGTTTCCGGGGTGACCAGGAAAGGCGGGAAGATCTCCGTGTAGCCGTGTTCCCCGGTGTGCAGGTCCAGCATCAGCTGGGTCAGGGAGCGCTCAAGCCTGGCGCCCTGCCCCTTTAACAGCGCGAAGCGCGAACCGGAAAGTTTGGTGGCCGTCTCAAAATCTAGTATACCCAGCTTTTCGCCCACAGCGTGGTGGTCCAGCGGCTTGAATGAGAACTCGCGTTTGTCCGCGACGTCCTCGAAAACCACCTTATTATCCTGCGGCCCCCCCCCTTTCAGGACGCTTTCATGGGGCGGGTTGGGTACGCTGAGCAGCAGGGAGTTCAGCTCCGCCTCCTGGGCGGCTACCTTCTCCTCGCGCGCCTTCACCGCCTCTTTGGCGGCGGCGGCCTCGGCCATGGCGGCTTGCGCGGCGGTTTCGTCTTTGGCGGCCTTGGCCACCTGGATCTTCTTGGAAACCTCGTTGCGCCTGGAGCGCAGCTCTTCTATTTCCGCGAGGGCCGCGCGGTAAACGGCGTCCTTGGCGATTATCTCTTCCAGAACCGGCAGATAGCGGCCGCCGCGGTCGGCCATGGCCGCCTTCGCATGTGCCGGGTTGGCGCGGACGAATTTTATATCAAGCATTCAGAAAACTCTCAGGGCTTAAGAATATTTATAACGGCTTCGCGCACTATGGCGGCCGGCTCATCCCCCTGGCGGGGGCAGATCATAACTTCCATTTTAAGGGCCTCAGGCAGGAAGCCAGTGTTTCTGAGCTTGCGAAGCTGCTCAGAAAGCTCGAAGTTCAGCACCTTGGCCTGGCGTTCGGAGGCGGGGTTTATTTTAGAGACCCGCACTTCCTCCACGTAAAAGGGCACACCCCAGAACGCCTTTTCGGGGGCGTCGCCCTTGCGGTTCAGGCGCAGCCGCAGCGAGTAGCGCAGCACCAGGCCTTCCACGGTCTTTACGGAAGGATTGCGCAGCGTCACAAGGGCGCGCAGGTAATCGGAGAATTTCAGTCCCGGCGCGGCGCGCAGCTCCGTCACGGGGGCGTAGGGAGTGCGGCTCTTCCCCTGCATTTTGGAAATTTCCCAGTTTATATTAATTATCTCGGTCTGGGCGGGGGCTTCCGGCGGAAGCGCCGCTGCAAGGGAAAGAACGGCGGCCAGAAAAGCGGTGATGCGGTATATGCTCATTGTATGTTCTCCGTTGGGCTCTATAACTGAACAGCGCGGTCAATTCGCGTCTTACGCGGTTTCGGCGGCCAGCAGCGCTTTCTCCATGTTTTCCGGAATAAGCGCGAGAACCTCGCTGCGGGTCACGGTCCGGTCACATTGCAGGTCCAGCGTCACGGTGACCAGGCTGTGGGGACTGCGGCCCACAGCCGTCCAGAGCGCCTCCAGGAGAAACCGGGTCTCGCCCTGCACGCACTTGGGCGCGGTCGGCAGAAAGCTGCGCTTGAGCGCGTTGGAAAGGGAACTTATCAGCCCGTTGAGTATGATATTGCCGAGTTCGGACAGCAGGAGCTCCTGCGCCTGGTTGAGATTGGGCATCCTGGAAAATGAAAACCCCATGAAGCCCCTGGAAATAGTGTCTATATCGCCGGGCCTGAACACCACCATGGAGGTGAACGGAAACTCGCCCTTCACCTCAAAGTAGACCGCGGCCCCGGTGCCGCGGACGGCGGAGTGGTCGAAAATGGCCTCTTCCATGCTGCGGCAGGAAACGCGGACATCGGCCACGCTCCATTCGCCGGCGGAAATACGCGAAAGCTTGGCCACGCACTTTTCAAGGCCCGCCACGGATATGCGTTCTAGTATTTGTCCGGCTTTTGTATCCATTTTCCTCTTACCGCCAGGCTACGCGAGGTCCTTCATCAGCGACTTAAAATCCTCGTAGGAGAACGGCTTGCGCAGTATCGCATTGACGCCCTTGTCGGCCAGGCGCCGGTCTATCTCGTCCTGCTCCACCGCCGTCACCACCACCACGCGGGCGTCCGGGTCCAACGCCCGCAGGTCTTCCAGGATCTCCACGCCCGACTTGCCGGGCAGGATGAGGTCGAGGAACACCACGTCGGGCTTGAACTCCTTGAAATACTTTACCGCGCTGGGGCCGTCCTCGGCCTCCGCCACCACCTCGTGCCCGAGCTTATTAAGCAGGGACTTGATGGTGTACCTGGTAAGGGCGTTATCTTCAACCAGCAATACTTTCATATCTCCCCCTTATACCGCTATGCCTGGCCGCGCGCCGGACCAAACCCCCGCTTGTTCCGGCGCGCCGTCCGGGGCCCGGCCCCGGCAGATCGATTTCAAACCTCTAGCCGCAGCAGGCGCACTCGTTGTTACGGGGCGCGCCGGCGGCTTTCTTTTTAAGCATGTCCGCCGCGTTGGTTTTTTCCCACTCGAAGCCGGGCCGGCCGAAGTGGCCGTAGGAGGCCGTCTTGCGGAACACGGGAGCGCGGAGCTTCAGGGTCTTTATGATGCCGCGGGGCGTCAGGTCGAAACTGCCGCGCACTATCTTGGACAGCTTCTCGTCGGCTATGACGCCGGTGCCGTGGGTGTCCACGTAGAGGCCGACGGGCTCGGCCACGCCGATGGCGTAGGCCAGCTGCACGGTGCACTCGTGGGCGAGCTTGGCCGCCACGATGTTCTTGGCGATATAGCGCGCCATGTAGGCCGCGGAGCGGTCCACCTTGGTGGAGTCCTTGCCGGAGAACGCGCCGCCGCCGTGCGGGGCCACGCCGCCGTAGGTGTCTACGATGATCTTGCGGCCGGTCACGCCGGTGTCGGACTGCGGGCCGCCCACCACGAACTTGCCGGTGGGATTGATGTAGATCTTGGTGTCCTTGTCGATCAGGCGCTTGTCTATCACCGGGGTGATGACGGCGTCGATGATCTCCTTGCGGGACTTCTCGGTGATCTGGTGACCGCTCTTATCCAGGATCTCCTCGGTGTGCTGGGAGGAAACCACAATGGTCTCGATGCGGGCGGGCCGGCCGTCGTGGTACTCCACCGTCACCTGGGTCTTGCCGTCGGGGCCGAGGTAGGGGAGAATGTTTTTCTTGCGCACTTCCGCAAGGCGCATGGAAAGGCGCTGGGCCAGCTGCAGCGGCAGGGGCATCAGTTCCGGGGTTTCGTCGGAGGCGTAGCCCACCATCAGGCCCTGGTCGCCGGCGCCGCCGGTGTCCACGCCCTGGGCGATGTCCGGGGACTGGCGGCCGATCACATTGATGACGGCGCAGGTCTCGTAGTTGAAACCGTACTTGGAATGGGTATAGCCGATGTCTTTTATGACCTGGCGGGCCAGGGCATCCACGTCGACATAGGTCTTGGTGGTGATCTCACCGCCCACTACCACCATGCCGCGGGTTATGAAAGTTTCGCAGGCGACGCGGCCGGCGGGGTCCTTCTTCATTATCTCGTCAAGGACCGCGTCTGAGATCTGGTCGCAAACCTTGTCGGGGTGACCTTCGGTCACCGATTCTGAACTGACGTATCTTTTGCCTTTGAAGTTCATGTTATCTTCCTCCTGATATTATGTCTAAATTATACAAATTTCCTAGTACCCACCACCTGCGCCGCTGGGGGGCGGCAACCGGGGTGTGCCCTTGCGCACCCTTTGCGGAAGGGGGCCCCGCCATAATTTCCCTAGGCGGGGGGAACCGACGCAAGGGTTCCCTCTTCCAGGGTGCGCAAGGGCACACCCCGGTTGCCGCCTATCCCGGCTACTTGTGTTCCACCAGCTTGAAGGCCAGGTCCAGGAACTTTTTGGTGTTCTCCTGGCTGTCGGTCTCCGCGTAGGTGCGCAGCAGCGGCTCGGTGCCGGAGGGCCGCATCAGCACCCACCAGTCGTTGTCCAGTATTATCTTCAGGCCGTCAATAGTGTTGGTCTCCGTGATCTTGTGCCCCAGCAGTATCTTCGGCAGTTTTTTCTTTATCTTGACCGCGAAAGAGTGCTTGTTGGGAATGGCTTTATCTAGATCGAAGTCCCTGCGCACAAAGCACGACTTCCCATGCTTTTTCTCTATCTCGGCGTAAAGGGCGGAGATGGGTTTGCCGGTCTTTACCGCCATTTCCATAAAGAACAGCGCCGTAAGCGCGCCGTCGCGCTCAGGGAGGTTGCCTTTCCAGGCGTAACCGCCCGACTCCTCCACGCCAAAAGTCACGTCCTCGGACAGCATCTTCTCGGCTATATATTTAAAGCCCACCGGGACCTCGTCAAAAGGGAGCCCGGCGGCGCGGGTGATGCGCTTGGTCAGATACCCCATGGAAACGGCCTGGACAACCTTACCCTTGTAATTGCCTTTCGAAAGCAGGTATTCCAGCAGCAGGGGGGCTGTCTGGCAGGGCGTCATGTACTGGCCCTTGTCGGAAACCAGGGCGAAGCGGTCCGCGTCCCCGTCCAGCGCCACGCCGAAGAGCGCCTTGTGCTTCTTCACCGCGGCCACCAGTTCCTGCAGGTTCTTTTCCACGGGTTCCGGCGCCATGCCCCCGAAAAGCGGATCGTGCCGCTCGCGCAGCCTTATAACGTTCTTGGCGTTGAATATGGCGGCGGTCTCCGCGCCCACGCCGTGCATGAAATCTATCACCACCGTGCCCGGCAGCTTGGGCAGCACCTTGGCCGAGGGTACTTTGGAGTTGAGGTATTCAGCGTAGGCCGGCCTGAAATCCTTAACGGCCACCGGGGCACCCGACGGCTTCATCGGCACGGCCTTGGCCACGTAGTTCTCTATCTCCGCGGTCACCGAGGGAGGGGCGGAGCGCCCGTTCTGCTTCACCTTTATGCCGTTGTAATAATGGCGGTTATGGCTGGCCGTTATTATCACCCCGAGGCCGTAGCCTTTGGTGGTGAGCAGGCTTATGGCCGGCGTGGGCAGGGGGGTGGCGCTGAGCGTGACCTCGAGGCCGTTGGCGGCCAGGACATCCGCCAGCGTTTTGGCGAAGAGGTCCGACATGAAGCGCCTGTCGTAGCCTACGGCCACGGAAGGTTTCTCGGTGCGCATGTACTTATAGGCGATGTAGTCGGCCATCCCCTGGGCGGTCTTCCTCACCACGTCGTAGGTAAAGTCCCTGGCTATAATACCGCGGAACCCGTCAGTACCGAATGATATATGGTTTGCCTGGTGGGAACTCATTTATACCTCTCTATAAAGCGATGCCGGCGCCGCCGGCCGCCGTTCATACTTGTTGATTAGAGTATATATATTATTAAAATTGGACGGGGAACTCAAATACCAAGACGCGAAAGGATGGGTGGCAAGCCGCGCTCCACGGCAAGGCTGAGCGCCCCGGCCGGATTCGCGGAGGGCCCGGCCTCTATCACCCCGGCCACCCCCAGGCGGGCCAATGCCCGCCGGTCATTTATCAGCGACCGGCCGCAGACCACCACCACAGGCTTGCCCAGCCTGCGGGCGGCGGCTATGGCCGCCCCTGGAGCCTTGCCGTAAAAAGTCTGACGGTCGAAACAGCCCTCCCCGGTGATAAGCAGGTCGGCCCGGGCCAATGCCCGCGCGAAACCGAGCCGCTCCAGCACAAAGGCGGAGCCGTCCGCCAGTTCGGCGCCGAAGAAAGCGGCCAATCCCGCGCCAAGCCCGCCCGCCGCGGCCCCGCCCTTAAGCCTGGACACATCCAGGCCGGAAAACTTCTTCAGCGCCGCGGCATAGCGGCGCAGGGCGGCTTCCATGAAAATGACCTCCGCCGGGCCGGCGCCTTTCTGCGGGCCGAAGACCCGCGCCGACCCGAGGCGGCCCAGCAGCGTATTCCTGACGTCGGCCAGCCCCTCCACGCGCAAGTTCCTGAGGCGGGCCGCTCCGCCGCCCGGCAGTATCTCGCAAATGCCGGCCAGGCCGCGTGCCCCGCCGGCCACCGGCTTCCCGTTCTTATCGTTGAGCAGAAAACCGAAAGCCGCCGCGCAGCCGGCCCCCCCGTCGTTGGAGGCGCTGCCGCCCAGCCCCACTATTATTTCGCGGGCGCCGCGCGCCGCGGCGGCCGCGATAAGCTGCCCGACGCCCCGCGTGGAGGCGTCCAGCGGGCGCAGCCGGCAAGCGGGCAGGAGCTTAAGGCCTGAGGCCTCGGCCATTTCTATTACAGCGGTCCGGCCCGCCAGCAGCCACCGCGCCGTAACGCGCGCGCCCAGCGGCCCCTCCACGCGGCTTCTCACCAGCTCCCCGCCCAGCGCCGGACGCAGCGCGTCCAGCAGGCCGTCCCCCCCGTCGGCTATGGGCAGCAGCCGCAGGCCGGCGCCGGGCGCGGCTTTACGCGCGCCGCGCGCCGCGGCCCTGGCGGCGCAGGCGGCCGTAAGCGTTCCTTTAAAGGCGTTTGGGGCTATCAAAATCTTCACCTCTAAATGATAGAATAAAGATGAAGCGATTGCGAGACAGGATACATCAGGATACATAAGGATAGTCTTAGATTTCCACATGGACGCCCCGAAACCAACCATAGTTTACCGCTATAAAAGCGGTGTCTACGTCAACCTCACCAACCGCTGCCCCACGGCCTGCGTTTTCTGCGTAAGGAACTCCTGGAAGATGGCTTACCACGGCAGCAACCTGGACCTGGCCGGGGCGGAACCTTCACCGGCCGAAATAATTGACCAGGCCCGGAAGGAATGGGAGACGGCCCCTTTTGACGAATTGGTTTTTTGCGGCTACGGCGAACCTACGATGCGCCTGGAAGCGGTACTGGCGACCGCGCGCCTGATCAAAAGCGGCAAAGCCGCGCCTATCCCCCCCTCCGCGCGGGTGCGCCTTAACACCAACGGGCTGGCCAACGCCGTCTGGGGCCGCAACGTGGTCCCGGAAATGAAAGGGCTCATAGACTCCGTGCACGTCAGCCTCAACACCGCCGACCCGGCCCAATGGAAGGAGCTTATGCGCCCCATGGCCCCCTGGGCCGCCGGCGGCTTCGAAAAGGTCAAGGAATTTATCAGGGAAGCCGCCCTTTTACTGCCGGAGGTTTTCGCGACCGCGGTGGAAAGCGGCGGCGTGGATATTGAAAGTTTCAAGGCCCTGGCGGTGAAGCTGGGCGCGCGGCCGCGCGTGCGGCCGCGTCTCGACGAGGACGCCGGATGATAGAGCGCAAAGCCGTCCTGATGGCTGCGGCCCTGGCCGCTTTCGCGCTGGTAAGCGTGCCGAGCGTCCTGTTCAACAACGCCATAAAGAAATATTTCGGCTTCGTGGGCCATTGGGACGTGGCGGTCCTGAAGCCGACGCGCTCGGGGGCTCTGCCGCCGGCGCGCCTGCG
The DNA here is from genome assembly GCA_003482905.1 of Elusimicrobiota bacterium. Lineage (GTDB taxonomy): Bacteria > Elusimicrobiota > Elusimicrobia > Elusimicrobiales > UBA9959 > UBA9959. Next base: position 106,266 of record DMXM01000029.1, read on the forward strand.
CGCGGGGAAGCCGGACGAAACGCCGCAGCCGGAACTGCGCTTTGTAAAATTCTCAGTAAAGGTGCCGAACGCCAAAGATGTAAAAGTGGCCGGCGACTTCAACAAGTGGAACCCGGAGGCGCTGGTCCTGGCAAAAAAAGAGGGCAAACGCTGGGAGGCGCTGATCCCGCTGCCGCCGGGAAAGTACAAATATATCTGTCTCATAGACGGGGTGGAAGCGCTGGACCCGCTTAACCCGGATACCGACTTGGAAGCGGGGCGCAAAGTGTCCCTGTTGACCGTTAAATAATATGCTCAGATTTACCGCCGCCGCCGCGCTGTCGCTCTCCCTCACCGCCGGCCTGTGGGCGCAGCAGGCCATCCTCTGGATACCGTCGGGCGGGCAGGCGGCCGCCGAAATAATAAAACTCATGGAAGCTGACCGCGGCCTCCGCCTTACCGCCGCCTTCACGGAACTGCCCAAAGATCTGGAAGCCCGGGTGGCCAGGCTGACGGCGGAGGGCCGCCTGGAACTGGCCCTTCGCGCGGCCGGGGACCCCCCGCTGCCGCTGCTCTACGCCCCCGCCGCCGAAGAAGTGAAATGGGCCGGGAAACCCTCCACCGCAACGCTCACCAACGACCTGTTTTTTATCACCCTGCGCCTGGGCCTCGCCCGGGACGAGGCCGTTAAAAATATGAAGAAGATGCCGGCGGGTCTTGTAAACCCGCCCGGCGGCCTGACCGCGGATTATTTTCCGCTGGCCCGCGCCATGGGAATAAAGTGGCTGGCGACCGGCCCGAGAGCCTCCACTGCCGCCGCGGTCCTGGAAGCGGACGGGGTTTACGCAGTGCCTTTTATTGAATTCTCCACGGCCGCGCCGGCCGGTACCGGCCCTGTATTCACCGTCTTCGACGAAACCTCGCAGGAGGAGCCCGCGGCGCTGCGCGCAAGGCTCGCGGCGGAACTGTCGTCCCCGGCCGCCCGGAAACTCCTTACGGTCTCCGAGGCGCTGACCCTGGCCGTTTCCACCCGTGCGGCCCCATCCGAAATTGCCGCGCTGGCCGCGCCCTGGAGCGGCGACTACACGGCCTGGGCCTCGGCCCCGGCCCAAGCCGGCGCGCTGGCGGCTTTTGCCAAAACCAGGGCGGACCTGATGCTGCATCTGAACTCTTTCCAGGGCAATTACAAATCCGCCGCGGCGGCTTTCGAAGAGTATTTCTCGGCGGAAGAGGGAGGCAGACTGAGGACGCTGGGAGCCGCCGGCGCGGACCTGGCCGGGGAAACCGAGATAGAAATACAGAATTCCCTGGGCAATGCCTACCGGCTGATGCAGAAGACCCCTCCTCCCTGGGTTTTTTCAAGCCTGGCGGAAGCGGCCGCCGCCCCGGAAACCGCTGAAAAAGTCGTCGTCAAGGCGGGGGGCAGCGGTTTTGAGATCATCAACATCGGCCGCAAACCCGACGTACCGCCAATGTCGCCGCGCCTGTCGAAGAACGCCGATCCGTACAAGATCTGGAAACTGGCGTCCCTGAAGGTATCGGCCGGCCCCGAGAATATCGTTTTCAGCTTCTCCCCGGCCGAGCTGGAGAACCCCGGGCGCCGCCAGTCCGGCTTCAGTCATATAAGGCTGGACCTCTACATCGACATCAACCACCGGCCGCGCGCCGGCATGTCGCGCCCGCTCGAGGGCAGGCCTCTGCGTATGTTCCCGGACAATGCCTGGGAATACGCCCTTGAGATAACCCCGGACCGCGCCGTACTTTACAATGTTACGCCCAAGGGCCCGCTGCCGGCCGGGGTTTTTAAACCAAGGGCCGAAGGCGGAGCGGTCACCGTAAGCGTGCCGCGGACCATTCTGAAAGGCAACCCGCTGCTGTGGGGTTACGCGGCGCTGCTGCTGGCGGCGCAGGACGCGGACAATTTGATCATCACCGACTATATCGCGGCCGATATTTCCAACGGCTATATCTACACCGTGCGGCCGGGCAGGAATTAGGGAAAAGGCCCGCCCCGGGCGCCCTGGGCCGGACCTTAGGGAGGACAGCATGGCGGACAGAGATAAAATAACGGCTTTCACGGATTTGTACCTGGGGTCGGGAAGGATAAAGGACTCGTCTCAGAACGGCCTGCAGTGCGAGGGCTCCAGCGAGGTTAAAAAAATAGCCTTCGGGGTTTCCGCCTCCCTGGAATGCATAAAGCGCGCCGGCGCCTGCGGCGCCCAGATGCTGATAGTCCACCACGGCCTGCTCTGGGGCCGGTCCCAGGCCTTCGCCGGCCCGTTCAAACGCAAACTGGAAACCCTGTTCCGCCATAACATGTCCCTGTGCGCCTGGCATCTGCCGCTGGACAAACACCCGGTATGCGGCAACAACGCCAGGCTGCTTAAGATGCTGGGCGCCGGAAAAATGAAGCCTTTCGGTTCTTACGACGGGGAAACCATTGGTTACTCCGGCACTTTCCCCAAAGCGCTTTCCCTGGGAGACATAGCCGCGGCGCTGGCGATAAAGCTGGACGCCGAGCCGCTCTGTTTCCGCTTCGGGACCGAAAAGATAAAGACCGCCGGAATAATAAGCGGCGGCGCCGCGCGCATGTTCGACCAGGCGGTGGCCGCGGGCCTGGACCTTTACATCACCGGCGAGGTCTCCGAACCGGTGCAGGAATTCGCGCGCGAAAGCCGGGCCAACTTCATTGCCGCCGGCCACTACAACACCGAAAAACCCGGAGTAATGGCCCTGGCCGATATCCTCGAAAACAAATTCAAGGTTAAAACAGAGTTCATAGACATACCAAACCCGGCCTAAACAAAACAAGATAAGAGAAGGAAAAGGGGACAGGCTACTTTTTTAAACAAAAAGTAGCCTGTCCCCTTTTCCCTCTTAGGATTTAAACTTCACGCGGGGAATGGCCAGCACCACGAAGGAAAGCGCCAGCACCGCGGCCGCGTTGAGCGCCAGGCAGAAACCCACAGAAAACTTTTCCGCCAGCAGCCCGTTGGTCATAAAGGCCAGCGGCATCACCGCGTAAGCCAGCGTGGTCAGCACCGAGAAGAACCGCCCTTTCATAGCGTCAGGCACGGTGGCCTGGAACAGGGTTATCGCGATAGTGTTCCCGCCGCCCAGCGCCGCCCCCGCCGCGAACAGCAGCGCGCAGACCGCGTATTTATTGGCCGTAAAATAGAGCCCCCCGAAGGCCAGCCCCACCAGGCCCACGGAGGCGAACAGCCAGCCGTAAATACCGGAGTATTTTTTCTTGAAACTAAGCCCGACGGCCAGCGCGGCCGAACCCAGCGCAAAGAACGCCTCGAATATCGCCAGCCAGGTGACCGATTCCTTCAGCGTGAACTTTACTATCATCGGTATGAGTATCAGTATCGGCGAGACGAAGAAATTGAAAGCGGCGAAAGACAGGATCAGGGACAGCAGCGGCCTGTTGCCGAAAGTGTAGGCCAGCCCTTCCCTGAACTCGCGGAGAAAAGAACTCTCGGGCCTGTCTTCCGGCCGCAGCCCGGTCTTTATCCCCATGACGGCGGCGAAAGAGGCCAGGTAGCCGGCGGCGTTGAAAGCAAAAGCGCCGGCCACCCCTGCCACGGCCATCAGCACGCTGCCCAGCGCCGAACCTATCACATTGGACAACTGCACCACCGAGGAATCGGCGGCCACGGCCTGCGGCATTTTCTCCGGCGAGGTCAGGCGCAGGATGGAAGCCGCCACCGCAGACTCGAACAGCGGCCCGAAACCAGAAATAAGGAAACAGACGGAGTAAAGCCAGTAAAGGTTGAGACGGCCGCTCCAGAGCAGCGCGGCCAGCGCCAGCACCAGCAAAGCCCTGGCGGCGTCGGCGGCCAGCATGACGCGCCGTTTATCGGAGCGGTCCGAAAGCGTGCCCAGCAGCGGACCGAAGACCACCACCGGCAGCACGTTCACCGCCATCACCAGGCCCAGATGAAGTTTGGACCTTGAGCCGGCCTCGGTCAGCACCCACCAGGCTATGGCGATGGCGAAGAACTTGTCGCCCACCGCCGAGATCACCCGGCCGGCGAAAAGCCTGCGGAAATCCGGGAACAGGGCCAGCGGATGCGCCTTAATCCCGTAAATTATCGCCTGCATCGGGCCCCTTTCTGCGCGCAGAGTTTTTCCAGCCCACCCATGAAACTTATAATGTCGGCGGCCGGGGAGAATTCCCCGGCCGGCGGGCGGCTCTTTAAATAAGTGAGCATGTCGCGCCTGATCCCCGACAGCGGCAGTTCGCCGGCCAGCAGCGGGGCCACCAGGCTAAGGCTGTCCTCCGGGCGCAGATAGAGGAACTCCCGCTTTGCCAGCCAGCCGGCCGGCACGGACGAGCGCCTTACCAGCGCCGCCACGGAATAATCCCAGTAAACCACCGCCCACTCGGACCGGGGCAGATAGAACAGGTAGGACGGGCGCCAGGAGATGGCGCCGCGGCCGTCGGCGAGTTTCTGCCTGACGGGCACCTTGGGCTCGTCGAGGGTTATCAGCATCAGGTCGAAACCGTATTTTCCTATCATTTCCCGCCAGTTTTGCGAGCTGTTGCGGGCCTCCGCCACCTCGGAGATCTTGTCGTGAAAAAGATAGCGGCCGTCTATGAACACCTTGTAATCCGGCGCCAGCTCCCAGCCCAGCCAGCCGCCCCAGCCCCAGGGATTATAAAGCCTAAGCCCCGACAGTTCTTTTTTATTGGCGCGCAGGAAATCGGCCAGGCCTTGCGAGCCCCATTTAAACAACTCCGGTTTCCCCGTATACTGGCTCCAGATAAAACCGCTATAGAACCACGCGTTGACCAGCAGCCAGAGCGCCGCCGCGCCGAAAACCGCGCCCCGTTTCAGCCGCCGCTGCGGCAGCTCCCCCCAGGGCAGGGCCAGCGTGAAAGCCAGGCCGACTATGATAAAGAAAGGTATGTGCCTGGCGTGATTGGCGGACGCCCATAAGAAATAAATGAGACAGGCGAAGTGAGTGTAAACCACGTACCGCCGGCGCAGCAGAAAATAGGCGAAACTCCCCATCACGCCCGCCAGCGCCAGCACGTAGGGCCATTGGTAGGCGTTCGTCAGGTCGAAGGTATTCCACTCTTGTATGTATTGCTGCAGCGTGTTGAGGAACCGCTGATGGTTGGAGATAACGGAGTAGATCTTCCAGCCGTACGGGTTGACGAGGCTTGCCACCAGGCCGATGAAGAACAGCTTGAGATAAGCCAGGCTCCTGGCCGGCCGGACAAAGGGGCCTTTTTTATAGATGAACGGCAGCTCTTCTTTAAAGAATTCTCCGCCGGCGTAGAGGCCCGTCAGGGCGAGGCCGTAAAGATAACCGGCGTGCAAATTGGCCCAAAGAGCGAAAAAAGCGAACACCGCCGCCTGGAACCTGTATCCGCCCGGCAGCGCCGACAGGCGGCTTTTTTCAAGGTAATAGAGGGTTATGGTAAAAAAAAGCAGTGTGAAATTTTCGGGGCGGAGGTCGCTGTTGGTTATTATAGCGGCGGCGAAGAAAGGCAGCACCAGCGGCAGCGCTCGCGCACGCCCGTAGAGCAGCGCTACGGAGCGGAAAACAAGCATGGTGAGCGCCAGCAGGCCGGCTTTAAAGAGCAGCAGCGGCCAGAAACCGCCTGCGTGGTGGAGAAGGTAGTACACCACCTGCGGCAGCCACTCGAAATCCACCCACTCGGCGCCGGCGAGAGGCCAGGAAAGGAAGTCGGTGCGCGGCGGGGCCAGGTGCGCCAGCGTGTATTTGCCGGCCGAGAGGTGCCAGAAAATATCGGGGTTTATGACCGGCAGAAAAAAAACGGTGGCGGCGAAGGCGAAGGCGCCCCAGCCCAATATGTTCACTATCCTGTCGCGGTCATGCATGGATCAATTCTATAAAATAGCCGCCCTTTCAAAATAGGCGAGGCCCTCCGCTTTTAAGGTGTTTCTCAAAAAAATGGTCCTGCTCCCAGAGAAGATGCAGGATATTCTCTTTGGCCGCGTAGCTATGCGATTCTTTGGGAAGCAGCACCATTCTGACGGGCGCCCCCAGCCCTTTTAAGGCCTGGAAATAGCGTTCGGTCTGAAGCGTGAACGTCCCGGGGTTATTGTCCGCTTCGCCGTGTACCAGCAATAGAGGGACTTTCATCTTATCGGAAGTCATGAACGGAGACATTCCGTTGTAGGCGCCTGGAGCGTCCCAATAATTCCTCTGCTCGCCCTGAAAACCGAACGGGGTGAGGGTCCGGTTATAGGCCCCGCTCCTGGCCACCCCGCAGGCGAAAAGATTTGAATGCGTTAAAAGGTTGGCTACCATAAAAGCGCCGTAAGAGTGGCCGCCCACCCCGACCCGCGCGCGGTCTATAACCCCCAATTTATCTACGGCGTCAATAGCGGCCTCGGCGTTCATGACCAGCTGTTTTATAAAGGTATCGTTCGGTTCCTTCTTCCCCTCGCCCACTATAGGGAAAGAGGCGTCGTCCAGCACCGCATACCCTTTTGTCACCCAATACACGAAAGACCCGTAATGCGGGTAGGTGAACTCGTTCGGGTTTTTAGCGCTTTGGCCGGCGCTCTCCTTATCCTTGAACTCCTGCGGGTAAGCCCAGACCAGCAGCGGCAGCTTCTCTTTTCCCTTGCCGCCCGCGTCGTAACCGGCGGGCAGGTATAATTTCCCCGACAAGCCCACCCCGTCGCGCCGCTTGTACTTCAGAACTTCCTTGTGGACGTCCCTGATGCTTTCAAAGGGATTTTTAAAGCGCGTCAACTGCGTCAATTCCCCGGAATATATATTCCTGAAATAATAATTCGGGTACTCGTTCTTTGACTGTATCCTTACCAGAACTTTGCCCTCTTTCACGTCCTCTATGGAAAGCAGGTCCTCTTTCTTATCGGTAAGCGGGGACCGGTACAGGCTCCTGATCTTCAGGGACCCGAGGCCGAACCCGTCGATGAACGGATACTGACCCTCCTTCGTGTAGCCGTCGCCCAGCAGGTAGGCGCTGTTATTTTCTATAAGGAGCACACGCCGGCCGGCCGGGTTCCGCCTGGTTACGAATTCTCCGGGGTCAGAATAAATATCCTGGTAATCCCTGTCGTGGATGATCTCCGGCTTTTCGCCCGGCTTTGAGGGATTTACCAGGTACGTCTTCATGTTGCGCGTATCGTACCAGGAATCGTAGGCCACCGCGGCATTGTCGTCGCCCCAGACGATGCCGTTGAACCGCTGCCGCGTTTTAAACAAGGACACCGGGGCGGAGGTAAAAGGCGCGTCCCAGAGGAACACTTCGTCATGGAACTCGGCCTTGACGGCCTGGTCTCCCCCGTCCAGGGCCTCCGAATAATACAAAGTAGCGGGCTTGTCCCCGCGCCAGTCCATGTCCCTTTTGCCCTTTCTCACGGAGGAAAAGCCCTTCGGCATGATCTCCGTGAGCGGAACTTCGTTTACCACTTTTATTTCTTTTCCGTCCAGGGTATAAACCACGGACTTCTGCGGAAAACGCCCGAACGGCACTATATAGGAAAAAGGCCGGTGCAAAGCGGTCACCAGCACATAATTCCCGTCGGGCGAAACGCTTTCATCCGCGTACATCCCGGCCTCCTTGAAAAGTTTCGCCTCACCGGAAAGATTCACCTTATACAACTCCGCCGCGGCCAGGGTTTCAAAGCCCGCCTCGTCGGCGGGGTTCTTCAGCAGGTCCTGGTAGGTCCTGTTCTGGGACTTTGAGCCGTCGCTTACGGAAATAGTCGGGCCTTTAGGCAGCTCTTTTTTGGCGTTCGGAAGGGCCGGCCTGTTCTTCGGCAGCAGCCGCACCAGCAGGGTCTCGTTGTCGCCGAGCCAGCTGTACGGAGAGCCCAGATTGGCGTTGATAACCGGCCCTGTCAGCCTGTCCGCCCGGGCCGTTCCCACGTCCACCACCCAGAGCTCTACGCCGCCGGCGGCGGTATGCGTGAAGGCGATCTTTCTTTCGTCCCTGGACCAGGAGATATTGGTCATCTTCGGGGCCGGCGGCAGGCCGGCAACCTGCGCCTCCCCGCCGGCCGAAATTTTTCTTAATTTCAGATTATTCACGTAGGTGACGGCGCTTGAGATATTGGTAACCGGGTTGACCCGCAGGCCGCCCAGCCGCAATTCTTCCTGGTTCAGCTCTTCAAGGGATTTATAGGTGTTCCAGTAGCTCAGCAGCATGTATTCCTTTTTGGAATCCATGCTTACCGAGGGAGCCCTTTCATAATCCGCCAGCGCCAGTATCTCCGCCGGCGGTTTCTGAAAATCCAGATTCTCCTGCGCCCAGGCCGCCTGGAACATAATAAAAAGCGACAGCATGTTTATAATGATGATTTTCATAGATTGCCGGCCCAAAACTCAGGATTTATTCGATAACAATATCATATCTAATATCCCGGACCCCGAAAAGCTGAGCCCCCGCGAGCTTCTTTCCGCCCCCCATAAGGAATAGACATTGTTCGACTATTTCGCATTTTTTGCAGACCGCATTGTGCATTTCAGGCGGGAGGTTTATCTTGCTGAGCATATCACGCGCCGCGGCAGATCCGATTATTCCGGAGGAAGAAATGCCTTCGTCCAGTATGTTCCCGACTTTTTCCGTGAGATATTCGCATGGGAACACGTTCCCATATGGGTCCACGCGCAATTTATGCAGTAACGCATTACAGCGCGTTCGCTGGCCCAAGCGCGGAGAGCGCCACCGGCACCAGGGAACACAGCATGGTCATGAAAACGGCACAGAAAAAAACAAGTTTATTTATTCTGGGCATATAGACAGGAACAACGAGATATCCATGTTCCAGACCGAGTGCCACTCCTGTTTGATACGTACTGTTTTTTAACTTTACGAAAGAAGCGACCAGCCAGGATTCTATATCGCACGCTCTTTATGGCTGTCCTAATAGCACAGCCCATTGACTTTCCGCTGGCGTATGGTATAATACCCTTAATAATTAAGGGTATTGTACATGACAAACAAGCGCCACAACCACAAAGGGACATTTGAGCACCTCTACGAAATCGCTGAGGGGCAAAGTGGTTATTTTACGACCAAACAGGCTGAAGCGGCGGGTTTTAGTCAAAAGAATCATGCCTATCATGTTCGAACGGGCAACTGGATAAGGGAACAACGCGGAATCTATCGCCTGGCCAAGTTTCCGCCAGCGGAACGGCCGGACCTTATGTTTTGGTGGCTGTGGTCACGCAAGCGCAACGATATACCGCAGGGCATTTATTCGCACGAGACAGCGCTGAGTCTTTATGATCTTTCGGATATCAATCCGGCCAGGCTGCATATGACAGTCCCGCGCGCTTTTCAGCGAAGGACCGATCTGTCTAAGATTCCAGTCCTTCACCGGGGCAACGTACACAAAGACGATATCGAAAAAAGATTTGGTGTTAAAGTAACCCGGCCGCTTAAAACAATCGCCGATCTTCTGGTCGTTCGTACTGTCCAGATGGACCACATGCGGCAAGCGGTGAAGCAAGCGTTCCAGCGCGGGCTCATTACCCGCGCAGAACTAAAACAAGCCAAACGGATTTCACCCGCCATCAAGAAAGAGATAGAGCAACTCAGGGGAGACCAATAATGGACAAGCTGAAGAAATACGACACCCCGACAGCGTTTCGCCGTGCGCTCGAAGACCGGCTCAAGCAAAAAGCAAAAGATGAAGGATTAGATCTTCAGCGCCTCCTGAGGGAGGTCGCTTTCGATCGTCTGCTGGCCCGCCTGTTCGCCCGAAAAGACGCGGCATGGATTCTTAAAGGCGGCTATGCCCTGGA
>DMXM01000029.1:116106-118926 GCA_003482905.1 Elusimicrobiota bacterium
AAGGCGGCTATGCCCTGGAATTGAGGATGAAGGAAGCCCGCGCAACCAAGGACATAGATTTAGCTCTTCGGCATTCCTTGGGCACGGAGAAAGACCAACCTCTTAAAGTGATGATCCTTGAGGCGCTCGCGAAAGCTGCGGGCCAGGATTTGGGCGATTTCTTTTCGTTCAATATCGGCGAAGCAATGCTGGACCTGGATGCGGCACCTTATGGCGGAGCCCGCTTTCCTGTAGAAACCCGCCTGGACGGCCGTACTTTTGTGCGATTCCATATAGATGTCGGAGCGGGCGATGTGGTACTTGCGCCGTTCGATATGACGCAGGCCCATGACTGGCTGAAATTCGCCGGGATACCCGGCGCGGAGTTCCCCACTATTTCGCAGGAGCAGCACTTCGCTGAAAAGCTGCACTCCTACACATTACAGCGCCAGATGCCGAACTCCCGCGCGAGGGACCTTATAGACATGCTTCTTTTGATAGGCTCCGGCAAGATGGATCACACCAAGGTCCGGCAGGCACTGAACGCCACCTTCAAACGGCGAAAGACGCACCCCTTGCCGGAATTCCTAGACCGGCCGCCCGTTGCATGGAAAGGCCCCTTCGGGGCATTGGCCGGCACATGCGGCCTATCAGAGAATTTAGATGAGGCGTTTAAAGTTTTGAGCGCCTACTATTCCTCGTTGCCGGCAGAATAAAAATCCCACTGCCAGCACGCTCTCCTCATAAGAATATATTCCCATCGCCTCCCCCATTGTCTTGAGCGGGCGACATGCGAGCGGCACCTCCACAGAGGAGATGAATCGTGAGATAATTTTGCGTTGGAATGCCGTTGTGGCTCCGGATGACATCGTCTATCACCTGGGAGATTTCGCCATGGGGAAGGCTTCCGAATGGCCGGAAATTCTCCGCCAGCTTAACGGCGCCCGGAAGATAATCATACTTGGCAGCCACGACAGGCGCCCTCGTCAGATGCTTGATGCCGGCTTCACGGAAGCGCATGATAAACTCGAATGGAACGGCTGGCTGCTCCAGCACAAGCCGATAAAAACGCAGCAAAAACTTTTATGCGGGCATATCCATGAAAAATGGCTCCGGCTTGGCTGGGCAATCAATGTCGGCGTGGACTTATGGAATTTTACTCCGAGGACCATAGAGGAGCTGACTCAGGCCGAACAGTCGCCGCCGCATTATAAATGTCCCCACTGCGGCGCTATACTTATACATCTCGAAAACAATATTTCACACCGTAACGGGAAATGCGTTTCCGCCTGACCCTGATACAAGAGAACTTTCAATTAAAATCACAATCGGATAAATAACCTGAAATAATATAGGTTTTTTAAATGATTTCACGTTTTTGGCACAGATATTGCCCATATTTTCACGTTTTTGGCGGCACTTTATTGCTTTTTTTCACGTTTTTGGTTAATATATCGATATGAAGAGAGACATCTACCAGAGCCTTATCAATTGGAAAAAGTCCGACACCAGGAAGCCTTTGATCCTTCAAGGCGCCAGGCAGGTGGGCAAAACATATATCCTGAAGGAGTTCGGCAAAAACGAATACGAGGACACCGCCTATTTCAATTTTGAAGAGAACCCCGCTTTGAAAGAATTTTTTACTGGCAGGATTTCACCCGAAAAAATCATTGAGAAGCTGTCTATTTACCGGGAAAAAAGTATTCTGCCGGGCCAAACACTGATCATTTTTGATGAGGTTCAGAATTCTCCTGAAACTTTGACGAGCTTGAAATACTTTCAGGAGGAAGGCGGACAGTATCATATTGCCGCCGCCGGCTCTCTGCTCGGCATAAGGATCGGCCGATACGCTCCCTTTCCTGTGGGCAAAGTGAATTTTTTAAATCTCTATCCGTTGTCTTTCGGAGAGTATCTTGAAGGCATCGGCAAATCCGGACTGCGCAAGCTGCTGCAAACCGCTGCGGCGCCCGCGCCTTTCGAGACCGCGTTCCACGATGAACTGCTTGAGAATCTGCGAATGTATTATTTCATCGGCGGCATGCCCGAGGCTATCGCGCAGTATAAGCAGGATAAGGATCTTAATAAGATCAGGACTATTCAGAATGAAATACTTGCGGCATACCTGCTGGACATCACAAAACACGCAAGCAAAACCGAATCGATAAAAATCGCGGGTGTATGGAACGCCATACCAGGGCAGCTGGCCAAAGAGAACAAAAAATTCAAGTTTGCAGAGATCTCCGGAAACGCCAGGGCAAGAGATTACAACGAGTCTATCCAGTGGCTTGTGCATGCGGGGCTCGTTTATAAATGTTTTTCGATAAAAACTCCAAAGCTGCCTTTAAGCGGATACTGCGATGATAATATTTTCAAACTTTATCTGCTGGACGCCGGGCTTTTAGGCGCTATGCTCGGCTTATCGCAAAAAACGATAGTGGAGGGGAACCTTCTTTTCTCCGAATACAACGGCGCGTTTACGGAGAACTATGCCGCCCAGGAACTGATTGCCAACGGCCACAAAGACCTCTATTATTGGGCTAACGCCAACAGCGCCGAAGTTGATTTTGTTGTCCCGCATGAGGAGGAGATCTTTCCGCTTGAAGTAAAAGCTGGAACAAGCAGGCATAAGACAAGCCTTTCTGTTTTCGGCGAACGGTATGGTTCGCGGATCTTATCTATGGCCACGCTGAGGAATTTTAAGCAGGACGGCAAAGTCTGCAATTATCCGTTATACGCGATCTCGCTTTTCCCGCAAATACACCTGCGCCAGTAAGCCCGCCGGTTCATACCCGGTCTGAAAGCCCTGGCATTCACGCAGATGCGTATTCCGACCAAATCGGC
>DMXM01000008.1 GCA_003482905.1 Elusimicrobiota bacterium
TCAGTTTTCGTTAGCGCCCAGGACGAATGATATAATCCCAATTAATAGTGCCCGTTTTTTCATTGTAAACTCAAAAAGGCATGTACAATTTTATGGTTTTCTCGTGCCCCAATAATACATATTCACCGTTTTTAGAAATTGAATACCCGAAATACTGCGGCCAAACCACTTTGGGGGTTATTTTTAATTCCCCGATCTTCTGACCACTTATATCATAAAACAGCATTCCCGTTTCACTGCCCAACAAAAAATGCTTCTCGTCTTTTGTTAGATAAAACAATATATCTTTGCCAAGGATTTCTTTGTTTTTGTACTGACGTGTCCAAACAATGTGTCCATTCTTTATTTCATAAACTGTTACAGTAATTATGCCTAAATCCCATACCATGCCAGCGACGTAATTACTAGTCAGAGATACCTTGTAAGCATTAATCCTTGAAAATTCCTTCCGGGTAACGATATCGCATACTTTACCAGCTTGAATTATTAAATTACCATAAATTTCCTCAAATTGCCCTCGTGAGACCCACACAATGCTCCCGTCCGCTGATTTAACAAGCTTGTTATGTACAAATACATATTCACCATCTCCAGAAAAGCCATATGTAGCGGCATTCTGACCACCTGTTTTACCCGTAAATACCGTTTGGCCTTTCATATTTAGAAGATAGTATGTGACAGGTGCAGCAGCGTATGGGTCGCAGTCCCCCTCCCCACAACTATCATCAGATATCCGCGGCTTAATCAGAACATAGGTATCACCACCTATGACGTGATCCCCTTTTTTAGAATTCTGCCATAGCAATTTCCCCTCGCTATCGAAGCATAGTTTTTTATAAGGCTCATATCTCTCGAAATTATCAAAACCCTCCAAACTGTCCCAAGTGTTCATCACGCCCAAGTCGCAGACAATGTGTTTTCCGCTACTGCTAAATTGGATATTCAACAAGGCAGTGTCCGATTTCTCAGACTTAAATTCATAAGTCCGCCCTGGGAGCTTCCCTATATAACGATAAGTCCACAATTTTCCCCCTTTAGTGTTGTAAACCGTCAAATAGCCGGTTTCATCGGCTATGGCTATTTTTGTGCCATCTTTGCTTATGGCAGACGACGTAATTGGTTTACTAAGTTTCTTCTCCCAGAGTAGCTTCGGAAAAACGGAAGGTTCCGTGCTATCAGTTATTTCATACTGGGTTCGCGTTTCAGTGGAAACCCCCAACGCGCCGTCATCAGCCTCAGATAAGCAGACAAACCCTGAAATCAAGATAGAAACAGAAAATATTCCTTTAAGCATAAGGGGGTCTCTTGACGGCGCTCTTTAAAAATATCGTATAACGAATGCTCCACCTGTTGGCATGTCGCCATCCTCTATAACATCATCGTCCAAGGGACCTTCATAATCGTACCCAGGCAGAAAATCGAGGGCATCTTGCGTGGGAAGAATATATACTTTCCCTTTCATTATTTCCCCATTGGACATAACCCCCACCCTGGCTTTCAGCGCATAACTTAAATCAATCAACTGTCCGGGCACTATCTGCGGAAAATCCCATCTTATGCAGGGAATGGGGTCATATTTGTCGTCGGTCCAATAGACAGAACTATGGAGCGTATAAGTGCTTGAAGCAGACACAAATGCCATATGCGCCGAGGGGACCACTACTATAGACATATTTTCAAATGTTTTAATTCCCTGATTCTCAACCTGTATACCGAAAGAATACGTGCCGCCGGGGCTTATCCCATATGGATGAAATGTTTTAACTTTGAGCGCCAGGAGGGAGTTATCCAGCTTCTCCGTATTTAAAAGAAATTTCGGGGGATTTGAGGTCGGATTAAATACACCTTGGATTAGTGCTGTACGCGGCCACGTACAGTGTTCCATCTATACGGATAGAATCACTATAAGCGTGCTCTCCTGCAAGGGTATATGTTTCCCCGATAGGAACTATAAGAGTGGTGGAATTATCAACAATTGCGGCGTGTAAAAGCGGAGCACAAAAAACAGAAAGGGCTAAAATGCCGGTTTTCATAGAACAGTAACCAGAAATTAATTTTCCATTCCCTATCATTTTATCTCTAATGGTTCCAATATTTGCATATGCCTTTATCTGTGGCGCGGGGTAATGTGTTCACCCCACCTCAATAAAACAGATAACAGTCCCGACATCCGCCAGACGGCTCAGGCAAACAACATAACACATCATTGGAATTCCCAAACCTTATCTAAAGATATCAAACCTAATGTAAGCATTGCAAATCAATATTTAATCGGGTGGATATTCGAGCCGGGATTTTTTTGTAGAATATCCCCATGATCAAAAATATCCAGGAGTATTACCAGTGCATACTGGATAACCTCACCGGCGGATTGGTCAGCGTGGACCTCAACGGCAAAGTGGTCTATCTCAACGCGATGGCCGGCAAGATCCTGCGGATGGACGTGGACAACTGCTGCCGCGACATGCAGTACGAAAAGGCGTTCGAGTCTTTCCCCGCCCTTAAGGGCGTGATTAAGGAAACCATAGAGACGGCCAAATGCGTGCGCCGCGCCGAGATCTCCATTATGCACGCCAACACCCCCCTTATAATAGGCTACAGCACCATGCTGGTCAAAAATCACGAGGGCGTCGAGTTGGGCGTTACGGTGATCTTCCAGGACATTTCGTTCGTGAACAAGAAGTAGACTATGAGCAAAAAACACAATAAACCCCAGCCCGAAACGACCCGCCCCGGCACAGGCGCCGCGGCGGCCGACATTCAACCCGAGGCCGCCCCCGGGCGGCCCTCGCCCCAGGCCCCCCTCCAGCCGGCCCCCGGTTCGCCTCCGGTTTCGAGAGCCACGCTCTGGACTTTCTGGGGCGGCGTCGCGGCCGTCCTGGTGGTGGCGCGCGCGCTGGACTACCTGCTGCCCGGCATTCCGGAACGGGTGATAGAGCGCTGGGTGATGCTGGCTTTCGCCGCCTTCCTCGGGGCCTTCCTCTTCAAGCTTAAATAATCGGCTATGCCGAAATTTATAGATTATTACTCCCTGCTGGGAGTCCCCAAGACCGCCGGCGAGGGCGAGATCAAGTCCGCTTACCGCAAGCTGGCCATGAAGTACCATCCCGACCGCAACCAGGGCAATAAAGCCTCCGAAGCAAGATTTAAAGAGATCAACGAGGCCTACGAAGTGCTTTCCGACGCCAAAAGGCGCGCCATGTACGACCAGCTGGGGCCGGACGGGCAGCCCCGGGGCCACCGCCCTTCACCGGACGGCGGCTTCCATCAGTCCCGCCAGCCCGGCGGCTTCCAGTATAATTACCAGGGCGCCGGGGAGGGGCAGTTCGGGGACTTCAGCGATTTCTTCAAATCCATGTTCGGCGGCGCCGGTAGCGGCTTTGGCGGCATGCAGGAAGAAGCCGGCGGCCGCTCACCTCTCGATATGGAGGCTGAACTTCAGCTTTCGATAGAGGACCTTGTACGCGGCGGCCATAAGCAGTTGTCTTTCACCTACCGCGCCGGCCGCAGGACGGAGACCAAAAATATTAACGTTAAGTTGCCGAAAGGCCTCAGGGACGGGGCCACCATACGCCTGCGCGGCCAGGGCAAGGAAGCCCCGGGCGGCGCCGGCGACCTTTATCTTAAGCTCCGCCTGATGCCGGACGCGCGCTTTGAAGTGGACGGCGACGACCTGACCACCAGGGTTGAAGTATTTCCCTGGGACGCCGCCCTGGGCGCGGAGATCTCCGTGCCGGCCCCTGCCGGGGCGGTGACGGTGAAGCTTCCGCCCGGCTCGTCAGCCGGGCGCCGGTTGCGCCTGGCCGGCCGCGGGCTTCCGCGCAAGGATGACGGCCACGGGGACCTCTACGTGGTTATCTCCCTGGCCCTCCCGGACAAACTTTCCCCCCAGCAGTTGGAACTTTTTAAAAAACTCAAAGACCTGGCTTAACGTCTCCTTCAGCCCACTAAAAGCGAAACCCCGGCCATCCGCTGAGGCGGACGCCGGGGTGGAAAGGAGGACTACCGAACCGCTTAGTTGAAGCCGGGGGCGGTTAGCTGCGCCCTGGCCGCGTCTATCTTGTTCTGCGTTTTAATATCCCGCGCGTTCTTGAAAGGCGTGCCTATCTCCTGCGAGAGGCCGTCCCCCCGCACGTAGTATATCGCCTTGGCGGATACGTTCTTGACCGCCGTGTGGACGGTCCATTTGAGCTGCACCTGCATGGCGGCCACGGGGTCTTCGTGCGTGCCGACATTGGCTATGGTGGAATCCGGCACTTCGGAAACCAGGGAGACTTTGTAGCCCCAGGCTGTAACCACGTTAAGCGGCTCTATGGTCACGCCGGTAAGGAACTTGCCCTTGCCCTGTAAATTACCGCCGTAGGTATAGTGCAGCTGATAGGTCACACTGATAACCTGCACGCCGTAGGTGTTCTTCATGGAGAAGCTGTACTTTCTGGTGGCCGGCTTGGACCAACCCTGCAACTGGGTCCAGTGGCTGGTGCCGAAAGGAACGGCGTTGGCGTAGTTGGTGTTGATATTGACCACCGGCTGGTTCTTTTCAATGATGGTCCAGATCTTATCCACCAGGTTAACTATGCTGTCCATGGCGCCTACGGCGCCGTTCACCTGGTCTACCGTGTTATTGAAGCCGGCCGCCGGGTCTATCGGAGCGTCGCCGGTGGGCGCCGGCGGGTTTAGCTGCGGGCCCAAGGGCGGCTGGGGCAGCTGTTCCGGCGCCGGGATAGCTGGCGCTCCGGGGTTAAGCGGTAGCGAGCCGCCCCTGTCGGTTATTTCCTCTATCATTACGGAGTTCGCGTCCACGGTGAAATACCGGGGATCGGGTTTGTCGGCCGCCGACACCCGGCTTGCAAACAGCGCCGTAGCGGCCGCGGTCAATGCGAGCAGTTTTTTCATATTATACTTCCTCCTTTTTCTTATGCCGTCCGCTTGCGCGGGCGGGTGCTGACTGTAGAACTCCGCGCTAAAAAACTTTTTCCGGCTCCAGCAACGGGGAGGCCGCTTTAATGCCCGCAACATCGGGAGACTGTTTCCAGGGGCTGGCTATCTCTTTAAAATAGCCGTCGCCCTGCACGTAGTACACGCTGGTCCCGTCCACTTCTTTAATGGCCGTGGCCATTTTCCAGATAAGCTTAAGCTGCATTGCCGCTATAGGGTTGATGTCCGTCCCCACATTGGCGATAGTGGAGTCGGGGACCGAGGCGGACATATATAGCTTATACCCCCAGCCGACGCTGGTGACGGTGGGGATAATCGTCACGCCGGTCAGGTACTTGCCTTTGCCTTTATAAGCTCCGCCATACGAGTAGCTGACCTTGTATTTGCAGTCTATCATCACCGCGCCATAAATATTTTCCGCATAAAATCCGTAAGAGTAAGTTTTCGGCCCGCTCCAGCGGGCCAGTTGTGAGGCGGAGGCAATGCCCAGCGGATAGGCGGTGGCGTATTTGGTGTCTATATTGGCCACCGGCGCGTTAGCCAGAACTATCTGCCAGGTCTTTGAGGCTATGTTGTCCATGCTGTCCAGTAAAACAAGATTGGAGGGCGTGTCCTTGGGCGGCGTCTCCTGCAGCCGTACATAGTTCATGTCCGGCTCCTTCCTGGTTTCTATCAGCGTGATCCTTATTGACCTGGGGTTGATGGTAAAATAGCCGGGGTTGCGCCTGGACGCGTTCGCCTCATGCTTGGAGAAGACAGGGGTTTCCTGAATGGCTTGTCTGTCTTCGGGGACGGCCGAGGCCCAGGCGCAGAACGCCGCGCCAGGCAATAAAAACAGAACGGCGAGCCCGGCGGGGAGCATCAAGGCGGTCCGCTTCGGCGATAAAAAGTAGGAGGTGCGCATATTCATTTGTTGTATTACTCCTGTCCAATTGCCACACCTTAAGTATAACGCAAGGCGGCGCAGTTCATCAGCGTCGAAAGGCCTAATCCGTGAAACTATTAAGACCCAGGTTCTTCTGGGCCATTGGGCCTATCCAGAAACCGGGGGTTTAAAACAGCGGAAGGGCGGGGCCTCGCGGCGCCCGCCCTTCGCTGTTTGTCAGTGAGCCGGTTAAACCGCTACTTTTTCCCCGGCCTGGGGAACCACGCAGTTCATCTCGGACAGCTGCTTATAGACGCTGAGCCGCCACTTGTATTCCTCTTCGGCCAGTTTCATAAGGCGGGCGGCCACTTCGGGGCTGGTCTTGTGCAGCGCGCGGAAGCGGTTCTCGCCCATCATGAATTCCGACACGGGTATAGTGGGAGCTCCGCTGTCTATGGTCAGGGGGTTCTTGCCCTGGGCCTTCAGCGCCGGGTTGTAGCGGTAGAGGGGCCAGCGGCCCGAGGCCACGGCCTTCTTCTGCTCGTTCATGCCCGAGCCCATGTCTATGCCGTGCGCTATGCAGTGGCTGTAGGCTATCACTATCGACGGGCCGTCGAAGGCTTCGGCTTCGGCCAGGGCTTTTACGGTCTGCTGGTAGTTGGCGCCCATGGCTATCTGGGCCACGTAGATATTACCGTAGGTCATGCAGATCATGCCCAGGTCTTTCTTGGGCAGCAGTTTGCCGCCGGCCGCGAACTGGGCGATGGCGCCCAGCGGGGTGGCCTTGGACATCTGGCCGCCGGTGTTGGAGTACACCTCGGTGTCCAGCACCATCACGCGCACTTTGCGGTTGGTGGCCAGCACATGGTCCAGGCCGCCGTAGCCTATGTCGTAGGCCCAGCCGTCGCCGCCCAGTATCCAAACCGTCTTCTTTATAAGATAGTCGGCGAGAGTTCCCAGGCGGGCGGCCTGCTCGCCTCCCGTGGTGGAGAGGGCTTTCTTCAGGTCGGCCACGCGGCCGCGCTGCTGCTCGATGGCCACCCAGTCCTCCTGTTTGGCGTTGAGTATTTCGTCGGCAAGTGCGGCCTGGGGGTTGAGCTGGTTGTCCTTCATCGCGGTAAGGATCTCGCGGGCTTCTCCGCCCATCTTGTCGTAGGCCAGGCGCATGCCCAGGCCGAACTCGGCGTTGTCTTCGAACAGCGAGTTGCTCCAGGCCGGGCCGCGGCCGTCCTCCCTGGTGCAGTAGGGGGTGGTGGGCAGGTTGCCGCCGTAGATGGACGAGCAGCCGGTGGCGTTGGCCACGGTGAGGTGGTCGCCGAACAGCTGGGTCATCAGCTTAACGTAAGGCGTTTCGCCGCAGCCGCCGCAGGCGCCGGAGAACTCGAACAGCGGGCGTACCAGCTGGGAACCCTGCACGGTATTGCGGTTGACCTTGGCGGAGCCCGTGTCCTTTAGGGACAGGAAGAACTTAAGGTTGACGCGCTCGGTCTCGCGCAGCGCGGGCTGGGGCATCAGGTTGATGGCTTTGCGGCCGGTCTCTTTCCCCTCCTTCTTCTCCTTGGCGGGGCAGTTATACACGCAGGCGCCGCAGCCGGTGCAGTCTTCCACGGCCACCTGGGTGGTGAACTTCATGCCCTTAAGGGCGGGGGCGCGGCCTTCCGCCGACTTGAAGGTTTTGGGGGCTTTGGACAGCTCGGCGCCGTCGTAGGCTTTAATGCGGATGGCGGCGTGGGGGCAGACCAGCGAGCAGATGCCGCACTGGATGCACAGCGCCTCGTCCCACACGGGGGTCTCAAGCGCTATATTGCGCTTCTCGTACTGGGAGGTGGCGGTAGGGAAGGTGCCGTCCACCGGCATGGCGGAAACCGGCAGACCGTCGCCGCGGAAAGCCATCATCTCGCACAGCGTGTCGCGCACGAAGGGCGGGAAGCCCTCCACCACGCAGGCGCGCTTGATCTTGGAGGTCAGTCCCCCCACTTTCACTTCCTGTATGGCGGCCAGGGTCTGGTCCACCGCCGCGAAGTTCTGGTTCACCACCTCGTCGCCCTTCTTGGCGTAGGTCTTCTTGATGGCGGCCTTGATGGCGGCGATGGCCTCGTCCTTGGGGAGCACGCCGGAGATACCGAAGAAGGCGGTCTGCATGATGACGTTGATGCGCCCGCCCATGCCGGTTTCCTCGGCTATTTTGGAGGCGTTGAGGACGTAGACCTTCAGGTGCTTGTTAATG
The DNA here is from genome assembly GCA_003482905.1 of Elusimicrobiota bacterium. Classification (GTDB taxonomy): domain Bacteria; phylum Elusimicrobiota; class Elusimicrobia; order Elusimicrobiales; family UBA9959; genus UBA9959. The sequence continues at coordinate 8,031 of DMXM01000008.1, forward strand.
ATGTTCTCCTGCACTTCTATCGGCAGGCGGTCCCAGACGTCGGAGGCCTCGAACGGGCTGTTAAGGAGGAAGATCGCGTTATCCTCGGCCTTGTTCAGCATCTCGTATTTTTCCAGGAAGCTGAACTGGTGGCAGCCTATGAAGCGGGCCTTGTTGATGAGGTACGGCGCGCGTATGTAATTCTTCCCGAAGCGCACGTGGGACACGGTCATGGAGCCGGCTTTCTTGGAGTCGTATACGAAGTAGCCCTGCGCGTACTGGCCGGTCTCCTCGCTGATGATCTTTATGGTGTTCTTGTTGGCGCCGATGGTGCCGTCGGAGCCCAGGCCGTAGAACAGCGCGCGGAAGATGTCCGCGGGTTCGGTGGTCCAGTTCTCGTCGTAGGAAAGGCTCAGGTTGGTGACGTCGTCCTTGATGCCGACGGTGAACCCGTGGACGGGCTTGGCGGCGTCGAGGTTTTCAAGGACGGCTTTGGCCATGGCCGGGGTGAATTCTTTGGAGCCAAGGCCGTAGCGTCCGCCGATTATGGTCGGAAGCTCGCTAATGGCGCCGGCCTTGAAGGCGTTGGCGCAGGTGGTGACCACGTCCTGGAACAGGGGCTCGCCGATGGCGCCCGCTTCCTTGGTGCGGTCGAGCACGGCTATGGATTTTACGGTCTTGGGCAGGGCCTTTATGAAATCCACCTCGGAGTAGGGCCTGTATAGGCGCACTTTCAGCACGCCCACCTTGGCGCCGCTCTTTACCAGATGGTTTACTGTGTCCTCTACGACGTCGGCGCCGGAGGCCATTACTACTACTATTTTTTCTGCGTCGGGGGCGCCGACATAGTCGAACAGCCCGTACTTGCGGCCGGTCAGTTTCTCAAACTGGCCCATGGCTTCTTTCACCATGGTGGGCACGGCGGCGTAGAACTTGTTGCCGGCTTCGCGGCCCTGGAAGAATACGTCGGGGTTCTGGGCGGTGCCGCGCAGCACGGGGTGCTCGGGGTTGAGGCCGCGGGCCTTGTGCTCGGCTATCAGCTTTTCGCTGATCATGCTGCGCATCACTTCGGCGGGCAGCGGCTCCACCATGTTAAGCTCGTGGCTGGTGCGGAAGCCGTCGAAGAAGTGCATGAAGGGCACGCGGGTCTTGAGCGCGGCGGCCTGGGAGATCAGCGCGAAGTCCATGGCTTCCTGGGGGTTGGCGGAGGCCAGCATGGCCCAGCCGGTCTGGCGTGTTGCCATCACGTCGCCGTGTCCGCCGAAGATGGAAAGCGCATGGGCGGCTACTTCGCGCGCGCTGATGTGGAACACGGTGCTGGTGAGCTCGCCCGCAATCTTGTACATATTGGGGATCATCAGCAGCAGGCCCTGGGAGCAGGTGAAAGTGGTGGTCAGGGCGCCGGCGGTCAGGGCGCCGTGCACTGCGCCGGAAGCGCCGCCTTCGGACTGCATTTCAATGACGGAAGGGACGGTGCCCCAGATGTTCTTGTCGCCCTTGGAGGACCAGATGTCGGACAGTTCGCCCATTACCGAGGAAGGGGTTATGGGGTAGATCGCTATGACCTCGTTGGTCTTGTGGGCCACGTAAGCCGCGGCCGTATTCCCGTCCATCGCTACTCTTTTATTAGCCATTATAATTGTCTCCTTGAGGATTTATCTGCGAAATTGGTGCTGAGGAACTAAAAAAAGTATAGCATTTTTGCAAAACCAGGTTCCCGCCCCGCGTTCGACTCACCAATTCCGTAAATCGCCCATAAGCAGCCGCGCCAGGCCGCTCTGGCGTATTTAATCCCTTTACACGGGCACACAAACAATCCGGCGCCGAGCAGGGTTGTCAGCCCTTTCCCGGCGCCGGGGATTTACAGTATTAAGCTCTTGTCGTTATTTAGCGGCCCGAAGTATCTGCGCAATCATCGTGCCCTTTCCAACCAGCGCCGAGGCGGAAGCAGACCCGGTATCGGAGCTGACGGAGCTAGAGATCCTCGCCTGCAGGGAGATTACATGACTCCCCTGCGGGACATTGCTCGCCACAAAGTTGAACGAAGCGGCGTTTAAGGTCGAGAGGATCAGACCAATTTCCTCCGGCTGCACGCAGCTCTGGTCGAGGATTATGCTCGAAGAGCCGTCAGCGTTGGCTACAGTGCTAAGGCACTTGGAGATAGATCCCTCCAAGGTAGCGGAGAGCGTCTGACTCCTGGCGGCATAGGTAACCGCGCCTGGAGGCATGGGCTTACCATCTATCAACGCCTGCACCTGGATGGATGCGGAGGCAGTAGAGGCACTTTTCTGCATGTTCTTGCTCTTCACCACGGTCTCCGTATAGAGACCGGCCTCAAGGGAAGCGCTGACATACACTTCCTTGCTGGCCGGCGTTTTAAGCGGAGCCGAGAGAACAGTCACCCAGCCGCTGGTCCCGGCAGTGTCGGGAATAAGGGCAAGCTGCGAGGTCGCGAACGAGAACTGCGATGCCGAAATAGCCGCCTGACCGACTTTCGCGAACAGAGTAACCGCCAGGCCGAAAGAAACAACGCACAAACCCGCTTTCATTATTTTCAGTTTCATAATTTACTCCTCCTTAACCGCGATTTTAACTAAGAATACTACAGAGCACAAACCGCCTATTGGTCAACGCTTTAGGTCTCTGCCGGAACACCGGGCCGACTTCTCCAGAATACGCTGTGCAATCCCGTCTTGCATAGTATATGGGAGTGTGGCAACAAAACGGTAACGGTTGCTGGACGTCCTTGCCCGCCACAGTGCCGTTATTCTTCTTCGGGGGCTAGACGGTACCCATAGCTATCTACAGCTACGATATGGAGGCCGCCCCACGCCCCCAAAGAAGCCCTCATGCGGCTAACGGCCATATCTACGGCCTTAGAGGTCATCTCGACGTCCCGGTCAAACCCCCAAACCCGTTCCAGGAGAAAGTTCCGGCTGAGTACATGGCCGGGTTTTTCCATGAAGGCCACAAGAAGTTCGAAGCAGGTCGCAGACAGCTTCAACTCCCGATCGCCCAGCGTCACCTTGTGGCTAACCATGTCGACCATCAGGCCATGCGCTTGAAATAATTTGGGCGGCTCCGGAGGCAACTGACTGCGTCTGAGCAGCACCTCCACGCGGGCCAGGAGTTCTTCTTGAGCGAATGGTTTCGCCAGATAATCGTCCGCGCCGGAACGCAGCCCCTCGACCTTGTCTTTGGTGGCCTTTCTTGCGGTTATAAAAAGGACCGGCAGAGTTGAACACTGCTGCTTGGCTCTGATTTCCTTAATGAATTCCACGCCTTCCACATCTGGCAGGCCGCGATCTAGAAGGATTATGTCCGGGATCCACCTCTCAAGGGAGCTGCGGGCCTGAAAGGCCGTTGAAGCAGTCTTAACCAGGTACCCCTTTGAGGACAGGATTTCAACCAGTAATGCCAGGACGATGGGATCGTCGTCAACGACTAAAATGGAGATACGCTGTGCCACCTGCACATCATACAACTTTTGGCATCCGGGAGCTAATTCTTTCCTGCGTTTTTTCTGCGCCGCAGTCTTTCTCCAGCACAAACAGGGGCCGAGGATTCCGCCGCACAAATGTAATCCGTGGCCACAATATTATAGAATACGGTATAGTTGGGCCGGCGATAATAAAAGATGCGGAGCGACAAAGTTATAATGGCGGCAAAAATAATCCTTGTTATCGACGATTCGGAAATGATATGCAATGTCATTTCCGACACTCTCACGGAGTCCGGTTATATCGTTACAGCGGCGCATACCGCCGAGGATGGTTTCAAACAAATAAGGAATAAAAGCCCCGACGCTATCATACTTGACCTTGACCTGCCGGACATAGATGGCATGCAGTTCTGCCAGCTTCTAAAAAACGATCCCAAACTGCGATATATCCCTGTGCTCATGTGCACGGGAGTCAACACCGCGGAATCAAAAATAGCCGGCCTGAAAAACGGGGCCGACGATTACATAACCAAGCCTTTTGCCGTCAAGGAACTGCTGGAGAGATTGAACTCTTTATTTCGACGCGCTGAACTCATAGAGGAACATCTGAAACAGCAGGCTGCCGCGCAAAAACCGGCGGCGCAGCTAGCCGCCTCCGAACGTATTCCGCCGCGGCCTGTAAAAACCGAGCCGCGGCCTGCGGCCGGCATCGAGCCGAAACCCCGTTTCGATATAAATTCGCTGCGTTCCCTCCGGCTTGCCTGGGACGTTCTAACCAAACCGCAGGAAGCCTTCTCGGCCGTTGCTGCCATGCCGCTGGCCGACGCGCTCACGCCTTTAGGCCTGCTGGCGCTGCTACACTCAATAAGCGCCTCTATTGACTCCCATCGCCTGGCGGCCGGTGTTGTAGGTTTCGCGGAGGTTCTTGCGGCATGGGCAGCGGGGATAGGGCTGTTGTGGGTCCTGCTCTATACCAGAGACAGGGAAAAACCTCTGGGAGAAGTGGCAAAGTTCTGTACAGCTGCAGTATCGCCACTGGCGCTGTCGGCCTTGCTAGGGATAATTTATGCCCTGATCACCAGCGGACGGGCAGGTGAGTTCACTGGAAGCCCATTATTGCTGGTGGCGTTCGTCCCGCCAAGCTACAAGTTATCGGCTTTCCTCGACTGTTTTGACATATTCCAGATCTGGACGGCATTTCTGCTGACCTACGGATGGGCACAGATTTTCCGGGCGGACAAGGCCAACCGTACCCTGTTGATTGGCGCTGGTGGTTGGGCGTTCCTGTCGGCGATAGGCCTCATCAGACACCTTTTCTAACAAACGGCTATTCTCACACAGAATCAATATAAAACGACCGGCGCCAGGAATTAGGGCCGTTCTGTCCATTCCTGGCGCCGTAATCGCACGACTACCCAGTATTACTTCGCGGCGCGTACGATCTGTGCGATCATAGTGCCATTGTACAACACAAATTTCAACCGCCCCAAAGAATAGAATTATGCCTATGGGCACATCATTCGTGACGCAAAGCCTCAAGCGGCGACAAACGCGAGGCACTGAAGGCGGGATACAGGCCGAATATGCCGCCGACCACAACGGAGAAAGCCAGCGCGACAAAGATGGCGGAAGGGACTATGGCCATCGGCACATCGCCGGAACTCAACTGCGGAGTGAGCCAGACAGCAAGCACTCCCGCCCCGACACCGCCGGCTCCGCCGAGGCCGCTCAGCAGCAGCACTTCCACCAGAAATTGCAGCAGAATATCCCTTGAGGACGCTCCTATGGCTTTGCGCAGGCCTATCTCACGGGTACGCTCCGCCACGGAGATAAGCATAACGTTCATTATCCCTATCCCGCCGACAAGAAGAGAGATTCCCGCCAGCATCAGCATCGTGCGCTGCAGCCTTCCGGAGGTTTTCTGCATCTCCTCTATAAGGGCCTTGGGGTCCTGGATCATGAACAAAGCCTTTCTCTGCGGATTTCCTGCTGCGGCCACCAGGATATCCTCCTTGGGATCGCCCTTGTAATCCTTCTTTATCCATATTTCCGCGGAACCCATGCTGCCTATCATGCTGGCTTCCTGCCTGAAAAGTGTCGGTAGAGGTATATATAACGACGTTTCAACGCCGTTGCCGAAACCAAGCGGCACTGAAGAGCGCTTTACCAGCCCGACCACCTCATAGCTTGTCCTTCCGAACCGGAGCATCTTGCCCAGCGCCCCCGCCGCGCCGTACAGTTTCTGCGCCGTCTGGACTTCAAGCAGGCAGATGCGGGCTTTTACTTCAAGGTCCCTGTCGTTGAACCCCCGCCCCTCCACTACCGGGATACGATAGACCTCAAGGTATCGCGGATATATCCCCATGGCGTCCAGGCGCAGTTCGTTCAAGGCCCCGCGCGCCGCTCCGCTGTAAGACATCTGAGGGAACGCCGCTTCCACGAAAGGCAGCTCAGCCAGACGGACAAGGCCTTCATGTGTAAGCTGCTGGACCCTCTCTCCACCCCTGGCGGTCTCGAAATTAGGGAACAGGTAAAGGACCTGTGTTCCCATGGAGGAAAGGCTTTCCAGCACGGAAAGTCTCACCCCGTTGGCGATAGCCGCCACTACGGTGGCGGCTGCTATGCCTATGACCAGGCCCATGACCGAGAGAAAAGAGCGGGTCTTATTCGCGAGCAGGTTCGCGCGGGCTATCCGCATGCTTTCGTTCAGCCTCACTGGAACCCTCCAGGCGACATTGAACGTCGGTCGCTTGCTACCGAACCGTCGGCAAGGCTTATGACGCGCCTGGCCACCGCCGCTACCTGGTGATCATGCGTCACTATCACCACCGTTGCTCCGGTAGCGTTCAGTTCATGGAACAATGTAAGTATATCCTGCCCCGTCCTTGAGTCAAGATTCCCGGTCGGTTCATCCGCCAGGAGAAGATGCGGATTGTTCGCAAGGGCGCGGGCAATGGCCACCCTTTGGCGCTGGCCTCCCGACATCTGGTGAGGAAAATGCCAGAGGCGTTCGCCAAGGCCTACACGCTCCAGTATTTCGGCGGCGCGTTTTTGAGGCTCGAGCCTTCCCGCGTAAAGCAGTGGCATTTCCACGTTCAACACGGCATTATAGTGGGGAAGCAGATGAAAGCTCTGGAACACGAACCCTATTTCCCTGTTGCGCACGAGAGCGAGTTCGTTCTCGGACATAGAAGAAACGTCCTGCCCTCTTACAAGGACTTCCCCGGAAGTGGGAAGGTCGAGGCAGCCCAATATGGACAACAGCGTGGATTTGCCGGAGCCTGAACGCCCCAGTATGGCGACGAAATCTCCGTCCTCTATGGCCAGAGAAATTCCGGAAAGAGCCGTTACCGGGGCTTCCCCGCCCATCTCGAAGACTTTGGCGACGTTCCTTAGTTCAAGTATGGTTTCGCTCATCATTGGGCAAGAAGCAGTGCCTCCCCCTCCCTGACACCGGAAAGAGCCACAACGCGATCATCGTTGCCGTCCCCCAGCCCCACGCGCTTACGCAATGTTCTGCCGAGAGGTCCGACTGACAACACCCAGGTTTCCCCGTCATGCCGTGAAACGGCTCTCACGGGGATGGTGAGCACGTCGGGAAGGCGACCAGTAATTATGCGCGCGTCCACTGATAGATTAGGTTTAAGCCCGAGCCCCTTCGCACCACGGATCTCTATCTTCACGTTGACTTTGGCGAAATTCGTCCGTTCAGCGGCCGGCGCGATGGACAGGACCTTGCCGGCCAGAACAGTGTCGGGGAAAGCCTCCACCTGAAGCTCCACCTTCTGGCCAAGCGTCACCCTGGCGACGTCCATTTCATCAACGCCCACGTCCGCCTGGAAGGCGTCAAGCGTTCCGACCATGAATATTTCTTTATCCTGCTGCACCGTATTTTCACCCTGCAGGTAATCCCTGATGATGAGCCCGTTCATTGGAGCCCGTATGCGGGTCTTGCCTATGGACTTCTTCATATCTTGCAAGGCCTTGGATGCGTTCCTGGTCGTGGCCTCCGCTTTTTCAAGAGCCGCCACTGAATCCTCCACGCTCTTTTTCGCCACAGCGCCGTACTTAAAGAGGTCCTTCTGCACCTTAACCTCTTTTTTCGCCTTGACATATTCGCGGGCGGCGCTCTGCTGCTCCTCCTCGCTGGCTCGCAGCATTTTGTCTATATCGGCGGGGTCCAGTTCTATTAAAAGTTGCCCTTTCTTGACGCGCGCCCCTTCTGCCACGTACTTTTTCAGCACGTGCGCACTGACCGCGGCGCGCACCACGCTGATGTTTTTAGCGGCAAGCGTCCCTGAACAGCGCACCGACATCACCATGTCCTCGCGCCTGACGGTATCAGTGGCCTCATGCTGTATCCTGCGCATGGGCGCCATGCGGATATTGCCCAGAAGCAGAAGCAGCGAACCGGCGACTATAAGCTTTGCACTCAGGCGGAACATCAGCGCCACCCCGGCAGAAAACCGTTAATTGACAGTATCATCTGGTCCCTCGCGGAATGATAACTCACCAGCAGGCCGAGGGATTCAAGCTCGAGCTGCCTAAGATCGTTCTCCGCGTCAAAGACGTCTATTAGGCGGTCAATGCCGTTGGAGTAACGGTATCTGACGGCCTTCAGGTTGTTCATGGCCTGCTTCCGATTAACGTCAAAACCGAGCAGCTGCATTTCCAGGTTCTTAATGTTCAGGTAAGAGTTGCGCACCTCGGTAACTATCTGCTGGCGGGCATTCTCCAGAGTTATCCTGGAATTTTCAAGGTCTATCACGCTCTGCTTGACCCGCAGGCGGTTGACTCCGGAATCGAACAGGAGCCAGGTCGCAAGGAACTGTGCGGTCCATCCATAGGTCTTTGTGGGAGAACCCGGGTCGGACAGGAGGCGGGTTTTAGAATAGGTGGAATTAAGCGAGATGTCTGGCCTGCCAGCCTCCCGCGCGTCCTTCAGCGAAAGCTTCTGCAGCTCAAGCGAACGCTGGGCATTCAGATAATCCTGCCTGTGGTCCAGCGCGAAGTCCACAAGGTCCTGCAGTTCCCAGTTGAACTTCTTATATTCCAGACTTGTGGTAAGCAGAAGCTCGGCATCAACCGGCAATTGGAGGAAATACTTGATGTTATTGAGCTCCTGATCAAGCGTCGTTCTTGCGTTCCTTATCCGACGCTCCTCCATGGAATAGCGCAGTTCCGCACGGCTGAGCTCCACCGGGGCATATCTGCCGGCCCGTGTCAGCGCACGTGTGATATTAAGGAGCTCCCTGGCGGACTTGAGCGTCTGCACTTCCACATCAATAGTCGATTGCTGCTGTATTGTGCGATAATAAAGGGCACGGGAATCCGACCATATGGAGAGTTTCTCACGGTCAAGCGAGGCCACCACGCTTTCGTGGCCAAGCTGGACGCGACGCCAGTTACGGCGCCCGCTGTCACCGGTAAATATAAAAAGCGGCTGCGAGTAACTTACCTGCCAGGAGGGAGAGACTCTGGCAGTGCTGTCCGGCATGCCGGAAGTTTCCGTAAGGCTCCTGGATTGGGCAAGCCCCAGAGAGAACGAACCGCCTGTAAGGTAAAGAGGCATGGTCATTGAAACATTGGCGCTGGTCTGTGTACCGTAAGTCCGGCTTATCGCGGTGCTGGAGGTGATAATCCCGCCGGAAGTTTCGGTTTCGTTGTACCCCCTCTGGACATAGCCCTGAAGAGACACCTGCGGGAAGCGGGATCCCAGATAGCTGCTCCTGAACGAGCTGTTGGCCAGATCCACAGAGTTGTGATATATAGAGGCGCGCAGGCTGTTGCGCATTGCAAGATCAGCAAAACGCTCTATACTGAGCCGGACAACCCTGTCTTCCGGCACCGCCCCGGCCCGGGCCGGGAGGGCGGATGACAAAAGTATAAATATTAACGCGGCTGTTCCCATGACGCTTAAGCCTTTAACCCCAATCGTCAGCAGTTGTTACTTTCTATATTCTAGCAATATGGAGCGATGTCTGTTAACAACTGCCGGCCACCTGCGCGGGGTTTTGTATAATTTAGGGATGGAGAACAAGTCTAAGAAACCTACACCGGCGATAAAGCAGAACCTTGGCTGTCACCAGGACCCGGCGGAGCGGCGCAATAATTTCGACGAAGTGGCTTTGGGCTTCGGCCTGGAAGAAGCCGTTACTGAAGCGGCGCGCTGTCTTGGCTGCAAAACGAAGCCTTGCGAACTTGCCTGCCCGGTCAACGTGAAGATCCCCGAATTCGTCGACTTGGTTTACAAAGAAGACATCGGCGCCGCCGCCTCCAAGATATTCGAGACCTCCCTTTTCCCCGCCATCTGCGGCCGCGTCTGCCCGCAGGAAACCTATTGCGAGGCCGCCTGCGTGCTGAAAGATAAATTCGGCCCGGTCTCCATAGGCAGGCTGGAGCGCTTTACCGCCGACTACGCGCGCCGCAACGGCCTTATAACCCCCCCGCCCTGCGCCCCCGACACCGGCTTCAAGGTGGCCTGCGTCGGCTCGGGGCCCACGTCGCTGGCGGTGGCGGCCGAGCTGCGCAAGCTGGGCCACGCTGTCACCGTGTTCGAGGCCCTGCACGAATTCGGCGGCGTGCTCAGCTACGGCATCCCCACTTTCCGCCTGCCGCGCGAGGTGGTGCGCTTCGAGGTGGCCACGCTTAAAAAAATGGGCGTACGCTTTCTTAAGAACGTGATGATAGGCAAGTCCATCACCATAGAAGAACTAAAGAAGGACTTCGATATTATTTACATCGGCTCCGGCGCCGGCCTGCCCAGCCCCATGAACACCCCCGGCGAAGACCTGGTGGGCGTTTACAGCTCTAACGAGTTTTTAACGCGTATTAACCTTATGGAGGCCTATAAATTCCCCGTCACCGACACGCCCTACTATATCGGCAAGAAGGTGGTGGTGGTGGGCGGCGGCAATACCGCCATGGACTCGGCCCGTTGCGCGCAGCGCCTGGGCCCGGGCAGCGTGACGCTGCTTTACCGCCGCACCCGGGCCGAAATGCCCGCCCGCGGCGAAGAAGTGGAGAACGCCATGGAAGAGGGCATAAATTTTGAGTTCCTCACCGCCCCCGTGGAACTGGAGGGCGACGAGAAGGGCCGCCTGAAGCGCGTGAAGTGCGTGCGCATGGCGTTGGGCGAGCCCGACGCTTCCGGCCGCCGCAAGCCCGTGCCGCAGAAGGGCTCGGAATTCTATGTGGAAGCCGACAGCCTTGTGGTAGCCATAGGGGCTAGCCCCAACCCGGTAATACAGCAGACCACGCCCGGCCTGAACACCAATAAGTGGGGCGGAATAATAGTGGAAGAGGCTACGGCCAGGACCTCGCTGGACGGCATCTACGCCGGCGGGGACGTGGTGCGCGGCGGGGCCACCGTGCTGCTGGCCATGAAGGACGGCAAGAACGCCGCCCTGGCGATACACAGGAAGCTGACCGGGAATTAATATGAACCACGACATTTACTCGACCGAAGGACTTTACAGGATAATAGAGAAAGAAGATCTTTCCCCCACCGTCTCCCGGCACGTCCTCTACGCGCCGCTGATAGCCGCCAAGGCGAAGGCAGGGCACTTCGTTATTCTGCGCGCGCGCGAAGGCGGCGAGCGCATCCCCGTAACGCTGGTGGACTGGAGCCCGGAGGCCGGAACGGTCACCATAATAATTCAGGCCATAGGCAAATCCACCACCGAAATGAACGCTTTTAAAAAAGGCGATACCTTTGCCGACGTGGCCGGCCCGCTGGGCACCCCGGTGGAAATAAAGAAGTACGGCACCGTGCTGGGCGTGGGCGGCGGCGTGGGCATAGCTGAGCTTTATCCCATAGCGCGCGCCTTCAAAAAGGCGGGCAATAAGGTCATCTCCGTTCTCGGCGCCCGCTCCAAGGACCTGCTGATACTTGAAAAAGAAATGGCGGGCATATCGGAGAAAGTGCTGGTCACCACGGACGACGGCTCCGCCGGAAAAAAAGGCCTGGTCACCGACGCCATGAAGGACCTTTACGCCGCGGGCGAAAAGATCGACGCCATCTTTACCATAGGCCCGATAATCATGATGAAGTTCGTGGCAGAGACCTCCCGCCCGCACGGCACTCCCACCTTCGCCAGCCTGAACCCCATTATGCTCGACGGCACCGGCATGTGCGGCGGCTGCCGCGTTGAGGTTGGCGGCAAGCCCAGGTTCGCCTGCGTGGACGGCCCCATGTTCGACGCCCACCAGACCAACTTCGACCTGCTGCTCAAACGCACCGCTGCCTACCGGGAGAACGAAAAACAGTCCCTGGAGCGCTACGCCAAAGACCACCAGTGCCGCATAGGCCTGCACTGATTGTTGACACTCTTACCTTTTTAGTTGCAGAATTGGCGAAGAAGTAAATTGATAGGATCAGGGGGGCAAAATGAAGAAAACAATAAACTTGTGCATGCTGGCGGTGGTTCTTTTAACGGCCGGATGTTACGGGAGTTTTTCGCTGACCCGTAAACTCTGGAAATGGAACGGCGACGTTACAAAACAGAAATGGGGGCAGGAAGCCGTATTCCTGGGATTAAGTATTCTCCCGGCGTACGCTATCGCCGGCCTTGCCGACGCTATCGTGCTGAACTCGGTGGAGTTCTGGGGCGGCAAGAATCCTGTTACGGCTAAAACCATTAGAACCGCCACCGAAGGGAATCAGGCCGCGGTGCTGAACTGGATGCCTAATGAAAACCGCCTTCGTATCGACATCTTCGAAAACAACAAGCCCAAAGGCTGGGTGGTAATGGCCAAAGATACAAAAGGCGATCTTTACGCCACCGACTCCGACGGGAACCGCCTGAACTCGCGGGCCAATACAGACAAAACCATCACCCTGTATAATGAGGACGGGCGTGTGGTTGCCAACTATAACCCCGAGGCCGTTAACAAGTACCTGAACTAAAAAACAAAGAGCCCGGGGAAATTCTCCCCGGGCTCTTTGTTCAAAATAACCGGATCCCGGCTAGCCGCCGGTCAGCCTTTTGCGCATATTGTTCACTATCCCCGGGCGGATCTCGCGGAAGGCGTCTAGATTGTCTTTGAGCGAATCTATAGCTGACCTGAGCGCCTCGGCGTGCCGGCGGGTGCGCAGCTCCGGCGTAATAGCGGGCAGGGAGGAAGCGTCCTGCGCGTTCTCCCAGGCTTTGTCCAGGTCCGAGATGGCGGAAGAGACGCATTTCTCAAGGTTGTCCAGGGAGGCCTGTATAAAGCCAAGGTCGTAAGAGCCGGCTATGTTCCCGGCCGCCTCGCGCCCTTTCCTGTCCACCAGCGCCCTCAGCCACTCCACCGTTCTGTCCGCCTCTATCCCGGCCGCCGCCGCGTCGGACGCAAGGTAGTGTATGGCTTCCCTGATCTCGCCCAGGCGCCCCGACAGGAGATGCGACATATTCGTTACGGCGTTGCCCATAAAATCCGTCTTGCTCTTTTCCAGGGCCGAGAATTCCCTTTTGAGCCGCGCGTCCAGTTTCTTTTCCAGGGCGCAGAGGATCTTTGTTTCCAGCTCCAGCAACTCCGCTGCGTTGTCGGCGGGCTTACAGGCGTTTTCCACGGAATTCAGCCTGGCGGAAACGGTCTCAAGGCTTTTAGCCAGTTCTTCTATGCGGGGCGAGAGGTCGGCGGGCGGAGGCGCCGGCGGTCTGGATGAAATTTCCAGGAGCCCCTGCTCCAGAGCCTCCAGCCGCCCGCGGAATTCCTTCTGGTCCGTGGCCTGCTGTCGTTCGGCTTCCGTAACGGCCTGCTGCTGCTTTATGGCCGTCAGGACTTCTTCCATCTTGTGGCGGGACTCCTGGCTGGCTTTTTCCCTCCCCTTCAGTTCACAAGCGAAAGCAAGGCTTTTCTCCTGAGAATCCCGCAGTTTTTCCTCCAAGTCCCCTACCTGGGTCTTGAGGTAATCAAGCATCGCCCTTTCAGGAGCGCGTGCGCTTTCCCTTTGGGCCGCTTCCTGGAGTTTTTTCTCCAGTTCGGAGAGGCGGGCTTCCAGCGCCGTTGTGGCCGGCTGCTTTTCCGGCGCGGCCGGTTTGGGCGCGGGGGCGGCGGCCGGGGGCTGCGCCGGCGCCGGCCTTGGTTTCGGGCGGAAAGCCGAAAAGAGCGGCAGCGCCGCTTCGCCGTTGTCGGCCCCGGCGCTATCCGCGGGTTTCTCGTTCTCCCTTTTCATATGGTGTATGCCGCCGGGTTCAGGCCCCGCGCAAAGCGGCTGGTTCAACGCCTATGGCGGTGGCGTCGGCGCCGGGTTTTTTAATGCGTCCTTCAGCTATCAGTTTCCAGGCCGCGGCAATGACTTCCTCCGCCGCGGCGTCTATTTTGGCGTCCGTCGGCCTGTTGTACGCCATGGTCTGTTCCATTATCTGCCAGGCGCGTTCGCTAAGGTGCGTTTTGATCTTGGCGCGCAATCCCTCGGAAATGCGCCAGGCCGCGGCCGCCCACTGTTCCACCGACAGGGTGCCTACAAGGATAGCCAGGTCTGTGTCCGCGAAATGTTCCAGGTCGTCGAGCAGCAGGACGCGCTGCCTTATCTGCGCCGCTATGTCCGGATGGGTGTTCTTCAGCGCTTCAAGCATGGCCTTTTTCGACGTGAGGCTGACTTTCTCTATCATCTCCACCGCTTTCTCATAGCCGCCCACAGCACCGTTCAGCCTTCTCTCCAGCTCCTCTTTAATTTTGACTATCAGTTCTGGTTCCACAAAGCGGACTTTTGCGATATTGGCGAATACCTCCGAGGCCTTTTGCGGCGGCAGCAGGGACATGAATTTGCCGCGCAGGTCGGAGGGCAGGTGAACGGCTATAATGGAAATATCCGCCGGCTCGTCGTTGGCCAGCATTCTAACCAGGATCTCCAGCTTATCGGCCTTGATATTGAAGATCACCGCGCCGGAAGAATCCCCCTCCGGCTGTCCCGCAATCAGAGTCTTTTCGGCGGTGGCGCCCGGCTCGTCGTGTTCGGGCAAGCCCAGGGCGTCGGCTTCCCCTCCCATGGCGCCGCCCATTTCCATCCGTATGTTCGACGCTTCAGGCCCGGCCATGGAGCGCATGGCCGAGGCCATTTTTAGGAAGCCCATGGAAACTATCCCCATGCCCACAATGGCTATTACGGAGATTAACCCGTATTTAACCAGGGTGCCCAGCATTTCGGAAGTGTACCAGATAGGGGCGAAGCGGGCGCGCATAACCAGGATATCGTCGCCCCTTGCGGGGTCCAGGGCCAGCAAATCGCTCACCACACGGCGCACCTTCTGCGCTTCCGCCTCGGATATTCCCTCGCTAAGCACCAGGGAGACCGTAAGGCGCTTTACCATTGTCTGCGGAAAAATGACCTCGCGCCGATAATTGCCGCTTACCGGCTGCGCCGGCTGCGCTTCCTGTTTGGCGTCGGGTACGCCCGGCAGGAGCTCGTTGGAGGCGGCTACCTGGTTCATGTTCTGCCAGCCGAACATCCGCGCTTCCGGTTTTTCGGTTTCAAGCGCGACATTCTCTTTGGAGGAGAAATCCAGGGCCGCCCGGATCATAACGCGTGATTTGCCCGGCCCCAGCAGGTTCGCCAGCACCTCCTCCACCTTCTGCTCCAGAGCCCTCTCGTACTTCATTTTTTCTTCCAGGTTAGCCCCGGCGGCGGCTGCGGAGCAGGCGCAGGCGAATAACAAGGTCAGCGCGCAGAACCGCGCCGTCCATTTTTGGCGCAGCCAGGCCGCGCCCGGAGTCCGTTTAAATGCTGGTGTCGTTGATACCATAATAAATGCGCGGCGGCATTAAAGCGCGCGACTATATTATACAGGCTGCATATTTCAAAAAAGTTACAATCTTGTTTAAAATCCGCTTAGTGCCGGGATCCTGTAGTAGAATGTAGACCCTTTTTCCAGGCCGGGGCTGGTGGCGCCTATTTCCCCCTTATGCCCCGCTATTATCTCGGTAGAAATGGCGAGGCCTAGCCCCCAGCCCTGCTTGCGCAGCTTCGCGTCCTTCTGGTACTTGGCCTGGTAGAATTTCTCAAAGATCTTTCTTGTTTCGTTCGGGTGTATGCCTATGCCGGAGTCGCGCACATAAACCGCGGCCTTTGCCCCCTCCAGCGCTACGCGGAGTTCCATGGCGCCTCCCGCGGGCGTGAACTTAAGGGCGTTGTTCAAGAGGTTCATCAGTACCTGGGCAAGTCTGAACCTGTCGCCGTTCACCATCACCGGGCCCGGCGGCTCATTGAAAACAAACTCCACCCCTTTTTCGGCCGCGCGCAGGCGTATGCCCGGAACTATGTCCGCGGCTGTCAACCCAAGGTCGAAGGGCGCCGGCTCCATTACCAGTTTTCCCGCTTCTATCATGGCCAGGTCGGTCAGGTCGGCTATCAGCCTGTTAAGCTGATCGGTGGCGTTTATAATATTATTAAACTGCGTTTTTTCCTTATCTCCGGAGATCTTTGCGGACAATATGGTGCTGAAGCCTTTTATAACGGCCAATGGCGAGCGTATGTCGTGCACGGCCATGGAGAGGAATTTGGACTTCATGTCGTTTAGCCGGGCCAGCTCCTGCGCGGAGAGGTCCAGTTCGCGCGTAAGGACCTTCAGGCGGCTGTGGTCGCGCGCCAGGCGGGTCTTCGCCAGGGCGGCCTGCGCCATATACCTCTCCGCCAGCGTAACCGCCTTCCTGTTTTTCAGGGAAAGCCGGCCGGAGTGGTAACGTGTTAATACTCCGCTGAAAATAAAGTAGCCCAGCCACATAAAAAGGAACATCGCGACTATAAGGAGAAAGACGGCGGCTTCCATCGTTTTATTTCCAGTTCTGCAGCTGAAGGAATTTCAGGACGGAACCGTCCGCCGGATCGAGTTTGAGGACATTTTCATACGCCCGCCTGGCTTCCTTGGTGTCTCCCAGGGCGAAGTAGGCCGACCCCAGGCGTTTCCAGGCCAGCTTGTTCTTGTCGTCAAGCAGTAATACTTCTTCGCATTCCTGCGCGGCTATCTTAAACCCACCGGTGTAAAAAGAGTTCCCGGCCACTTCAAGTTTGTGTTTTATCATTGCGCTCTTAGGCAGTATTTCGGCGTGGCGGATAGCGATATTCGCCAGGTCGCTTATAAGCGTCAGAAGCTCTTCGAACACCGCGGCGCCGCGGATATTGGCGCCGTACGCCGCGTGGGCCAGCAGCAGCGCCTTCAGGTCTTTGCCCTCCATGTAGGCCCGTACGGCCTCGTCGGCGGCGTCAGCTTGCTCCGGCCCCGGGGCAAATAGATTTTCCCTGGACGGTATTTCGGCGAGCTTAAGCCCGGCCACTATAGCCCCCAGCCGCTTTTCACGCGCGCCCCAGACCCCGCCGCGCAGGCCGGGCTCAAGGTTGAAGGCTTTTTTCATGTTCGCTATGGCGGAGACATATTGCCGCTCCTGCACGTTCTTCTGGGCCAGGGCCAGGAAATCCTTGGCGAACATGTGCAGTTGCTCTATCTTTTCTTTCCTCGCTATAAGCTTGGCCCGGCCGGCGCGGCTGGTTTCCCCGGCCAGCGGCTGCGCCGCTTTGGGCGCGCCGAACTTCATGGAAAGCCCGAATTTATGCATGCTCCCCAGGTCGCCGAAAGGCGACATGGAATAATCCAGGTTCACTATGGAAAGGTGAAAGCCGACCCCGGCGCGTATGCCGGAACCTATTTCTTTGCCGGTACGCAGGCCGGCCCGTAAAGAGAGAAGCTGGAACGCCGTATATTCCGTCCCCAGGGCCACGTAGTAGCCGTCTCCGGCCTGCATAACATTATCCAGGCTTATGATAAGGGAGGAGCTTCCGCCGGGGTGGGAATGCCAGGAGCCGCCCACGGAGACCGCGGCTGGCAGCGGCGTATTGTCTTTGTCGAATTTCAGTCCGGCCCCCAGATTCCTGACGGCCACACCCAGGCGGAACTCCTGGGCCGGTATTTTGCTCATCCAGTATTTATCCGGCCTTATATTGTAGATCGCGCCCGCATCTACAGCGAACGTACGTGCTGAAGCGCTGTCAAGCCGCGCCCCGATGTATTTTATTCCCCCGCCTACGCTGAAAACCGGTCTTGAAATTTCATCTTTGAGTAGCGCCCGCCCGTATGCGAGCCCGGCCGATAAGCCGTAGGAGTCCACCAGTTTTGTGCGCACGCCGATGGAGTCGTAACCCTGGAAAGGCGACACTGTCAGCCGGGAGACCCCCAGCCCCAGCGTTGAGCCGTACTCAAGTGGCCAGGCCGCCGCCAGATATTGTGTGTCAACCCCCTCGAAGGAAGAATTATACATCGCTGACAATTCGGGTAGTTCAATAACGGCCAGGCCGGCGGGGTTCCAGTATGTGGAGTAGGCGTCTTCCGAGACGGAGATATGCGATTCCCCCATGCCGCTGGCGCGCGGGCTGGGCGTAAACCTGAGGAAGGACGCTCCGGTGGAGCCGGGCGCGCAAAAAGCCTGGGCGGCAAAGGACGCGCCAAGGGCCATGGCGGCTCCCAGGATCTTTAGCGCTTTTTTCCTCGCGTTTCTTTTCATAGCAGCTTCTAAGACGTCCGTCGCCGCTCCACCTTAATACGGGCGGCGCGGCCTGGCTATACCCCTATAGTCTACCTGATGGCTATTACTAAATCCCGAAGAAAAAATGAACTTTTTGTTAAAATAAAGACCAGAGTCCTAGGCGGCATAGGCCTTTTGGCTCTTACGGGCCTGAATGGAATTGGCTAAAATATACTTAATAATTTTCCCATATAATTCCAGGGGGCACAATGAACAATACCAATAATTCTGAACCGGCGACAAAGGCTGACTTGAAGGATCTGGCAACCAAAGCCGACATACAGGCACTCAAAGCCGACATGCAGGCACTGGCGCAAACGACCAAAGCTGACACACAGGCACTCAAAGCCGACATGCAGGCACTGGCGCAAACGACCAAAGCCGACATGCAGGCACTGGCGCAAACGACCAAAGCCGACATGCAGGCACTGGCGCAAACGACCAAAGCCGACCTAACGGCTGTAGATTTAAAACTCAGCATTGCAATTGCAAAAACCCAGGCGGATGTCCGCGATATCAAACATCACATGGCAACAAAAATGGCCACCAAGGACGACATAAACCGTATTTTAGGCGCCATAGACACCTATACCGCGGAGGCTATATCCTACCGCAATCGCGACACCCTGCGCGGCGGCAAGATCATGGAGCATGAGACTAAACTTTCCAACCACGAAAACCGCATCACCCTGCTGGAAACCGCAAAATAACCGTAGTAACAGGTAGCAGTTACCTTTTTCCTTCCCTTTCCGGAGCGCCCCTACGGCAATTCCCCGCGCAGGGCCACCTCAGAGTATAGAGAAACGCAAACCCGCGGGAATTAAAACACTGAAATTGTCAAGAGCCCGGACTTAATTTCTGTCTACGAAAACAAGATAGAGATCAGCGCGTCATAATCCCCTCGCCGTCTTGCCTGTGTCAATGCCGTTATGTATGTTTGCCCAGCCATAAAGAGCGTGCGATATAGAATCCTGGCTGGTCGCTTCTTTCGTAAAGTTAAAAAACAGTACGTATCAAACAGCAAAACGGGGCACCTGACTTCCGCAGAACTCCTAA
>DMXM01000010.1:0-6820 GCA_003482905.1 Elusimicrobiota bacterium
CAGTTTTCGTTAGCGCCCAGGCCATCGCCCTGGATTATGCGCTTACCCCTTTTGGTGACCTTGGTTACACGCACAAACTGACGCTTGGCTTTAAATTCGGCGGCGGGATGGATGATTTTAACAGGAATGAGTCTGAACGGTCGACATATGCCCACAGTAAACCAGCGGAGGAAACGGAGGTTGAACCTCCGGTTCTGGAACCGCAATCCCGGGAAGAAATGACGGAACCTATAGCGGAGCCACAGGTGGTGGTTAGGCCGGCTGCGAAAAAGACTTATCAGGAATATCTGGAGGCGGCGGATGATTGTATCTCCAGAAAAGATTACCGGCGCGCTGAAATAGAATATGGCCGGGCGCAAAAGGCTCTTGCAAAAAATGACAGGCGAAGGGTCTACACATATGAGCAGCTTGGAGCGGTGGCGTTGAAATCAAAGGCCACCGCCAGGGCTAAGAATTATTATATTGCTGCCATACAGACGGCGAAAAACCTTAGGATTTCGGACGTGAACGTGGTTAACGCCTACCTTGGTCTGGCTTATTGCTTTGAAAAAAGCGGGAACACCGCCCTGGCTATCCGGAATTATGAAAAAGCCCTGGATCTGTCAGCCAGCAGCACGACTAAGAGCAGAATAAGAAAACTCCTCCAAAGATTGAAAGCGCGGATCTGATAAAAATAACACTTTAATTCCTCCCGGCATAAAACGCCGGCCCGCCCGTTCCTTCCGGCTTTGCGCCAACCATTAGTAATATGCACTTTACTTTAAGTTGAACTTAAAGCAATACTGCGCGATTTGGGCCCGGAACACTGGTCTGATTTTCCCGGAATACGCAGTCCACTATTTGGAGTAGGTACGTGACAAGTATTAAATATCCCGGCAGCCCTAGAATTAGATAAAATAATAAATAGAAAAAATGCGCCCTGGAGTGGTAGACGCAAAAAAGTTGATTTTGACTTTCCGTGTGCCATTTAGGTAGTATTGATGCATGAATCGCCGTTCATGGTCGGAAGCTCAGTTGCGGAATGCCGTGGTTGCTTCAACAAGCTATAGGCAGGTTCTTTCAAAATTAAATTTGCGGGAGGCCGGCGGTAATTACGCTCAGCTAAAAAAATATATTTTTGAGTTTGGTATTAAAATCGAGCATTTTACTGGCAGGGCCTGGAATAGAGGACTAAAGGTTAAAGGTGTTCCCCGTATCCCACTTGAAAAGATTTTAGTCAGGAATAGTTATTATCAAAGTTTTAAGTTGAAAAAAAGGTTGTTCTCAGCGAAGTTGAAATCCATGTGTTGCGAGGAATGCGGCTGGGCAAAAACTTCAATTGATGGTTATCTGCCTCTCGAACTGGACCATATAAACGGGGACAGGCAGGATAATCGCCTGGAAAACCTGCGGATTTTGTGCCCGAACTGCCATAGCCTTAAGCCTACGCACAGAGGGCGGAACAGCGTTACGAAAGCCCGGGTGCTGTAACTGGTAGCCAGAGCTGACTTAAAATCAGCTGGAGGTTTCCTCCGTGCGGGTTCGAGTCCCGCCCCGGGCACGTTTTATGTGAGTAAATGGGTTCGGGTCGAGTTCCGACGCAACCGGGACGAGACAATTCGTCCCACCATGCCCACTTAAATTTGACAGTCATCTTATGGAGGTTTATATGGGATTTGCACCTGCTGGGATAAAACTGATAGCCGGCGGCGTGGCCGCCGCGGCGGTAGGCGGTATAGTGATGGCCTGGTCCAGGGGGCTCGGCATGCCGGTCCTTTTCCTGGGGCTGTTTTTCGCGGCTTTCTCGGCTTACTTCTTCCGCGACCCCGAGCGCGACAGGGTTTTCGCCCCGGGCGAAATAGCCTGCCCCGCAGACGGCACCGTGATGAGCGTGAAGAACGAGGGCACTCCCGGCATAACCGTGGTGCGCATATTCCTGTCCGTGCTTAACGTGCACGTGCAGCGCGCGCCCCTGGAAGGAAAGATAGAAAAAACCAAATACACCAAGGGCACTTTCGCCATAGCCTACAAGCCCGAGGCTTCCACCAACGAGCGCAACCTCATCCGCATTGGCGGCGAGTACGGTCGCTTCGTCGAGGTGGAACAGATCACCGGCTCCATAGCGCGCCGGATAGCCTGTTATGTCAAGGAAGGGGAAAGCGTGAAGATAGGCCAGCGCATCGGCATGATCTATTTCGGCTCCCAGGTGGCGGTCTACCTGCCGGAAACGGCCAGGGTGCTGGTAAAGCCCGGCGACAAAGTGGCCGGCGCGGAAACTCTTCTGGGGCTCTGGTAAAGGACCTATAACATGGAAGAAATACAGGTTAAAAAGCGCATCGACATGGAGAAGCTCAAGAAGACGGGGGCGGTGGTGCTGCCGTCCATCTTCACCATCGCCAATATGGCTTTCGGCTTCTTCGCCATCCTCTCCGCTTCGGAGGGGAACTACGTCCTGGCCGCCTGGTTCATTATCCTCTCCTACGTGATGGACATGCTCGACGGCCGCGTGGCGCGCCTGGTGCACGGCGAGAGCTCCTTCGGCGTGGAAATAGACTCCCTCTCGGACTGGATATCCTTCGGCATAGCGCCCGCCTACCTGATGTACAAGTTCGTGCTCAAGGATTACGGCTTCTGGGGCAACCCGGTGGCTTTCCTCTACGTATTGTGCGGCGCGCTGCGCCTGGCCCGCTACAACGTTAAGTCGCATTTCGGCGGCAGCGACAAGGACTATTTTCAGGGCCTGCCCATTCCGGCCGCAGCCGGCATACTGGTTTCATTCGTGCTGGCCTACAGCATGCTCGAAGGCGAGACCGGCGCGCGCAGCATAAAGCTGGTGATGATGCAGATGCCTTTCGTCTACGCCATAATTCCATTCATAATGATAGCGCTGGCGCTTTTAATGGTGTCTTCGGCCCCTTACGCCGCCTTCAAGGGCGACATGATAAAACCGACCTCCATAAAGGGCATACTGCTGATAACCGCGGTGCTCTCCATGATAGTGGCCTACCCGCAGGACGCGCTGTTCCTGTTCTTCTCGCTGTACGCCGTTTCAGGTGTTATAGTGGGCATATACAAAGCCTTCAGGGGCATACTCAAGACCAAGGAAGTTTAAAGAGCTTCCGGTATAAAAGAAAACCCGGGCCGTTAAAGCCCGGGTTTTTCTTTCTTTCTCCCCGCTTACTTCGGGTCCTGCTTGCGCGGGAACAGGGGCGGTACTTTCTGGGGCTCCGCGCCCTCCGCCGAGGTCTTTCCCACGCCCAACTGCATGTGCATGCGGCTGGCCGTGTCGGGCATGAAGGGGTCGATCCAGCCGGCTATCAGGCGCAGACACCAGACCATTTCGTGCAGGAAGGGTTTAAGTGCCTCCGGGTCCTTCTTGGCCATTTCCCAGGGTTTTTTAGTGTCCACCAGGCGGTTCAATGTGCTTACGCCCTGCCAGATCTTCTCCAGCGCCTCGCTGAACTGCAGGGCTTCAATGCTGCGGTGTATGGCCGGGGTCCAAGAGGATAATTCTCTGAAAGTTTCCGAGGCTTCCGGTTTTTCCGGCAGGCGGTGGTCCAGGTACTTGGCCGCCATGTTCATAACGCGGGAGAAGAGATTCCCCAGGTCGTTGGCGAGGTCAGCGTTGTAGCGGCGCTGGAAGGCGTCCATGGAGAAGTCCCCGTCCTGGCCGAAAGTGACTTCGCGGAATACGAAATAGCGCAGCGCGTCCACGCCGTAGTCCTTCACCACGTCCTCGGCCTTTATGAAGTTGCCCTTTGACTTGGACATCTTGTCGCCGTTGATGGTCCACCAGCCGTGCGCGTATACCTTGCGCGGCAGTTCCACGCCCAGCGCCATCAGCATGGCCGGCCAGATCACTCCGTGGAAGCGGAAGATCTCCTTGCCCACCAAATGCACGTCGGCGGGCCAGAGTACGGGGAAGTCGGGGCTGTTATGTTCTGGGTTGAAGCCCGCGCCGGTGGCGTAATTGAGCAGCGCGTCGAACCAGACGTAGACGGTGTGTTTGGGGTTCGACCTCACCTGCACGCCCCAGGCCACTTTGGTGCGCGATACCGAAATATCCTTCAGGCCCGACTTCACGAAATTTATCAGCTCCTGCGCGCGGTAGCGGGGTGAGAGAAAGTCCGGGTGAGCCTCGTAATGTTTAAGCAGCGCGTCGCCGTATTTCGACAATTTAAAGAAATAGGTTTCCTCGCTGACCAGTTCCACGGGTTTTCCGTGTACCGGGCAGTTCTTCTCCTTCAGCTCGCTCTCGTCGTAGAAGGCCTCGCAGGAGCTGCAATAAAGGCCGGAGTAGGAGCCCAGGTAGATGTCCCCGCTCTTTATGAGCTTCTCGAATACCGCCTGTACCCCGGCCTCGTGGGCGGAATCCGTGGTCCGTATGAAATAATCGTATTTAACGTTCAAGGTCTTCCAAAGGTCGCGGAAGTCGGCCGAGATCCTGTCGCACCAGACTTTAGGCTCCATGCCTTTTTCCCTGGCTATCTTCTCTATGTTGGAGCCGTGCTCGTCCGTGCCGGTCTGGAAATGCACCGGGATATCCTTTGCCCGCAGGTGGCGGGCCAGGATATCGGCGGCCAGCGTAGTGTAAGCGTGACCTATATGGGGTTTGTCGTTGACGTAATAGAGGGGGGTCGTGATGTAGTATTTTTTAGTGTTCATGTCGGTCAGTCCGTCCTTATCAGGTCCTCAAGTTTAATGCCGGCTTTCTCGCTTTCCAGCAGGGCGGTTTCCAGCAGCAGCAGATAGGAAACGTTGCGGTCAGCCATGCGCCTCAGGTCCAGCGTGCGCCGCAGGAGCGTTGTGAATCTTATTTTCGCGGGGCCGTCGGCGGCGCGCCAGGCGGCGCGCGTTTTGGCCAGCAGCAGGTCCAGGAGCGTTCTGACTTCCTCGCGGGCTTTGTGGCTGTCGCGCGGCAGGCCGGCGGAAAACTTGAATATCCTGGACGGGTCGCCGGGGCGCAGACCGGAGACGCGTTTTAAGAACGCGCCTGCCTCGGCGGCTTTTTCAAGGGAGCCGCCGCCAAGGGCGGCCAGAGCCGCGGCCACGTCGGGCGCGGCCCCTTGTGCTTCCAGCAGGGTCCTTGCGGCGGTGCGCGGCAGCAGGCCGAACTCTATCATGCAGGAACGCGACAGTATGGTGGAAAGCAGCGAGGTCTTTTTTGAAACGGTCAGTATTATCACGGTGCCGGGAGGCGGCTCTTCCAGGGTTTTGAGCAGCGCGTTCTGCGCAGCCGGCATCAGGGCCTCGGCGTCGCGCACTATGAATATCTTCCAGGCGGAAAGCATGGGTTTCTGCTGGGCCCAGCGGGTTAGCTCGCGCATGGTATCTATCTTTAAATTGGCGCTTTCGTCCTCGTCTAGCAGGGCGGCCTGGAAGGCCGTGTCCACTATGCGGATGTCGGGGTGGGCGCCGCTGGCCGCCTGCAGGCAGGACAGGCAGGCCCCGCAGGAGTCCGTAATATCCGTATGGATTTTTACAGGTTCCGGTTCCGGCGCGGGCGCTGGGGCGGCAGCTGCCGCCGCGAAAAGGTCGTTCTCGTCGGGCGCGGGGGGGGCAGGGGGCCGCTCCCGGTGCGCCGTATGCGAGCAGTTCACGGCTTTGGCGAATTCCACCGCGGTCAGGAATTTCCCGGTGCCCGGCGCCCCGTGAAAGATCATGGCCGGCGGTATCCTGCCGGTCTCTATAAGAGCGCGCAGGCGTTTAACGGTCTTGTCCTGGCCCAGTATGGTTGAAAATGACATTGTTATCGCGCTATTTCTTCAGAAGTTTCGCCACGCGCGCGCGGATGTCGGCCTGTATGGCCTCCACCGGGCGCCCGGCGTTCACGCGCGTCATGCCGGGGCGGCGGGACAGCAGTTTGTAGGCGCGGTTCACGCGCCGCCTGAAACTGTCCGGCTCCCGCTCTATGCGGTCCCGGCCGGGGCGCGTTTTTTCCCGCTCGGCGAAAACTTTGTCCGGGATGTCGAAGACTATGGTGACGTTCGGCTTGAGGTTAAGCGTGGCTATACGGTTGAGCGTCTCAACGGTCTTGAGATCCAGGCCGCGGCCATAGCCCTGGTAAGCCGTGGTGGAAAGCGTGTAGCGGTCGCAGATTATAACGCGGCCGGCTTTCAGCGCCGGGATTATTTTTTCCAGGGTGTGTTTCGCGCGTGAAGTTTCGTAAAGGAAGAGCTCCGTCAGCGGTTCTATATGGCTTTTCGGGTCCAGCAGTATCTCCCGTATTTTTTCCGACAGGTAGGTGCCTCCCGGCTCGCGGGTCACTGTCACCTCGCGGCCGAGGCCTTCCAGCCAGGTCTTTAAAAGCGCGGCCTGCGTGGACTTACCGGACCTGTCCGGCCCCTCCAGTACGATAAAAAGCCCTTTCTTCATAATTACATTTTATAAAAATACGCCGCTCTTGGGGCTAAAATAAAACCCCGCGCTTTTGGCGCGGGGTTCCTGTCCGTTCTTCGGGACTATTTCAGGAACATTCCGAATGGCCGCAGTCGTGGCAGGTGGGGCCGGAGCAGCCGGACTCGTAGCTGACGTTGGAGGAATAGCACTTGGGGCAGTACTGGGTGCGGGAAACCTCCCATAATTCCAGCTTTTCTGCCCCGGATATGTCCTGGTCCGAGGCTATGACGCCGGTGCGCTTAAGGTGGCTCCTGAGCGCTATGGCGATGCCGTGCGCCACGGAGTTAACGCGGTTCTCTCCCAGGCCCACTGGCCTGTCGCCCTTCACCGAGTTAAGGTGTTTTATTATCTTCACCGGGTCGCCGCCCTCTTCCAGGTACTTCGACAGCAGTATCCCTATCAGCGAGGTCAGGCCGCTGATCTCGGTGCCCAGCGGCGGCAT
>DMXM01000010.1:6978-11633 GCA_003482905.1 Elusimicrobiota bacterium
TAGTTCACGTGCACGTGCAGCGGGCCGTAGCCGGTCTTCAGCTGGAAATACTCCGACGAGACGCCGAAAGACTGATAGGTTTCTTTCTTTTTTTTGGCTTTGGCCTGCGGCTGCGTTCCCGAACCTATATTGAGCACCTGTTGGGCTTTGCAGCCGTCGCGGTAGACGGTCAGCCCCTTGCAGCCCAGCTTGTGCGCCAGCACGTAGCAGTTCTTCACATCGGAGATGGCGGCCGAGCTGGGCATATTGATGGTCTTGGAGACCGCGTTGTCTATATGCTTCTGGAAGGCCGCCTGTATCCTTATGTGATTTTCTATGGATACGTCGTGCGCCGTGGGAAAAAGGTCCTGAACGGCCTGCGGGATCTCCGGGATGCCGCGCACTGACTTGTGGTTGGACTCTATTTTCTTCCACAGTTCGCTCTCGTCCAGGCCGAAATATTTATGGTGCCTGGCAATGTGTTTGAACAGGGTGTTCACCTCGTAGAAAGTGTCCTTGGCTTCCGGGTCTTTGTTGTTCTTTATGGCGTCCAGGGCTTTGGCGTTATAGCGGGTGTAGGCGATGGCGAAGAACGGCTCTATGCCCGATCCCTGCAGGCCGGCCGCTATAGCTATGGTGCCGGTGGGGGCTATGGTGGTGCGGGAGGCGTTGCGTGGCCTGGCCGAAACGCCGCGGAAATACTTGCCGTCGGAGTCGTAGATGGAGTCCTTCCAGTTCTGGAAAGCGCCGCGTTCTTTGGCCAGTTCCTCCGAGGCCTCGAGGGCTTTATCATTTATAAACCTCATCACCTCTTCCGCCCTCGCCAAGCCTTCAGGGCTATCGTAGGCTACGCCCAACTTGACGGCGGTTTCTGCCCAGCCCATCACGCCCAGGCCTATCTTGCGGTTGCCCTTCACCACTTTCTCGATCTCGGGGAGGGGGTAATTGTTTATCTCTATGACGTCGTCTAGGAAGCGTACGGCTTTCGTTATCGTTGCGGCCAGGCGGTCCCAGTCCATTTTACCGCGGGCCATTTCCCCCGTGACGTAGTTGGCCAGGTTTATGGACCCCAGGTTGCAGGCTTCCCACGGCAAAAGCGGCTGTTCTCCACATTGTACGGTCACAAATCCATTAGCAATAATGGAATGTGTTTCTTTTTCAGTGGTGCAGTACACATCCGCGTTTCCAGCCGGTTTAATGGACCGCACGAGGTCAGTGAATGTGTCTTTGTTTGATTTGCGCCGCTTGGCCGCTAGCCACGCTTCGGCCTTTTTTTGTTTGGAAGGTGTCAGGAACTCTATCTCTTTTAAAAAACGATCACGGCTTGCCCCATCCAGGACCAACTCGTATTGGGCGCAATAGGAGTATAACTTCGGCTGCCGCTTTGAGTCCGGCATCAGCTTTTCTCCGGCCTTCCGGCGTAGATAGAGTTTCGCCACTATGCTTTCGTTAAGAAGAAGCATTTGCACCTGGGCCAGAAGCATCTTTGAACTGCCCGCCAGGCGTACGGAGCAGGAAGTCTTATGCGCTGAAACATTAACCGTCCCGTCTGCGGTGAACAGCGCAGATAAGAATCCTAGTACGGCCTCGCGCGGGGCGCTCCATAGGGCTTGCGGCACCTGCTTTTTGAGCCCGTCCGCCTCGTGGACTCCGAGTGAGTTTAAGAAGTAGTACAGGCTAGATTTATAGTATTGCGCAAGCGTGCCGTTCCTTTCTATTTCCGAGCCTTCAAGCCCGGTCCACTGCTTTACAAGGGCGCGGAACTTAGGGGCCAGAAATTTCTTCTCCTCGTCGCCGTACATAAGTCCGATGGTATAGTTGGGCACTTTGCGCCCTTCAGGGGTTTCTTCGCTGACCCAGCCGTCGCCGGCCACCCAGCCGAGAAACTCTCCCAGTTCCCTAGACCATTTCTTTGGCAGTACGGCCTCGCCGCGCTCCGTCCTCGCTTTAAGCTTGCTCTCCGCTATGAAGGGGGGCAGATCGTAATTACGGCTCCAGGCACCGGGGCCGGATTGTAGTAGTAGCTGGTCGCCTGGTTTCAGGTCTTTAAGCTCTACGGTCCCGTTTGTGGTGAAGAACTTGTGGTCTTCCGTGGCGGTAACTTCAAAACCGTGTTCCGTCTCCAGCGTAAAAACAGGCCAATCCCTTCTGGTCTTGAATACCGGGGCCGCGGTTTTCATGCTGACGCCGGTTTCCGTCCTGACGGCGACGGCTGTGCCGCCCCCCGCCTGCGCCGCGCGAATTTCAGGCACCCTGTTGTCGGTGGCGACGGAGATCTCGGTTTTGTCTATAAAAAGTTCTTCGAAAGTTAAAAGCCCTCTGTCCGTGGCAAGACGGACCGAACCGGCGAAGCAGGGATTTGTGCTTTCTATCTGGCCCAGCGCCGGGGTGGGGTTGGAGCCGGTCTCGTTTATCCGGTCGATGAAGACTATGCCGGGGTCGCCGGAGGCCCAGGCGGATTCGATCATCAGGTCAAAGATCTCTTTCGCCTTCATGGCGCCGGTGACTTCGCCGTTGCGGGGGTTCACCAGGTCGCAGGAGCCGTTGGTTTCCACGGCCTTCATGAACTTCTCGTCGAGGGCTATGGAGACGTTGAAGTTCTCCAGTATGCCGGGCTCCGACTTGAGCGTAATGAATTCCTTGATTTCCGGGTGCCAGTAAGGGAGTATGCCCATATTGGCGCCGCGCCGCGTGCCGCCCTGCTTGACCACATCGGTCAGCTTGTCGAAAAGCTTCATGAAGGAAATGGCGCCGGAGGCCACGCCGTTGCTCTTCTTCACCAGGTCGCCTTTCGGGCGCACGCGGCAGAAAGAGAAGCCCGTGCCGCCGCCGGATTTCTGTATGAGGCTTTGCGCCGTCAGCGCCTTGGCTATGCCGTCCATGGAGTCGGGCACCGGCAGCACGTAGCAGGCCGAGAGCTGCTGCAGGTCGCGGCCGGCGTTCATCAGCGTTGGGGAATTGGGCAGGAAATTGAATTCCGCCATCATGTTGTAGAATTCAATGCTCCAGCGGTCGGCGGCCTCCCGGGCGGCGGGTATGGTTTTGTACGCTCCCTCCAAGTTGGCTACGAACCTGGTAAAGTTGGCTTCGCGCTCGGAAGACTCCGTGAGCCCGTCATGGAAAAAGATGGCGCGCGAGGGTTTTCCGTCTGGGCCGGTTTCGGTCACGCTGCAGCGGACCCCCTCGAAAAGGCCCCACTTGCCCGCCTCCGGGTGGAAGACGATCTCCGAAAGGGAAATATTGTGGGCGACCCGCTCAAAAAGCTCCTCCACGCTTTTGTCCTCGCGCAGGTATTTGTCCTTTATCACCTTGTTCTGGTTCTCGCTGATGTGGATCTTTTTCTTTTCCGATGTCGTTGTTTTCATCTGGATGCCCCGGTAAGTACGCCTTAAAGCTGGTATAGGGCTAATCTATCAATCGTGAAAAACATTGTCAAGGCTGGCCGCGCCGGCGCCGCGGGCTTCCGCCCGCGCTGCGGTTTTGATCTGTACTTTCCGTTAACAAGAATTTAACTATTCCGCCTTATTTCCTTATCAGACTATCTCATATAATAGTAGTACGTATAATAGGGCAACATCTTGGATTGCCGCGGGATATCGTTCGTCAGGAGAATTTAGAATGAAAATTTTATTCCTTAACTTCGGGATCTCCGGAGGCGTTGTGAAAACGCTGAAGACGAGGGGGCTCGAGATCTTTTCCGTCCTGTCGCTGCTGCTCCCGGGCGCTGCCGGCGCGGCCCCGCTCATGATCAACTACCAGGGCCGCCTTGTAAATACCGCGGGCAACCCGCTGGCCGGACCGCTTGATATAACTTTCAGGATCTATGACGCCGCCGGGGTCCAGCAATGGACCGAAACCCAGACCGCCATATATCCCGATAACGGCATTTTCAGCGTGAGCCTCGGCAGTTTTACACCGTTGTCGGCATCCGTCTTCAGCTCGGACGCCAGCTACCTCGGGGTTACTATAGCCGGGGATCCGGAAATGGCCCCGCGCACCCGGCTGCTTTCCACGCCTTACGCGCTTTATACGGCCAACCTGGGCTCTTCGGGCGCGCAGGCCGTTATTTCCACGGATGTTGTAGTAGCCGCGTCACAGCTCAGGCTTGGTAATTTTGCCGCTTTGCCGGGAGCCATCGGGCCGGGCGCATTGGCTTACAATTCGGCGAGTAACCGGGTGAATTTCTGGAACGGCTCTGTCTGGAGCCCCCTTGAGAACGGCGGCGTTTCACCGTGGTCGTCCGCCTCGGGCCTTGTCTACCTGGGGAATATCGGCGACAATGTGGGAGTGGGCACGGCAGTCCCTCTTTATAAGCTGCACGTGGCCGGAACAATAAAATCGGATTTCGGCGTGAACGCGTCTACCATGGTAATAACCGGCACCGGGGCGGCCGCCCTGGACGTGGCGGGCGGCATTAATGCCGGCACCGACAATATCTCTATAGTGGACGCGACCGGGAGGCTCCCGGCTTTAAGCGCCGCGTATCTGGCCGATCTCAACGGCGGAAATCTTACCGGCATTTTGTCTTCCTCGTTAAGCGGAACGGTGCCTCCGGCGCTGATAAACCTGTCCACGGTGACTACGGCCCTGGCCGGGAAGCTTTCAAGCATGGCCGGCATACCGGCGGCACTGGTGGACCTCTCCACCGTTACTACGGCGCTGGGACTTAAGGCCGA
>DMXM01000010.1:11904-39924 GCA_003482905.1 Elusimicrobiota bacterium
CTGATAAACCTGTCCACGGTGACCACGGCACTGGCCGGGAAGCTTTCAAGCACGGCCGGCGTACCTGCCGCGCTGGTGGACCTCTCCACCGTTACGACGGCGCTGGGACTTAAGGCCGACGCCGCATCCGTGCTGCCAGCCAACGCCACGGTGCCTTCGGACCTGATAGATCTATCCACGGTGACCACGGCCCTGGCCGGGAAGCTTTCAAGCACGGCCGGCGTACCTGCCGCGCTGGTGGACCTCTCCACCGCCGCGGGGCTCGGCGCTAACACTTTTACCGGCAGCCAGACCATAACCGCGTCCGGTGGCCTGGCCGTGACCTACGGCATTGCCGCCGGCACCGTAACGCTCACTGGCGGCATAACAGCCTCAAGCGCTACTTTTATGGGCAACGGGGAAGTGCGCGGGGTAATAAAAGCCGGCAGCGGCGCCGTCCAGATAACAAACGCGGCCGGAAATCTGGATGCGACAAAGCTGACCGGGAACCTGCCGGCCATAAACGGGGCCAGCCTTACTGGCGTCATCGCCGCCTCGGTCGCGCTGATCACCAGCGCCTCCTGCGACGCGCTGGACGCGGCCTCGGTGGGGCTCTTCTGCTATGACACCTCGGACAACGTAGTGAGCGTTTCCACCAGCACGGGCGTCGGCGGCTACGCCTCGTTCACCGCCGGGGCCTGGTGAGAAGGGAGCAGATCCCGCCGCCGCCCAGGATTTTCGCTGTTTCTAAAGATTGATGGCTTTGTATGGATTATAAAAAAGCGGTTTTTTCTGCTTCTTTGATGACGCTGGTCTTTTGCGGCGTCGTTTCGGCGCAGACAGAAATTCTGGAGACCCAGGCCGTCACCGGCGGCCTGGGGATATCCAGTTCCACCGCCAAGGTGCTGGAGTCCGTAGTGGGCCAGGTTGCAGGCGTACAAATGACCGCGGGTTCCAAAAAAATTCTCTCCGGTCACGCCTCTAACAGTCACAGCCCCGGCGTGATCTACGACCTGGCCGCCAGCACGCAGCCGGTGGGGGAGGGCCAGGTGCGCGTGAGCTTCACCAGCGTGGGCGACGACGGCTTCCGTGGCCAGGCGGCAGGAGTGGTGATCAAAATAGCTACTTTCCCCGTCACCTACGCCAATTATGAAAGCGTTCTTTCATCGTTCACCCTGGTCGGCCTCAGCACCGGCACGGTCGATATCAGCACCTATTCCCACCTGGTGCCGGGGCCGCAGTATTACGCCGCCCTGCGGGTGCGTGACGGCGCCGGCGTCTACGGCAGGGTCTCCTCCACCGCGGCGTTCTATACCACGGCCATAGCCCCCGACCCGGTCAGTTCCCTTACCATGCAGTCCTCAACTTCGGGCGCGGTCACGCTGCTTTGGAATATGACGGGCGACGACGGAGCCGCAGGGGATTTTAACCAGGGTGCAATACGGGTGGACTATTCTACGGACCCGGCTCACAATTTTTCCAGCGCCGCTTATGTGGCGCAGCTGACCACCAGCACGCTGAGTCTGGCGGCGCAGTACTACTGGTTGTCGGGGCTACCCGGCAACGTCACTTATTACGCCGCCGTCTACCTGGGCGACGAAGTGACCGTGTACGGCGGCCTTGGCAATATCGCCAGCCTGGTCACAATGGCCTACCCGCCGACCTCCGCCGGTTTTTCCGATCTGTTAAGGGGCGGCTTCTCCGTCAACTATATCGCCGGCAATTCCGCCGGAACGGAATATTTCGTGCAGATCTCCACGCGCGCGGATTTCTCAGTGACGCGCGATTCCGGCTGGATCGCCGCCTCTTCCACCGCCTTCTCGGGCCTGGATAACGGCTTTCTGTATTACGTTCGCGGCAAGGCCAGGAACAGTTCCGGCGTAGAAACGGTCTATTCCGACTTCGGCAGCCTGCCCCTTATGCCCAGCGCCGGCAGGCCGGCCACGCCTATAGTGCGCGGCGCCGTTTCCGGCGCCGGGTTCACATTGTCCTGGGCCCCAGTCCTTTACGACATCTACGGCGGCACCACCAGCATAATGCGCTACGAGGTCTACCGCAGCACGGCTATCGACGGAAATCCCGAACTGGCCGCTTCTCTTTCAAGCGCCACGTTCAGCTGCACCGAGGCGGTGAGCGGTCTCCGGTGGTATTTCGTGAAAGCCGTGGACCAATATAATCTTAAGAGCGACGCCTCGCTCTGGATGAAGAATTCGGGCGAGCAGGCCCGCGTGGTGGCCGACGACTTCCGCGCGGCCGCCGATATGTCCCCTGCGCTTCAGGAAACGCTCGGGGCCGCCGGCCTGTCCCCGCGCCTCGCGCGCCAGGCGCAGTACGAGAGCGGGCTTACGTTCGCGGCGTACAGGCTTTACTTCCTGGCCTCCAACGGCGATGAGAAGTCGGGCATAGACTTCCCCGGGGATATTACGCTGACCCTGCCCATTACCCGCACGGGCGCCGTTACCATAGCCGCCGCGTCTCCCGCCGCCTCCTATACGGCCTACGACTACGCCGTCTACTACTACAATGGCGTGGAGGACGTGCGCATCGGCGGCACCGTCGACCCGGCCGCCGGCAGCATAACCGTGCTTACCCGCAAGACCGGCACGTTCAAGGTAAAGCAGATCGTGCGTCCGCAGTCCTTCAGGATAACGCAGACCGTGCCCCGCAAGATCTTTACGCCCAACGGCGACGGTATCTGGGACGAGTTCAATATCATTTATGAAAACCCGGAGGGGTTGGAGATCTCGGACGCCAAGGTCTACGACCTGGCCGGCGCGCAAGTGGCCGGCCTGCGGCCCGGCGCCTATAATTCGGAGGCTTCGCTGGCCTGGGACGGCAGAAAGTCCGGCGACAGGGCGCCGGCCGGCATCTATATCTACCAGTTCAAGGCCGGTGACAAGTACTATAACGGAACGGTGGTGCTGGCGCGATAAAAGGGTTTTTAAACGGCGGACGGAGGCCTGGCGTGCGCAGCGGCCTAACTATTAGGTAATATTTATGAAACAGCAGGAAGGTAGAATTATTACTGTGGCAAAAACGCTGACGGTAATGCTTTCCGTTGTTTTATACTTTTATATGAGAAGCTACGCCTCTTTCAACGATTCGGCCTGCGGCGCCAGGGCAACGGCCATGGGCGGCGCCTTTGCCGCGGTGCCGGGCGGGGCCGAGGCCATGTGTTCCAACCCCGCCTCGCTGCTTGAAATCTCCTCGCCGGAGCTGACCGCGGTCTACGGGCGGCTTTATTCCGGCCTCAGCGACGATTCCAGGATCGGCCAGGGGTACTTCGGCTTCGCGGCGCCCGTGAAACGCTACCTCCGGGGAGCGGCCGGCTTCGCCTGGAACGACACCCGCCTGAGCGAGGCTTATTCCGAAACCACTTTCTCCGTCAGCTACGCAACCGCGGTCTACCGCGGCCTGGGCGC
This sequence comes from Elusimicrobiota bacterium, assembly GCA_003482905.1. GTDB lineage: Bacteria > Elusimicrobiota > Elusimicrobia > Elusimicrobiales > UBA9959 > UBA9959. The sequence continues at coordinate 15,306 of DMXM01000010.1, forward strand.
CGGCCTTACGTTGAAGTACCTGCGCCGCGGCTACGTGTCGGACGGCTACACCGCCCTTGACCCCGTCTTCTCGGACGGCTACGCCAAGGGCGCGCTGGGCGCTGACCTGGGTTTTTTTTACCGCCCCGCGCCCCGTTACGCTTTCGGTCTGACGGTCAAGAACCTCAACAGGCCGGACCTGGGCCTGGCCGCCGCCGACCGCCTGCCCGTGGAAGTGCGCGCCGGCGCCTCCTACGCTATGCAGGCCAGCCTGCTCGACCTTGACGCCTCCTTCTCAGGCCCCGACTATACCGTGGCCGCCGGCGCGGAATATTCTTTCCAGCGCCGCTATTCGCTGCGCATGGGCCTGGCCGCCGGGAACAATTCCAGGCGTACGGTCAACATGGGGCTCGGGGGCCGCTTCGGCCTGGCCGGGTTCGATTACGCTTTCAGCCTGCCTATCGGCGGTATTGCCGGCACCCTGGGGTCGCACCGCCTGGCTTTCTCTTTCCGCTTCGGCCCCGAGGCCGATCTGCGGCCGGCCGCCGAACCGGCCGGGGCGCAGCGCGCCCCAGAGAAGGCGGCGCCGCCGGAAGAAAAAACGAATATCCCGCAGGACGATCTGAACGCGGCCCCGGCCCGCCCGGCGGAGCCGGTACCCGCGCAGTCCGATATGCTCGAACAGATCGAATCGCTGAAAGCGGAACTTGAGAAGGCGCGCGCCGAAACGGAAGCCGTAAAAGCGCGGCCCGGGCAAGGGCCTGCCGCCGGGCCGGCGCAGCCGAGGCCCCGGCAGCCGGCCGGAGGCCGCAGGACTTACGTGGTTAAGGATGGAGACACGCTTGAAAGCGTAGCGGACAAGGTATACGGCGACCCGGAACGCTGGCCGGAGATCTACAGGGCCAATACGGGCGCGGTGGGCCGCGGCGGCGAGATCCGCCCCGGACAGGTGCTGGTGCTGCCATAACACTAAGAGGCGCGGCCGACCGCCGCGGAATATTATGAACGAAAAATTTGACGAATCCTCCCTTAACGAGACCGCCATTAACGACGTGGAAACCGCGCGCCTGGCCCTGCGCTGGGCGCTGGACAAGATCCGCGGCCTGCACGAAGAGGACCTCAAGACGCGGCAGAACCTGCAGGAAAAATCCAGCCAGGTGGCTTTCCTGGAAAACCAGCTTAAAGCCAAGAACGCCGAGATAGAGCGCGGCAGCCGCGTGCACGAGGAGGAGATGAAATCGAGCCAGGATTCCCTGGAATACCAGTTCCGCTCCAGGCTGGAACGCCTCACCGAGCGCGAAAAAGAGCTGGAGGACAAGATCTCCAAGAACGAGGAGGCCCTGAAGCAGAAAGAGTCCCGGCTCCACGAAGAGTACCAGAAGAAATCCGAGGAGCTGCGCGGGCGCTGGGCGCAGGTGGAAGGGGAATTATGGCAGCTGCGCCAGGAACAGCTGGCCAAGCAGCAGGAATCCGAGCGCGTGTACGGCGGCCGGCTCGAGGCGGAAAAAAAGAGAATATCCGAGGAAGCGGCCTCCCAGAAGGCCTCCCTGGAACAAATTTACCAGAACAGGGTGGAGGAGCTCGAGAAACGGGAACGCTCCATCGGCGAGGAACTGCGCAAGCAGGAGGCCGTCCTCAAGTGGGCCAAAGACAGCTGGCAGAAGGACACGGAAGACCGCGAGCGGGCCCTCAAGCAGAAAGATCTCGATATAGACAAGAAGATCCTGGAGAAGAACCAGGAGATAGAAGATTACAAGGTTAAAGTCTCCCTGCTGGAAAAGCAGCTGAACGAATTCCCGGAAGCGCTCAGGCGCCGCGACGAGGACCTGGCCCGCTACAAGGACGCGCTCGCGAGCCTCGACGGGGTGATCCGCACCCTGGAGACCGAAAAAAAGAGCCAGCAGGCGGACTACGAAGGGCGCCTGGCCAGGACGGGCGAAACCCTGGACGCCGAGAAGCACCGCTACAGGGAAATGGAGGCGGAGATCCCCAAGCGCCTCAAGATCGCCGTCGAGCACGAGCGCAACAGGCTCGCGGAAAAGCTGCAGGAGATAGAACGCGAGTACCGTTCGGACCTGGGCAAGCGTCAGGACGAGATAGACTACCTGCAGCGCAACCTGAAAACTTTCGAGGAGACCATAAAGACCCTCCAGACCGAGCGGGACGCGTTCGCGCACAAGGTGGAGAACGCGCAGACGCAGTACAGCGTAAAGCTGGAGGAATTCGCTTTCCGCGAGAAGCAGCTGCAGTCGGAGTATGACGTGCGGCTTAAAGTGGAGATGGAGAAGCACGCGGGGGCGCTCCGCGCCGAGATCGACACCGCCGGGCGCATCTACGAGGACAGTCTGCGCCTGAAGGTGGAGGAGATCTCTCACCTGCGCCGCGAACTGGAGGAGTCCGCCAAAGAGAAAGGGGCGGCCCGCGAGCAGCAGGGGGTCCTGCGCCGGGAGCTGGAAATTTCGCAGGAGCGCGCCCAAGCCTCCCAGGACACCTTGCGCGCCCGCCTCAAAGGCGAGTTCGAACAGAAGCTTTCCGAGGAAGCGGCGCAGTGGGAAAAGCGTCTTTCCGCGGAAAAGCAGCGCTTCGCCCTGGAGCTGGAAGGGCGCGGGATGGAATTCGCCTCCGAACTGGGGCGCAAGGACGAGGAGCTTGGAGAGCTGCGCCTGATGCTCCAGAAAGCCGGGGAAGATATTAAAATGGCGCGGCAGAAGGCCGGCGAGGAAGTGAAGGCCGCGGTGGCCGAGGAACGCGCCCGCGGGGCCGCCGCCGCCGGTGAACAGACCGCCGCACTGGCCGAGACGCTTAAAATGCGCGACGCCAAAATAGCGGAACTGCTGCGGGCCTTCGAGGCCCTGAAAGTGGAACGCGAAGAACTCGCCATGCACGAGCGCGAGCGCCTTCAGCGCCTCTACACCGAAAAAGAGAAAGCGATGGACGAGGACTTGGCCGCCAGGGAGGCGGAGCTTCTGCGGGCCCGCGAGGCGCTGGCCAAGGCCTCGGCCGACCGGGACGCCGCCCAGCAGCTGCGCCAGTCGCAGGAAGACGTATACCGCAAGACCCTTGAGGACTTCCGGTCCAAGCTATCGGAGGCCCTGCTGCGCTTCGAGGTGCTGCAGAAGACCGCCGAGGAGCGGCAGGCTTTTGTCGCGTCCCTCCAGATGGAGCTCTCCCAGGAGCGCAAGCGCTCCGAGGAGCAGGCCGCCGGGCTGGCCGCCAGGCTGGCCGCCAAGGAGAAGGATTTCAGGGACGTGCGCGCCGAGTACGCGGACTTCAAGGGCGCTTTCGACGCCGAGATCCGGGAGACGGATAAAAAATACACGGACGCCATGCAGAAACTGCGTTCCTCCGAGGAGCAGCGCGCCGCCAAGGAGAAGCAGCTCGAACAGTACAAGCGCGAGGGGGACTACTGGCGCATGGAAATAGCGCGCAAGAGCGAGGAAGTATCAGCCCTGGAAAAAGAAAAGGTCAGGGAGCTCTCCGCGCTGAAAGACACCCTGAACGCCAGGGACATCTCCCTGGCGCAGCTCCAGTCCAAGTGCGACACGCTGGCCCGCAACGAAGAGCGCCTGCGCGCTTATCTGGAAGAGGAGAAAACGCAGCGGGCCACGGCCGAAGTGAAAGCCGAGGACGCCGTCTCCGAAGCCGCGAAAAAAGCGGAGGAATTCGAGAAAACGCGCCAGCTTGTGGAACAGCTTAAGGAAAAGCTTAAAGTATGGAAGAACAAGTAACCCCCCTGAGCGAGCTTGAAGGCCTCAACTGCGAACTTGACGGCCTGCTTTCCGACCTGAAAGGCCGGGAGGAAAGTTCCCTTTCCAAAATACACGACCTGGAGACGCAGCTCGAGGCCGCCAGGTCCTTGGCCGGTGCCGCGGCGGCCCGCCTGGCCGCCCGGGAGGCGGCGCTGACGGGCGCGTTGCAGGAGGCCAAGTCCTCCCTGATAAACGAAATTTCCAGGTCAGCGGCGCTTTCCTCCGAGCGCGGGGACCTGGCCGCCAGGCTCGAATCCGTCTCCCGCCTGTATGACGAGGAACGGGCCAGGTCCGCGGAGAAGGAGCAGCTGCTGAAAAGCACCCGTTCGGCCCTGAAGGACAAGGACGCCGAGTCCGAAAAGATCTGGCACGCCATGGAGGAGCTGAAAGCCGAGGCGGCCCACGAACGCGCCGCTTTGAAGGAGCGCGAGGACCAGCTGATCAAGTTCGTCAAGGTCCAGGAAAATCTGGAAGGCAGGCTTGCCCAGGCCGCCCGCGACAACGCGCGCTGCGAGGAAGGCTTCCTCCTCAAAGTGGACCTGGTGAAAAAAGAATTAAGGGAGCAGGTCAGGCGCGGCGAGGAGCTTGAACGCAGCCTGGCCGCGGCCGGGAGGCGTCTCGACGAGGCTTTGGAGGAAGTGGCGCAAAAGGACAGTCTGCTGGCGGCCACCCCTTCGGGAGCGCTGGAAAAACTTCGCGCGCTGCAGGCGGCGCTGGGCGACCGCGAGGCCGCCCTGCGCAATAAAGAGGAGGAGAACGCCGTTCTGCGCGGCCGGGAAGATTCTCTTTTAAACGAGCTGCGGGCCGCCGAGGAAAAGTGGAAGCTGTCCGAGGTTCAGGCGCATAACGCCGTTTCAAAGCTGAGGGCGGCCGAGAACGCCAATGAAATTTCAGCGGGCCGGCTGAAGGCGCTCGAGGCCGAGCGCGACAAGTTCCGCGCGGCGGTATTCAAGGCGGAAGCCGCCGCGGTCTCGCTGGTTTCGCGTGAATCCCAGGCCCGCGACGGCGAGGCCGCCGGACTTATGGCCGCCCTGGAAGAACAGGCGGCCAGATATACGGAACTGCTCCGCAAGTATGACGACCTGGCGCTGGCCGGCGAGGCCGCCGCCAGGGAGAAGGCCGGCGTCAAAGCCGAGGCGGAGGCGCTCCGCGCCAGGCTGAGCGCGGTCGAGTCCGAAGCCGCCGCGGCGGTGGAGGAGGAGAAGGCCCGCTACGCCAGGCTGTCCCGGCGGATGAATAACGCCGGTATGTCCCAGGGGAAGGGCGGTCCGGCGACGGGCGGCCCCGGGTATGACCCCGAGTTCGAGGAGCTGGCGGCCGGTCTTGGGCGCCAGATAGCGGATTCGATAAGTATCATACGCAGCCACGCGGAATTCTGCGCCGAATCCCCCGGGGCGGAAGGCGCCAGGGAGTCGATGTCCGTAATAGCGAGGAACATCGCGGCGCTGCAGAAGAAAATGGACACTATAATGAATTTCGCCAGGCCGGTGATCCCGCGGCGTTCCCCGGAGAAGCTTTCCGGCATAGCGGCGCGGGCGCTGGAGGCTTTGCGCGCCTCCGGCCGGCTGGGCGGCATCAAGGCCAGGGTGGACGCTCCGGGGGAACTGCGGACCGTCAATGTGGACGGGGTCCGCCTGGCCGAGGCCGTGGAGCAGCTTCTCCTTAACGCGGCGGAAGCCATGCCGCGCGGCGGAGAGCTGGTGGTCAGGCTCTCGTCTTCCGGGGGCAGGCAGCGGCTTGAGATAAAGGATACCGGCGAAGGGGTCGAGAAAAAGAATCTCGGCGCGGTTTTTCAGCCGTTCTTTACCACCCGTCCCGGAAAAATGGGGTTGGGACTCGCGCTGGCTCGCAACGTCGCCGCGGCGCACGGCGGCACGCTCGAGCTTTCCGGGGAGCCGGGGCGCGGCGCCGTGGCGGTGATGGAACTGCCCGAGGCCTGAGAAACCTATGTCACGCATCCTTATTGTGGACGACGAGCCGGATATGCGCCTGGCCGTGCGCAATGTCCTCGCGTCGAAGGGGTATGATATTCTGGAGGCCGGAGACGGCCCTTCGGCCCTGGAAATGGCCAGGACCGGCCGCCCGGACCTGGTGCTGCTGGATATGCTGCTGCCGGGCATGGACGGCCCCGGGGTTCTGGAGGGGCTTAAAAAGATAGACGGGTCCCTGCCGGTAATTCTGATCACCGGCTATGGGCAGACGAGGCCGGCCGCGGACGTGGTCAGGTTCGGCGCCGGCGAATACCTGCAAAAACCATTTGAAAATGCCCGGCTGGTGGAGACCGTGAGAAAGTTCGCGCCCGGGCGCCGGCCGCCGCCAGGCGAGCGGCGGGAGCCGCCCGCGCCGCCCCCCGCGGCCGCGTACCCGCGGGAGAGCCCGCGCCGGCGCCGTTTCGCGCTGGCCGCCCTCGGCCTCGCCGTCCTCATCTCTGGCGCGGCCCTCCACCGCCACATGAAGTCAAGCCGCGAAGCCTACTACCGCGAATATCCCGGGGCCGCGGCGAACATCTCGGCCATGATGTGGAGGGGGGACAAACTGGTGGCCGGGGACTGGCTGGCGCGGGCGGTTTACGTGTACGCGCGGGAGGGGGACGGGCTCAAGCTGGTGGAAACCTATCAGCTTGAAAAAACCCATATAAGCGGGCTGGCGGCCGTCGGCGACACCTTTTACGTGGCGGATTCCTGGCGGAAGGTCATAGAGGCCCGGGCCGTAGCCCCCGGCCTGCCGCTGCTCAAGGTATTCCCCATGCCGGGCAAGGTTTCGGCGCTGTTCTACGACGGCGAGTATCTTTGGACCTGCGACGGCGACGGCAACGCGGCGATGCGCCGTCCCGGTTTAGAGCTTGCCCCCGCCGTTTCTTTCAGGCTGCCGGAAAAACCGGACCAGATCTTCCGCGACGGCAATTACCTCTGGACGGCCGTATCCTCCACCGGCAGGCTGTACCGGCATATCCTCGACGACAGCCTGACCCTCGACGGGACTTTCGCGCTGAGGACCCCGCAGGCGGGCTATCCGCTGTCCGCTTTCGCCTGGAAGGACGGCCGCTTGTGGCTGGCGCGCGACGGCCTTCCGGTAATCACCGAGGCCGGCCGTGCCGAGCTTATCTCCCAGGAATAATACCGCTCCGCGCTTTAGTGTAAATAAAAGAACCCCGCCGAAGCGGGGTTCTTTGTCGGGCCCGTGCCGCGCACGGGCGGGGGAGACTGTTATTCCAGCAGTTCGTTGCAGTTCGCTCCGCCGCCGGGGCAGGCGGCTATCTGGACTATCGGCCTGTCCGGAACGTTGACGTTCAGCGAGTAGTTGCCGTAACGGGCGGCCACCGTGCCTGCATTGGTGTGGCGGGTGACGGTCATCACGTAGCAGGGGCCGCTGGCGCAGGTGCCGGAGATCGCCGTGGCGGTGAAGAACTTGACCGGGATGGCGGCGGCGGTTATGGCGGCGTAGGAAACGTCCAGCAGCGTGAAGTCAGCTGTGTAGGTGCCGCCGCGGGCCAGGTAGCGTTCTTCCGCGGATTTGAGGCTGGCGATGAGCGACATGGCTTCGGCTACGCGCGCTTTTTCAACGACCTTGAAATACTGAGGTATGGCTATAGAAGCCAGGATACCGATGATGAGCACGACTACCAGAAGCTCTATCAGAGTGAAACCTTGTTTTGCGTTTTTCATAACCCCTCCATTTTAATGGTGCGTGTTTTTACCGGGACCGCCTGCACCTCTCCTGCACTTGAAATATTGTAGCACATAAAAAGATTATTCTGGTGTTCTTAATGTGAAGATCCTGTGAATATTTATTCCGTGGTTTTCCACTTGTAGCCGAGCCCCTCCACGGTTATAAGGCAGTCCTGCATTTTCCCCAGGCTCTTCCTGAGATTCTTAATGTGGGTGTCTATAACGCGGCTGGTATTGGCGTACGGCCTGCCCCAGATCCTTTCCATCAGGAACTGCCGGGTCATCACCCGGCCGCCTTTTTTAACCAGCAGGTAAAGGATCTCGAACTCCTTGGGGGCGAGGTCCAGAGCCCTGCCCGAGATCTCGGCCTCATGCCGGGAATAGTTCATCTTAAGCTTTCCTGAAGAGATCGTTTCATCCTGGTCCTCGCCGGAGATGGCCAACCGGTTCCTGCGGATAAGGGCTTTCACCCTGGCCACGAACTCCGCGGGACTGAAGGGTTTGGTTATATAATCGTCTCCCCCGAGTTCCAGCCCCAGCACCTTGTGCGTTTCGCTCCGGTCCGTAGTAAGGAAAATTATCGGCACCAGCCGCGCGGGGCTTTCCCCGGAGCGGATCTGACGGCAAAAATCCAGCCCGCTCATCCCCGGGAGCCTCAGGTCCACCACCATGAGGTCCGGGGTGAATCTGGAGAGCTCCGCTATGGCCTGCTCGGCGGTGGTGCAGGTAAGCACGTTGAAGTTCTCGATTTCCAGTCGTTCCTTTACCGATCTCAGCAGGGATAGTTCGTCGTCTATCACAAGTATCGTATTCTTTTCGCGCATAAAATATCGCTCCGGCCGGCGTCAATGGGCCCCGGCCCGGGCCGGCAGGAAAATGGAGAACTCGCTGCCTTTTCCCGCTGAGCTCGCTACCTCTATCCTGCCGCCGTGCTGACCTATGATGGATTTGGCTATGAACAGCCCGAGCCCAGTCCCCTGCCTGGCCGAGGGATAGCCCCGCCCGCCGGGGTTTATCCTGTAAAATTTGCTGAAGAGGTTCTTGATCTCGCCCGCGGGGATGCCTATGCCCGTATCGCGCACCAGCACTTTCTGCCAGCCCGGCTCCGTCCGTATGAACACGTCCACGGAGCCCGAAGCGGTGAACTTGACCGCGTTCCCTATGATATTGGCCAGCACCTGGTAAAGCCGGTCCGGGTCGCCCAGCGTATCCGGGATATCCTGCTCCACAATGAACTCCAGTTTTATTCCCTTCTGTTCCGCGTAGGTGTTGAACGAGCGCACCGCCCTGTCGGTCAGCTCTTCCAGGTTGATGGGCTTCAGGTCCAGTTTAAGCTTGCCGGATTCTATCCTGGAGATCTCCAGCAGCGAGTCTATGAAATGGTTCAGGCGCTGCGAATGTTCGGCTATGGAGAATACCTGCTCCGGAATCTTCCCGTACTCGCGCTTATCGGCAAGCTCCCTTATCATGTCGGCGCACAGGCTTATGCCGGTGACCGGGGAGCGCAGGTCGTGCGTTATGCTGGAAACGAAATCGCTTTTCATGCCGTCCAGTTCCTTGAGCCTGTCGGCCATCTCGTTGAACTCGGCGGCCAGCCTGCCCATTTCGTCCCCGCTCGTTACCGGGAGCCTGTGGTCCAGTCTCCCGGAGCCTATCATGCGGGCCGCTTCCTCCAGGGACTGTATGGGGGAGGTCACGAGCCGCGCGATTATCAGCGTGCCGATGCAGCCTATGACGAACGCTATTGAAAGGATAATAAAGAAGCTGGCGGAGGACTGGTGCAGCGAGTCCTCCATTTCCCGGCACATCAGCCGGGTGGAAAAATCTACACGGGCGGTGACCTCCCTCCCCCTGGAGTTTCTCGCCGTGAGGAGCCCGCTGAGGGTTTCCACGCCGCCGTCGGTCCTGGTCTCCCACGAGCCTGTCCGCGGGTGGGGGAAAGTTTTTGCTAAATACGGGGACGCGCCGGGCTGCGGCGTATGGTACTGCTCTTCCATCAAAATCCGGCCGCGGACGTCGGCGCACGAGACTTTTGTTATATCCGGAGTTTTCAGGAAGGCCTTGAAGTACTTGTAGGCGGCGGCCTCGCCCGGGGCGTCGGAAACCTTCCTGCACACCTCCGACATCGCCAGCAGGATCTGGAGATTCTTGTTCTGATTGACGGAGGAGATCGCCCCCCATTCGTTATGGAGGAACAGCAGGGTCATTACAGCGGAAACGGAGGTGAGGAGCGCGAGTACGAAGAGGATGAGCTTATTGCGTATACTCATGTGAAAGATTTTTGCGCCCGGCGCGATTCGAACGCGCGGCCACTCGCTTAAAAGGCGAATGCTCTACCCCTGAGCTACGGGCGCATCACTGCTTGGTTCCAACTTTAAGAATTATACAAATAAAACGCGGGAAAGCAAAAATCGCCCGTATCCCGCCGTGACCGCGCGGCCGCCGGATTGGCGGAGTTAGCTTTGCCAAGCGGCGGAAAATAGGGCTATCCTGGCCCTTCGGGCCCTCTCGCAGTGCTCGAGCGGGCTGCGCCCGGGATACACCCCGGCTTGCGCCTGTTGACATTGAATTGTGTCGCGTTGCTCCACCCGAAGCATAGCTTCGGCTCAGCCGCCCTTCGGGTAATTTTGCCAACGGGCAAAATTAGGGTTATAATATAACTCGAATGGCTGCCAGAACCAAATACCGGGTGCGCGTGCGGGGAAAGGTGCGCAACAAACTTTTAAGGCGCGGCGGCGCGGCCGCCGGGCTGGCTCTGGGCCTGTTCCTGGCGTCGTGGTTCCTGGGCGCGGCGCTCAAGGCTTCCCGCGGTTTCCTCGGCGGGCGCCTCCTGTCCTTCAGGCCGGCTTCTTTCGAGGTGGACTGCCCGGCCCCGGCCGCGGCGGCCAGCGCCAGGGCCCTCATGACGGAAACTTTGAACCTGCCGCTTACCGCCGGCCGCTCTGCCCGCATCGCCGCGGACCTCCGCAAACGCCATCCGGGCCTGCTCTCCGTGGACGTGGCCAGGAATTTTCTTACCGGAAAAGCCAGCGTAACGGCCCGCCCGGAGGAAGTCGTCTCCCCGGTGCTGCTTAACGGCGCCACCGCCTACCTCGGGGTTACCGGGCGGTTCATAAATGAAGATCTCACCGGCCGCGCCGCCGCGGACCTGCCCACGGAAGTGTCCTGGCCCGCCGGCGAAGCGCCGGCTCTGGCCGCTTTCCTGAAAGACCTTAAGCCCCTTCTCCCGCTGTTTTACTCCAGGCCGGCGCGGCTGGAATGCCCCGCCCGCGACTGGGGCTGCCGCCTCAGGCTGGCGGATGGGTCAACGGTCCTCTGGGGGGGATTTGAATTCACCCGTCTAAAAATATTAAGATTGAACGAAGTCGCGCGGGACGCGGGCTTAAAAGGCGCCGTGCCGTTTACCGCGGACCTGCGCTACTTTAAAGAAGGCAAGATCTTCGTTTCCGCGGCAAAGTAGCGGTCGTTCCTCCTTTAATAATATCTCCGGGGCGTCCCGGGACCTTTTTCAAACAGCGGCAGCCGCTTAATTTCTGGAGCTTTCATATGGGAAAATCTGAGATCATAGCCGGCCTCGACATGGGGTCCAGCAGGGTGACCTGCGTCATAGCCGAACGCGACGAAGAACACAATAAGATCCGGGTGCTGGCCGGCGCTTCCGCCCCCTGCAAGGGGCTTAAGGGCGGCGTGGTGGTGAACATCGAGGAGACCGCCAGGGCGATAGAGCACGTGATGGACTCCGCGGAAAGCAAGGCCAACGAGGTGGTGGGCGAGGTCTACCTCGGCGTGCGCGGCTCCCACATACAGGCTTTCGACAATAAGGGCGGCTACAACATAGCGCGCACCGACAAAGAGATCACCAGCGAAGACGTTTCCAACGTCATCGAGAACGCCAAGACCGTGCCGCTGTCCTCCGACCGCGAGATCCTGCACGTCATCCCGCAGGGCTTTTCCCTGGACCGCCAGCGCGGCGTGCCCAATCCCATAGGCATGGAGGGCGCGTTGCTGGAGGTGGGCGTGCATATCGTAACCGCGTCCAGCCCCATCATCAACAACCTCATGAAGTCGGTCTCCAAAGGCGGCTTCCGCGTGGTGGACACTATCTATACCCTGCTGGCCGTCGGCGAATTGGTGGTTTCCGAGGAGGAGAAGGACCTGGGCTGCCTGCTGATAGATTCCGGCGGCCAGACCACCTCTATCGGGATCTACTCGGAAGGCAGCATCCATTTCTCGCGCGAGATCGCCATCGGCGGGGACCACATCACCCGCGACATCGCCTACGGCCTCGGCACCACCATGGCCGCCGCCCAGGAGATAAAAGAAAAATACGGCGCGGTCTTCTCCAATATGCTGGAAGAGGACAAGCTGATAAACATCACCAAGCTTGACGCCAGGACAAAAAAAGAAGTGAAGCCGCGGGAGCTTCTGGACTTCATTCAGCCGCGCGCCGAGGAGATCTTCGAGAAGATCAACCAGTCCATCCAGGGTTCCAACTACGCCGAGCTGCCCGGCGGGGCCATTCTTACCGGCGGCGCGGCCCTGCTCAAGGGCATGCCCGAGGCCGCGGAGCAGCTGCTGGACCTGAGCCAGGCCCGGTTGGGGATTGCGGCGCAGGAAATACTGCAGTGCCCGGAGGAGTACATGACGCAGCCGTACCTGGGCGCCGTGGCGCTGGTCTGCTACCCCCACCTCAAGACCTGGAATACCGACGTGCCCGGGCCGGTGCGCGGCGGCTCCATGGAGAAGAAGGTCTGGCGCTGGCTCAAGGACCTTTTTTAAGGAATTTAAATGTCTGAAACCAGGATACGTTATAACAACGATTTCCAGGACCGCGAAGCGGTCATCAAGGTCATCGGCGTGGGCGGCGGCGGCGGTAACGCCGTCAACCGCATGGTGGAGTCGGATATCCGTCTTGTCGATTTTATCGCGGTAAACACCGACGCGCAGGACCTGCGCCGCAGCAAAGCCCCCAACCGCATACAGATAGGCGAGACCCTCACAAAAGGCCTTGGCGTAGGAGGAGACCCGGCCAGGGGGAAGGAAGCCGCGCTGGAATCCGCCGAACTCATCAGGGAGGCGGTTTCCGACGCCGACCTGCTTTTTGTCACCGCCGGCATGGGCGGGGGGACCGGCACCGGGGCCGCCCCGGTGGTGGCCCAGACCGCCAAGGAAACGAATCCTAACGCGCTCGTGATAGGCGTGGTCACCCGGCCTTTCGGCTTTGAGGGCAAAAGCCGCGCCGACCAGGCGCAGGCCGGCATCCACGAGCTGCGTAAACACGCGGACTGCCTTCTTGTGATCCCCAACGACCGCATCCTTTCCGTGGTGGGCCGCGATACCTCCAGCGAAGACGCCTACCGCAAGGCCGACGACGTGCTGCGCCAGGCCATCCAGGGCATTTCCGACGTTATCACCCGCGCCGGGGCCATCAACGTGGATTTCCAGGACGTGAAGAAAATAATGACCAAGTCCGGCGAGGCCCTTATCGGCATAGGCCGGGCGACGGGTACCGACCGCCATATCGAGGCCGCCAAGGAAGCCGTGCACTCCCCCATGCTCGAGAGCGCGGTGATAGACGGGGCCAAGGGTATCCTTGTCAATTTCACCAGCTCCCGCGACATCAAGATCGTTGAGGTGGACGAGGCGATGGAGTACATCATTAAGCACGCCAACCCGGAGGTCTTCATAAAGTACGGCCAGGCCTTCGACGAGACGCTGGGCGACGAGCTTAAGATAACCGTCATAGCCACCGGTTTTCCCTCCAAGCGCGGGGAACTGGCCGGGGACCTCGCGCGCCTGCGCGGCATGGGGCGCAACCGCGCCCGCCGGCTTGAGGACGATTTTCTGCCGGAGGCCCCGGTCTCTTCCGGCGGCCGGGAAGAGGACGTGGAGAAGCCGGCCTATCTGCGCCGCCAGAACGGGGCCAGGCGGCTTAAATAAGATTAGGGTGGGGGGAAACACTATGGCTATAAATCTAGATCTGCTTCTGAAAGTGATGGTTCAGAACAAGGCTTCGGACACGCATATCAGGGGCGACTCCTCGGTATTCCTGCGCATAAACGGCGCCATTACGCCTATAAATTCCTCCAACATAACGCAGAAAGAGGTGGAGGAGCTGGTGTTCCCGCTGATGAACCAGCGGCTCAAGTCCATCTTCGCCGAAAAGCACGAGGTGGACTTCTCTTTTGACGGCGGGGACCTGGGCCGCTTCCGCTTCAACGTGTTCACGCATAAGGGCAAGATAGGCGTGGCCATACGCCACATACCGCGGACCATCCCGACCTTCGAAGATCTGCGTCTGCCGTCCGAACCCATCAAGAAACTCCTGCAGAACGAGCGCGGGCTCATACTTGTAACGGGCATCACCGGCTCCGGCAAGACCTCGACGCTGGCCGCGATGATCGAACATCTCAACCAGAGCTGGGACGCCCACATCATTACCGTGGAGGACCCGATAGAGTTCGCTTTCACCGAGAAGAAATGCATCATCAGCCAGCGCGAGCTGGGCTCCGACACGACCACCTTCGTGGACGCCCTGCGCGCCGCCATGCGGCAGGACCCCGACGTGATCATGGTGGGCGAAATGCGCGACCTGGAAACTACGCAGGCCGCCATCACCGCGGCCGAGACCGGCCACCTGGTGTTCGCCACGCTGCACACCATGAACGCCGTGCAGACCATTTCGCGCATCATTGACCTTTACCCGCCGCATCAGCAGGCCCAGGTGCGCCTGCAGCTCGCCGAGAGCCTGCGGGGCATTATTTCGCAGCGCCTGCTCCCCTGTTACAAGGGCGGGCGCCTGCCGGCCGTGGAGATAATGACGGCTACGCCGCACATAAAGAAGATGATCTCGGAAAACACCATAGACGCCATAAACCAGGCCATCGCCAAGGGCGGCTTCTACGGCATGCAGACTTTCAACCAGTCCCTGGTCAAGATGCACAAGGACGGCATGGCCAAGCTCGAGGATATCCTGCAGGCGGCCTCCAATCCAGACGACGTGCTGCTGGCCATAAAAGGCATAGAGCAGGAAATAGAACCGGGGCGGTCGAAGTAGGGCTAAATTAGATCGATCAAGGAAGGCAACTATGTTCGCAGAAGGCTATATCGGCGTAGCGGGGATCATAGGGGTGGGCAAGTCCACGCTCACCATGGAACTGGCCAAGGCGCTGAACTTCGAACCCGTCCTGGAGGAGGTCGGCGGCAACCCGTACCTGGAGAACTTCTACGGCGACATGAAGCAGTACGGCACGATCATGCAGATCTGGCTGCTCAACCACCGCTTTCGCCAGCACCGCGAGTTCATCTCCCGCATCAGCCTCGGGAAGATCCGCGGCGTGGTGCAGGACCGGACCATCTGGGAAGACACCATTTTCGCCCGCATGCTCAACAACCACCCCGATAAGATCATCTCGGACATGGATTACAACACCTACCTGGACCTTTTCGACAACATGGTGCTGCGGGAAATGGTCTACCCGCAGCTGATGATCTTCCTGGACTGCCGCGTAGAGACTTCCATCGCCCGCATAAAATCCCGCGGCCGCAACATGGAGAAGGCCATCGACCCCTCGTACCTGAAAAGCCTGCAGGAGAATTATTACGAATTCATAGAGGAAATGGAGGAAGCCGGCGTGCGCATCCTCCGCCTCAACTGGGAGAGCTACCAGCCTATAAGCGAAGTGGCGCGCTTGGTGCACGAATACTCCCTGAAGCCTTCCAATTTTACCAAGTGGGTGCGGCCGCTGCGCAAAATGGGCATGGATAACAAGGCCAACCTCCCCAACAAGGCGGCGCTGGTAAAGTGACGCGCCCTAAAGGCATCATTATCGCCATCGACGGCCCCGCCGGCGTCGGGAAATCCACCGTAGGCAAGATGGTCGCCGCGCGCGTGGGCTACAGTTTTGTCAGTACCGGCAAGATGTACCGCGCCCTGGCCTGGAAGGCGCTGGAACTCTCACAGGACCTGGAGGACGACGCCGGGCTGGTGGCGCTGGCGGGCCGCCTCAAATGGGAATTTCCCAAAGGCGCGGGTCCCGAGGCCGACGTGGCTATCGACGGCCGGCGGCTGGACCGCGAGATCACCGACGAGCGCGTAGGCAAGGCGTCCTCCGGCATAGCCAAGCTGGCCGGCGTAAGGCTTTTTATGAAGAATATGCAGCGGCAGGCGGGCCTGGAGGGCGGCGTGGTAATGGAGGGCCGGGATATCGGTTCCAACGTGTTCCCCGACGCGGAACTGAAGGTCTACCTGGACGCCTCGCCGCGGGCCAGGGCCGAACGGCGCGCCTCGCAGCTGCGCGCCCAGGGGCTTGAAGCTGATTTCGACCAGATACTGGATTTTATAGTAAAGCGCGACGCGCAGGACTCCGGGCGCAAGAACAACCCGCTGGTAAGGGCGGCGGACGCCCACTATCTGGACTCCACCTCCATCCCCCGCGAGAAGGTGGTAGACGCCATCGTCGAACTATTTGAGCGGGTCCGTACTATACCTTAAATGCCGGCTTCACCCAACGAAGAACGCCCCTTATCGCTGCTGATGTTCTACGCTGCCTGGAGGGCCTTTTTCAGAATATTCAATTCTATAGGGGTGGAGGGGCTTGAAAGGATACCGCCTTCCGGTCCGCTGATAGTAGCTTGCAATCACCTGTCAAACGCCGATCCTCCCGCCCTGCTTTCCTTTATGGCTCTCGTGCGCCTGCCCAATATCATAGCCAAGAAGGAACTCTTTTCCATTTGGCCTCTCAGTTATTTCCTGCCCCGCTGGGGGGCCATCCCGGTGGATCGCGCCCGCGAAGGCGGCGACCTGGGGGCCCTGCGGGGCTGCCTGACGGCTTTGAAGAGGGGCGGCTGCCTCGCCATTTTCCCGGAAGGGACCCGCGCCAGGGGCAGGGTGCTCAAACCCAAGCCCGGCGTGGCGCTGATGGCCCACAGGTCCGGGGCCCCGGTGCTCTGCGCGCGCATATTTAACAGCGAAAACTTCTCAAAATTAGGTAAAATAACAGTTAAGTACGGCGGTGTCAGGTATTTCGAACCTCCCGCTGACGGTGACCTCAAGGCCGCCTACGCCCGGTTTTCAGAGACTATAATGGCGGACATTTTTTCAATAACAGAGGAGTAGTACCCACATGGAAACTAACGACCCCCAGCTCATAGAAGATCAGGACGGAGACAAGAAAGCCGCCGCGCAGGGCGCCGACGAGGAAATGTCGATGGCGGACCTCCTGAAGGCCGAGGCCGAGGTCACCGAAAAGATCTATTCGCGCGACGTCGTCACCGTCAAGGTGGTCCAGGTGAACGCGGAGTTCGTGCTGGTCGACATCGGCGAGAAAAAAGAGGCCGCCATCCCGCTGGCCGATTTTCAGGACGAGAAGACCCCGGTGCCCGGCGACGAAGTGCAGGCCGTGCTGGAGAAGAAGGGCGGGGAAGGCCGCCACACCATGATGTCCCACCGGCGCGCCCGCGAAAAGGCCGCCTGGGAAATGGCCAAAAAGATGTTCGAGGCCAAAGAACGCGTGAAGGGCAAGGTCACCGAAATAGTCAAGGGCGGCTACATAGTGGATATTTCCGGGATGCGGGCTTTTATGCCGCTTTCCCTTTCCGAGCTGGGCGGCGCGCACAAGCATTACCTGCCGCCGAACGCCAAGATAAAATTCTACATCACCGACTTCAGCGAGAAAGACCGCAAAGTGGTAGTTTCCCGCCGCCAGGTCCTGGAAGAGGACGAAAAAGGCCGCCGCGGGCAGGTGCTGATGGAAGTTTCCCCCGGCATGGTGGTGCGGGGCGTGGTCTCCAAGGTTACCGAGGAAGGCCTGCTGGTGCGCTTTCAGGGCATAGAGGGCAAGGTGCGCCTGGAAGACCTGGCCTGGAAGAACCCGCAGGAAGCCCTGAAGGGCTATAAGCGCGGCCAGCGCGTAAAGTGCAAGATCCTCGCCGTGGACAAGGAAGGCGAGCGCCTGCTGTTCGGTCTCAAGCAGCTTATGCCCAACCCCGTGGACATGCTTAAACGCAAGTTCGCCTACCGCTCCAACCTGAAGGCCAAGATCGCCTCGGTCGCCCCCGAGGGCGCCGTCGTCAGGATCAGCGACCTGGTGGAAGGCTTTATTTCCCCCGAGGACTACGGCGCGGAGGGCGCTCCCCGCGAGGGCCAGGAAGTCAATACCGTGGTGGTGGGCATCAACTCCGTGACTTTCAGGCTCAACCTCTCCATCAAGCGCTGCGAGGAAGTGGAAGACCGCAAGCGGATGGCGCAGTACCTCAAGGGCTCTCCTTCCCTGACGCTGGGGCAGATCCTGCTTGAGAACTCGGAGGATGAAGGTGAGTTATGAGCCACGTCCCAGAACATTGAGGGCCGCGGTCAGGAAGATCCTACACTCTTACGGCGCGCCGCTGGGCATGTTCTTGTTATTCATGCTGGCGGCGCTCTACGTTTATATGGGCCGCCTGAACCGCGCGCTGCCGGATTTCCCCAGGACGGCGCCGGACTTTATGCAGTCGGCGAAGGCCGAGCGCAGGCTTGCGGAGCTGCAGGCCGCCCTGGCCGCCGATCCCGAAGATATGCGGGCCCTGGCCGAAGCGGGCCGGCTGAAATACCAGCTGGGGCCGGCGCGTTACGTAGAGGCCATAGCGGACCTGGAGCGCGCGCGCGGCCTGGGCCTTGCCGACGCGCGGACGTTCTATTACCTGGGCAGCATGTACCAGGCCGTGGGGCTTTACGATTTTGCCGCGCAGGAATACCGCAAGTTCCTTAATAATTTCCCCAAGGACGCGGAGGCGCGGATGCTGCTGGCGAAGCTCTGCTACACAGCTGGCGATTACCCGGCGGCGGTGCGCGAATATGAACTGCTCCGCAAGGGCTCGTCGGACCCGGTGCTGCTGGAGAACCTGGCGCTGGCGCGCTGGAAGAATAAACAGGACTATTCCCAGACCCTTTCCGATATGCGCGCCCAGGGGCCGGCGGGCGCCTTCCTCGCCGACTACGCCGAGGGCCGCATCAATTATGATGTTAAGGATTATCTGAAAGCCGCGACCCTTCTGAAAAAAGCGGCGGACTCCTCTCAGGCGGCCGAAGGGTTTGCGGACCAGGCCGCCCTGTTCTGGCTGGCCGGTGACGCGGCCTATAAGAGCAAAGACAACGACGGGGCCTACGTTTATCTGCAGCGGCTGAGCGCGCTGGCCCCCGCCCATGAAGAGGGCAGGAGCCTGCTGGCGAAACTGGAGAAGGCCCGCGCGGCGGCGGCCAAAAAGAAGAAGTAGGGACCGGGACGCTTTTGACGGGCGTACTTCGCATGCCTGTACCACTGATCAAAAAAAATATTTTAAAGGCGGCCATGCTGGCCGCGACGGCCCTTTTTTTGAACTCCGCGGCCTCCGCCCTGGAGGAGAACAAGGTAATAATTAAGGCTTTCGACTGGAAGATCTACGCTACCGAGCATTTCGACATCCACTATTACCCGGGCTCCGAACCCTGGGTGGCCTACGCTTCCGGCGTGCTTGAGGCGGCCTATAAGCGGGAGAGCGCGGACCTGAACCCGGCGCTGGCAAAGCGCATTCCCTTTTTCCTTTACTCCTCCATCAACGACATGCAGCAGACCAACGTGGCCGACGTCTCCGACGGCATCGGGGGGCTGACTGAGCCTTTCAAGGACCGCTTCATGGTCTGGTCCGACGGCTCCAGGGGCTGGCTGAAGGACGTGATGGAGCACGAGTTCGCCCACGAGGTGCAGTTCAGCGTCCTTATAGACGGTTTCTGGAAATCCGCGCGCATACTTAAAACTTTCATCTACCCGCTCTGGATGATAGAGGGCATAGCCGAGTACGAGACCGGCCTTAGCGACTACGCCCTGGAAAAAATGTACGTCCGTGACGCCGCCCTCTCCGGCGGGCTCATCCCTCTGTCGCGCCTGAACCAGTTCGGGCATCTGAAGCCGCACCAGATGACGCTGGCCTACAAGACGGGCGCCCAGGCCGTCCGCTTCCTGGCCGGCCAGTACGGCGCCGACAAGCCGCGCAAAATGCTGGAGCTTTTCCGCACCCGCTACGAGGCGGGCTCGGTCCTGACCCCGCTGATAGGCGCCGACCTTCCCGCTTTCGAAAAGAAATTCGCCGAATTCACGGAGCTGAAATACCTGGCCGAGGCCCGGGACGAGCGGCTGCAGGAGCCCGAGATTTACGGGCGGGCGCTGACGCGCGGCTCCGAAAACATACCGGAATTCAACGTGAGCCCCGCCCTGTCGCCCGACGGCAAGAAACTGGCTTTTCTTTCCACGCGCTCAGGGCACCCGCCCGAACTGCGCGTGAAAGACCTGGGTACCGGACGCGAAAAAAAACTGACGGCCCTGGAGGCCGGCGCCGAGAATATTCCCTACGGCCGCTTTACAAAGCCGCTCCGCAGCCTCTCCTGGTCCCCCGACGGCCGATATCTGGCCTTCAGCGGCCAGAAGAACCACCGGGAATACCTTTATTTGTACCAGCCCGCCTCCGGGAAAGTCTCGGCGGCGGCGGTGGCGGGTTTTGAGGAGTTGCGCCAGCCGGTTTTTTCCCCGGACGGGAAAAACCTGGCCTTTGTGGGCATGCGCGGCGGGTTCAACGATATTTACGAGGCGCCGGTAGAGCGCCTGGCCGGGGGGGGGACGCTGCCGGAGTCGGCCGCCGTGGCGCTGACCTCCGGCGAGCAGGATGAAGCTTCCCCCGCCTACTCCCCGGCCGGCGACACCCTGGCTTATTCCTGCGAGGTGGAGGGTCCCAGCGGGCCGGCGCGGGCGCTATGCCTGCTGCCGCGCGGCGGCAAACCGTACCAGGCCGACGTTCCGGACGGCAACGTTTACGACCCCGTATTTTCCGCTGACGGTTTGACGGTGTATTTCATCTCCGACGCCGGCTACGATTTCGACCTATACGCCCTAGACCTGATCTCCGGGGTTTCCCGGCGGCTTACGCGCGGCATGGGCGGTATCTTTACCCCGGCGGTCGCCAATGGCAGGATATATTTCTCCGCCTTCAGGCGGGGCGGAATGGACATTCACGAGGCGCGCCCGGAGAATCTGCTATACGAAAAAGCTGGCCGGCCCCTGCCGAAAGCCGTGGAACCATTCGAGGTGCGGCCCGCCAGCGGCACGGTCAATCCCTATAAGTTCAAGGCCTCCACCGACCTGTTCTTCCCGGCCTTCATGTTCTCCTCCCCCGGGGGGCTTTTCTGGATGAATTACTGGCAGTTCTCGGATATGCTGGGCAACCACAATCTGAACATGTATTTAAATTACAATTCCGGTTCGGATTTTCTCAGCCTGCAGGCCAATTATTCCTACGCGCGCTACAGGATGCCGCTGTTCCTGCAGACCACCGCCCTTACTTATAACGGGGCGCTCAATTCCGACAGGCTGGAATACGACAAGCGCTACGCCCGCCACGCCTTAGGCACCGCCTGGCCCTTCGACCGCTACAACCGCGTCCAGGCTTTCGCCATCGTCAAGAACGAGACCAGCGACTTCAAGGACATCCAGTTTACCGAGCGGCTGCGCACGCGGGCCCTGCAGACCTCCTACGTGCGCGATACCGTGGGCGGGCTTTACCTGACCGCCAACCGCGGCTCCCGCGCGGAGCTGTCCTGGACCAAGGCCGCCGAGGTCTCGGGCGGCAACCTGAAATACGACGCCTATGTCCTGCAGTATCTTAAATACTTCCCCCTTTCCAAGCGGTCGGCTTTCGTTAATAATTTCACCGCCGGGCGCAGCACCGGGCGCGACAGGCGGCTGTTCAGTTATGGCGGGCTGGGCGGGGTGCGCGGTTTCGCCGGGTCCGCCGACAGCACGGAAAAACCAGGGGTCTTCCTTAATAACGCGGAGCTGCGCGTGCCGCTCTTCAAGGACCTTAATTATTATATGTGGTACATGTTCCCCGATTTCTATTTCAAGGGCATTTACGCCAAACTATTCGTGGACTCCGCCTATGGCTGGGACAGGGCGGCGGAACTGGGCGACTTCAGAACGTCCGACGTGCGCAGCTCCATAGGGGCCGGCGTAAACGTACACACCTTCGTGCTGCAGGCTTTTCAGCTGGTGCTGAGTTTTGACTACGCGGTGAGAACGTCCGACGGGGGGAAGATCTTCTATTTCTACCTCGGCCCGCTGTTTTGACGGACATGGAGGAATATACTAGAATTCAGGTTATGAAAACCATCAAATCCGCGTCTATTTTTATAGCTTTGGTCCTTGCGCCGGGGCTGTTCCTCTGGGCCCAGACCGCGCCGCAGAGAACGGAGAAGCCGGCCGTTAAAAAAGCGGCCGCCAAACCCGCCGCCAAACCCGCGGCCGCCACGGCCGTCAGGCCGGAGCAGCCGGCGGCAAAGCCGGCCGCCGCGCCCGCCAAGGCCGCGGCCGACCCTTTCAATGAAGCCGTTGAAAAGCTTGCATCCAAAGAGCCGGCGGTGCGCCGGCAGGGCGCCGACTACCTCGGCCAAAGCCGCAACCAGAAAGCGGCGCCGCACCTGGTGAAGGCGCTGGCGGACGAGGCCGCCGCCGTGCGTTCTTCGGCGGTGGACGGGCTGTGCCAGTTGGCCAGCCGGGGTTCCACAAAAGCTATAACGGAGATCCTGCTGCTGGATAAAGACGCCATGGTGCGCCAGCAGGCGGCCAGCTCCCTCTCCTATATGGCGGACCAGTCCGCCGGCCCGGCGCTGGTAAAAGCCCTTAAGGACGACGTTCCCGCGGTGCGCTACGCGGCCGCCAATACCCTGGGCGCCATGCGCTACGCCCCCGCCGAGGACGCGCTGATAGATATGATGGACGACGCCTCCACGCGCCGCGTGGCCATTCTGGCGCTGGGCCAACTTCAGTCCAAAAAGGCCGCTCCCGGGATCTTCAAAGCCCTGGCCGACCAGGACAAGTACACCCGTCTCGAGGCGGTGCGCGCGCTGGGGGCTATCGGGGACCAATCCGCCGCCCCCGAGCTGAAAAAGCGCCTGGAGAAGACGGAAGAGCCCTCCGTGCGCGTCGAGGCCGCCCTTGCCCTGGCAAAAATGGGCCTGGCCGACGGGCTTGCCACGGCCTACGAGTTCGTTAGATCCCCCGACATTAGCCTGAAGAGCCAGTCCCTGGAAGTGGTAGGGGTCGTGGGGGACGCCCGCAGTCTACAGTTCATAGAGGAACTTTACCTCGCCGAAAGGGAACCGGTAAGCAAGAGCATGCTGGATTTTACCCGGCAGCGCCTGGCGGCAAAGCTGAAGGCCCTGCAGCCTTGAGGCCTCTCCGGCAAAACCGTTCATGGCAAAGAAACGCCGTCAGCCCGGCAGGGAAAATGTCCAGAAGGGTTCCCCTGAAAGCCGGGGCGCCGGGGTTCCATCGGTTAATGCGCGGCTGACGGCCGCCCCCGACAACGAAAAAAAAGGGGGGGGCGCGCTGAAGGGCCGCGTGCTTTGGCTCTCTTCCCTGGTTCTGATAGTTTCCGGCTATTTCCTGCTCCGTTGGGTTGACCCGGGGGGGCAAAACGCCTGGGCCGTGGCCTCCCCGGCCCTTTTGCTGGCCGGTTACCTCCTTATTTTTCCGGCCATAATCCGTACTTACCGCTAAAAAATCTGAAATCCCCCGCTGCCGGTTTTTTTGGCCGCGGAAATATTCGCTTATCTGTCGCCGGGTTCTTTTTTCCGGTATAAAATACTTTCCGGCCGTTCTTTTTGGCTTTTTGGGGAGGTCTCCCCCACCACCTGGGGGAAACTTTGCGGCCGGCCGGCCGAACCTGCCCCTTTTTGTCTCTTTAAATTCTCCACGTAAATCCTTGACCGTATTTTTGGCGGTCTTTTTTGCGCCCCCACCCGTTTTATGCCGCTTCATGGTGTTTTCGGATAGCCGTTTTTTTTGCCTGTTTCCCATCTTTTTCCGGCCCTATTCCCTTTCATTGTGTTTTTATTCGCTGGATCAGTGCGATCTTTAGCCCCCTGGCTGACCCGTTCGCCCTCCACGCGCGGGTCCCCGCCTTCCCTTACTATACCCCGGTTCTTAGCGGTTTTAAGGGGGGAAACGGGCGGTTTTGGCCCTTGCCCATGACTTTGCCTCTCCAGGCCATTTAAATTTGTTGAAAAGTTGGCTGATTTTTAAATTTGGCGCGGCTGGTTTTCAGGCCTCCTCATTGTATTTTGGGGAGGCTTGTTTTTTTTAGCGAATTGCGCGTTTCACAGTTTTTTAATCCCAAAAAATCCGGCAAATCCAGGATTTTGGAATTGTAAAAATCGGTTGGCCCGCGTTTTCTGGCGGGATTTATCCTGCTATTAATAAAAATCTATAATCGGTGTTAGATATGTAAAAATAGTCGTTGAAAAACAAGGATTATTCGTAAAATACAGATTCAGTATGTTGCTGTGGCCTTGAAAAGCAGGGGGATTGATAAGTTAACATAATATATCTTATCGTAAGTCCTTGGGGTGTAGTGGGCCGGCCGCTCTCCTGTCGGTATTTTGTGTCTTATTTGCTGGAATTGTCGTATTTTCCGCGGTTATGCGGCTGGTTGGTGGTGCCGGCTTTCTGATTATCGGTTCCCTGGCACCGGATCGCTTCTGTTTCGCACTTTCCAGCCCTTATGTGGCTAGCCTTCTGGCCTCCAGCCAGGCTCTTTCCAGGCCTTTGTCTGTTATCTGGTAGGCCCTGTTCCTCTTGGTGCCCGAGGCCTTCACCAGGCCTTCTTTATAGGCTTTTGTCAGTAGCCTGTCTATGCGTTCCGGGGCATAGCCGGAGGCCTTTATGGCCTTGGACAGGGCTATGGCGGCTACGGAATTGGCCATATTTAGCTGCCTTTCGGCCGCTAATATCAGCAGGGCGGCGTCCCCGGCCTTGAGGTGCTGGTGCTTGTTCTTTAGCATCAGTAGCCCGTTCCTGGCTTCGGCCAGCGCGCTCCATAGCGGTTCCTGTTGTGGTTCTTTGTGGTGTTTTTCCGGTCCGCCCGTCCCCGGTTCTCCTGTCAGCCTGCCCAGGAAGCCTTCTTTTTCGGCCCGTATGAACTCCGCCGGGCCTTCCGCCTCGAATTCCGCCCCTGAAGGGTGTTTTATTCTGAGCTTAAAATTCATGGTGTCGCCTTTTTTTGCTGTTCGCCTGCGCTTTACGTCATTATTCTAGCGTATGTTTTGCTATATGTCAATATATGGCTGACATATGGCGCGCATATGTCAACAGTTGTTGATAACCTGTGGATAACCTCTCCGCCCGCCGCTTTTTTAAGCAAAAAGGAGCCAGCCTCCTT
>DMXM01000010.1:40052-56987 GCA_003482905.1 Elusimicrobiota bacterium
AAGGAGGCTGGCTCCTTTTTGCTGATCTGCTGGTTTTGAGGGGTTAGAAGCGGGCCGAGATGGCGCCGTAGACGAGTTTTGACTGGACGGCCTCAGGGTAGAGGCCCAGCGGGGTAAAAACGGCGTAGACGGCGTTTAAGTGCAGGTTGTCGCCAAAGGCGTAAGAGGCTTTGACATCGTACTCGCTGGCTATCTGCAGGGAGCCGCCGCCGGCGTTCCTGGTTGCGCGGAATTTGTACAGGTCGGCCGAGATGACGAGCTTCTTGTAGGGCAGGTCCGCGCCTATATTGATGACGTTCAGGCCGGAGACGCCGTTGGGCAGGCCGTTGGCGGTGGCGGAGGTCTTTATCATGTCGTAAAGGGTGGCGCCGGCTATCTGGCCGTAGCCGTCGCGTTCCATGCCCTTGAATTTTTTGCCGAAAGACGGGAAGAAGGCCTTGTCGGTGGCGGGGTTGGCCCCGGGGTTGCCCGAGGACCGGCCATAGCCCAGGCGTACCCTGGACTGGCCGAACATGGCTATATCCTGGTTCCAGGCGCCTTTCAGCATGAAGGCGTGGGCCTCGTATTTGCCGGTGCCCCCCCCCGCTTTTTCGGCCGTGCCGCGCTGTATGACCGCTTCGCCGTCAAAAGAAAGCTGCTTCTGGCTTAGGAAATAGCGCAGGCCGGTGAACTTCTTGGTTTTGGCCGCGGCGTTGAAAACTATGTCCTGGCCGGGGCCGTCGTCGACCTCCCAGAAATGGTAGGCCTGCCAGAGGCCCTCGCTGGCGGGGTAATAGGCCGTGCCGCCGTACACCTTCAGGTAGCGGTCGGTCTTGAACGGGCGGAAAAAGAAAAGGTCGGTCTTTATGTTGCGGTAAAGCTTGTCCATCTCTATGCGGCCGCCGGGCAGGCCCAGGTCGTCGCTGCCGAGGGTTATGCCCTGGCCCAGGGTGAAGTCCTGCCGGCCGAAGGTGGCGGTTACGTTGCGGCGCAGGAAATTGTAGATCTTTACGTAGGCCCCGCGGACGAAGGGCGTGCCGTTGGTATTGGGCAGGCGGTTTATGGCGTCGGCGAACTGCGGGCTGGTTACGGTGTTGGAGGAGGCGCCGGGGCCCACGCTCTGCAGCACCACGCCCACGTCCATGGTGGAATCCGGCGTCTTCTCCAGCTTTATGCCCTTTATGATAAAGCCGATGGCGGCGTTCTCTGAGAAAAGCGGCTGGGAGGCCTGGAGGTCCCCGTAGACCAGGTGCTGGTAGTTGGCGGCCTTTATCTCTACGTCGGACGAGAGGTCCAGCTTGGTGGCTTGCGCGGCGGCCGGTATGAGCAGGGCCGTCAGGGCAGCGTATAGAGGTAAAGCCGGACGTTTCATCGCTACTAATTATAACAAAAAAGTAATGGATACCTTTAAGGGCAAAATAAAAACCCCGGGGCTTTGGGGCCCCGGGGCTCTATTAATTAACTTTCGTTAATTAGAACTTCACGTTCATGTACAGGCTGGCCAGGGAGACCGAGTCATCCTTGGCGACTATCGTGTACTCGTCCGGCATGAACATCGCCAGGCCGGCTTTGAAGGCCACGTTCTGGGAGTGGGTCCAGGTGGCGATCAGGTTGGCTTCGCTGCCGATGTGCTCCACGGCTCCGACCTTCTCGGTGTAGGAGAAGTCGTAGTACTTGGCGCACAGGTTAAGCTTGCTGATCTTCTCCGGAGCCCAGTTGGCGCCCACGTTCCAGGTGGTCAGGTTGTTGAGCCCGGTAATGGCGGTGGGGACGTTCACGCCGATGCCGCCCATGATGAGGCCGGGGCGATAGTTGGCGTTGATGTCCTGGAAGGACTTGTCCGAGGAGTCGGCGGCATTCTTGTCGCCGGTGCCCATGGCGTATTCGCCCATGAGGTTCACCTTGCCCAGGAAGTCGTAAGCATAGCTTACGTTCACTTTCATGGCAGAGCCCTTGTATTCCTTGTTGGTGGTGGAGGTCAGGTTGCGGTTCATGCCCATGTTCATGGCATATTCCGCGCCGTATTCCACGCCGGCGTACTTGCCGTTGGCCTTAACGCCTATGACCTGCAGG
The DNA here is from genome assembly GCA_003482905.1 of Elusimicrobiota bacterium. Lineage (GTDB taxonomy): Bacteria > Elusimicrobiota > Elusimicrobia > Elusimicrobiales > UBA9959 > UBA9959. Next base: position 42,105 of record DMXM01000010.1, read on the forward strand.
TTGTTCAGCTTGGCAAGGGTGTTGTAGTCCTTGGCCTCGTAATAGTAAGCGGAGGGCTTCACTATTTCGGAGTAGTCGTAGGAGGCGGTCACGCCGTAAACGTCGATGTCGTCGTTAGTGGTGGTGTTGCCTTCGGTCTGCTTGGCAAGCAGGGCGGTCACGCCCAGCTTGTCCTTGGACCACTTGGAGGTCCAGCCGTCCAAGGCTACCGCGAAGGTGTTCAGTCCGCGGGTATACCAGTTGGCGGGGCCGTAGTAGATAACGATATCGCCATCGTTGCCGTAATACTGGCGGCCGATCTGGTGATCGACGCCGAACACGCCTTTCAGGGTCAGGTAAGCCTGCTCGAACTGGAACTGGTCGATGATGGTGTTGACTTTTTCGGGCGCGTCGCCCATCTGGCGGTTGCACTTAACCGCGCTGACGGTGGCGGCCACGTCTTCATTGAGGTCAAAACCGGCGTTGATCATAACGCGGTGATTGACTTCGCCGAACTTGTCCGAAGCGTCCTTATTGAAGTCCTTGGCGTTGTTTACCACAAAGCCCTGGCCTTCTATGCTGCCGTTGTACTTGAAGTTCTTGAGCAGTTCGGCGTTGGCAATGTTGCCCACAAGCGCGACCAGCGCAAGCATTCCTATTACTTTTTTCATTAATTACTCCTCCTGTTATGTCGTAAGCCCGTTGCCGGGGCTTAGTTCCGGTCCCTTGCGGGGCCGGTACTGCGCTCTTACTGTGAAGTTTTAAGGCTTTACAGTTAGGGCCTGCCCCTTTCGGGGCCTACGGCCTTGCTGGAGAAGCGCCTTGAAATTGGCGCTCCGCTCCCCCCATTACCCCGGGGTGGCGGACTCCCCGTACTGCGTTTAGGGAGCCTCCTCTACAGAGCAAGGTTATTATTACAAAAAGGTTTCGGCATGTCAATCTGATATCTATATTATATGTCTTATATGTCAAAGCATATGAAAAAGCCCGGCCATATGTCATGGCCGGGCTTCTCGGTCAGGCGGTCGTCTCTGTTATTTACTGGCGGGCGCCGGGCCGGTCAGGCGGGCTTTGGCCTGCGCCGCCCAGGAGGTGTCCGGGTAGAGCAGCACTATTTTTTCATAGGAGGCTTTGGCCAGGTCCATGGTGCCGGACATTTCCTGCGCGCGGGCCAGCGAGGCGTGGGTTTCCGGGGCCAGGAAGTGCTCCGGGTACTTGGAAAGGAAATCCGCGTACTGGGCCTGGGCGCCGGCAATGTCGCCGGCGGCTTCCTTGCATTTGCCCAGGTTGTATATGGCGAAAGGGCCGAGGTCCTTGGACTTGAGGATCTTGGTATATTCCGCGCCGGCTTCAGCGTACTTGCCCTGCGCAAAAAGCATGTCGCCCTTGGTAAGCGTGGCGTAGGGGGCGGCGCTGGTGTTGCCGTAAGAGGTCTCTATGGCGGCCAGCTGCTCCTGGGCCTGCTGTATGTTGCCGCCGTAGCCCACCTGCTGGGCGATGAACAGGTTCTTCCAGGCGGTGTCGCGCAGGTCGCGGTAGTGGATGAAGAAGTAAACGGCGAAGATCGCCGCCGCCAGCAGCACCACGGCCGAGCCTATGAAGGTCTCGCGGTTGTTCTTTATCCAGGCGAGGGCGCCGTCGAATTTAGCGGGGGCGGTTTCAAGATTGCCGCTCGCTATCCATGATGTTTCGGGCATATTATGTGTATCTCCTTAAGATCTGGTGCCCCCGAGAGGAATCGAACCTCTATTTGGAGTTTAGGAAACTCTCGTCCTATCCGTTGAACGACGGGGGCCGCTGTCGCACCGCTAACTAGTATTTTATCAAAGAATGGATGGTCCGGCCAGGGAGCTTTGCGCGGCCTTGGAGGAACTCCAGTTCTATCAGCATGGAAATGCCGGCTACTTTGCCGCCGATCTTCTCCACCAGGGCGCAGACCGCGGCGGCGGTGCCGCCGGTGGCCAGCACGTCGTCCACTATCAGCACTTTCTCTCCCGGCTTCACGGCGTCGGCGTGCATCTCCAGCGTGTCCGTGCCGTACTCAAGGGCGTAGGACTCGCTTACCGTTTTGTACGGCAGCTTGCCTTTCTTCCTCACCGGCACCAGGCCCGCGCCCAGCTCCAGGGCTATGGGCGCCGCCAGCAGGAAGCCGCGGGCCTCTATGCCCAGCACCTTGGTTATGCCGGCGCCCTTGAACTGCGCGGCTATGTGGCCGATGGTTTCGGAGAAAGCGGCGTGGTCCGCCAGCACCGGCGTGATGTCCTTAAAAACTATCCCTTTCTTGGGGAAGTCCGGCACGTCCCGGATTATCGACTTAACTTTAGAGGCTAAAGCCTCGGCGGCAGCTTGTGTCATAAGGCCTCTTATTTCTTTCCTTTTTGTTTGCGCGGCGCGTAGGGCTTGGTGGGGATGGCGTCGCCCAGTATATCCGTCTTCACCTTGGGCTGGTGCCAGCCCGGCTGCAGGTTGGTGTGCTCCGGCCGGCGGCCCAGTTCTATCAGGCCCATCTTGGCGGCCACGCGGCGCAGGCGCAGCAGGGCGCGCTCCTCTATCTGGCGCACGCGCTCGCGCGACAGGCTTAGCTTCTTGCCTATGTCGTTCAAGGTCATGGGCGTCTGGCCCGTCAGGCCGTAGCGGAACTCCACTATCATGCGTTCCCGCTCGCCTATTTCCACCAGCGCGTCCTTCAGGTCGTCATGCAGGCGCAGTATGGAGATAAGGTTGTCGGGCGAGGCCGCGGAGTCGTCCTTGATGGTGTCGCCCATGGTGTCGTCCGTGTCGCCGCTGCTCGACAGCGGGGTCTCCATGGAGGACAGGCCGGTGACTATCTCCGAGGCGTTCAAAGCCGTGCGCACCTGGTTGGCGTTCCAATGCATGTGCTTGGCCATTTCGGCCATGGTTGGGTCCCGGCCCAGTTTGCCGTGCATGGCGTCCCACTGCTTAAGCCATTTGCGCAGCGCCGTCCACGCGTGCGGCGGTATGCGGATGGTCTTGGAATTCTCTTCCACCGAGCGGCGCACGTACTGCTCCACCCAGTAGGAGGCGTAGGTGGAAAAGCGGTAGCCCTTGCTGGGCTCGAATTTGTCTATGGCGTGCAGCAGGCCCAGGTTGCCCTCTTCCACCAGGTCCATCAGGTCCGCGCCGGCGTACAGGAAGCGTTTGGCTATGGGGATGACCAGTTTGAGGTTCAGCTCCATTATGCGCTCTTTGGCGCGGCGGTCGCCGCGCTTCACGCGCTTCCACAGTTCGTGCGATTCCTCGCGGGAGATCTTGTGGTCTATCTGGCTGATCTTGCGGATGTACTGGTTGGTCGAGTCGATGTTTATGTCGCTCAGTTTTTCCTTGATCCCGGTTTTGGCGGCCTCCTCTTTCTTGGGGGCTTCTTCTTTTTCCTGGTCTTCTGTTTCGTCGGACATTTTTCCCTCTTCTACGCCGTGGGTTTTATATGAAAATCTTTTTCCGCCGTTTGGCTGTCCAGCATTTCCTGCGTTTCGGCTTCCTGCACCTCGGCCCAGGGGTGGCCGCTCTTTATCTCTTTAAGGAAGGAGTCCAGCGCGGGCACGCCGCCCTGCGCCTCCCCCTCCACCGCGCCGTCCAGGGCGTTCCTGACCCAGCCGGCAACGGCGTGTTTGGCGGCCGCTTCCTTTACGAACCAGCGGTAGCCCACGCCCTGCACCCTGCCCGATATCCTGAAGCTCAAACGCATATATTGTTTCCTGAACCGCACTTAATAATACTAAAAAGGGTATACCCTGGCAAGAAGGTATTGACAAGGCAACAGCCGCCGGAAAAAGGCGAACCCGCCGGGGAGGCGGGTTTGGAACTTGCCGGGGAAAATAGGATCGGGGCGGTGAGATTTGAACTCACGATCTCTCGCACCCGAAGCGAGCGCTCTACCAGCTGAGCCACGCCCCGACAAAAACCTGGCTTCGGGATTTAACGTCCTCTTATGATAGCAAAGTCTTAAGCGCAAAGTCTAATTTTATATGCGGCGCGCGGGGCCGCTGGTGAGGGTTTCTATGATGCTGGCGGCTATGTCGCGGGCGGCGTGCGGGCGGGCGTGCCCGGCCATGGCGCGCGAGGCCTGGGCCAGCGCCGCGGGGCTGGCCAGGTAGCGGCGCACTATCAGTTCCAGGGCCTCCGGGCCGGCGGCGGTTTCGGCCAGCTTATGCCTGGAAAGAAAACCGTTGTTCCGCTGTTCCTGCCCCGGCAGCGGGGAATAAACTATAAAAGGTTTAGCCATGGCCATGGTTTCGGCCAGCGTCACCCCGCCGGGTTTCCCCACCACCAGGTCCGCCGCGGCGTAGTAAGCGGCCGGGGAATCGGTGAAGTCCACAAAGTGCATGAACCTTGAATTGTGCGCCCTTTCCGCCTGGCGGCAAAGTTTGCGGTTATTGCCGCAAAGCACTATTACCTGTAGCTTTCCCAGCAGCGGCATAAGGGCCGCGGCGGCGGGCAGCAGCGCGCCAAGCCCGCGGCTGCCGCCTGTGATGAGCACGGTGAACAACCCCGGCGGCAGGCCCAGCGCCCGCCGCGCGGCGGCCTTCTCCGGCTGGGGCCCGGTAAATTCTTTGCGCACCGGTATGCCGGTGAGAAGTATCTTCTCCGGCGGCACGCCTTTTTCCCTGAGGACGGCGGAGGTGCTTTTCTCCGGCGAAAAATAACCGGTCACGCCGGACACGGGCCAGTAGGCGTGCGCGCAGAAGTCGGTGATCACCGAAAAAAGCGGCAGGCGCGCCAGGCGGCGGTTCTTGGTTATAAGCAGGGAGGAGAAGGCCTGGGTGGAAACGGCTGCGCGTACCCCTTTCTTTATCAGCAGGGTGGCCAGCTTCTGCGAAGAGAAGGGCAGTATGGCCTCCCTGAAGGCGCTGGCGGCGAAGGCCACGAAGTCGTTGTCGTAGACGTAGTCCCACACGGCCGGGGTGCGGCTGAGCATCTGCAGGTAGGTTTTGGCCACGAAAGGCCCGAAGTCCGGGTAAACCTCCGAGAGGTCCACGAATACGGGTTCTATGATGCTGGGCGGCAGGAACTCGGCAATGGCGCGCGCCGCGGCATAATGCCCCGACGGCCTTGCCCCGTATATCAGCGCCACCTTTAAAGGATAACTCATCCCCGCCGTTTCCATGAACTGATTATAGCAAAGGCTCGACGCTGTTTTTGCGTTCCGACCCGTTCGGGTGGGCCACAGCCGCCAAGCGAACGACCCCGAATCCGAAGATGCGGGGTCGTCGTCTCTCTATCACTGCTGTTTTTACCCCGAGGGGTAAATTTATTTCAGGCTGTCGGCCACCTTGCCCACCAGGGCCTCGGAGGGTTTCAGCGTTTTTTCGCCGGGCTTCCACTTGGCCGGGCAGACCTCGGCCGGGTTCTTGTAGGTGTGGACGAAAGCCTTCATCTTGCGCAGCAGCTCGCCCATGTCCCGGCCCACGTTGTTAAGGTTAACCTCCGCGCCGGCCAGCACGCCGTCCGGGTTTATTATGAAAGTGCCGCGGTAGGCCAGGCCGGTGGCGTAGTCGTAGGCGCCCAGCGCCCGGGCCAGGCGGCCGCGCGCGTCCGAGGCCATGGGGTACTTTACGTCCTTAAGCAGCCGCTCGGCCCCCTGCCAGCCCATATGGGTGAATTTAGTGTCGGTGCTGACCGAGACCACTTCGGCCCCCAGGGCCGCCAGCTCGGCGTGCCTGTCGGCCAGGTCGGCCAGTTCCGTGGGGCACACAAAAGTGAAGTCGGCCGGGTAGAAGACCAGCACGGTCCACTTCTTGTTCTTAACGGCCTCGGCCAGGCTGAACCTGCCGAATTTGCAGGCCGCCGGGTCGAACGTTTCCAGCTCGGGCAGGGGCGCCTTGTTGCCGACGGTGACTACGTCTGTTTTTTCTTCGCACATGATATTTCTCCTTTATTTCCACCGCGGCCGCAGGCCGGGCAGATCCCGTAATATTCAATGTTGCAGCTCAGTATCTTGAACCCTTTCGGCAGGTTCTTCGGCGGCGCCAGGCGGCCGGCCGGCAGGTCGGTTATAAGGCAGCAGCGCACGCAGAACAGGTGGCTATGCGGGGTCAGGCCGGGATCAAAGCGCTTCCTGGCCGGGTCTATTTTTATTTCCGCTATCTGCCTCCGGGCCAGCAAGGTTTGCAGGGTGTTGTAGACCGTGGCGAAGGACATGCCGGGGAATTTGCGTTTAAGGCGGGCATAGATATCCTCCGCCGAAGGGTGGCTTTTGTTGCCGTCCAGAAAGCGGAGTATCTCGGCGCGCTGCGGCGTCATTCTGAAGGCGGCGGTCTTTCTGCTTTCTCTTTTCATAATGGAACCATTCCAATATAAGAACGATACCAGATAAGGGCCGGGCTGTCAAGCCGCTTCCGGCAAAAAAAGGCCGCCCCGCGGTTAACGGGGCGGCCCTGCGCCGGCGGCGGTCCGCGGCCTATTTAGCGGGGTCTTCCACCCTGCCCATAAACAGTATAAGCCCGGTCTTCTTGTCCTCTATAAAGAACAGGAAAGGCCTGTCGGCGCGGAAGACCGGCGAGAAGCTTATGGATTTAAGCCCCATGGCCACGCCGGTGGCGGCGGCCGCCTCGGTGCCTTCCTCGTTAACCTCCACAAAGGCCTTGTGCACCGCGCGCTGTATATACAGGTTGCGCGTGCCGTCCATGCCGGAAAAGTCCGCCGCGTCCGTGAAGGCCAGGGGCATGCCCAGGGCCGGCAGTACGGTGTTTAGGTCGAACCCGGAGCTGAACGTAAAGCGGGGCAGGAATACTTTAACTTTCTGTTCCCCCAGGGCCGCGCGCAGCTCTTCCAGTAAGGCGGGGCCCAGGGTCTTTTCGGCGTCCCGCAGCGTCTGGCCGTCCTTGGGCAGGGCCAGCAGCATGGCCAGGCTACCCCCGCCGTAAGGCAGGCGCAGCACCTGGAAGGCGTCCGTTTCGCCGTAAGGCAGGCTGACCTGGCCGCTGAATGTCATCATCTGCGCTTTAACTTTCTCCCCGTCGCTCCTGGTAAAATCGGCTTCGCCGGTCATCTCTTTGGTGAAACGCCGCAGCCAGGCGCCTTTGAAATAAACGGCGTTCACCAGCACCAGGCGGGTCAGCGGCGTCAGGGCGCCTTCCTTAAAGAGGTCCTTTATTTTCCCCTTGGTGCGCTCCTCGGTCCAGGCGTTTATGGCGCGGCGCGACACTTCCGCGGCCGTCTTGAAGTTGGCGGCCCTGGCCTCGGCTTTGTATTTGGTGGTCAGCAGGCCTTCGTAGGCGGGCAGAAAGCGGTAGCCCTCCTGAGCCCAGAAAGAGTTGGCCTGGGCGAAGTCGGCGCCGCGGGCGGCTTCCTTCACGTCCTTCTCCAGGGCGCCTATGCCGGCGCGCAGCGCCGGGGCGGCCGGGAAAGAGAAAACCGCGGCCATTTCTTTTGCCGTGGCGCCCTTGGCGCCCTCGTAGGCCATGGCGAAAGCGGTGTGCAGGCTGTAAGGCGAAAAGAACAGGTTGCCCGGCTGCCCGGCCTGCGCCGAGTAAAATTTAAAGGCTATGGCGTTGGCGCGCGCCGCCGGAGTTAAAGCGGGCTCTTTTTTAGTTGCCGCCTGGGCCTGCGCCGCCGCGGCCAGGGCCAGTGCCGCCGTTAATACTATATTGGTGAATTTCATGTGCGCTCCTTATTCAGGTCTATAAAAACAAGCCGGCCTTTCGGCCGGTGTTGTTGTTTGAATAGCTTTATCGGGGCGGCGGGAATTGAACCCGCAGTCTCTCGCACCCCAAGCGAGCGCTCTACCATTGAGCCACGCCCCGGTAACGCGATTCAAACCATGTTGCATGCAGCTAAAACCGAGTATTTATTATAGCAAAAAAGGAAAGCCCGGCGAGGTTTACCGCGCAAAGCGCGGCCGCGCTATATTTCTTTTATCAGCTGGCGCAGCTCTTTTTTAATATCTTCCAGCAGGTCGCTTTTGGCGGCGGCGGTGACGGCCGCGGCGGCGACCACGGCTTTTTTCTGGCGGCGTTTGGCGGCCATAGCCTTGCGCGCGCCTTCCAGCGAGTAGCCTTTAACGAAGACCAGGTCTTTTATTTCGAATATGGCGTCTATGTCGGCCTGGGTGTAGCGGCGGTGCCCGCTGGAAAGCCGCAGCGGCCGCAGCAGGCGGAACTTCGCCTCCCAGTAGCGCACGGTATATTCCGGCACCTGGGTTTTGCGGGTGACTTCCGCCATGGTGAAATAGGTCTTTTCGGCCACCCGCTCACATCCCTATGGTCAGTTTTTTGGAAGGCTTGAAACGTATGCTTTTGCGCGGCCCTACCATTACGCGCTGGTTGGTCTTGGGGTTGCGCATCTGGCGCGGCATGCGTTCTTTCACTTTGAACGTGCCGAAATTGGAGATCACCACTTTGCGGTTCTCGCGCAGGGCCTCGCCCATGATCTCGAAAGTCTTGCAGACGGCCATCTTGGCGTCCTTCTCCGTGGTAAGGTGCTTGGTGAGTTCCCTTATAAGGTCAAGCCTGTTCATTGTCTTCTTCCCCCTCTTCTTCCTCGTCTTCCCCGTCCTCCGCCTGTCCGTCCGGGCCCTGTAACTTTCCGCCCAGCAGCTGGCCGATGATATCGTTGGGTTTCAGGTTCTTCAGGTCGTGCTTGAATTTAACCACTTCGTCTTCCGTAATGGGTTTGGAAAGCACCTGGGTTTTTTCGAAGACCTGCTCGTTTATGAAGATCGGGCAGCCGAAACGCACGGCCACGGCCACGGCGTCGGAGGGCCTGGAATCCACCAGGCGCAGGTTGGCGCCGGAGGGCTCGGCCAGGTGCAGGTGGGAATAATAGGTGTTCTCCACAATGTCGGTTATGGTTACGCGGTTTACCGTCAGGCCCAGCGTCTTTATAACTGAAAACAAAAGGTCGTGCGTCATGGGGCGCGGCGAGGGGTAGCCGGACAGCCTTATGGCTATGGCCTGGGCTTCCATGGGCCCTATCCAGATGGGCAGTATGCGCGAGCCCTCTATTTCGTCCAAGAAAATGATGGACTCGGTAAGGCTGGTGGCTATGGAATAGATGCGTACTTCCACGTCGGCGGAGGTGTCTTTTTCCTGTTTCATTTCTTTTCTTCCCCCGTCCCCGCGCCGCGGTGCTTGAATGACAGCTCCGCCCCGGCCATTATGCGGCGTATATTGGCTATGTGCGTGTAAATAAGCAGCAGGCAGACGGCCAGCGCCAGCAGCGTGAACGGCCGCTGGTATTCGTCGGTAAGGAAGAAGCAGAGCACCGGCAGCGCCGCCGCCGCTGACATGGACCCCACGGATATATGGTGCGTGATAGCCACCGCAATACCGAACACCACAAAGGCCCCCGCGGTGGGCAGCGGCAGCAGGGCCATGAATACCCCGGCGGCCGTGGCCACGCCTTTGCCGCCGTGGAAGCTGAGGAAAATGGTCCAGATATGCCCGGCTATGGCCAGGGCCCCCGCCGTTACCGGTATCCACCAATGGCCCTTGCTGAAGTCAGCCGAGCCCTGTATATAAAAAAAGTGCATGGCTACCATAGCCGGGACGAAGCCTTTAAGGAAGTCTATGGTAAAAGTAAGGATGCCGGGCCATTTGCCCAGGGTGCGGTAGACATTGGCCGTGCCCGGGTTGCCCGAACCGTGTTTGCGTATATCTATGCCTTTTATCCGGCCTATAATATAGCCGGAGGGGATGCCCCCCAGCAGATAGCTGGCTATAAAAAGCAGGCCTATTTTAGTATTGGTCATCTTTTAGATTATATAAAAAAGGGGTTAATTGGGGGCGGCGGCCTTCTTGCTGAGGCGCGCGTAGTTTTCCGGGGTGGCTTTGAACGTCAGCGTAACCCCTTGCTGGCCGTAGGCCGCGTCTTTCACCAGGCAGGAGGCGTAGATCTCTTTTACCAGGCCTTTCGCGCCCACCGGGACGGTCAGTTCGTATTCCCCCCAGCGCCGGGCCAGCGCCCGCTCGCAGGCGGCCAGCAGGGGGCCGACCCCGTTGCCGGTGAGGGCGGAGACCAGCACCGGGTGCAGGCGCTCCGGGACCCAGGCCGACAAGGCGGGGTCTTTTACCGCGTCCGCCTTGTTGAAAACGTTTATAACCGGGATGTCGTGCACGCCCAGTTCGTCCAGGGTGGCTTTTACGGCCTGGTGCTGCAGCTGCGCCTCCGGCGAAGACAGGTCGTGCACGTGCAGTATCAGGTCGCTGTAGCGTATCTCTTCCAGCGTGGCGCGGAAAGCGGCTATCAGGGCGTGGGGCAGCTTCTGTATAAAGCCCACGGTGTCTGTGAACAGCGCCCAGCCGCCGGCTGGCAGGCGCACGCGCTTGGTGGACGGGTCCAGCGTGGCAAAAAGCTTGTCGTCGGCGTATATGCCGTGGCGGTTGCCGGTAAGGAAATTTAAAAGTGTGGATTTGCCGGCATTGGTGTAGCCCACTATGGAGACCTGCGGCATGGGGATGGAGTCGCGCTTGCCGCGCTGGGTGCCGCGCTCGCGCTTTATGGCCTCTATTTCGCTCTCCAGCTCCGTTATCTTTACGCGCAGCTCGCGCTTGTCGTATTCGATCTTTTTTTCGCCGGAGCCGCGGCCGCCTATCATGCCGCGCTGTTGGTCCATGCTTCCCCCTTTGCCGGCCAGCCGCGAAAGGGAATAATTAAAGCGGGCCAGCCGGGCCTGCAGCTTGCCCTCGCGCGTGCGGGCCCGCAGGGAGAAGATCTCAATTATAAGGCGCGGCCGGTCGGCCACGGTAACGCCCAGGACGTTGGTGAGGTTGCGCTGCTGCGCCGGGGACAGTTCTTCGTCGAATATCACGGCGCCGGCGCCGGTTTCTTCCAGCCGCTCCTTCAGTTCCTCCACCTTTCCCGAGCCTATGAACGTGGCCGGGTTCCAGGCCTGCACCCGCACGTTTATTTTTTCCACCGGCTCCAGGCCGGCGGTTTCGGCCAGGCGCCAGAGTTCCTCAAGCGAGCTTTCCGCTTCGGCCCCGCGGTGTTTGGTCTTTAGCTGCGCGGCTACCAGTATGGTTTTCATGAATTGATTATACGTTCCGCTATCGCCGCCGGGTCGTAATCCTCGAATTTCTCCAGTTCTATCTTTACGGCGTTGCGGTAGCGCGCAAACCAGGTGTTCTGGCGCTTGGCGTAGGCCATGGATGTTGCGGTTATCATGCGGATGGCTTCGGGCTTGGTCAGGCGGCCCGCCAGGTAATCGAGCATCTGCGGGTAGCCCAGGGTCTTCAATCCCGGACAATCCTCCGGGTAGCCACCGGCCAGCAGCGCGCGGGTCTCGTCCGCCCATTCGTCAAAGCGGGTGGCCGTGCGGCGCTTTACCCGTTCCGCCAGCAGGTCCCTCTGCCATTTTAAAAATATGAACTTGCCCTCGTGCGCCGGCAGGGCGTTAAAGAACCTGCCGCTCCAGATCTGCGACACCGGCCGGCCGGCCAGGCGGGTTATTTCTATGGCCCGCATTACGCGCTGTATATTGCCCGGCGGGATCTTCAGCGCCGCCTCCGGGTCGATAGCGGCGAGCTCGGCGTGCAGGGCCTCTTTGCCGGCGCTTTCCGCCAGGGCCGCCAGCGCCCCCCGCATGGCCGGGTCCGCCGGGGGCAGTTCGTCCAGGCCGTTCCAGAAAGCCTGTACGTACATGCCGGTGCCGCCGGCCATTATGGGAACTTTCCCGCGGCCGCGTATCCCGGCCATTAATTCTTTGGCCGCCTTTACAAAAGTGCCCACGTCGTAAGAAGCGCGCGGGTCCAGGGTGTCCACCATGTGGTAGGGCACGCCCTCCACCAGGTAGGCCCGCCCCGCCGGGGTTTCGGCCCAGCCGCCGCGCGGCTTGGCGGTGCCGGCTTCCAGTAATTTATAGGTCTGCTTTGAGTCGGCCGAAATTATTTCCCCGCCAAGGCGGCGGGCCAGCTCAAGGGCTATTTCGGTCTTGCCGGAGGCGTTGGCCCCCATCAGGGTTATCGGCTTAACTGTTTCTTGTGCCATTATCTCTTTTAATTCAGGAGCCAGAGGCAAGAGGTCGTGCGACTTCCTGCTTCTGGCTCCCGGTGGCGTACGCGCGGTCTACTTCTTTTTGAACAGCGGCTCGTCTTTCTGCGGCTTGTTGCACAGGCCGTGGGCCCGGCAGGTTTCCACGCAGACTTCCGGCAGCTTGAGGGCGGTGCGGGTATCGCAGTCGGAATAATCCTCCGCCATCTCGTTTATGCGCTTGCGGTCGTCGTGGCTGATATGGGAGAACGAAATGCCGTTCATGAACACGCCGCCCTTGTCCTTCACCCAGGAGATCTTGCCGGTAACCGGCATCTCCTTTACGCCGTTGAGCTTAAGGATGATATTGAGTTCCTTGGTGTGGGGCGGGGCCATAAAGGTTATAAGGCGCATGCCGCCGGCGGAGAGGTCGGCGAGTATTGCCGGCTGGGGCACGGACTGGCCGTGCGTATTGGTGGTGTAAAATTCTATTTCCACCGGCTCAAGTATGCCGTGCAGTATGGGCAGGCGCACATGTTCGCGCCTTTCTTTAAGTACCTTGCTGGTTTTTTTTGTCATATTACCTTTCCGTTCAAAGTATTCTTTTCGGTCCCCTCTATCAGCGCCCGCGCCATCATACCGGGGGCCCCGCCGGCTTTCACCCTGCAGCCGAAATTGCCTGAGGTGCGGCCATAGTTCTCGGTTTCAAAAAGAACTTCCTCTATTTTACCAATTCTTTCGTTCAATACAAGGCGGGAATTCTTCTTTACGGCCGACAGCAGCTTTTCCAGGCGGGCCTCCATGGCAGGTTCGTCCAGGTGGCTGACCATGGCCGGGTTATCCGTGCGGGGCGAATACTTGAAGCAGAAGGCCAGGGAGAAATGCCCTTCCTTAAGCATAGAGAGCGTATCTGCAAAATCTTCCTCGGTCTCGCCGGGGTAGCCCACAATGAAATCCGTGGACACGGCCAGGTCGGGTACGGCCGCGCGCAACTTGGCTATCAGCCCCAGGTACTGGGCGCGGGTGTAGCCGCGGCGCATGGCCTTAAGTATGCGGTCGGAGCCGCTCTGCACCGGCAAATGCAGGTAGCGGGCCAGCTTGGGGTTTCCGGTCAGCACGGCGGTAAAACTGTCGTCGAAATACAGCGGGTGCGGGCTCATAAAGCGCAGGCGCTCAAGCCCCGGCAGGGCCAGTACTTTTTTTAAGAGTTCGGAGAACGTGACCTCCCCGCTGCGGTAGGCGTTTACGGTCTGGCCCAGCAGCACTATCTCTTTGGCCCCGCCGGCCAGCTTCAGGCGCGCGTCTTCTAATATCGTTTCAGGCGGCAGGAACACGGCCGGCCCGCGCACGGCCGGCACTATGCAGTAAGAGCATTTAAGCGAACAGCCGCGCATTATAGTGACATAGGCCGACAGCGGCGACCTGAACAGCGCGCTGTCCGGGTAGCCGGTCTCCGGCGCGGGGCCCAGCTGGGCGCACAGGGCGTCCTCAAAATATTCAATGGCCCTGGCGCCGGTAACTTCGTCCACAAAAGGGAAGCGGTTCTTAATGGCCTTCCCCCCCAGCTTCTGGGCGGCGCAGCCCACAATGAACAGTTTGCCTTCCGGGTGCTTCTCTTTCCAGATCCGCAGCCGCCCTATCTGGGATATGGCCTTATCCTCCGCGCGCTGCCGCACGGTGCAGGTGTTCACCACCACGGCGTCGGCCTTCTTAATCTCGTCGGTAATTTCATAGCCGCGCCGTCCGAAAGCCGCGGCAATATCGGCCGAATCGGCCGCATTCATTTGGCATCCGAACGTAATAATATGAACTTTCTTCACAGGGATATTTTACCTTGTTTATCCCCTGGCTTTTTCAGCATTCTGCCGCCGTCAGGTGGCAAGTAGTTCCCGCCCGTGACGACTTTTTTGCCGGTCTTTTTCTCAAGTTCAACGCGCGCCCTTTTGGCTATGCCGCCGCCTTGTTTGCCTGCCACGGCGTTTTCAGGCATCCCGGTCGCGTTCATTGTTTCGGCAATCTGGCGGGTGGATAATTCGGCCAGCGCGGTAAATATCAGTTCCCCCTCGCTCATATGATCGCGCAGGTTCTGGCTTTTTAAACCTTTTTTAACCTTGTGCGCTTTAACAGTAAGGCCGGCCCATTCCTTATGGATAATATTTGTCAGCGCGGCGTATTCCGATTCTTTTGTGATATCGTGGTTCTTCCAGTAATCGGTCAGCTTATTGCGGGTTTCCTGCCCCATCATGCGCTGCTGTATCCATTTTTCGTTCCGTCCGTGCTGTTGCCAATATTGCCGGGCCCGGTCCAGGGACTTTGCTGGGTCCGCCATATCCTGTAAGCGCTCGTAGCCCACCTTTGCGAGCCAGAGTTTTAGCGGTTCGGCTTTTGGGCTTGGCACCGACTGTATAAGGCGCAGCAGGGTTTCCGGGGTGGCGGTGTCGGTTAGGTATTTTTTACCATCCGATGCCTCTAGTTTCAGTTGGTGACAATCTGTCACCGACTGGCTGCCCTCCGCAGAAAGGCGCTCCTTAAGTTTATTCCAATACTTCCTGGCGCGCTGGTAGTCCGGCTGTTGAATCAACACTTGCAGTATATCCACAATGGAGAAATACCAGGTTTCCGCCTTCTCGTCGTAATGGCGGCGTATCTTATGTCCCTCAAAAATTGCCAGAGATTTATGCATATTGCCTCCCGAAATTCCCCATCCCGATTATAAGCGGTATCATCTGGAAATAGTATAGCACACCAACCCGACAGCGTCATGTCGGGTTGAAAAAGCCATTTTTGATATTCTAAACGTGGAATGTAGTTGCGGTGGACACAATGCTTAAAAAGACAGGGTATGTTCGCGCCGCCCGAACGCCGAGGCAATATCCCGCGAGTCCGCCTCGTTCATCTGTCACCCGAAGGTAATGATGTGTACCCGTCTGGCGGCCCCGCCCGCTGCGGGCCGGGCCTTCGCCGCTAACGAGATTT
>DMXM01000005.1 GCA_003482905.1 Elusimicrobiota bacterium
AATCTACTTTCGATTTTCCTGTAATTCACGGCTGGACACAGGTGGAAATAGAGGGGCGCCTATTTGCCGGCTAATTGGCCGCAGGCGCCGGAGATGTCCGCGCCAAGGCTCTTGCGGACGGTAACTTCAAGCCCCATCTCCTCAAGCAGGTCGGCGAAGACCTTGATGCGTTCCCGGTCGGGCGTCCTGAAGGTGCCGCCGGTGCGGTTGTAGGGGATCAGGTTCACTACAAAGTATTTCGGCGCCGCCACCGAGCGGAGCCAGGAGTTGAGGCGCGCGGCCTGGCTGCGGCTGGAGTTGACTCCCTCCAGCATAACGTACTCAACGAAGACGCGCCGCTTGGTCATGGTGATATAATCCGTAAGCGCTTTGGCCAGCTGTTTGAGCGGGTAGGTGTTGTTGAGCGGTACAAGGTCGTTGCGTATTTCTTCCTCTACGGTGTGGAGGGAAATGGCCAGGTTGCACTGCGGGAAGTCCTTGGCGAAACGCCGTATGCCCGGCACGTGGCCGGCGGTGGAGACCGAGAGATGGCGCTGCCCCAGCCCTATCAGTTCCGGGTCCGACATGGCGCGCAGGGCCTCGGCGACGGACTCATAGTTGAGGAAAGGCTCGCCCATGCCCATAAAAATAACGCTGCCTATCTTGTGGGAACCCCTGGTTTTAAGGTAATGCGCCGCGGCCAGGAACTGGTCCGTTATTTCGTCGGGGGAAAGATTGCGCTTGAGGCCCTTGCGGCCGGTGGCGCAGAAAGGACAGCGCACGGGGCAGCCGGCCTGGGTGGACACGCAGAGGCTCCACTTTTCCGGCAGGAGGTTGAGCAGCACGGTCTCTATCTTCAGCCCGTCCTTCAGCTCGAAGGAGAACTTGACCGCGTCGCCTTTTTTGGAGACCAGGATCTCCAGCGGCTCCACCGAGTGCACCCGGAACCGGGACTTCAGCTTCTCGCGCAGCGGGACGGGCAGCACGGCCACCTCGTCCCAGGAGGCGGCGAAATTCTTGTAAACGGCGTCGCGCACCTGTTTAAGCCGGAAAGCGGGTATGCCGTTCTCTTCCAGGAAAGCGGAAAGTTTTTTAAAGTCCATAAGGGAAGTTTACCAAATTTAATAAATTTATATCCTGGCCGCGGCCGCGGCGCGCCGTTTAATATGTAAAATATATACCGGTTTTGACCCTTAATCCGCTTCTTGTCGCCGTCAAGCCGGTTTATATGTTTCTGGAAAAACCCCTATTCAAGCGCCTGGCCGTCTATCTGGCCCTCAATTTCTGCCTCTCCCTGGCGATCTGTTCTTCTTTCCTTTTCTTCACGGGGGGGCACCCGGTGGAGCTGGCTTTCGCGGGGGCGGTCCTTGTGTCGAATACCGTCATGCTGTACGCCGCGCTGGCGCTGCCCGCCTGCCTGCTGTTCCTTTTTGCCCCAGGCCGGGCTTTGCTGGGAGCCGTTATGGCCGTGTTTCAGCTGGGCCTGGTAACTGACGCGGCGGTATATAAGATCTTTAAGTTCCATCTCAATTCAATGGTGCTGAACCTGGTGCTGACCCCCGGCGGGCTTGATTCGCTGGACCAGGGCTGGGGGACCAAGGCGCTGTTCCTTCTTATAGCGGCTGCGCTGGGGGCGCTGCAATTTTATTTCTGGCGGCTTTCAAGAACACTCGGGAGCGGCTGGACCGGCAGGCGGGCCGCGGCCGCCGC
This sequence comes from Elusimicrobiota bacterium, assembly GCA_003482905.1. Lineage (GTDB taxonomy): Bacteria > Elusimicrobiota > Elusimicrobia > Elusimicrobiales > UBA9959 > UBA9959. The sequence continues at coordinate 1,690 of DMXM01000005.1, forward strand.
CTTTTTCCTTCTTCTCTTTGTTTTCGCGGATAAGGGGCTTTTCGCCTGGGGCACGCTTTACGACTCCGTATACATAACCCGCAATTCGCAGCTGTTCCCGCTTTACCAGCCGCTGCGGATACGCAGCTTCGCCGGCAAATACCTGGGAGTTAAGCTGGACCGCGAGGTGCGCGGGGGCATAGACGGGAAATATTCCGGCCTCGCCTACCCCGCGGCCGCCCTCAGGGTGGAGCCGCCGGCCCGCCCGCTCAATTTCCTCGTTATAATAGTGGATTCCCTGCGCGCCGACATGCTGACGCCCGACGTGATGCCGGAAACAGCGGCGCTGGCCAAAAAAGCCGCGGTCTTCGAGGACCATTACAGCGGCGGCAACTGCACCCGTTTCGGGATCTTCACCGCGCTTTACGGCATTTACGGGAACTACTGGTTCCCCATGCTGGGCGAACGGCGCGGCCCGGCCCTGATCGACGTCCTGAAAGCGCAGGGCTATGACCTGCGGCTTTACGCCAGCGCCAAGCTCAGTTTCCCGGAGTTCAATAAGACCTGCTTCGTGAGCGTACCCAGGGAAGGGATCTATGACGAGCCCGCGGGCACCGATGGGGCGCAAAAGGACAAGGATATTTCAGACCGCTTTAAGGACTATCTGAAAGCGCGTAGCCAGAAGAAACCTTATTTCTCCTTTATCTTCTACGACGCCTCTCACGGCAGTTACGATTATCCGCCCGGCTTTGAGAAATTCAAGCCCGCCGCGGGCGTCAGCCAGCTGGCGCTGAACAAGGGCAACGTGGCGGACCTGTTAAATAAGTATAAGAATTCCATTCACTACGACGATTCGCTGGTGGGTGGCATAATGAAGGCCGTCGGCGAGACCGGCGGGTTTAAGGATACCGTGGTGCTGGTGATGGGCGACCACGGGGAGGCCTTCCTGGAGCGCGGACGCTACGGCCACAACCAGGGCTACAGCCCCGAAGAATTGCGCGTGCCGCTGGTGCTTTACGTCCCAGGCCGGGCGCCGGCGCGCGTGAAGGCCATGACCAGCCACCTTGATATCGTCCCCACGCTGCTGCCGCTGGCCGGCGTTAAAAATCCGGCAGCGGATTATTCCGGCGGACGAAGCCTTTTCGACGCGGGCGAGCGGCCCTTCGTGGCGGCCTCGTCATGGGACAGCGCCGGGATAATAACCAGGAACTTCACGCTGGAAATGCCGCTGGAGGCTTATAAGGGCGGAATAAAGGTTTTTGACCGGGAATACCGCGAGGTGCGGGGGAGCGCGGCCGGGTTCTCGCCGCTGATACTGCGGTTTCAGAAGGAGGCCAAACGGTTTAGTAAATAGTCCCGGCCGGCCTTATTCTTTTGCCCGCGCCCTGGCGCGGGCTTTTCTTTTGCGGACCTTCCGCATCTCTTTGAGCCGTTCGGAGGTTTCGGGGGAGATCCTTATTTCTATTTCATCCACCAGCTCGCGCAGGGCTATAAAGCGGTTGAGGGAGCGTTTGCGTTCGCGCTGGCAGCGCACTATCAGGCCCAGCGCCGGGTATTTCAGAAGGACCGCGTTGGCGGTCTTGTTTATCTTCTGGCCGCCTTTGCCGGAACCGCGGATGAACTGTTCCTCCACCTGACCCAGGTCCAGGCCGAGGCGGGCGATGCGCTCTTTCAGCGCCGTGACCTTGGCGGGCGAGATCTCTGAAAGCTCGGTAAAGTTCATCGGGAACTCCGGTCAGTCCTGCAGCTGCCCGTGCTCGCGCAGGTACTTGCGGATATGCGACCGTGCCCCGGCCGTTTTTACCAGGGAGAGCCAGTCCTTTTTGGGCGCGGAGTTCTTGCGGGTGATTATCTCGCAGATATCGCCGCTCTTCAAAGGAACGTCCAGACGGGCCATTTTATTGTTGACCTTGGCGCCTATGCAGGTGTTGCCTATGTCGGTGTGTATCGCGAAGGCGAAGTCCAGCGGGGTCGCGTTGACCGGCAGGGGTTTAACGTCGCCTTTGGGCGTGAAGATGAAGATCTGGTCCAGCTCCAGGTCCGTCTTGAAGCTTTCTATGAACTCCCTGGGGCTCGAGAGGTCCTGCAGCCACTCCATCCACTGCCGCAGCCAGTTGAGCTTTTCGTCCAGGTGGCGGTCGGCGCCCTTCTCGCCCAGCTTGTAGCGCCAGTGCGCGGCGATGCCGTACTCCGAGGTGCGGTGCATCTCCTCGGTGCGGATCTGGATCTCTATGATCTCGCCGGAGGCCGCCATCACGCTGGTATGCAGGCTCTGGTAAAGGTTCATCTTGGGCACGGCGATATAGTCGGTGAACGAACCGGCTACCGGCTTGAACACGGAATGCACCGTGCCCAGCAGCGCGTAGCAGTTTATGATGGTGTCCGTTATGATGCGCACGCCAAGGGCGTCCTGTATCTCCTCGAACGGTTTTTCCTGGCGCTGCATTTTGCGGTAAATGGAATACAGGTTCTTCGCCCGGGACAGCACCCGGTGCGGGATCTGGGTGCCGCCCAGATGTTTTTCCACGCTGGTCTTGAAATCCTCCAAAAGCTTTTCCCTCATCGCGTAGCGCAGCTGCACCTTGGTCAGCAGGCTCTGGTACTCGTCGGGGTGCATGTACTTGAAGGAGAGGTCCTCCAGCTGGCTCTTGAGCTGGAAAATGCCCAGGCGCTGCGCCAGCGGCGCGTAAAGTGAAAGGGTTTCGTGGCTGATCTCCAGCTGTTTTTCGCGCGAAAGGAAGTTCAGCGTGCGCATGTTGTGCAGGCGGTCTGCCAGTTTTATGACTATTACGCGGATGTCTTTGGCCGTGGCCAGGATCATCTTGCGCCAGTTCTCGGCCTGGGCCACGTCGCGCGACGAGAACTTGAGCGTCTCTATTTTGGTGACGCCGGCCACCAGGGCGTAAATCTCATCCCCGAACTCCTTTTTGAAGGCCTCATGGGGGATCTTGGTGTCCTCCAGCACGTCGTGCAGCAGGCCGGCCGCCACGGTCTCCTGGTCCATCTTGTAGTCCACCAGTATTTCCGCCACGGCCGCGCAATGGACGAAGTACATTTCCCCGGAGGCGCGTTTCTGGCCCTGGTGGGCCTCGCTGGAATAGTTCCAGGCGTATTCCAGCGCGGTGGTGTCCTGCGAGGAATATTCGCGGAATTTTTTTAGCAGTTCGTCCAGTTCCATATTTATTATTCTCCGAAGAAGCGTACCAGGATCACCGTGGCGAAGCCCAGCGGGAAAATAAGCGGGGTCAGCCTGTCATATGTCTTGTGCAGGCGGGGCAGAATGTCGGCCATGGCTATATACAGGAAGGAGCCGCCGCTCAGGCCCAGCATGAAGGCCTCCGACCCGGGAGGCAGGCCCCTGAGCAGGGGAGCGGCTAAATAAGCGCCAGCCGGCGTGGCCGCGGCCAGCCACAGGCTGAATTTGACCGCCTGGCGCGGCGTTTTGCCGGCGTGCAGCAGCAGGGAAGCCAGGGTCACGCCGTCGGCGAACTTGTGCAGGATCACGCCCAGGGCCACGTTGAAGCCGGCCACGTTGCCGGGCGTAAAACCGACGGCGATATTAAAGCCGTCCAGCAGGGAGTGCAGGCCCATGGCGGTCAGCGCCACGGCCCCCATATGGTGAACTTCGCAATCCTCCATGAATTCGCTGCAGGAGCTGTGGGCGGCGAAGTTCTCCAGCGTGAAAAGGGCCAGCAGGGCCGCCAGCATTCCGTACGAGAGGGCTTCCGGGTCAAGGCTAAAGCCGGCGGGGATTATGTCCAGGAGGGCCACGGAGATCAGCACGCCGGCGGCGTAGGCCAGCGCGCGGGCCAGCGTTTTCTTGCTGAAGCCGCCGAACTTGATCACCGCCCCGGCGCCGGCCAGCGTAAAAATGACCGCGATAATGCTGAAAAATATAACCATATAAATTAGGGCTGTGCTGTCCGCGCGATGACCGGAACGCAAAACCGGCGTCGCGCACACCGTGCGCGCGCCTGCCCGGCAAGAAAGTGTCGCTACGCTCCACGCAGCCCTCGCGCTTATGCAAGCTCGGGCTTCCGGCAGGCTTTTGCTAACCCGGTCACCGCGTGGACAGCGGGTCGCTAAGTTTGCGCCTCGTACAGGCCTTTGTAGACGCCGCCCAGCTTAAGCAGTTCTTCGTGGGTGCCGGTCTCGGCCAGTTCGCCTTTCTTAAGCACGAATATCTTGTCCGCGTTCTTCACGGTGGAGAGGCGGTGGGCCACCATTATCACGGTGCGGCCGCCGAGGATGCGCTCTATGGCGCCCTGCACGGCCTGCTCGCTGGCCGTGTCCAGGTTTGAGGTGGCTTCGTCGAGCAGCAATATCTTGGGTTTCTTTATTATGGCGCGGGCTATGGCCAGGCGCTGGCGCTGGCCGCCGGAAAGCTTGACGCCGCGTTCACCCAGCACCGTGTCGTAGCCCTGCGGCATGGCCGTTATGAAAGCGTGCGCGTCGGCGGCTTTGGCGGCGTCCGCCACCTCGTCCATGGAGGCGCCGGGGCGGCCTATGGTGATGTTCCCGTAAACGGTGTCGTCAAAGAGTATCGTGTCCTGGGTGACCAGGCCCATGTGGGCGCGCAGGTCGGTAGTGTCCAGGTCCAGCATGTCATGCCCGTCCACCGCTACCCGGCCCGTGAGCGGGTCGAAGAAGCGCAGCAGCAGGTGGATTATGGTGGTTTTGCCCGAGCCGGAGGGGCCTACGAAGGCCGCCACCTCGCCGGGGTTGATGGTGAACGACAGGTCCTTGAGCACCTGCGTGTCCCGCGAGGGATATTTGTAGTTCACGCCTTTGAACTCTATTCTGCCGTCCAGTTTCTCTATGTTCCTGGTGCTGGCCTTGATTATGACGGCGGGTTTCTCTTCGAGTATCTGGTATATGCGCTCCCAGGCCGCCATGCCCTGCTGCAGCTTGGAGTTCAGGTTGGCGATGTTCTTGAGCGGCACGTAGGCGGTGACGTAGGCCGCCACGAAGGAGAAGAATTGGGCGGTGGTCATGGTCCCGTTGAATATGGCCTTGCCGCTCATGTAGATGATGCCTATCAGCACCATGCCGCTGATAAATTCCATGATAGGGCCGCTCATGGCGGTGGCGCGCAGGTAGCGCATCATCTTGCTGAAGTAGGCGTCGTTGGACACCTTGAACTTGGCGATGGCCTGCTCCTCGTAGTTGAAGGCCTTCACCACGGTGATGCCCTGCAGGCTCTCCTGGAACTTGTGCGAAATCTCTCCCACTATTACGTTGCTCTCCGCGCTGGCGCGCCTCATTTTCTTGCCGAGCACCCCGATTATCACGGCTATCAGCGGCAGCACTATGAGCGAGATCAGCGCCAGCTTCCAGTTGATATAAAAAAGCAGCGCCACGCAGGCGATAACGGTCAGCACGTCGCGGATGCCGTAAAGCGGGATGAACTGCACCGTGCTCTGCACGTTGTTGAGGTCGTTTATCACGCGGCTCATCACGTCGGAGGAACGTTTGCGCCAGTAGAACTCTATCGACAGGCGGTGGATGTGGGTGAACAGGTCCTCGCGGATGTTCTGTACCACCCGCTGCCCCACCCAGCTCATTAGGTAGGCGTTGATGTACTCGACCGCCATGCGCAGCACGAACAGCCCCGGCAGGGCTATGACTATCGTGCGCAGCATGCCCATGTCCTTGTTGACGAATACGCCCTGGATCACGGGGCCGGAGATGTAGATAACGGCGTTCTTTATGGCGGCCAGCGCTATCATGGAAACCGCGGCCTGGAGCAGGCGGGCTTTATAGGGTTTCAGGTATTGTATCAGAGCCCTGACCAGCGCCTTAAACCTGGCTTTGTCCGATACGGCGCGCGCTAGGGGTTCGGTCATGGTCAGCTTAAGTAGGTCAGTATTCTCTGCGCGGCGCGCTCGGCCGCGCCGTGGGAGCCCAGCATGTCGCGCAGTCCCGTCAGCTCCTTGCGCGCGGCGGCCATGCGGGCCGGATTGTTTATAAAGGAGAAAGCTTCCTGGGCCAGGTTGTCCACCGTGGCCTTCTCCTGTATCAGTTCCTTTACCGCCGGCTTCTTGAGCAGGATGTTGACCAGCGAAATATAGGGCGTCTTTACCACGCGCCTGGCCACTTCGTAGGTGAGTTTTGACATTTTGTAAGCCACGGCCATCGGCACGCCCAGCAGCGCGTTCTCAAGGGTGGCGGTGCCCGAGCAGGTGAAGGCGAAGTCGAGCTTGGCGCGCCGTTTATAGTCTTTCTCGCGCACTATCTCTATGTCCTTGGACCAGTATTTCTCCACGCTTTCGAGCGCGGGCACTATGTTCTCGTCGGGAAACTCCGGCACGGCGAAGAGGTAGGCGCGCGCGTTGGGGTGTTCTTCTTTTATGCGGTAGAAGGCTTTTATGAAAAGCGGCAGGTGGCGGGAGATCTCCGATTTGCGCGAGCCCGGCAGGATGCCGATGTTCCAGGCTCCGTTGTCGGGCGGCGCGGCTTTTTCTTCCGGCTCCGGCATGATGTCGAGCAGCGGATGTCCCACGAAGGTGGCGTTGCCTTTGGCTTTCTTGTAGAGGGCTTCCTCGAAAGGGAAAATGACGAAGATCTCCCTGGTGAGCTTGGCTATTTTGGCGGCGCGGCCGGCCCTGGAGGCCCAGACTTGCGGGCTTATGTAATAGAAAGCCGGGATATTCCTGTGCGCGGCCAGCCCCAGTATCTGGTGGTTGAAACCGTAGAAGTCCACGGCTATCACGCAGGCGGGGCGCTTCTCCTCCATGTAGCGGCGTACCAGCTTTATCAGCTTCAGCCAGAGGAAGAAATGCTTGAAAGGTTCGGAGAAGCCTACGGCGCCCACCGAGACGAGGTTGTAGATGAAGTGGGTGGAGACTTCCTGCATGCGCACCCCGCCGATAGCGGTGACGGAGATCTCCGGGTCCTTGGCGCGCAGGGCCTTTATCAGGTTGGCCGCATGTAGATCGCCGGAAGGGTCGCCGGCCACTACCAGTATATTCTTGTTCGTGGGTGCTATTTTAGCCATAGGTAATTGGGGTCGTGGGCGGCGCGTTGCGGCCGGCTGTTCTAATGCTTGTCTATGCCCGCGTTCTTAAGGCCTTCCTCAACCAAGACCCTGGTCACTTTCCCGATATCCGAGAGCGAGCGGGACAAGGATTCCTGGGCTGCTTCCACTTTGGATCCGGAAACTTCAAAGCGGCGCATCTGGTCGGTTATATCTAGCGCCAGGCGCAGCGCCTTCAGGCCCTTCTCGCCGCTGGGTGTCGGGGTTTTAGAGGTTTTTATGCAGTCTATGAAGTGGAGGAGTTCTTCCTTGATGGGCTCTTTCCTCTCCAGTTTGGGGAAGAGGACCTCGATGTCCTTCAGGGAGTTCACCACCGGGTTCTTCTTGTGATAGATCTTCAGGCGGGAGCTCACGTAGTCCACGGAAATGTAGGCGTCCTGCTGATAGATACGCATGCGGCGGGAGGCTTCCATAGTGGCGCGGCTGGCGGTGACGTCTACCACGCAGCCGTTCTTGAACTTCAGGCGCACGTTGGAGATATCCTCGTGGCTGGAGAGCATGCTGGCGCCGATGGCCTCGAAGGACGCCACGTCGGAATCTATCATGGTCAGGACTATGTCCAGGTCGTGGATCATCAGGTCCAGGGTGACGCCGGTGGCCGCCACGCGGGGGTCGTAGGGGCCCAGGCGCTCTATGGTGACGTAGCGGGGGTTCTTCACGTGCTTCAAGGTCTCTACCACGGCCGAGTTAAAACGTTCGGAATGGCCAACCTGCAGCACCACTTTATTCTTTTCAGAAAGCTCCAGCAGCTTGCGGGCGCCTTCCTCGGAATTGGTTATGGGTTTTTCCATCAGCACGTGTACACCCGCTTCCAGCGCTTTTATGCCGATCTCCGCGTGGTATTCGGTGGGGGCGGCCACTACCAGCGCGTCCACCTGGTTAAGGAGCTCTTCCACGGTCTTGTAGGCCACGCAGTTGTGGCGCCAGGCCAGCATCTGGGCGCGCAGCAGGTTGGGGTCGGACACGCCGACCAGCTCCACTTCGGGCATCTTGGAAAGCGTGCGGGTGTGGAAACCGCCGAGTTTGCCGGCGCCTATAACTCCGAAGCGCATCTTTTTTTCTTTTTCAGCCATGGTGTGTCCTCTGGAACCGAGAAAATCAATAAAATCCGGGGCAGCTTGACAGTATTATTCTACTAAAATGGGAGGGGGCTTTAAATACGGCTTCTTCGCGCCCACAATGTATGCCGCGCAGGGGGGTATAAAAGGTAAAATATATAAAAGTCCTTATGAAGGCGGGGTAATGTTTTTTGGCGGTTTTCAGGAGAATATGGCGAATAATGAAAATGGCGCTCAATTAGCCAAAATCGACCCGGCAATTATTTCGGGCGGTATGGGCGTGCGTATTTCCTGGTGGATAATGTCCAGGATAGTTTCAATGATGGGCGGGCTTGGCGTCGTGTCCGGGACCGGCCTTGAGGTGGTGTACCCGCGCCTGCTGCAGGACGGCGACCCCGGCGGCCATGTGAGGCGCGCCTTCACCGAATTGACGCGTCTGCGGCCGGCGCTGGCCGGCCCCGTCTGGGGGCTTTTCGACAAATACTACATAGAGGGCGGCCGGGCTCCCGGAGCTCCCTATAAGGCCGTGCCTCCCTGCCGGCTGACGCGCATAGAGAATTTCCGCCCGGGGCCGGACTCCTTCTGGGAGCTGCCCAGAGAGATGCAGGTGCTGGTGCTGGCGGCCAACTTCGCCGAGGTCTGGCTGGCCAAAGAGGGCCATGACAGGCCCGTGGGTATCAATTTCCTCCGCAAGGTGGAGCGGCCTCTCCCCTGGGCGCTGTATGGGGCTATGCTTGCCGGCGCGGCTTATGTGCTGGTGGGGGCCGGCAGCCCAGACGAGCTGCCCGCTATGATAGAGAAGCTTTCCAGGCACGAACCCGCGGCCATGTCCCTTAAGGTATACGGCACGCGTTCGGATTCCGGCGCTCACTACGCGGCTGTGCGGCCGGAGGTCCTGGATGTCGGCGGAGCGGCCCTGCCGGTCCCCAAATTCCTCGCCATAGTTTCTTCCTACGGTCTGGCCAACGCGCTGGCCTCCTCGCCCGCCACGCGGCCCTATGGTTTTGTGGTGGAAGGGTCCGAGGCCGGCGGCCATAGCGTGGCGCCTTCTAAAATGAGTTTCGACAAGGCGGGTCGGCCGCAGCTTGTCTATACCGACGCCGACAAGGCTGATATCGGCGCCATAGCGGGGCTTGGGCTGCCTTTCTGGCTGGCCGGAGCTTATACCAGCCACGCGCGCCTGCGTGCGGCCAGGGAGGTGGGCGCCTCCGGCATACAGTTCGGCACGCTGGCCGCGCTTTCGTCGCAATCGGGCATGGCCCCGGAATTGAGGTTACGCGTCCTTAAGTTATTGGCGGACGGAGAACTCAAGGTTTCCAACAGCATGATCTCTCCCACCGGTTTCCCTTTTAAAGTGGCGCAGGTGCCCGGTACGGTCTCCGAGGAGTCCGTCTACCGGGGCCGCAAGCGCAGGTGCGATATAGGCCTGCTGCAGGTCAATTATTTAACCCCGGAGGGGGAACTGGGCTACCGCTGTCCGGCCGAGCCTGTGGACTCTTTTCTGGCCAAGGGCGGCCGGGTACAGAATACCGAAGGCCGCGTCTGTCTGTGCAACGCCCTGCTGGCCGCCGCCGGCGTCGCCCAGGTATGTCCCGGCGGATACGTTGAGCCCGCCATCGTTACGCTGGGAGAGGACCTGGACTCCGTCCGGGAGCTGCTGGCGCAGCTGCCACCGGGGCATGAAACCTACACCATCGGCAAAGCGCTGAAGTTCCTGCGCGAAGCCGCCTGAAAATAAAGGCCTAAAAAGAGAAGACCGGGGACGTCCCCGGCCTTTTCTTTATATCGGAGGTTCAACCTCCAACGGAGGTTGAACCTCCGTTGGAGGCCAGCAGGTTTTCGGCTTGTTCGGTGAGGGCGTTGAGGGTTTTTTCCAGTTCGGCGGACTTGGCGGCCACATCGTCGGTTTCGGCCACATGCAGGGGCTGGCCGTAGACGGCTTCTATGCGGCCGAAGGGGAGGGGGAACTGGTACTTGTCCCAGCTGCGCAGTATTTTTTTTCTTGATAGGGCGCAGGCGACCGGGATTATGGGGACGCCGGCTTTCTGGGCCAGGTAGACTATGCCGGGCTGCACTTTGAATATGGGGCCGCGGGGGCCGTCGGGGGTGATGGCCACGGAGTAGCCTTCCCTTGCGGCTTTGATCAGGCCGCGCAGCGCCATAAGGCCGCCCGAGGTGGTCGATCCGCGCACGAAGGTGAAGCCGAAAAGCTTGAGGATGCGGGCCATATATTCGCCGTCCTTGCTTTTGCTGACCAGCCCGCAGATGTTCCTGCCCCGGTGGAGGTAGATCATCAGGACTTCCTGGCGGTGCCAGAGGGCGTAGACGGCGGCGCCGGGATGATCGTTGTTGCCCGTTATGTTGATGCGGGAGGTTTTACCCACGAGCTGGATGTAGAGCCAGGCGAGCAGGGATAATATGGTGTGCGACGGTGAGTTTTTATAAATCAGTTCGTTCATGGTAAAACTACGTGAAAGTGGTGTCGTCGGCGCCGAGGACGGTGATGTTGGTGTCCTTGGCGGCGGCGAGGAAATCTTCCATTCCTAAGATCAGGGTTTTGCCGGCTTCTATTACCAGCGTGTGGGCGCCGGCTTCGGCCATGGCGCGCAGGGTGCTGGCGCCGGCTACGGGCAGGTCAAAGCGCATGTCCTGGGCGGGGCGGGCCACTTTTACCACGGTCATGGGGTGGCCTTTGCCCAATTTCTTTAATATTTCGCCGGCGCGTTTGATGCAGGCGTCGGTGCCTTCCAGGCCTTCGGCCGCCAATACCACCTGGTCGCGCAGCACCACGGTCAGGCCCACGTCGAAAGCCGAGAGGGCTTTGGCGGCCTTCCAGCCGAAAGCGGCGGTCTTGAGCGTATCGGCGTCCGGTTTTTTGCCGGAGATAAGGCCCGGTTTTACCAGCAGGTGTTCCAGCAGGGTGGCGGAACTGACTATCTCCATGCCGTCTTGCGCGAACTCCTCCGCCACGGCCGTGAATATGGCGCCGGCTTTCTTGTCGCGCAGCTTGAAAAGAAGTTTGGCGGCGCGCAGGTCCGGCAGTATGCCGCCGAAAATGTTCACATGAGGGATGGACCCGACTATAAGGACTTTTTTTACGCCGCTATCCCTCAGGTAATCGATAGGGCCGCCTACGTTGCCAAGGCGGAACCAGCGGGTCTGGGCGGCGTACTGCTCCAGCTCTTTAGCGGTGATGTCGTTCAGGGCCACGACGAAAACCTCGCGCCCGGCTTTTTTTGCCTCGGCGGCGAACAGCAGCGGGAAGCTCCCGCCGCCGGCTATGAGCCCGATCCTTTCGCTTATTGGCGCCACTAGTCGTTCACCGCCGTTTCCAGTTCCCGGATGTTGCGGCGCGGGCGCGCTATGCCGCGCTTGGTGCCTTCGCAGAAGTCCAGTATAAGGGCGGCTTCGGGCGGCAGGTTCTCGCCGCGCAGCCGCGTTATGGCGTCTTTCAGCGTAAGGCCGCGGAAGAACAGGGTCTTGAAAGTGTGCTTTATAAGCTTGATGGTCTCGCGGGAGAAGCCGTTGCGCTTAAGGCCGACGAGGTTCAGGGTGACGGGGCGGGCCCGGTCGCCCTGGGCTATGACGTAGGGGATGATGTCCTGGTTGGCCATGCCGCCTCCGGAGATCATGGCGAACTTGCCGATGCGGGTGAACTGGTGGATGCCGACCAGCCCCGAGATGGTGGCCCGGTCGCCGATGTGCACGTGGCCGGCCGCGGCGGAGGAGTTGACCATGATGACATTGTCCCCCACGCGGCAGTCGTGGCCGATATGGGAATTGGCCATCAGCATGCAGTTCGATCCCATGGAGGTGAGGTTGGTGGCGTGGGAGCCGCGGTGCAGGGAGACGCCCTCGCGGATGACGTTGCCGTCGCCCATGGTAAAGCGGGTATGCTCGCCCTTGTAGGACCAGTCCTGGGGGGGCATGCCTACGTAAGCCGCGCCGGTGAACAGGTTATTCTTGCCGACGGTGCAGAATTCGAATATGCAATGGGGGCCTATCTTGGTGCCCGCGCCTATCTGGACATCCTCGCCAATTACGGAGAGGGGCCCGATCTCTACGTCGGCGTCTATCCGGGCCTGGGGATGTATTACCGCTGTGGGATGTATCTTGGTCGCCATGTTGTCCTCCAATAAGAAATCAGCCTATCGCGAAGGTCAGCTCTGCCTCCGCCGCCGGCTCGTCGCCCACCCAGGCCTGGGCCCTGACCTTGCCCAGGTGGCTTTTAAAGCGGATTATCTCCACGTGCATGTTGAGCACGTCGCCGGGCACTACCTGGCGGCGGAATTTGGCCCGGCTTATCCCGGCGAAGAAGCCGAGGCGGCCTTTGGTCTGCGGCAGGTCCATCATCATGGCCGCCGCGGTCTGGGCCATGCCCTCCAGCATCAGGACGCCCGGCATTATGGGCTTTTCTGGAAAATGGCCGTGGAAATAGAGTTCGTTGGCGCTGACGCATTTGACGCCCACGCAGTACTTCCCTTCTTCCACCACTTCCACGCGGTCCACCATCATGAAAGGATAGCGGTGCGGGATGATCTTGAGTATTTCCTCGCAGGGGATGACGCGTACCGGCTTGTAAGGGCGGGGTTTCGTTTCAGTCATTGGGTCGCCTTTTCTACCAATAGTTTAGCAAAATTGACATTGCCGGCGTGGCCGGGGCGCTCGGCTTCTATGTGGATATTGTTTAAGGCAAGTCCGGACAGCGCCAGGTCCCCTATCAGGTCAAGCAGTTTATGCCGCGCGAATTCGTCGGCGAAGCGCAGGCCGCCCTTGGCCATTATTTCTTTTTCGCCTATGACTACGGCGTTCTCCAGGGAGCCGCCCAGGGCCAGGCCTGCGGCCTTCAGGGCTTCAATTTCGTGCGAGAAGCCGAAAGTGCGGGCGGGGGCCACGCGCACCAGGTATTCGTCGGGGTTAAGGACGAATTCTATTACCTGTTTCCCTACGAGAGCATGAGGATAATCATAGGTCAGTTTAAAAGATACGCCGAGCGCCGGGGCGGCTGTGTAGCGGATGTCGCCTTTGGTCATTTCAAGACGGCCTGCGAGGGAGAGTTTCTTCTGCTCCTGGTCCGGTTTCTCCCGGAGGCCCGCTTTGCGCAGAGCGGTTGCGAAGGGGAGGGCGGAGCCGTCGGCGGCGGGTGGCTCTTCGCCGTCTATTTCTATATCGAGGTCATCGATGCCCAGGCCGGCCGCGGCTGACAAGAGGTGCTCCACGGTGTAGATGGTGTGTGTGCCGTCGCTGATATTGGTGCCGCGCGCCGTGCCGGCCACTTTGTCGAGGCGCGCCGGCAGCGGCTCTTTAAAAAGCGGGCTGATAAAGCGGAACCCGGTGGCCTCTTCCGCCGGCAAAAAAGTAACGCGCGCCGGCCTGCCCTTATGCAGGCCGATCCCTTCTATCGTGGCCGGGATTTTAATAGTTGTTCTCATGTGATTGGTTGCTGCGGCCTGCGCCGTGCTGGCCGCTCGCTCATAAGCGTGCGCTGCGGAAGAGGGCCTGCGGCTTCCGCCGGCGAAGAACTCGCCTCGCACACAGTGCTCGGCTCAAACATTCTTCGCCGCCGCCTTAATGATAGGCGGTCCGCTGCAGCCTTGGCCCTGCGCACTAAAATCGCTCACGGCCAGCACGGTGCAGGCCGCCGTCCCACTTAAATCCCCAGTTGTTTTTTTATTTTACTGAGGGCGCGGTGCATTTCGGGGAGTTTGCTTAAAAGAGCTTCTATCTTCATGGCCTGCAGGCGCGGGCGGGCGGTGTGGCCGAAGACTATCTGGTTGGGGCCCAGGCTGCTAATGACGCCGGTCTTGCCCATTACCACGGTGTTGTCGCCGATGGTGAGGTGGTCCGAGATGCCGGCCTGGCCGGCTATTATGACGCTGTTGCCGATATTTGTGGAACCGGCTATGCCGGCCTGCGCTATGATCAGGCAGTTCTTTCCTGTTTTGACGTTGTGGGCGATATGCACCAGGTTATCTATCTTGGTGCCGGCGCCTATGACCGTGGCCTCAAGGGCCGCGCGGTCTATGGCGGCATTGGCGCCTATCTCCACCTTATCCTCTATGATCACGCGGCCCAGCTGGGGGATCTTCTCGTGGGTCCCGCGCGGCGAGATATAGCCGTAGCCGTCGGAACCTATTACCGTCCCGGCGTGGATGATGACCTCTATGCCCACCTCGCAGGCGTCCATGATCTTTACGCCGGGGTACAACCGGGACCGGGCGCCGACCTTGGCGTTGCGGCCTATGTAGCACTGCGCGTCCACAACCGCGCCGGTCCCTACGGAAGCCCCGGCCTCTATTACGGCGAAGGGACCGATGTGGGCGTTCTCGCCGATATTGGCCGAAGGTGAAACGAAAGCCGATGGGTGGACGCCGGAGCCCGGGGCGGGGCGCATTTCTTTTTCCACCAGGCGCAGGGCCAGCATGAATGCGTATTTGGGGTTCTTGGTGAACACCAGGGTGCCCGGGAAATCTTTAAAGAGCCCTTCCGTGCCGCGCGGGGCCAGCAAACAGCCGGCTTTAGAGGCCGGGGCATGCACCAGCATGGCCGCGTCCGCCACAAAGGCCAGGTCCGAGGGCCCGGCTTTCTCCAAAGGCGCCGCGCCTGAAATATGGCGCGCCGCGTCGCCGGCGATATCGCCTTCCGCCAGTTTTGCTATGTCGGCGGCGGTAAGTTTCATATGCTGTCTTCCTCTAATTTTTTCAGCAGCTTTCCGGTCAGGTCCACCGCGTTCTGGCCGTACAGGATGTTGCGTTTGTCCACTATCACGCTGACCTCTTCCTTCGTCGCCAGTTCCTTGAGGGCCACATAGATCCGTCCCAGCAGGATCTCGCTCTTGTGGCTTTCGTACTCCAGCAGCTCGCGCTCGGCCAGGCGCTGGAAGGTCCGCAGCTCCTCTTCTTTTGTTCTTATATCCTCTTCTTTTCTTGCCAGGGCCGCGTCTATTTCGGGCACGGAGGTGGAAACCGAGAATTTAAAGCGGTTAACCGGGACTTTTGCCACGCCGGGCATGTCTATGCCGTCCAGGCCGGGGAGGCCCTGGGGCAGGGCCGCCGGGGCGGCGGTGGAAACGGCGGCGGTCTGGGTGGAGACCGGGACCGCCTCCGTCTGGCGCCCGGAAGTTTTCACTTCGGCGGCCTCGGTTATGCTGCGCTGCGTCTCCATAAGGGAGGGAAGCGTTAAGGCGAATTCGCGCTCGAGCCTGAGCTTGGAGAGCTCCGCCTTGAGCGTGTAGATGGCCGTTTTCTTGCCGTTCACGGACTCCTCTTTCTTCTTTATTTCGGAGATGAATTCTTCCCTGGCCCCGGTGGTGCCGGAGTACTCCTTGAAGACCCGGTCAATGTCTACGTAGCCTATGGTGCCGGATTCACCGCGGTTCTCCTCCAGGCTGAGCTCCAGCGCGCCCGCGCTCAAAGGCAGCGCGGCCAGCAGGGCGCTAAAAAGAAGTTTTCTCATGTCTTCCTATCCTCTTAGAACAGATTTCCCAGCGTGAAGTAAATATCCGAGCGCTGCTCCCCGGGCTTGTGGTTGAAGCCGTAGCCCCAGTCCAGCCTTATGGGGAAAGCCGGCGTGGTGAAGCGTATGCCGAAACCGGCGCCGCACTTCAGGTTGGTGGTCTCGCTGCCGAAGCGGCCGCTCACGTCGTCGAAGCTGTCCCAGGAATTGCCGACGTCGAAGAAGAAGGCCCACTGCACGATGGTGCGCTTTCTCTCGCGGGCCAGGGGGAATTTGAACTCGATGTTGGCCACGTCGTAGACCTTGCCGCCGTTGAGCGGGCCTATCTGGCCGTTATTGGAGTAGCCGCGCACGGTGTCGGCGCCGCCCAGGAAATAGCGCTCGTAGACGGGCACGCTCTTGGTGTCGCCGAAGCGGCTGACGAAGCCCAGCCTGTTGCCGAAAGCCAGCACAAAGGGGTATTCGTCGATAGAGAACAGCTTGAGGTTGTAGCTGTAGCCCAGGGTGGGTTTGTAATAATTCACGTCGCCCTGCAGCGGGCCTCCGGCGAATTCTACGCCTAAAGACATCCTGGTACCGCGGGTGGGGTCCCACACATTGTCGCGGGTGTCGCGGGCCAGTTCCACGTAGATGGAAGAGGTCACGCTGGTGCCTTCCATCAGTTCGTTCTGGTAGAGGTCGTCCACTTCCGTAATGCGGACCTTCTCATAGGTGTAGGAGGTGGTCAGGTGGAACTTGTCGTCGCCGAAGCGGGGGGCTACCGTCACCTTGCCGCCGGTGCGGCGCTCGGTGTAGGCTGAGATGGTGTCCCGGTAGGGTTTGTAGTGGCGCGTGTTGAACACGTCCACGCCCAGGGTGGTGGGGCTGTTCCCTATCCACGGGGTGGACCAGCTCAGGTAGTAGTCCTGCACCCTTTTGCCGAAGTTCCAGGACAGCGAGGTCTTATAGGCCCTGCCGAATAAATTCATGTGCGAGAGCGAGAGCGTGCCCACCAGGCCGTCCGTGGAGGAAATACCGGCGCCCGCCGTAAGCATGCCCGGCTTGCCTTCCACCACGTCGAAGACCAGGTCCACCTTGTCCGGATCCGGGGTCGGGTTGATCACGGGGCTGACGTCGTCTATGAAGCCCAGGTTGAAGATCTTTTCCTGGCTGCGGCGTATCTTGGAGGAGCTGAAGACCTCGCCTTCCTTCTGGGTGATCTCGCGCTTGAGCACATAGGTCTTGGTGGCCTTGTTTCCTTCCACGTCCACATGGTCGACGAAGATCTGGTTGTTCTCGGTGATATTGAAAGTTACGTCGGTCTCGCCGGTCTTCTCGTTATACACCTTGTCCGGCAGCAGGGCGGCTTTCAGGTAGCCTTTGTCGGCGTATTTGTCCTGTATACCGCGCACGGTTTCGTCGAAGCGCTCCTGGTTGTAGAGCTTGCCGCGGCGGTACTCCACGGCGGGGTTCAGCTCGCTCGGCAGGTAGACGGTATTGCCGGCGAAGAAGGTGGCGCCGAACCTCTGTTTGGTCCCCTCTGAAACAGAGATCTTTATGGTGACGCTGGAGCGCTCCTTGTTGAAGGTAACGCTGGAGGAGGTTATTTTGAAGTCCCCGTAACCGTTGTTCTTGTAAAAGGTTTCGATGGACTTGAAATCCGCGTCCAGGTCGGTCGGCGAGTAGATCTTTTTGGGGCGGTTCTTGAACTTCTTGATGAGTTTTTTGGTTTTGAACCCGGCCGCGCCCTCAAGCGTAACCGCGGCCACGCGGGCCTTCTTTCCCTCCGTCACCGTAACGGTGAGGAAGCACAGCGAAGCCGCCGTATCGAACTTTATGTCGTAGTCGGCTTTGGCGTCTATGTAGCCTTTCTCATGGTACTTGTCGGTTATCTTTATCAGGTCCTCCCGTATTTTAAGCTCGTCGAAAAAATCCTTTTCCTTAAGCGTCATTTCGTCTTTAACGGCCGTCTTGGACATTCCTTTGGCGCCCAGAACGTCTATTTTTTTTACCATCGGCTTTTCGGAGACTATATAGGTGACGCGCACCGGCCGGGAAGAGCCGGCAACAGCGGCGAGCTTGGGGGAGACGCCGCGCCCGTCCAGTTCCTCTATGTCCACGGAGACCTTGTCCATGCTGCCCAGGGCCAGCACGGCTTCTATGTCCTGGCTGACGAATTCCCTGAGGTAAAGGCGGCCCTTTTTTGCCTTGCCAGCTTTAAGCACGGCCTTGGCTTTTACGTTCAGGGCGCCTTTGACGGCGGTTTCCGCCACTTCCCAGGGGCCTTTCCCCTGTTCCTTGTCCTCGGCGGCCGCGGCCGTCGGCATCTCCGTTGTTTCCATGCCTGGCAGGGAGGAGGGGGGCGTCTGCGCGGAAAGATAGAGGGCCGGGATAGTTGTCAGCAGGAGGAGAAGCAGGGTTTTTTTCATCATATCCTTAATATCTGGCTCCGGGCCTGCGCCGCTGCATTCGCTCTGCCGGCGCGCGAGCCACAATATAGATATCTTACTATTTTTGCCGCGCGGTAGGCATGCCGCAGGCGCGGCGCGGACGCCGTTTTATTCCGCTTTTTATGCTAAAATTAGCCCGTGCCCTGAACGCGGATAGTGCTCATTAGGGAGAAAAAATGAAAAAAGTATACATACTCGACACCAATGTCCTCATTCATGACCCGCTTTCTTTCACCAAATTCGAAGAGAACACAGTGGTTATCCCGATCTCCGTCATAGAGGAGCTTGATAATTTCAAGCATACCGCCGACGAACGGGGCAAGAGCGCCCGCATAGTGTCGCGCAAGCTCGACGAGTTCCGCGCCAAGGGCAAGCTTAACGCCGGCGTCAAGACCGAGGCCGGCGGCACGCTGATAGTGGACCTGGACCACGTGCAGGTGCTGCCCAAGGAATTCAAGCTGCTGGAGATGGACAACCGCATCCTCAACACCGCCTACTGGTACGAGCAGAAAAAACATAACAGCATACTGGTGACCAAGGATATAAACCTGCGCCTCAAGGCCGAGGCCGTGGGGCTGGCGGCCGAGGATTACGAGGCCGGCAAGGTCAACGTGGACGAGCTTTATCCGGGGCTTATCAACGTGGATGTCAGCGGCGCGGACGTGGATAAATTCTACAAAGAACATTCCATAACCAGCCCGGAAAAAGACCTTTCCCCCAATGAGTTCGTGGTGCTGCACTCCAAAGAAGACCCTAAAAAATCCGCCATCGGCCGCGTGGACCCGTCCGACCCGACCAGAATAAAGGCGCTTAACCCTGAACCGTCCCCCTGGGGCATACGCCCGCTAAATAAAGAGCAGCGCTGCGCCATGGAGCTGCTGCTGGACGATTCCGTAAAGCTGGTAACCATGATAGGCGCGGCCGGCACCGGCAAGACCCTGATGTCGCTGGTCTGCGGCCTGCAGAAAGCGGTGGAGGAGAGCGTCTACCGCAAGCTCATTATCTGCCGCCCCATCGTGCCCGTAGGCAAGGATATCGGCTACATCCCCGGCACCAAGGAAGAGAAACTTTCCACCTGGATGGGGGCCATCTACGATAACTTAGAGTTCGTCATGGATAAGCGCCATCCCGAGGGCGCCATAGAGAAGTTCGAGTACCTGCTGCAGAACGAGAAGATAGAGATAGCCTCGGTCACGCATATCCGCGGCCGCTCGCTGCCCAAGCAGTATATGATAGTGGACGACGCGCAGAATCTTACGCCGCACGAGATAAAGACCATATTGTCCCGCGCGGGCGAGGGCACCAAGGTGGTGGTGACCGGCGACCCCTACCAGATAGACAACCCCTACCTGGACGTTGCCTCCAACGGCCTTACTTACATAGTGGACCGTATGCGCGGCCAGAAGCTTTACGGCCACCTGACCTTCACCAAAACAGAGCGCAGCCAGCTGGCCGGGCTGGTGGCGGAGTTGCTGTAGGCCAGGAGCGGGGCAGACCGCCGGCCTTTGGGCCCATATGGCCCTGGGCCATTGGGCCCTCGGCAAAAGGCCTTAATATGTTTAAAATATAAATGCATCATTCATGAAAATCGACAGTACAAAGGAAACCAGCATGCTTAAGAACAGGAACCTGTGGCTGAAAGTAGTAACCGTTCTCGCTTTATCTTTCCATTCTGTCCCGCTTTTTGCCGGAGGTCCGGCGGTAAAATCAAACACGGCTCTTTCCGGGCTGCTGTCCGGCGCGTCGCTGGGGAATTACGCGCAGCTGCCGGCCATAGCCGAGCTGCAGGTCCCCGCGGCCGCGCCGGAGAAAGCCGCGGGGCTTGCCCCCGCGCCCGGAAAAGACTTTACCCCGGTGATCGAAGACGCCGCCCGCATTAAGGCCATAATGAAGCTGGTTTCCGATATATACAACGGCAAGCCGCTCCCTTACGCCCAGGACGGGACCACCTTTAAGAACAAGGAAGGCAAGCTCCCCGCGCAGCCCGCCGGGTTTTATAAGGAATACACCCTGCTTACCGGCGATACGCCGCACACCGTGGTAATAGGCGGCACCACCTACCAGGTGGCGCCCGACCTGAGCGCCCGCGGCTCCGAGCGCGTCATCGTCGGCGGCGGCGAGAAGGTGTATTACACCCCGGACCATTACGCTCACTTTATACAGCTGACCGTGGTGTACTAGCGCCATGGGTCCGACCGGGAAAGAAGGGCTTTTCCTGGACCTTAAGGACCGCGGTATGACGGCGGAGGGAATAATAAAAATATTCCCCCCGCCGGTTTATTTTACGGCTTTTGTGGACGGGGGTTCTATCCCGGATAAGGCCGCCCTCATGGAGGCCCTGGCCGCGGCTTTCCGCTTCCCGTCTTATTTCGGGAAGAATTGGGACGCGCTGCTCGACTGCCTCCGTTCCCTGCCGGATGTCGTCCCCGCCGGAGGCTACGTGCTGGTCATACGCGGATCGCGGGCCTTTCTGGCCTCTTCTCCAAAGGACCTCGCGGATTTTTCAGACGTGGCCGGCGAGGCCAGGGAATTTCTCGGGAAAAAGTTCAAGATAGATCTTACCGTAGTCCTCCTCTGAGCCGCGCGCCCGGCGGATAGGCGTTACCGGAGCTTATAAGATGAAGATAGTGGCGGGAATAATCAACGCGGCCGAAGCGGAATATTTTTCCGCCAGGGCTGACGAATTGTATTTCGGCGTCCCCCAGATAGAGAACCACAGGAAATGGTATGACTGGCAGCATATAAGGAACATAAGGGATGTTGAGAAAATAATTAAGATTGCGCACAAAAACGGCAAAAAAATATATCTCGCGGCCAACGAGATGTACAGGCCCGAGTCCTACGGGAGACTGGTAAAGAGTGTAAAGCAGATCGCGGGGCTCGGCGTTGACGGTTTAATAGTAAGGGATGTGTTCCTTTTGGATTATTTCAACAAAGAGGGGCCGCCGCTGGACCTGGTCCTGAGCTCGACCGCCGTTTGTTTTAACTCCAAATCCCTTGATTTCTTCGCGCAATTCAACGTTTCAAGGGCGGTCATTCCGCAGCATTTGCCGCCCGAAGAATGCAAACACGTCCTGGCCGGCAATCGCCGGCTGAAATACGAAATATTTTATTTCCCGGATTGTTTCTGCCCCAACATAGACGGGATCTGCCCCTACCACGACATAAACAAGGTTAAAAACCCCAGGAACTGCAATTTTTCCTTTAAGATAAACGGGAAGACGTGCAGAATGGAAAAACCGTCGGGATCCGCAAGGCGGGGAATGATATACGACTTTTACAAATTAAAAGTTGATTACATAAAAATGGCAAGGGACGGGGGCTTCAAAGAGAAGAAGGCGGTTTTTGGGAACATAAAGCGCATGCTGGAACTTCTGGAAGGTGATATTTCCAGGGGGGAGTTCGTTCTCAAGACCGGGGACATCATGTGATCATGGAAAGAGCTCTGATCGTGAACGATGACTGGCTTAAGGCGCACGGCGGGAAAACCCCGGGCGGCTTCGACAGTCTTTATTACGGCGACGAATTCTGCCAAGTCAAGATCCCTGGCCTCGGGGGAATAAAAAAAGCGGCGAGGAATTTGCCCGGCAAAAAAATAATTCTTTTAACGTCCGTGCTCACGCAGGAATATCTTAAAAGAACCGTCAGAACCATCAGGGAAGGCTTCTCCGGCGGCTGCCTGGACGAAGTGGTGGTCAACGACATCGGCCTGCTGCATTATCTCGTCAATAAGCCCGACGTTAAAGTGGCGATAAATATCGGGCGGGTCCTCGTCTATACGCTGGGGTTCTCTTTGCGTTCTCCTTTTTTTATAAAGATGTTTAAAAAGCGCAAGATAGACGCTTTTGAAGCGGATTCCCTGGACAGCTTCGGCTACTTACGGACAAAGAGCGCTTTAAAATACAATCTCCATGCCCCGTACAGGTATCTGGCCCAGACAAGATTCTGCGGTCATACGCAGAAGTTTAACGGCGGCTGCGACCGCCACTGCGGGGACGACGTCCGGCCGGTAATTTCAGGGGTTACCGATAAAATGTTCTTAAAGGGGAACGTCTACCTTAAAGACAATTCCGCGGATATTGCCCGGATCAGGGGCAGTCTCCCGGCCGGCAGGATCAAACGGCTTGTTTTCTGCCTTTAGCGCGCGGTTCCCGGACCCTTCGTTAAATCAATTTTCTGTCGGCCGCTATGGGGGCTGCTGGCGCTGTCAAGGATAGCGGCGTGCTGCGGTAAAATAAGGTGGTTTATGGGCGGCGCCGGTATTTACCTTGAGCGGCCAGCCAGCTATCCGCCACCATCCGCCAGCGGCCAGATCCTGTCTGTCGCGCCCCTGTAAAATCAATTAAGAATGTTACCCAAGGGGTAGCCCGCTGGCCAGGCCTCCTTTCGGTTGATTTTACTGTTACCAAGTCTGTAGTGTTGTTTCACGGCGCACCATCTTTTCATAAGTATCAAGCCCGTTAGGTATCACCGGTTTTAATACCAAGTCCACGGGCAACTTCTTCTTGTAATCCTCCATCTTCCAGCGCTTCAGCCATTTAGGATGAGGCGCTTTGGAACGCATCCATGTGCGGGATATTCCGCAAGGGGACCGCGTCGCCGATGGCGAACCTGCGGCGCTGCCCGGGATTAAGGTGCGGGTGAGGTCGGACAGCGCCGGTTTTCAGGCGAAGGTAGTGCGGGTTTTGCGGGATAAGGGAGCGGATTTCACCATCACAATGAGGAAGGACGGGAATGTGCTGGACGCAATTTATGGAATTTCAGAGGAGCGGTGGGCGCCCTACAAGACGGGTGCCTGGAAGAACCGTGTATGCGAGATAGCCGAAGATCTGCATGTTTTCACAGAAGCCAAAGATTTACCGGCTTACCGGATGATAGTGATCCGGTGGCCGAAAGAAGAGCTGGGGCTGTTTGACAAAAAGCCAGTACGAGTATCATGCGGTGCTTACGAGCCTGGATACCTGGCCGGCTGGGCTGGTGTTGCAGTTTCACCGGACGAGGCAGGACGGTTCCGAGAATGTAAATAAGGAGCTGTCGGGTGGATTTGGATTGTTAAAGTTGCCGTGCCGGGAGTTCATGGCGAACGCGGCGTATTTCCAGATGGCGTTATTATCGTGCACGGTGGTGGCCGCGTTCAGGCATCTGGTATTGCCGGAAAGCTGGAGGCAGTTTACGATCAAGACGCTGCGGTTTAAAATGATCAGGCTGGCCGGAATAGTAAGCCGCCGGGCGAGATATTTATGGCTGAAGATACCGGAAAACTATCCCTTCCGGCAGACATTTGAAGACGCGAGATACAGGTTGCTGTGGTTATCGGCGAGTATGGCTACGGCGTAGCCGCCGGCCCCTGTTGATAAGACTGATAACTTCAAAACTTACGGGAGAGGTGCGTCCCGAAGGAGGCAAATAGAGGAGAAATGTAAACCGGACCGTCCCTGAGGGCTAAAAAAGTCCGTGAGGGATGAAGAAGTCTACCGGCGTGCCACCCGGCTAGCCGTGAGACAGTCATAAAACGGAAGATTTTTTAATTTTTAGTGTCTTCCACGTCCCCAAATCGGCCTGCGGGAAGTTACGTGAGCTTTTGGGGTAAATACGGGCCCTTGAAATATACGATATTATCTGTTAGACTATAGACGCGGTAATAATAGCTATAAAAGACCGGGTGCATGCGGCGTGTTTATGGCTACATCTTTCCGGCGTTTCAGCGGGGTGGGGTACCTATGAAAACCAAGGAAATTACATTGAGGCTTCAGTTCGACCGGCGGCAGGTGAAGGCGCTGTTAATAGTAGTCTTTCTGGCCTGGCACCCGGCTTTCCTGGGCTCGGAAACTCTTACCCTTACCACCTATTATCCGGCCCCGTACGGTGGCTACGTAAACCTGTTGACCACCGGCCAGACACTGCTTGCCAGGGACGGAGGCAGGGTCGGCATAAATACCGGTACCGCTATTGCACCCAGGGCGCCGCTGGACGTGAGGGGGGAGGTTGTCGCCATGAGCCGCTTTACGATGACACGGGACGCTTCCTCCACCAGTCTCACATGGCACATTGATAATGATAATAGCGGCCGCTTCCGTATATTTCAGCAACCGAACATAAACACGGCAGGAATAGAGCGCGTAACTATTCGTTCTGATAACGGCGAGGTTTCCCTCATGAATAACCTGCGCATGGCGGCCAGCGGCGCCAGTATAACCGGCACGAATATGTCTATATCCGGCCTCTGTATCTGGCGGAACATGATCGGCACCGGCTGGTCAAATTGCGCGGCCGGGGAGAATCTGGTTAACACCAACTATAGCAACTGGGTGGCCGAGTGGGCGTGCATCGGCCGGGCAGTCGCGAGCGCCACTAGTAACGCTCCCGCCAACGCCTGCATCGCCGGAACCAAGGTGACCGGGATCAGCGGCAGTATGCTCTGCTGCCGGATACAGTAACGGGGGCGAGGCGTGCCGTCAGCCACAAGGCCAAAGGCCTCCGGAGGAATATGCGGGAAGAGACGATAATTTCAATAGACCCTAAGAAATATTCTTTACAAACGATACGGTACGCGGCTTACGCGCTGAGCGGCGGGCATCACGTTCTGCTGACGTCTAAAAAAGGCAGGATAGAGGCTGCTTTCTCCCGCAAGGCCGGCGGCGGGTCGGCGGGCCTGAAAAAGCATTTTTTGAGGGAACTAGAGGACGAGAAGTTCCGGGAGAAGCTCTTCGATGAGAACAGGGAGCTGCATTACTGGATGATCAGGCGGGCCATCAACTACGTGCCCGGAGAGAACAAGCCCAAGGAAGAGTTCGGGCTCACTCCGGAGCAGGAGAAGGAATTGGAGCAGCTCATAGCCCAGGTGGAGAGCGAGATCAAGCTTGGCAAGGACGATCCCAAAGGCATAACCAAGACCTGGGAACAGAAATATGGCAAAAAAGCCCGCAGCTAACAAGGTGGAGTCCCCTGATTTCCGGTTCAGGAGGCTCGACGGCGGGTTTCTTGTCACCAACGACTTCGGCGGCCACGCATTCCTTTCCGGCGGAGATTTTAAGAGGTACTCCTCCGGCAAGCTCGCTCCCCGGGGCAAGGTCTATGAAGGGCTGGCTGCCGGGGGATTCGTGAAAGACCGCCTGGCGTTCGACACCCTGTTCGCCAACTGGCGGTCGCGGAACGAGTCGGTCTTTTACGGCACCGGGCTGCACATCTTCGTGCTCACCCTGAGGTGCAACCACAAGTGCGCTTACTGCCAGTCCTCGGTCGCCGGGGAAAAGGCCGAGAACCTGGATATGTCGCTACCCGTCGCCAAAAAGTCCGTGGACCTGGCCTTTCAGAGCCCCCGCCGTGCGATAACCATAGAGTTCCAGGGCGGCGAACCGCTGGCCAACTGGGACGTGCTGCGCGGGGCGATAAAATACGCCAGGCTCAAGGAGAAGAGGACCGGCAAGAAACTGACGCTGGCCCTGGTTTCCAATTTCAGCCTGATGGACGAGGAGAAGGCCGCCTTCCTGCTCAGGAATGAGGTTTCCATCTGCACCTCCCTCGACGGTCCGGAGGCCCTTCACAACGCGAACAGGGCGTACGCCGGCGGCAATTCCCACAGGCAGGCCGTCAAGTGGCTGAAGTACTTCAATTCCAGCCACGATTCGCAGTACGGCCTGAAGTACCGGGTCTTCAAGCCCAGCGCCCTTCTGACGGTCTCAAAACGGACCCTTGGCCTAAGCAGGGAAGTGGTAGACGAGTATATTGGTCGCGGTCTGGAGGAGATCTTCCTGCGGCCGCTGGCCCCGATAGGCTACGCCAAGAAGCACTGGGGCACGATAGGCTACACGCCTGAAGAATTTCTGAAGTTCTACAAAGAGACGCTGCGTTATATACTGCGCAGGAACCAGGGCGGTGTAAAGATAAGGGAGAAGTTCGCCCTGATGCTCCTCTCCAAGGTGCTGAGATCAAAAGATTCCGGCTACCTGGATATGCGCTGTCCCTGCGGGGCCTCCATCGGGCAGCTGGCCTACAACTATAACGGCGACGTCTATACCTGCGACGAGGCGCGCATGGTGGGCTGGGGCGGGGACGATATCTTCAAGGCGGGAACGGTCAATGATAAATACGAGGACATAATCTCCTCTCCCGTCACTAAAACGGTCTGCTCCTCTTCCAATCTGGAGTCGCAGCCGCTCTGCCACCGGTGCGCCTACAAGCCCTACTGCGGGGTGTGCCCGGTCGTCAATTACGAGGCGCAGAACAGCATCTGGGGACAGATGCCCTCGAATTACAGATGCCGGCTGCTGACGGGGCTCTTCGACTTCCTGTTCGGTCTTCTGAGGGACGCGAAGAGTCGGGCTATTTTGGAAACATGGGTAAATGTGGGGACAAGCCGATGAAAAAAGAATTTAAAGTAGACCTGGTGTTGTATTCCGCCGAGGCCCTCCGCCTGGCCGCCAACGTGGCGGGGAACGCGCGCGTGGCGCTTAAGAAGGGGGGCGGCGGGGCGGCCGTGGAAGTCGAAGCGGGCGACCCCGAGGCCGCCTTCCGGGAATTAATGAACGAGGCGCTGAATCAGCAGTGCCGGATGGACCTGGTCAAGAGGAATTTTAAAACGTCCCAGCTTATACTTGCCAATGCTCTGGTCTCGGCGCTGGGACAGAAGAACTCTAGGGAGGGGTGATGAGAAAGTACCTTATTCTGTTCGTTATCGGAAGCCTCGCGCTGGTCCTGTACCTGCGCAACAGGGATACCGCCGTCGAGCCCGCGCCCGTTCCTGTGCAGGGAACGGACCTGCCCGTAGGCGTGGCGCTGCCTCAGGGTGCCGCCGAAATACAATCCCCCGTGCCCACCTCGCAGGTCCGGGAAACCAGTCCGGCGCTGCCGCAACCTGCGCCGAATTTACTGGTGGTCTCGCAGGCGGACGGTTGCGTAAGGGAGACCAAGGTGAAGGACGTCCTGGCCAACCACGAAAAGACCTGGGGCTACATGGGCAAGGACAAGGTTAAGAGCTACGCCGTCATGCAGTCGGTGGGGGGGCAGGGGATAAAGGACCTCTCCGCCCTGGTGGGCAAGTACCAGGCCTGTGTGTCGCTGGCTCGCGACAAGGACTTGTGCGGCAGCCTGCCCAAAGTGGACGGCAAGGTGGATTACGAGATGGACCAGGTTTGCGACACCACCCTCCACCTTGTGGGCTTCGCCGGCTATATGAGGGGTAAGGTCGAATATTCTTACTGCGCAGATTATTTTAAGGGCAGCCTTAAGGGCGCGGAAGAGTTCATTACGGAATCAGACTTCTGCGCCATAGCCAAAGAGGGGCTGCCGGCCATTTCCCGGCAGTTTTGCGGTCGCTTCCCGGCCAATGCGCGGCAAAGGTGCCTAGGCGCCTTTCCCGTGGCCCCGGCCGGTTGCAAGGATGAGTATTGCTCTGTGCTATGGAGCGTTGATTCCGCTCTGGAGAGCAATAACCCCGGCAATTTGGAGTACGATCTGCGGTCTTTGGCTGCGGCAATGATAGAGAAGAGAGAAGCTTCCTGCCAGCCGCTGGCCGACGCCGTAGTGCAGAACTACTGCTCGGTGAAGTCCAGGATAGACATGAAGGTCCGGGAACTGGAGATTAATAAGAACCAGGACCAGTTAAACAAAGCGATGCAGGACGGCCGGAAGAAAAAGTCCGAGGACTGAAGAGGTCTTATGCCTAAAAAAAACAACGGAAAGATTAAAAGATTCCTCAGCAGCGAGGAGGGGAAGATGGTGGATTCAGACATACTCAAAACCGCCATAGCGCTGGGGATTATCGGGGCCACGGCTCCCGAAGACCTCTCTGCCCAGATCGTGCATTCCAACTTTACGAGCTCTACGGGCCATTACAGCCACGGCAGCCACGGCTCGCATGCGTCTCACGGGTCTCACGGGTCTCATGGATCTCACGGATCTCACGGTTCTCATGCGAGAGGAGGCTGGTGCTGACCACGGCTCCCGCGTTGTGTCTGCTGCTAAAGGAGAAGGGGGGGGCGGGCGTCCGGCCGGGAGAGGGTATTCCATACCCGGGGATTGCCCTGCGCCAGTGTTTTCCCGTCCGGCGCGGGCGAATGCAGCTTACGGTCCTACGATGACCGGGATTCCGGTGATACAGTTGAGGCTTTTGGGGATTTGCGCGTTAAAAATAACAAAACCCTGAAGCGGTGGGCTGAGGCCGGCGCGGCTGGGCGCTGAACGCGCGCGGAACACTGTGTTGAACAAATATTTCAGCCTTTATTTTGAGAATGTCCCGGGCGGACTGAACCTCGCCAATTCCTCCGGCGGGACGCTTTTTGTCAGAGGAGCGGATTCCGGCCGGCTGGCGGCCGCCCGGCCGGGGCGCGCGGACCCGCGCCTGCTGGAGAACGATTTCTTTTCCAACCGCCTGGACTTCTCCCGGCTGCGGGAGCGTTTCCGGGAGCATTACTTCGCTTCTTACTCCGGTCCGCATATCCATGTAATCACACTGACTAACAGGTGCGACCTGAACTGCTCCTACTGCTCGGCTAGTTCCAACACCTCTTGCGCGGACATGTCCAGGACGACCGCAGACCATCTGCTGGATTTTATTTTTTCAATAAAAAACGACAGGGCCGTACTGGAGTTCCAGGGCGGAGAGCCGCTGCTGAACTTCGGGGTCCTGAAGTACATCGTTGAAAAAGCCCGGCGGCTCAGCCGCCGTGCCGGCAAGAAACTTCATTTCTCCGTGGTGACCAACCTTCAGGGCATGGACGCCGCTAAACTGGAATTTCTCGTCCGGCACAGAGTGGCGGTTTGCGCCTCTTTCGACGGAGTGCGCGGCGTGCACGACAAAAACCGTGTCTCAGGGAGCGGTTCCAATTATGACAGGGTGACGCGCTGGCTTAAGGTGATCCGTGGCCGCGCTGCGAAGGGGGAGCTGGAAGCCCCCAACGCCATCTGCACCGTCACGCGGGACCTGCTGCCTTTCCCCGTAGAGACGGTGGACGCCTTCGTGCGGAACGGGCTGCGCCGCGTACAACTGGGCCCGCTGGATCCGCTAGGCCGCGGCGCCGGGCTGGAGCCCTATCCGCAGGAAGAATATTTCCGCTTCTATCGCAAAGCGCTTGAGCATATGGGAAAGCTGACCCTGAAGACGGGCCGGGCCGTCTATGAAAAGGGGGCCTTTAACATACTCAAGTCCACCGAGACCGCCGAGAGAAGCCCCCGGCGCAACCTGGAGCTGCTGATGCGGCTCGCCTACGACCACAACGGCGACATCTACCCCAGCGACGAGGCCAGGATGCTGGCCGGCTCCGGCGACGATCTTTTCAGGCTCGGCAATGTCCGGCGGGAACGGCTGCCCGACGTGCTGGAGAGCCAGCTGGCCAGAGCGCTGATCTCCTCCTGCTTCGGCGAATTCTCGCAGCCGTACTGCGCCAGATGCCCTTACAATTATTATTGCAGGCTGTCCCCGGTCTACAACTACATGTTCCAGGGGTCATTCTGGGGGAACCTGCCGTCGAGCCCGCGCTGTGCGTTCTACAAGTTCATGTTCGGCCTGATCCTGCGGCTCAAAAGTGAGCGGCGCTGGCGCGGGATCTTCGACATCTGGCTGCGTGAGGGCGTCTACTGATGAATATCCGCGAAGCCGCTAAAAAGTTCGCCTGGCCGAAGGCGCGCATGAAGGTCTGCGAACTGACCCTGAATTACGCCTGCAATGCCCGCTGTGTGTTCTGTTACAGCTCTCCCGACATGGAGGAATGGAAGAGCAAGGACGATATGCGTTATCGCCAGGCGGCGGACTATCTTATGTTCTCTTACAGGAACGGCGCCCGCATGGTGCAGTTCATAGGGGGAGAACCGACCATATATCCCGAATTGCCGAAGCTTATCCGCCTGGCCAAAAAAATAGGCTACCTCGCCATACAGGTCATATCCAACGGGATAAACCTCGGAGACCGCGCTTACTCCTCCGAGCTGGCCGCCTGCGGCCTGAATACGGCCAGTATCTCTATCCACGGGGACAACGCCGCCAGGCACGACGCCATTACGGGCATAAAAGGCTCTTTTGAAAAAGCGGTTCGGGCGTGCGGCAACCTGCAGGACCTGGGCGTCTATATCAATATTAACACGGCGGTAACGGCTTTGAATTACAGGGAACTGCCGGCGTTCGTCGGCTTCGCGCTGGACAATTTCCGCACCGATTCGGTGCACCTTATCGCCACGCATTTCGTCGGCGCCGCGAGCCGGTCCCCGGAAAAGCTCATCGTCCGCTATTCGCTGCAGGCCCCGTACCTCAGGGAGGCGATAGCCGCTTTCGGGAAGCGCCACATCAGGCCCGCCTTCAGGTTCCTGAGCAACTATGTGCCCTGTCTGCTGCCGGAGCACGCCAACCTGATGAAGGATTGGGAACTCCCGGAGCGTGACGACGATCTCTTTCTGCCTGAGGAGACGCACATCGGCCGTATGTATGCCATGGTTACCGATAAACTGAGGGCCAAGGCGGAGAGCTGCCGGAAATGCTCTTACAACCGCGTCTGCGCCGGTTTCGAGCGGGACTACGCCGCCCATTTCGGGCGCGCCGAGTTCAGGCCGGTGAGCCGGCGGCGTACCGTTTTTGCAGTGAGGCCGGTGCATGACTGAATTCAACAAGGAGATCCAGAAGCTGAAGCTGGCGCTTACCTCAGACTGCGTGTTGCGCTGCACTCACTGCTTTATAGACAAGAGTGCGGGCCTGACGCTGCGTTTTGAGGACGCCGTGCGCGCCATAGACCTGTTCCTGGGAAGCCCGGGCGACTATAAGAGGCTGGAACTTTACGGCGGTGAACCTTTCCTCAGGTTCGACCTGCTCAAACGCATAGTTTCCTTTGCCCGGCGCGCCAACAGGAAGGCGCGCAAGCGTCTTTTTATCACGGTGGCCACCAGCGGCGTGCCGTTGGACGAGGCCAAGCTGGCCTGGCTGCGCGAGAACAGGGTCGGCCTGGCTGTCAGTTTTTCCGGCGGCCGGGTTACCCACGACTTCTCCCGCGTTTTTCCCGACGGGCGCGGCACCCACGCGGTCGTCGGCGGAAAGAGCGCGCTCGCCGTCCGGCACCTGCGCGTCGGAAGCCTGGTGGCGCTGTTCTGCGTACACCCGCGCCGCGCCGGGCGCGTCTACGAGGATTTCAAGGAAGTGCTGGCGGCCGGCTTCTTCGTAGTGGACGTAGAGTGCGTGCACGGTCACGGCTGGGACCGCGAGAGCGTCCGTCTGTTCAGGGAGGGGTTCGACAAGGTGCTGCGCCTTGTGGACAGGAGCATCCGCGCCGGGCGCTTCGTCTTCCTGGAGAACTTTATAGAGATGCTCGTCTGCACCTCGCGCGACAAGTTCGGCTGCCCGTTCTACAGGGACTTCGAAATGTATCCCGACGGCGTTTATTCCCTCTACCCTTTCGGCTTCGTGAACGGCGCGGCGGACGCGGCAAGGGTGCGCATAGGGGGCGGGGTGAAGGGTCTGGACAAGCGTTTTCGCTCCTGCTCTTATCCGTCGCCCGCCTGCGCCGGCTGCACCCGCGGCTATTATGTGCTGGAGCGCCTACGGGACGGCCACGCGCCGTACGCGTACAGGAACGGGCGCGCGGAGATTTTCTTCAAGGGCGTACTAGAAAAGGTGGCGGACGACCGGCGTTATAGCGCTTATGTCAGGGAGATCCGCGCGATGAGGGAGTCGGCCTATGTCTTTTGAGCCGCCCCGGTTGAATAAAAGGATAACCCTGAGTGAGGCTATGGGAAAATGGGGCTGGCCTAACCCCCCGCTGAAGTCCAACTATGAGATACTGCTCGGCGACGGCTGCGACGCCGCCTGTCTGTTCTGCTGCGCCTACAGGGAGATAGGCAAGTGGCTGCCGCTGGAGAGCGTTAAGCGCGACATCCTTAGGGAAAAGGCCCGCGGCACGCAGATGATCACGTTCTCCGGCGGCGAACCAGGGATATACCCCCGGCTTGCCGAGGCCGCAGCTTTCGCGCGGAATTCCGGCTTCAGGCTCATACAGATGGTTTCTAACGGCTTAAAACTGTCCGATCCGGAGTTCGCCGGCAGGATGGCCGGCGCGGGCCTGAACCTGGCCAAAATATCGATCCACGGCGTCAATGCGGCCACTCACGATTACCTGACCGGCAGGAAGGGCGCCTTCGAGAAAGCGCTGACGGCGGTGAACAATCTCAACAGGCTGGGGATATATACCTCCACCAACATGGCTTTGACGCGCGTGAATTACAGGCAGCTCCCGCTTTATGTTAAGTTCTTCCACGAAGAGATGGCGCTCAGTGGTTTCTGTTTCTACTTTAGTTTTTATACCGGCAGGATGGCGGCCGACCAGGACCTGCAGGTGCCGTACTCGGAAGTGCTGCCTTATGTGCGTCACACGCTGGAATATATGCGTCTGCGGCGCATAGGCATAGACTGGAAGGTGCTGGGGAACTTCCTGCCCTGCCTGATGCCGGAATACGCGAACCTTATGATGGACTGGGGTGCGGCCTCCGTTGCCGACACTAAGGCCAGTGTCAGGAAGAAGGGCGGCAGTTTCACCTCCATGGAGTTCATGGAGAAGAGGAAGATCAAGCCGGCTTCCTGCCGCGGCTGCGTTTATTATTCAGCGTGCTACGGGGTAGACGCCCGCTACTGCGAGAGGTTCGGCACGGCGGAGTTCCGTCCGGTAAAGGAAAAACCGCGCGCGTTCCCGTTGCGGCCGGTCTACTGAACGATGAACGAAGAGAAGGTCAGGAAGATTATCTCTGCGATGCACAGTACGAGGTTCCTCTGCCTCCCGCCGCATTACCCGTCGCTGGTGTCCTGGAGCGAGGCCCCGGCCGCCGCAGGCCGATTGCTGAAAGGCGCCGACCCCGCCCTGCCGCTCGGATTGTACGTCAATGTGCCTTTCTGCGCCAGCAAATGCTCTTTTTGCTACCTGGACGTCAACGTTCTCCCGCCGGAGAGGCGGGAAGCGGAGGCTGCTGAATTTGCGGAAGGAATATACCTGGAGGCCGGTCTGGTCTCCGGGTATTTCAGGGGACATTCCGTTTCCTCGCTTTATCTTGCCGGAGGGACCGTAAATCTCCTCCCCGGCGGAGTGATAGCGGGTATTATTTCGGCGCTGAAAGGCGCGTTCAGATTCGCGGACGGCGCGCAGATCTCGATGGAGGCCAACCCCGACTTCTTCGACGAGAAGAAGATAGATCTGCTGGCGGGGTCGGGCGTCGGCATGGTGACCATCGGGGTGCAGACGCTGGACCAGACCGTTCTGAACGGAACGAACAGGGCGCAGCGCGCCTGCAACGTGCCGCGCATATTCCGCCTTCTCAGGCGGCGGGGCATGAAGGTCGGCATAGACCTTATCTGTGTGCTGCCAAACCAATCCGTGAAGGGTTTTCTTGGGGACGTGAAAGCTGTGGCGGACCTTGCCCCCTCGCAGATCCACCTCAACCGCTACAAGCCGGTGAGGGGACGGCTGCCGGAACGGGAAAGGCTGAGCAATATAGAGGCGCAGAACAGGGGGTTCGAGATCCTGACGCGGCGGGGTTATACCCGGATAGACGAGGACTCTGCCGTGCTGGACCGGCGCGTTTTCAACGCGCAGGGAGATCCGGAGTTCCAGATGTTCTCCAACGTGGTCGGCCTGGGCCCGGGCGCTATGAGCCGGATCTTCAAAAGGTCCAGGTACCAGAACTATCCGGGCCGTGACGCCTGGCTTGGCGCGCTGCGCCGCGGCGGCTTGCCGGTCATGCGCTGGATTAGCCTGGGTCCGGGAGACGAAATGACCCATTACGCGATGATCTCGCTTTTGGACCTGAAGCCGCTGTCCCCGTCCGACTTAGCTGACAGGTTCGGTAGGGCGGGCCTTGGCGTGCTGCTGAAAGCCCTGGACCGGCTTGCGGCAAGCGGGGCGGTAGTGAAAAAAAACGGGGAGTATTCGGCCACTCAGGACGCCTCCGGCTTCTGCGCCTGTCCCTATGAGATAGCCCGGGGGCTGTACGCGGAGAAATACCTGCGGTCGGCTATCAGGAGATACGGATTGTAAAAGCGGCGCGGCGCCCCCCGTCCACCCTTCCTTTTGTGTCAGTGGTACGGAACTCCGCGTCGGCCGCTGCGGCGACTTCGCGGTACGGGTGAGAATTCCTCCAGGCCAAAAATCTTCGCGTATTCCGGGTCTATCCCGGGGCAATCGGAATAATACCTGCAATCCGCGCAGGAGCTTTTGAATATATAGCCTTTATGGGAACTGGAAATATTGAGCAATTCCCCGCTCTGTATGACCATCCTAGCGCCCCCGTAATCGGTGCCCGATATTATCGTGCGGCAATTTTCCGGGACCACGCAATAGGGTGCGTGCTCGATATTGTGTATTCTTATCTTTTCTTTGGCGGCCAGGGCCGGGAGTCCGGCCAGCGTTTTTGTCAGTTCCGACACCCTGAACATCAGTTTTTTTGCGGCGGGCCCGTTCTCTATCAGTCTTCCCTGGTATTTCAGGAAGAATATCATGTAATGCTTTATTCCCTTTGACGAATAGAACCTCAGTATTTCCTTCAGTTTCCCCTTGTTCAAAGCGTTCAGGACTAATATCAGGGTGACGTTTATGCCGAATTCCCCGAGATTTTCCACCGCCCTCATCACTTTGCGGAAAGAGCCGGGCACCCCGGTCACGGCTTCATGCAGTCCCGGGGTGTGTCCATGTACGCTGAGGCAGGTGTCGGTAAGCCCCGCTTTTTTTATGCGCGCCGTGAAATCCGGGTCCGAGTATTTCAGACCGTTGCTGTAGGTCATCAGCCGCCTGTAGCCCATTATTTTCGCCAGGGAGACTATTTTGATTATCTCCGGGTGGATGGTGGGCTCTCCCCCTAAAAAAGACAGCCAGTCGAACCCCTGCTTCCTCATCTTGAGCATGTCGGCGCATATCCTGGAAAAGCCCGGGCCTTCGTTGGATTTCCTGAAATGCTTGCCGTTGAAGCAGTGTAGACATTTCTGATTGCAGAGGGAATTGAGGTAAATCTCGAATCTCTTGTATCTTTTCATGCTTTCAAATGCGGCGTACGGCCGGCGCTATTCCCTGCCCTATAAACCCGCTTATGTTATAATACTTTATATATGATACAGGGCGCTCCAGGCTTATGAAGGCGGTAGTCTTATACAGCGGCGGCAAGGACGGCCATATGACCCTGTTGCGCGCCCTGGATGAGGGCGCGGAGATCGCGGCCCTGCTTTATCTGGACGGCGGCAGAAACCATCCCAAATTGTTCCATGACAGCCGGAAGGCCGCTCTTTTAAAAGAATTGGCCAGAAAGGAAGGGTACAGGTTCCTTTCCATGAAAGTCTCCGGGGGCCTCAAGAGCGACGCTTTTCTTGAACGTATGCGCGACTTCATCAAAGATAAAGCGCCCGGC
The DNA here is from genome assembly GCA_003482905.1 of Elusimicrobiota bacterium. GTDB lineage: Bacteria > Elusimicrobiota > Elusimicrobia > Elusimicrobiales > UBA9959 > UBA9959. The sequence continues at coordinate 37,005 of DMXM01000005.1, forward strand.
GCGGGGGCGGTCTACATGGGGGTCACAGATGAACTCCCGGAAGAGAACGCCATGCACCGGAGCATGGCCGGGATCTTCAGGCAGTGTGGGCTCAAGTGCCGGTTCCCTTTATTGAATTCATCCTTCGGGGAGGTGCTTTCGGAAGTCCTGGAAAAAAAGATTCAGACGCTGATAACCGGAGTGATCGGAACGGAGTCCTGCGGTTACCTGGGCAAGACGGTTGACAAAAGATTTGTCAGGCACGCGGTTGGGCTCCTGCGGGACAGCAACTGGTTCCAGACCCTGGTCATCGGGAGCCCGGCCTTCCGGTACGGGATCAGGATCAAAAAAACCAGGCGGATCGATACGGCGGAAGAGGGCAGTTACCTGGAGATACTCGACTGGGAGGTCGGTTGAAAGCCGCCGGGGCGCCGACGCAGGGCGACGCCCCTCTGCGGGCGCTGCTCGCGGAAGTGGACAAGTTGATGCTCCCGGAGATGCCGCCCAACTATCCGCCGATGATGCTTTACGACCGGGGGGTGAATTCCTCCAGGACCGCGGGGATGCTCGAGGCCTGGCGCAGCCCGCTGCTCGACTATCCTGCTGTTCCGGTGGTTTACGGCCGCGTCCATTTCTGCGATCAGATAAGTGTTTTTTATATGAAAAAGCCCGTCTCGGCACGCGAAGCGGAGGTCCCCCCCTGCCGGCCCGGTAAAAAAAATGTCCCTAGCTAATATCGCCGCCGACCGGCTGCTTCTATACCGTATTTTCCTGGCCGGTTTTTTTGTCTGGTGGGGCTGGACAATAGCGGCTGGAGACCTCCGGTCTAAAAAGATCCCCAACCGCATGGTGCTGACGGGGCTCGCTGTAGCGGCGGCCGCGCTGCTGCTCTACCTGCTGGAGACCCTGCTCGGCCGCGCCGGTTATTCCGCCGATTACCTGCGCTGGAATTTCTATGGCTACTACCTTTTCAACCTGGCGGTTTCCTGGGGGGTGGGGATCTTTCTGTGGTACGGAGAGGTCTGGCCCGCCGGCGACGCCAAATTCTTCATGGCCAGCCTGGCCCTGCTGCCGCTGCTGAATTTCCAGATAAGGGGATTTCCGCGTACGCTGTGGTTTTCCGTCCTGATCAACTCCTTCGTGTTGGGCGCGGTTTATTATGTCTTAAGGTTCCTGCTCATGAGTTACCGCGGCTACAAGAGCAAGAACCAGGACCTGCAGCGCAAATGGGCCGGCATCCGGGCCGAACTGGCCGCGAAGGCGGGGGATTTGCGCGGCGGGGGGATCGGGAAGAGCGGGTTCTACGCCGCTTCTCTTTTCTTTGTTTTTCTTCTGCACCAGGTCGCGTCGGCCGCTCTAAGGGGCGAGCTGCAGCGCCTGGTCCCCGATCTCGGTTTGCTGTTCTTCCTGCTGTTCATCGGCTGGGATAAGTTTTCCAGGCTGCTTTCCGGGCCTAAGTTCCGCTGGGCGCTGTGGCTGGCCAGCCTGGGCTATTTAACCTACGGCATGATAAATTTCAGGGACCGGCTGCTGCTGGACATGAAGTATTCCGGGCTGAGCGTCCTTAAGTTCAGCGTTATACTGGGGGCCGGGCGGTTCCTGCTGGTCTATCTGATGGAAAAGTTCAGCACGGTGGAGGTCCCGGCGGCCGAAGTGGCCCCGGGCATGATCCTGTCACGGCGCTATACGGATATCATCCAGCGCGACGAGTTCTTCAGTGGCAGCTTCGCCGATTCTTTCCGCGACGGAATAAGCCAGGAAGAGGCGGACCTGCTGAGGGAATGGGGGAGCCGGATACCGAAAGAGAACCCTAAGATAGAAGTGATGGCCGGTACGCCTTTCGCCGTCTGGATCTTCGCCGGCGCCCTCTTTCAGGTGGTCTTCAACGGCAACTTCTTCACCTGGCTCAGGAGGCTGGCGGGGCTTGGCTGACCCTGAGTTATGAGGAAAGTCCCAGTCCCAGGCAAATGGATAAGCAGGCAGGAATGCCTGGCTGACGCCTCTTACACGTGTAACCTGTTCTGCAGGTACTGTCATAACCCCCCCTCGGGAGCGAGAACGGAGATCGGCACCGTCATCGAGAGGGTCAGGCGCTCGGGGGTGAAATCGGTCAGTCTTGAAGGCTGCGGCGAGCCCACTACCAACCCGGAGCTGCCGGGGCTGATCGGCGGCCTGAGGCGGGCAGGCGTCAGGGATATAATGCTGTCCACCAACGCCGTCGCGCTGTCCGACGGAAAGCTTTGCGCCAGAATAGCGCGCGGCGTTGATTTCTTCACCGTAAATTTTCCGTCCCACGTAGAAGCGGTCTATAACGGGGCCACCAGGAGCGTCAAGTACGTCCAGGCCGTAAAGGGCCTGCGGAACCTTTCCAGGCTGGGGTTAGAGGAGAAGGTTCGTTTCTTCCACATAATATTCAGGGATAACTACAGGCTGCTGCCGGACTTCGTGGCGTGGGTGACGGCCTCGCATCCGAAGTGCTCGCTGGTGAATTTAACTTTCGTCAGGAACAAGGGCCGCGTTAACGACGACAAAGGCATACTGCCGCGCTATTCGGAGGCAGGGCCTTTCATAAAGATCGCGCTGGCCAGGGCCAAGCTGGCCGGCCTGAGGGCCGTAGTCCAGAACATGCCGCTCTGCGCTCTGAAGAATTTCGAAGGCTTCTCTTTTGAATACCAGCGCTGGCGCCGGGGCGACGAGCCGCTCGAGGGCGGGTTGGACAGGCCGGCGCCCGCCGCGGCCTGCCGCAAATGTTCGCTGGCTCCCGCCTGCTGCGGCGCGCGGCCGGACTATGTCAGGGTGTACGGCGCCGGTGAGCTTAAGGCCTCAAAAACCGGGCCAGCTACGATAAAGCCGGAGAAGTTCTGATGCGCCTGCTCTCCTGCATAACCGACCGGCGCGAGATCCCGTTGCTGAAAAAGCTGGGGGTGGACGAGGTTTACTTCGCGGTGAGCGACGTGCCGAATTACGCCAACGTGGGCGCCATCGGCACGGCCGCGCAAGCGCGCGGGATCGTCAGGGCCGCGCACGACTGCGGGCTGAAGGTTTTTCTGGCCGCCAACGGCCGCGAGGCCAGGCTGGGGCCGCGAGACAGGGAACTTCTGGCGGGGAGGATAAGGGCCGTGGCGGACGCGGGCGTGGACGGATTTATAGTTTCCAATCCCGGGATGCTCAGGATCTTCAGGGAGGAGAATACCGGGGTTCCCCTTCACCTCAGCTCCGTTCAGCCCTGTTTTAATTCCGGGACGGCCCGCTACTTCGTCGAGACGTTCGGGGTCTCCCGGATAATACTACCCAATCAGCTGGCCGCCGCGGAAGCCGCGGGGATACTGCGGTACTGCAAAAGCAAGGGGGTGGAAACCGAGATCTTCTTCTATAAGTTCTTCGGCTGCCCTTACATAAACGGCGCCTGCTACCTGCACCGGCCCAAGTACTACACTGCGGCCGGGCAGCGGCCGGAAGGGGAGATGTGTCGCATCGGAAGTGGCGGGGCGCTGGCCGGCGTGTCGGCGTTGCGTGTGTTCGGCGGCGAAGCGGCGGGCATAGCCCGTACCGCCGGCAGGTTGAGCCTGCGCGTTTCCCGCGGCGGCTCGCCGCGGCTGCTCAACGCGGCGGCTTTCTTCGATTTTTGCCTCTCCGGGGTGGACTGCGTCAAGTACGGTACCAGGACCGATCCTACCGGGATCAAGATAGAGAATATCAGGAGGATAAAGAGGTCGCTGGAAATTTTTGCCGGCCTCGCTGGGCGCTTCCCGCCGGAAGAAGCCAGGCGCAGGTTCGTGGAACTGTCTGGAGGCTGAATGGAGAAGGGACTTAAACTGGGGCCCGGCGCCTTCCGGGACAGAGCCGCGCTGAGAAAGTCGCTCAAGCCTTTCAGCTGGGCGTATTTCGGTTCGGAGTTCTGCGAGAATCTGCTGCTCCCGGAGCTAACCGAAGAACTGCGCGCGCTGAGCGGGGAGCAAAAGAACGTCTGTCTGCTGACGCCTCTGGTCACTGAAAAGGGGCTGGGCGCGCTGGAGAAGCTTTTCACGGCGGCGATGAAAATGAGCTTTGCCGGGCGCTTCGAAGTGAGCGTCAACGATTTTGGCGTGCTGGGGCTGATACGGCGCCTGCGCTGGGGCGTTCCGGTGAGCCTGGGCCGCCAGCTGGCCAGGAATTTCACGCTGCCAGCGCGCGAGGGCCCGGAGATTCTCAACAGTGACGGGCTGGCTGTTTTGGAAGAGTTGAGGATCTGGCGTCTCGACGTTTCGCTTTTTCCGAACGCGCAGAAGTCGCGCCTGGCGCCAGGGAACGAAAAACTGCGCTTCACGGCCTTTTATCCCTACCTGGACGTGGCGGCCGCGAGGACCTGCATGCTGGGTATGCCGGCCCTGCCCCCCGGGGAATCCGCGGATACCGTCCGCTGCGCCCTGGAATGTCGTCACGCGGTTTACCGCGTCAGGAACGAGGCAATCAGGGAGGATCTGATAGTGGGGGGTAACGCCGTTTTCGTGGAATGCGGCGGGCCGATCCCGGTCGCTAAAGGCCGGTTAATAGGAGTTGATCGGTTCGTTTTCTGCCCTGATACCTGACTATTTATGAAGAAAGGGATGCCAGAGCCGAACATCTTGGTCTGCGACGCCTGCAACCAGGGAGGCATTTCTTGTTCCGCGGAGGGGCAGGACAGGAGGATGTGGGTCATAACCGACGGTTTCCCGCTCTGTATGCTTAAAGGGCTCGAGCTCTGCAGCATAGACCTTCAAAAAATCCTGAGAGAAAGCCGCCTCTACGCGGGGGAGAAGGGCAAGCCAGGGTCGTGCTCCGCTTGTTCGCTGAACGCCTTATGCTGGGGACCCAGGGAGGACTGTCTCCGTCTTCGCGGCGGGAGAGAGTTCAAACCGCAGAAAGGGAGTCCGGCGGAATTACTCAAGGGGCTAAAAGAGAACGGCCGCCCGGGTGCTTGCGGTTCAGACTCCCATGGCGCAGGGGTTTCCAGGGGCTCCGCCTGATATGGCCCACGCGAATATAAAGATACAGGTAGGGATAGGCTCCATGGAAGAGCTGGAGTATTACCTGGACCAGGGAGCCGACGAACTCTACTGCGGGATTTACTCCGTCCCGAACCATGTGGAAGGCGCCCGCAACTTTGGAGCCACTGCGGACGTCCTGGCCGCCGGGAAGGCCGCCCACGCCAGGGGCGCCAGGCTTTTCTTTGCGGCCAATGAAGTGCACAAGCGTCTTTTGCGCAGCACGCTCGGCGTCATAACGGAGCTGGTCAGGGGGGGGATAGACGGGGTAATAATCAAGGACCTGGCCCTCCTGGACGTGTTGCGCAGGAATAAGGTCAGGACGGATTATATACTCAGCACCCTGTCTTACTGCATGAACTATGAGAGCCTGGCGTTCTACGCCGGCTACGGCATAAAGCGGCTGGCGCTGCCGGAGCAGCTTGGTCCCGCGGAGGCGGCGGAGATGCTGCGCAACCCTTACGGGATCAAAGCTGAGGTTTTCCTGAAGCACCGCGAATGCTGCATTAACTACAACGGGCTTTGCTTTCTTGACTGCCACGGCGGCAGGACCACTTTCTGCAAGAGGCGCTTCCTGGCCGGAGGCAAGGAATACCGTATGGCCGGGGGGAGCGCCGCCGGGCACTTGGCGGACCTGTACGAGTATCACCGCCTGGGGGCCGGGGTGCTGAAGATCGGGCGAAGCCCGGTCAAGGAGACCTCAAGGCTCATCTTCCGGGAGTCCCGGCAGGTTGTAGAACTGCTCGGCCTCGGACTCCCCAAAGAGGAGTTTGTGGAGCGCGCACTGCGGATTAAAAGGCAATTCGACGGGCTGCACCGCTACCTCGAAGAGAATATATGATGGAAAGAGCCGTTTCCATAACGCCCCCGGAGGTCGGGGGACTGAGCGAGAAGGACATCGGGCACTATGACCGGGTGTACCTAGGCAGCGAGTTCTGCCAGAATCTCATCCCTTCCGAGGACGAGGTCAGGGAGCTTAAGGACAAGGGGGTCAAGGAGCTGACCGTGCTGACCCCGCTGCTGCCCACCGTGCGGCTCCGGTCTTTTCTGAAGCTTTTCGACCGTATCCTCGGGCTCTACCCCGGCGCGGAGCTGAGCCTGGGCGACCTGGGCCTGATGCGCGCCGTGAACCGGGCCTACGGCGGGACGGTGCCGCTGCTGCTCGCCCGGCCGGTGTCGGCGGACTTCATCCGGATGGACGAGAGGTTTCTGCGGCGCTTCTTCGCCGCCAACAACTTGCGCATGCTGGAGACCGATGAGGCGGACAGGGTGGCGGCGTTCCGGGGACGTGGCATAAAGTTCTCCTTTCACTACCCGTTCAAGTACCTAGCTATGACAAGGTTCTGCCCTTTCGAAAAGGCCGGCGGCTGCTCCAGGGCCTGCGCCGGCAGGAAGATAAAGATACGCCAGACCGCCCCGTACCGCGGCTCCTTTTTCCTGAAGAACAATTTCTACTTTTCTGAGAACCGCGAGATGCCGCCGAAGGGGGTAGCCCGGACGGTCTTCGCCCTGTCCGGCGGAGCCCCAACGGGGCGCGGGTGACCGGCGGCCCGGCTTTAAGTTCCCCTATGGAGCCGCTGCTGACGTTGCGGTCGCGGGATAGCCGCCTGACCAAAGGCTGGCCGCGCCCCCAAATCCTCCGCTAAGATAAAACCCTGGACGAAATTAGCCTGAAAGTTTCAGTTGGATGACAAAAAGTGCACGGTTTCGTATTCTCTATGTTAGACTCCAGACCTCCTGACATAGCCCC
>DMXM01000028.1:0-36219 GCA_003482905.1 Elusimicrobiota bacterium
CGTCCAGGTCCGTCACCTGCACCGCCACCGTGCTTATGCCCGTATTGGCAGAGAACTGCGTATTGCTGACCACGCCGCCGGCCGGCGTTGAAACGAACAGACCGGAATAAGCCACGCCGTCGAGCGGGGAAGCCAATGTGATGCCCACCGGCGTTATGTCATACGTGAATATATAGGTGGAGTAAACCACGGAATAATTGCCGGCGTAGTCCAGCGCCCGCGCCGTAGCCGTGTACACAACGTCGTCTTTCAGCATGGCCGCGGGCACCGTGTAATACCACGAGGTGCCGCCAGTCTTGGAAGTGATTATGGGATAATCGCCCGGCTGCCAGACCGACGAGGCGCTGTTCCAGTAGCGCATACCGTCAACGCCCGTGGTGGTGATGCGCAGCTCGGTCCACTTATGCCCCGCTATATCGGCGTAGGCCGTGCCCGAGATCTGGGACAGGGCCTTAAGCGCCACAGGCGTAGGCGAGGTTATCTCCACCGTGGGCGGGGTGGTGTCTATCTTAACATCAATTGCCGCGCCGAAGGAGCCGGCATTGGCTGGCACGGCATTGTCTATACCACGAATTTTCAGCATGTACTTCTGGTCGGAAACCATATTGGCCGCCGCCAGCACATAGTCCCAGTTAGGAGGAACAAAAGAGTCAGGCTCGAATTCCGAAACCGTGCCGGACCAGGCCAGGCCGGTCCAGTAATATGTAGTCTGGCCCTCCAGCCTGGAGAGCTGCAGCCTCAGGCTGGCCACCCCCGTCATGCCGGCCGGCGAGTCCGAGGCGCTGCCGGAAATGGTCCAGGGGCCGGCGGGATTGACCGCCCCGTTGCCGCCCGTGTCCTCGTAACCGGTAACGGCGGCGGAAGGCGGCAGGGAGTCCCAGATGAACGTGAACGAGGATTCCCCCAGCGTAAATATCTGCTGCGTATTGCCCTGCGGCAGCGCCGTATCCGCCGCCCTGGCGCGGAGTATGTAGGTGCCGCCTTGCGTGAACGCGGCAAAGGGCGGCAGAACGGAATGCGTCCAGGAAGAGACGCTCACACCGGGTATATGCACCGTGGACGTGCCCCAATAAATTTCCGCCTCTTCGGCCTGCGCGGCGTCCCAGGCGCGGGTAGTCCACTTCCAGTAACGCAAAGAGTCCGCGCCCTGGGCCGGCCTTTTTATATGGACAAGGACCTTGTCCAGCTTGCCGGAAGTGCCGCCGGCTCCCGCCGTATCCCAGGCGGTGCCGATGAGGGAATCCAGGGAGGACCTGAACTGGCCGCTGGCGGCCGTGACCGTGGAATCCACCGCCGTAAAATCGGTGATCTTCGCCGTAGGCGTGGTCCTGTCCACCAGGAAATCCACCGCCGCGCCGGTCTGCACATTGGCGGCCCTATCGGTGGCCCTTGGGGTTATCCGGTAGTTGGCGCCGTCGGTCCAGGCCGGCAGACCGGTATTAAGCGCCCAGTTGCCGGCGGTTAAAGTGGTGGTGGCCCAGACAATGCCGTTCTGCCAGGCCGTGCTCACCGGGTTCCAGTAGGTGGTCGGGTAGGCCAGGTCCTGTATGGTTATATCGCTCTTGTCCAGCAGGCCCGGGACGGTGTCGGAGGCGTTGCCGGAAACCTGGGTTACGCTCTTGTAAATAAGCGGTGCCGGCGCCGAAATGGCCGCGTTCGGCGGGGTAATGTCATAGACCACCGTGTTCCCTACCAGGTCCGCGCCCTGCTCCTCGCCGGCCGGCCCGTAACCCTTGGTGAGGAAGTAGTACGACGTATTATCCGTCCAGGCGGAAGTGGAGATATTCTCGGTCCATTCCCAATACAGGCTGGAATCTCCCAGCACGCTCACATTGCTGGCGTTGATATATACCCGCGGCGCCGCCTCCAGGGAGCCGGGCGCCGAGAAAGTACTGCCGTACCAGTAATAGCCGTCGCTTTTCCTTTCCACCGATACTTTTACGCTGGAGGCGTTGGGATAGGTGAATTTAGTGGCGCCGCCGGAAATAGTCTGCGGCTTGGTCTTGGTATAACTGTTGTTCGCGGGGGCGTTCACCCAGGTGTTCGGGTAAGGCGCGCTGTACATGAAATTTATGCGCCAAAGTGTGGTTTCCGTGTTGGCGGCCTTGTCCTTGGCATAGGCCCGCAGGGAATACCAGGAGTTGTTCCATTGCCAGATAGTGTCCGGCATGTCATAAGTCCAGTTGTCCCCGACCAGCGTTACGGACGAAACCGGCAGCCAGGTGGCGGCGTTGTTCTGCCAGGCGGAACCGTCATAAGACCAGAGTATGGTGCCGCCCTGTACGCTGGAAGTATAGCCGAACTGCAGGTAGACATGTTCGATTTCTCCCGGAGAATCGTCGTGGGCCGTGCCGGTCACCTGCGGCAGCGGGGTTTCGCCGTAGGTCAGCCCGTCAGCCGGCAGCGTGATGGTGGAACGGGGAGCCGTGAAATCCGCCGCGATGTTGGTAACGGTGGAATAGACCAGTTCGGCGTTGCCGGCCTTGTCCAGGGCGTAAGAGTTTATCTCGTAGGTTTCCAAAGTCTGCCAGGGGGTGGTGCCCAGCTGCCACCAGGTGGCGTTGGCGCTGAGCGTGCCTGAACTTATAACGCTGTTCCAGACCTGCGGGGCGTTCTCCACCGTCCAGCTGGAATCGGCCACGCGCCAGTAATGGTTGGCCTTGGGGCCGGTCAGCTGCTTGATCCTTACATTAACGTCGCCGGTAATGCCGTAAGGCTTGTCGTAGGAGCCGCCGGTTATCTTGCCGGTTTTGGCTATATAGCCGCCGTTGTACGGATAGGTTATGGAGTTCGTCGGACGGCTTATATCGTATACAAAAGTGGATTTGACGGCCGGCGCCTCGGCGTTGCCAGCCACGTCGGTGGCCCAGGTAGTCAGGGTATATCTCTCGCTGTCTATATAAGCCGCGTCGTTGCTGACGAGCTTGGACCACGTGGCCAAAGGCGCGTCGCCGTTAAGCGTGACCGCCGGGCCCTGCCAGCCTATGCCGTTCCAGTATTCGCCGTTGAATTTGCGCAGGTAGAATTCCACTTTACTCACGCCGGAGTAGTCGTCGGAGCTGGAACCCAGTATGGTGACCGGCTTGGCCGACAGGGCCAGGTGGGCGCCGTCGGCCGGGTAGGTTACCGCGGAGGCTGGCGCGAACATGGTCCACGCGTCGAACTGGAAAGCGACCGTGGCGTAGACCACGTCCCAGTTGCCGGCGGCGTCCCTGGACCTGGCGCGCACCCTGTAATGGGCGCCGCTGGTCCAGGTGGAATCCTGCACGGCGTAGGTCCAGGTGGCGGCGTCGCCCAGGAAAGTGATCTGCGGCGCCACCCACGGCGCGTCGTTATCCGTGGAGCAGCCCGGGTCCACCCAGGCGCCGGGCTGGGAGGGGTCGTAGCAGATGCCCTGGTCGTAGTTGAATATGCTTATCTGCACCTCGCTCACGGCGGCATTATCCCTGGCCGAGCCGGACAGGGAGGTGAGCGTATTGTAGGCGGTAGGCAAAGGGACCGCTATGGAACTGGCCGGCCTCTGGTTGAGGAAGGCCCTTGTGGAATAAGTGGTGGAATAATTGCCGGCATAGTCCAGCGCCCGGGCGTTCACGGTGCAGGTGGCCTTATCCACCAGCAGCGTATTGGAGATAGCGTAGGACCAGGCGGTGGGGCCGTCCTTCACGGAGTCTATCCAGGTTTCAGGCTCCGTCACCCAGGCGGAACCGGACCAGTACCTTGTGTCCACCCCCGTTCCGGTGGAGATGCGCACCTGCGTCTTCTGGAAGCCGGCTATGGCGGCGTCGGCCGTGCCCGTTATGCTGGTGGGGGCGGTAAGGGACAATTCCAGCGGGCCGGTGATGGCCACCGAAGGCGGGGTGTCGTCTATTATAAATCTCTTGACGTTACCGGCGGTAACCGCGGTTTCCCAGTTGCCCTCACCGCCGCCGCCGGCCGCCCGCGTGGCGTCCATGGACTTGGCTTCCAGCTTGTATTCCCTGTCGCCGGCGGGCCAGTTCACTATCTCCGTGTAGAACCAGCCGGCCACCCAGTCGGTGTCCTGCCAGGAGACCAGCTCCGCCGCCGTGCCGGAGCTGAAGACCACGGCCGTGGTAAGCCAGTAATAGGTATCGTTATTAAGCAGGTAGGAGAGGCGGATGCGGGACTTCTCCACGCCGGCGTTATTGGCCGCGTAGAAAGTGTCCGCGGCGGAGCCGTAGAAATAAGAATCGGTCTTGCCGATATTGGCCGAATTATAACGCCCGGTCTGCCCGGTCAGATAGTCGCCGTAATCCTCGGGCCGCGTCACGGTGGTGGCCGGCGGGTACTTGTCCACGTAGAACACCCTGGAGGACGCGGGCACGTCGAACTGCGTCTGCTGGTTGCCGGCCACGTCGGTGGAGCGCGTCAGCAGCATATATTTCAGGCCGCCGGTGAAGTCGTCGTTCATCGGCACAGGGGAGTAGGACCAGTCCTCGGCGGTGGCGGAAAGGTAGCCGCTGGTATTGCCCTTCAGCTCTATCCAGATAGGGTCGGCCACGGCTACAAAGACGTCGCCGTTGTACCATTTCTGCAGGCCGCCCCATTGCTGTATGGCTATCTGCACGCCCTCGTTCTTCCCCCCCGGATCCGAGGCCGTGCCCGAAACCTGCGGCACATTATTAAGGGCGGCCGAGGCGGCCGGAAAGGCTATGCGGGCCGCGGGAGAGGAGGTGTCTATGGTGAACTGCTGGTAGGGTTCCGGATAATACTTGATGCGCCCCGCTTTGTCGGTGATGCGCAGCTGCACCTCGTAGGTGCGGCCGTTCTGGAAAACCGGCAGCCCGGCGCTGAGGGACCAGGGTTCCAGGCTGGAGTCGAAGGTGCCGTCAACCGCGCTTATCGGCAGCCAGGTCGCCGAGGTTTCCCAACTGTCCCCGTCCCAGTAAGAGGTCTGGGCCGTGGTGGAGATCAGGACCTCCACCTTGTCCACTTTTCCCTCGCCCGTGTCGGTGGCGGTACCGTAAATGGAAGGAACGCTTCTTTCGTACTGCGCGTTGGGCTCCACCAGCGTGCTGGCGGGATCGTTGCCGTCTATGTAGAAATACCTCGCCGGAGGCAGGCTGCTTTCCAGCGTCGCGTCGGACGCGGCCCTGGATTTAACGCTGAACTGGTTGGTGCCGACCGGCCAGATGCCGGTGACGTTCTTGGACCAGTCGACCGCGCCGGCGCTGTCCACGCCGAAATAGCCGCAGGAGGATTTGCCCACCTCGTAACTTTGATCGGTGCAGCCGACCAGGTAGGTAACGGTGGACACCCAGCCGCCCGGGGTCCAGACCTGGTCCGGCTCGGCGGTCACGTTGGTTATCATTATCTGCACGGTATTGGCGGCCGCCAGCGTACCGCTTATGGCGTTGAGGTCAGTGGGCCTGAAATAGGGCGCGCCGCCGGCCGGCACGGATATGGTGGAATCCGGCAGTGGCGTAACTTTATTTATCTTTATCAGGGCCGACTGTATCGGGGGAATGGTATAACCGACATAGCCGGGGAAAGCGGTCTTATTGCCCAGAACGTCCGTAGCCCGCGCGAAGACCAGGTAGGTCTTGCCGTTCTCCAGCAGCGGCACGCTCGAGCCCGTGACCGACCACAGCACCGGGTTGTCGGTATTGGTGGAGGCCTCTACAAAAGCGTTCTCAGGCGGCGGGAGCACGCCGTCGCCCTGGTCGAAAGTCCCCACGCTGGCCGGGTTCCACCAGGCGCTGGGGGCGCTCACCCTGAAATAAGCCACCTGCACGCGCTTTACCTGCGTGAGTGAATCCTGAGCGTTGCCCGAAACAGAGTCGAATGTATAGACGTCGGGTATATTGGGCGCCTGGATAAGCGCCGTCGGAGCGACCCGGTCCACCCGGAAGGTTTTCTCGTTCCTTCTTCCCGCCGTGTCAAAGTAGGTTTCTTCGTTGGGGTAGGGCGAATCGTTGGCGTCCAGGGCGCTGTCGTAAGCCTTCATCCTTACCCGGTAAGTTTCCCCGTCGGTAGTCTTGGCCCAGGGGCCGCTGGCGCCGGTCATGTCCATTGTGGAAGTGGAATCCGTCACGGAGGTCCTGTTGAACCAGGACTCGGGCAAAGAACAGTTCGTATTGTAATCGGCGCCGCCCCAGCACTGCGTGTCGTTGCTGCCGCGCCTTATCTGGAATTTAACGTTGGTGACGGAGCCGCCGGAGCCGGGCCCCGAAAGCGGAAGGTCCCAGGCCGTGCCGCCTATTTGCGCAAGGTCATAGCCGCTGACCGAACTATACCACTGCCCGTCCACCGGGATATTCAACGTCGTGGAAGGCTTCTCCGTTTCGAACTTGAAAGTGTGTTTAAGAGTCATCGAAGACTCTATGTTGCGGTAAGAAGCGTCCGGCTGGTCCACATTGTCGCGGCCCCAGGCGTAAACCTCGAACGTGTCGGAATTGTAGGATGTCCAGAAACCGCCCAGGCTCTGGTGCGTCCAGGCGGTCCCGGCGGGCGGGCTGTGCCATTTGTCCGCCCTGACGCTTTGCCAGCCCAGAACGGTACCGTTCCACCAGAGGCCGGTCCGCTGGCTCTTGATCCCGACGTAAAATTCCTGAAGCCCGGCCTCGCGCCCGGAGTTCTCCGGAATATCCAGTATATTGCCGCGTACGCCGTTGACGGTGCTGAAAGGCTGGGAATAGGTCAACCCTTCGGTAGGCACCAGAACCGTGGTATTGGGGGCGGAAATATCGTATTTGAAGACATAGGTAGAATAAACCGCTGAATAATTGCCGGCCTTATCCTTGGATTTAACTATCAGCGTGAATTGCTCGCCGTTCAGCCAGGCCACGCCCGTGGACAGCCACGTGTCGTAAGGGGTGGTGGTAGTGGTGCGGGCGACGTTCCACACGGCGCTGGTAAGCCATTCGCCGGAAGAAACATACTGATGCCATTTGTCGCCCGACGGGTCCTCCAGCTTGTATTCCACATAGTCCACGCCCGACGTATCGTCGGCGGAAGTGCCGTAAAAAGTGGTCAGGGAACTCAAGGCCGTCAGGGGCGCCACGCCGTAATTGCCGCCGTTTATGGGATAGGTTATCCCCTGCGTGGGCACGTCGTTGTCGAACCGGAAATACTTTACATAAAGCGGGGTGCCGGGCAGGCCGGCGCTGTTGCCTGCCATATCCACGGCATAGACTTCCACTTTATACGAGTGGTTGTTCAGCCAGCCCACAGAAGCGGTGGAACGGGTCCAGGCCCTTATCGCGGCCGCGCCGGTCAGGGTGAGTTTTTTCCAGGCGTCGGCGGAAAGAGTGCCGTCGAATACGTCGGAGGCCGGGTTAAGGTATTTTACAGGGCCGCCGCCCAAAGCGCCCTGGTCCGCTATCCTCACATAAACGCTGTACTCGTTCAAAGCGTCGCCGTAATCCTCCATGGTGCCGCTTATCTGGGTGACGCCCCTTTGCCAGGGCATGTCGGTGAAGACGGCGCTGTCCACAAGCGGCGTAGGCAAAGACAATGTAACCGTGGGAGGCGTATTGTCATATATAAATTGTGATTCAGAGGTATAGGAGTTATTGCCAAGCGCGTCAAAAGCCCTGGCTTTTATCCTGTACTTCTTGCCGTTTAGCCATATCGGCCGCGGCAGCAGCGTAACATCGGTCATGATCGGCGACGCGATGGTAACATAAGAGGCGGAATTCTTGCCGGGCCCGAATTGCATGGTGGAGGTGTCGGCTGAATCCGTGCTCAGCCATATTTCGGCTCCCGGAATATCGCTCCAGGTAGAACCGGTCCAGGCGAAGTCGTCGGCGGTAGACAGCGTATTGAGCGTGTCCATTATAATTATCTGGCCGGTTGAAATACCCACGCCCAGCATATCAGCGGTGCCGCCGTTATTATCCGTAAATCTGAACTGGATATTCTTCTGCGCGCCCAGGGCCACCGCGTCGGGAAGGAGGATCAACCCTTCGGGCGACCTCCGGTCCAGCGTTACCGTGCCCGAAGTTTCAATGCCTTTGCCCTGGTCCTGGGTCACGCCCCTGACGTCGATTTTATACTGCTGCCCTTCGGTCTGGTCCTGCGCCTGGTTGGCGTTAACGAAATTAAGATAATTCCACACGGAAGCGCCGGTGACGGACTTCCAGGCGCTTTCGGCCGGCACGGCCGTTTCCCAGCCGCCGCCGCCGTCCCAGGTAAGCCCGGCCACATTGGTTACGCCATTGGCGGCTTTATTCAGGGCTGTTATGCGTATTTGGCCGGTTAAAAGCGAGGTCTGGCCGATATTATTGAACCCGGCGCCGCCGTTGACGCTGGCAAAACCGGTAGTATAGCCGGCCAGGGGATATGTCAGCGTGGCCGTGGGCGCGGTAATGGTAAAAGTGCTGGGCCATAAGCCCAAAGTAGACGCCTGCCCGTCGGGGTTGTATACCCGGATATCCCTGGCCACGCCGGCCGCGTTGGTGGTAATGATAAGGCTGGCTATGAATCTGCCGGAGGTCTGGTAGGTTATGGAAGAAACCGTAATACCCGTAGCGCTGAGCACGGTTATGGAGGAAACCTTTGTGGCCGACCAATTCTGAAAATTGGAACCGCGGATAGTAAGGTTCCTGGGCGGATAAAGCGTGCCGCCGCTCAACACCCCGGCGTTCTGGCCGCCGGAGGTGGGCGGCCCGTCGGAGTCGCTTACCGAGTCGAAAACCGGGGGCAGTATAGTATAGGTGTCGGGCAATACGCTGTATTGCCCGTCGGGGTTTATGACCTTTACCTTGTACGGCCCGCTGGCAAAACCGGCCGAGGGATTAAGCGTAATATTTACGGTCAGCTCCTGCGGGCTGACAAAAACCGTATTGTTGACCGTTATATTGGGGGTAGGAACAGCCTCGTCGAACTTTATGAACTGCACCGTGGTCCAGGTGGAAGGCGATATATTGGTCCATTTCTGGAAATCATTGCCTTTCAGCACAAAATTATATGTCTGGGCGGTCAGGTAATTCTGCTGCGTCTGCTCATAAGCCGCCGTGATGGAAGATTTTGGCACGGCGAATACGTCCTGCGCCGTTACAGATTGGCCGTCGGGGTTGGTGATCTTTATATCATAAGGCCCGCCGTTGATGGCCGCCGTAGAGCTTATCTTTACTATCACGTTCAACTCGGCGGAGGAAACATAAACAAGGCTTTCAGCCGTTACGTCCGAAGTGGGCAGCGTATTATAGAGAACAGTCGCCGATGGTTTTTGGCCGACATTCACCCAATTCTGGAAATAACCACCGCGCACTACATACGTATATGTGGAGGAAGTCAGATATTCGCCGGCGGTCTTGCTGGAAACCGCGGTGATAGCCGGCGGCTCTATACGGAAAGCGTTGGGGTATATGTCGAATTTACCGTCGGGGTTAACCACTTTTATATCATAATAACCGGTCGGCGCGGAGATCTCCACTATAGCTGTCATTGTGGTTTTTCCGGTTGTATAAATATAACTGGAAACGCTCACATTGGTTGTAGTGGCTAAATTCTTCAAGGTGAAGGGGATAGGTGTGGTATTTAAATAATTAGTCAGGTTTGTAGCGGTGACCACCAGTGTAAATGTGGAGGTCTGCAGGTACTCAATAACGCCGCCCACGCTGATAGTGCTGACGGCCGTAACGTCGACAGCTCCCCAGCCGGAAGTGGCGATCTTATCAAAATTAACGCCGCCGGAATCCTGCCAGACCAGTGGTATAGGGTAAGGCCTGGTCACAGAATAGGCCAGTGAAGGATGCAGTGGTGTGTCTATGGTGTTCGCAATTTCAGTCTGCGTAGTCCAATTAGCGGCCGAAGCGGTGGTTGTGGAAGCGCAGGTAAGGCTGTGTATATGCCCTTGGGATGAGACAAACACCATATAAAGCTGGTCATTATTGAAGCCATTGGCCGGATCGGCTTTGGCGACGCCGATGGAAACGTGCTTATAAACCTGCGCGGTGCCGGTGAGGTTATCGCCTCTCAGGCTGGCATCTCCGTATGACACATCCCACGCCGCGGGGAATGAGCCGTCATTGTTTAACCTGCCGTACCAGATGTCATCCTGGGCATCATTCCAGACAGCATGGATATTTCCCGCTGAGTCGGTTACCATTGACACATTCTGGTCATAAGTAGCCTGGGCAGTGCCAGTCAGCCCTGACATATAGGGGCCAGCTGCGCCTGCATCCGTGATATTATCATCCTGCTGTTTCAGCCATGTGTCGAGGGTCGTTACATTTGCGATATCAAGCGCTGAAAAAACAGCTTTATTCACGCCGCCAAAGTACGACGGGACAATAACATCTATAGGCGCATAAACGCCGCCGTCAGGAGCGTCCTCGTTGCAGTCTATATCGACATCGTCGACTCTCCAGGTATTTACGGTGGTATAGTCATTATTTACTACAATGTGCGTCGTCTTGGCATCGTCGCCGCCGATAGAGCCGCCCAAAGTAGCAAGACCGCTGATCCAGATTTTCATTGCGCTGTCAGTCGGATGAATCATCAGGCCTATGGGCCAATTAGAACCGACAAAACCGCTACCTGCCGCCAAAGTGCCGCCGCAACCTGTCCCGGTCGGGGTCATGACGTTGGTGTAAAAATTACTCTCCATGCTCAGTCCGGAGGACGTGACTGAAAACCTGCGCATGAAAACTGGAGGCCGGTATGCAGTAAAATTGGGCGGGTTTCTGGTAGCCACTGCAGTAAACACTGTGGTGGAAGCGCCGCCCTCGAACCAGACATTGGGCTTGACCCCCATTTCAGTGGAGTAGGGCGCGCCAAGATTATTAAAAAGATTGGTAGCGACCCATGTGGCATCTTCGCCCGTAAGCGACCAGTAGGCGACCGTGTTCTCGATTCCGGTGCCTATAACCACCACATAGCCGTTGGGGGTGGAAACCACTTTCCTCTGGTTGGAATTCTGCGTATTACCGACGCTGTCCACTGTTGACGCGGCGAACGATAAATTCAATCCGCCGGTTAACAGCAACAACCCGGACAAAACAATAGGCAACCAGAAGCCGGGGCGGCTTCCAGATTTTCCGGCTTTCAGAAGGAGCCTTTCCTTCCAGCCGATCATATTTGCCCTGTTTTCGACCATATTTTTAGGGGCTAACGCCCGCCCCCTAATTTCTCCAGCGCTTTCCCGGCCCAAACCCTTACAGTGGCGTCATTGTCCTTTTTAGCTTCCTGCAATGCCGGCACCGCGCGCCTGTCGCCTATTACCAGCAGCGCCTCAATGGCGCCCTGCCGCACAAAAGCGTCTTTATCGCCGCGCAGCGTCTTTATAAGCGGCGGCACCGCCCTTTTATCTTTGATATTGCCAAGAGCCGTAACCGCCTTGCTGCGGGTGTTGCGGTCTTCATGGGACAGCAGGCCGATAAGAAGGTCGACCGCCTTTATTTCTCTGGCTTCGGAAATGGCGTCTATCGCCCCCCAGCGGATGTTCTTGTCTTCGCTTTTCAGGGCTTCTATCAGCGTGGCCCTGGCGGCCGGGTCTTTGATGCGGCCCAAAGCATGAGCGGCCTCTCCCCTGACCAGCGCGTTCTCGTCCTTCAACGCTTTGGCTAGCGGCGCCGCCGCGTTCTTATCCCCGGACCTCCCCAAAGCTTCGGCCGCCCTGGCCCTTACCCTGGCGTCTTTATCGCCTATCTGGCGGGCCAGTTCCGGAACTGATTTGCCGGAGTCCGCGGCTGACACCGGGCGGAAGGCGGCAAAAAATATCACACCAGTCAAAATAATAGCGGCGCATGCCCGCGCGCGCGTAGTCATATAGAAGGCGGCACCCGCCTTTTTGAAAATAGAAAATAATTGTATATCTGATGTCATCGGTCTTTTCAGCAAAACAGCATGATACGACCCGACAGGCGCAACAGCGTCTGCCAGGGCGTACAGAATTCTCATTACATTATAATATAATACGCGTATTTCAGGAAAGTTAAATTCGCGTGAAATATTTATTAATCGCACGGGCAATAAAAAAGCCGCTACGGCGCGAGCCGCTACGGCAGCATACATCAAAAAACAGCGGATAATCCGCTTTTTCATGGTATCTTCGGCAGCCTGGCAACCCTGACTTTGGGCCCTTAGCTTTGCGCCGCCGGCTTTGGCCGGCTTTGCTATTATCGGATAGTACAAATAAACGCCCCGCCCATCTGGGACACACACCGCGCTCTAGACCGCACCGCGTCTGTCTGCGACCGCCACTCCACCGCACTACCGCACCTGCGCACTACCAAGCCAGATGGGCGAGGCACCGCAACCGCACTTCCCTGCAATCATATTATAGCAGATAACCCCGCTTTGTCAAGGCCCACCCACTTGACAAGTCAACCTGGCGGCAAACGCCGCAGATCACTTCCAGTCCGCCCCGGAGATAAGCGAGCTTAGTGAATTCTTGTTGATAACCCAAAGCTCCCCCTCGTCGATGACAAAACGCGCACATCGTTTACCGCGGCATTGAAGCGCTTATGCCTCCTTGGCAAAGCGGCAGAAATCCTTAACAATGTCGACAAGCTTGGCGCTGGTGAACAGCGCGGCATAGAACGTGATTTTCTCCAGATCAAGGGCTTCCAGATTCTGAAACCGATACGACTGCGCAAATATCCCTCTGTCGTTGCGCTGAAAGCGGGGAAGATTCAGGTAGATGAAATCTACAATGGCCTTCTCCGGCTCCGCCAGGAAATAAGTCAGGCCGGCCTGGTCCTTTGCGGCCTTGAATCCACAGAAGGCCTCACGCTTGACATGCTGATATTCAAAGCCACCAAGATCGGTCTTAACACTTGCCCGGTTCCTGGTGGTAACAGCGGTCACCTTTGTTACCATTTCCGGGATCAGCCCGTACAGGCCCAGAGCATATTCCAGACTTACATAGGATGGCGCATAGATCTGCCCGGAAAGGAACAGCACACTGGGCTCTATTTTGCGGTCGGCTTTCCCTAAAACATACAGGCCGCGCCTTAACTGGAGAATAAGTCCTTTGCGCCGCCAGTTGTTTAACTGGTTGTACATTGTCTGGGGCTCGCCAAGCCTGACAGCATCCCGGCCGGAGAACACCGGCAGGCCCTGAATTAAGGTTTTAAATTCATGGAATCTCATATATACCAGCAATTACCAATATATTGGTAACTACTGGTATATCATAGCACGTAAAAGGCCCTTTGGCAAGGGCAGGTAGGTGTTCCCAAAACCATCCTGGCGCCACAATTCACTGTTTGGTGCGGCGAATATATGCAAATGCTTCGGCAATTAAGATTAAAACTTCTTTTTCAGCGTTACGCGCTGCATGCTGCCAAGGGCGGTTTCCGGTGATACTGCGTAGTCTAACTGTGCGCCCAGCGCCATCAGCCCGGCGCCAACGCTTAAACCGCTTTTTTCGTTATTGGCCGTCAGCCCGGTAATACCGTAGCCGCCACGCAGGGCAAATCCCATGCCGCTGTCGGTTTTTATCATGGCATACTCGGTACCGGCGGAAAACACCGTCTGCCTGTCGTAAACCAGTCTCTTAACATCAAAAGCCAGCGAAATACCAGGCATGATGGCTGCCGCAAATCCGGCATTCACGCTTAACGGCAAATTATCCCTTTGGGACAAGTATTTAATACCGCGGCCAAGGTTCTGCACCCCAAAACCCAGGGTAACAGGCAGGCCGCTAAGGCGGCTTCTGGCGCCAAGATCCACGGCAAAAGCCTCGGCCTTCACCCCGGCTATACTGCTTTGTATGTATTTTACAGCGCCACCTATATTCTTTATGGCAAAACCAAGGCTTACAGCCTGGTCCGAAGCGCTATAACCGCCGCTTACGCTTCTATCATCGGCGCGGCCCTCAAAGGAACTATTGCCCAACCGCGTTACACCCAATCCCATAGCCACTTTATTGCCTTTCAGACTGCCCATGGAGGCGCCAAAGCCCACAAAATCGTGGGTAGAATCCATCAACCATTTACTATGGCTAAACGCCACTTCCGGCCCGGTAATGGAGGAAAGGCCGGCCGGGTTATAACCCAAGGCGCTTATACCGTACACGGAGGCCACCCCGGCTGAAGCCATACCGCTTAAACGCGCGTCCGTGTCTATCTTAAGGAATTGCGCACCGGTCTCAAGGGCGTGCACGGCAATGGAAATGGAACACACCAGTATAACGGGCAATATTAGTATGAGCTTTTTCATATCGGCATTCAGCGCACCACCGCAAATTTACCCTTGGATTTAATCTTCTTGCCGCTCTTTTCGGCTTCAATAGTGTAGTAGTACACACCACTGGCGATACGCCCTTCCCAGGCGTATTCATAAGCATAGGCCGAACCTATAACCTGCGGCGTACCTGTAAGCGTTGTGTCATGGGCAAGCTGGCCGGCCACCGTATAGACCCGTATCTTTACGGTATCAGCCAGCCCGACTTCTACATGAAATACAGGCACTTTGCCGCCCTTGGCCGGATTCGGGTAAACATAAACCTCGCCAAGTTTGAACGTCTGGTCAGCCAAAGATGCGGAAACATTGATATATTCCGAAGCCCGGAACCCTTTTACTGTTTCCGGGGCCGAAACTGTATAACTGGCCACAATCACCTGGTACTGCGAGAAGTGCACCACATCTGTTTTTACAAGCCTCGCGTTGGCATCAAAGCGCGAAGGCAGCACTTCCCATAATTTCCCGTTCTCATTCCAGCAGGCAATGGCAATTTTTCCCGGGGATTTATCATCGGCGTCATAGGGCAGGCTTATTGTCAACGCTTTGTCGAAAGTTGAACCATCAGGGCCGAATTCATACGCATAACCACGCCTTGCAAGCAGTTTGGCTTTAGCGGCAGCCTTCTTGAGCGCCTCATTGCCGGCTTTGTCGCCCTCAACGCTCAACACATACAGATCGGCGTCATGCTTTAAGGCCCCGGCGGGCGCGTCAAAACATGCACGCCGCCTATGCTCAAAACGTCCGCCGCTGCCGCGGGCCATTCTGCGCGGCTTCACGGTTCTTACGGCATCTTCCGCGCTAAATACGCGGCCATCATCGAATACCCCGGTGACGGCAATATTAGACACGGTGTTCGCCGGCAGCACCGCTATTACGGCCTCTCGGCTGAATTTAACCGCTATAGACCCGCATTCCACCGTATAGCTGTTATGGCCTTTACCTTTGTTTGCCTGTGCGGAGATAGGCTCCGCCAATGCCTGGCCGTTAACCGCACTTATTTTTATAGCGTCACTCCTGAAACATGCCCCACCTGTGTTTTCAGCCCTAAGGTTTGCAGTTATGGATTCCCCCTGGCTGTTAAGGTTTATAACGTTGGGGGAGATATTTAGCGTTACTGAAAGCGCGGGAACGGGCGTTATCTTTTTCATCAACACGGCGTATATGGAGGTGTGTGCTATCTCCCCCTCGATTACTGCCTGCCCGGAGGCATTAAACGAGATCCGCTGATTGTATACGGTCCCGCTGCTCCAGGTTATGCCGTCGTAATAATATATGGCCACTGTGGCGGTATCTATGCCTACCGGATTGAATGTGAATGCGATATTTGCCGGCGCGCTGAATTGTATGCCGCTTGGCTCAAAGTCATAGAAAGCGCCCATAACAGGCTCAAGCCCGGCCCCGGCCATAGCGGCAAACACGGGCGCGGTTGAAGGCACTGTGGCTGTTGAAACGGGGAGCACCTGCATCTCAGGCCCGGGCGTGGTTATACTCACCAAGCCATCCCCGCTTACGCTGATAACAGCCTGCACAGGCACAGTAAATGCAAAACCAACCCCCTCCAGCGCCCCCATGCCGGAACCAGACAATTCCCCAGCCGAAACAAATTCTATCTGTGTTCCGGGCATAACCGCGCCGGCGGGAAGGTTCAGGCTTTCAATTTCTGCCGCCCATGCGTAACCTGTCAGCACAGCGGCAGCCAACAGGTTGCCAAGAAAAACCCTTTTTAACGCAGATTTCTTCATAAGATCCAACTAACCGCCCCGGTATTCTGCCACCCCATTAATTTGGAACTTATTTTCCTCTTTTCTTAAGCTTCTCCAACCTTTCTTTCAGCGGATTTCCCATTATTTCAGATTGGCCAGATTCCGCTTTTTTATCCTGAATAACCGGCATATTCTCGTAGCCTTTTCTTACTGTTTGTACAAGGTAGTCAAATGCGACATTATTTTCTCCGTTGTCGAATTCCTGCACTTCTATCTTATCAACGCCGCTCTTTGCCACAAACAATCCTCTGCAATTACCACGCGCCGTAACCTGCACGGTCGGCGCAACATTTGTGCTGGCCACAAGGGTGAAATTTTCGGGCAGTTTTACCACCGCTTTTCCCCTCACTAAATTTGCTGTTCCCCTGGTATAAATACCAGCTTCCGGCCCTTCCATTGAGTAGTACTGAATTATCCGGTTTGGATCTCCGGGATAGGGCTGTATAAAGCTCTTTGTTCCAGTTGCCTCAAGATTACCAGTTATATAAAAAGTGGGGGTCGTTGCACCAGAAGGAAACGAGTAATTCCAATTAAAGTACATGTTCTTATCAAAAGACATTCCATATGGACTTAGTTGAAACCTAACGTGAGGCAAACCAGAGACACTCGACCAATTATGAAAGCTAAACCCGTTGTCACCTAAAACAAAATCGCTTTCACGATACTCACCCTCCGCATTTTTACCAAAATTTGAAAACCAGGTTTGTCCCGCACCTATACCATATTCATCTGGATATCTTAAAATCTTTAAACCACTAATACCCTCTGCTTGCTCATTAAGATTGATATTCCCATCTTTTTCCGGATTTTGATTTAAAAGGAATAAAGTAGAAATCGCCGCCTCTCCCCCAGTGCTCACATTCTTGGGGGCAATAATAACCGGAGTGGCCGACAAAGGACCTGTAAATAGAGTTTCAGGGATTGCACGAGTGAACAGCGCAGCAACCGGAACATTTGCTCCATCAAAATTCCCAGGATGCGTTTCAATATTAAGAACATCTTTCAGCATTATACTTCCATCAAATTTGGCATTGCCGTTTACATGCAATCTTTCTTCCGGGGCCGCTGTTCCTACGCCCACGCGCTTATTAATGGTGTCTATGGAAAGAGTCCCTGCGTCAATACTGATAGTTCCGGTTGAAACAAGCGTGCCCGCCGCAAATGAGAACGGAACGCTTCTTAATGGTATGGTCGCCAAGACCGTAACGCAGTCTGGCTGTGAAAGCCTAATGGCATATTCTCCGCTTTGAACAAAATCCTCGGGTGAAAGGCCATTTATTGCAGAAACAAATACCCCGTTTGCCGCTGGAACAAGATCAATTGCCGGCAGGGATTTTACTAAAGCATTATCCCGCAGAAGATTAGCGCATGCACCGTTAACCGGCGTGGCGGGGGAAAGTTTGCCTTGTATTGAAATACTTCCCGGCACCTGGGCGCCCGCATAATTCACAAGAATAAGGCACAGCCCGGCAAGTATCAGTAGATCTTTTTTCATCATTCCCCCAGTAGCGCTGTAAGTTTAAAAACACTTTAACCCAAAAGCCATTATTCTATCGTTAAAAACCGTGCCCAACAGATAACGTGACAATCATTTATAGCAGATAAACCCATTTTGTCAAGGCCCGCTCACCCAATCACTAGACAAGTCAATGGCGTTAAAAGCCCAGGATACTAATAACAATCCAGTTGCTTCCGTCGCTCTGGAGAACAGCAGTGTTCCATTGAAGATAAAAAGAAATATCGACGGCACCGTCTATCAACTGCGGGTCAACGGCGATGGCAGAAACTCCATTAACACTGTCGTCTATCTTTTTTACCGTGTAAACCCTCCCTTTCGCGGCCACGGCGTCCGGCAGGGTAAGCTCAATAATATTAGTGCTCGCGTCGGCCAGTATGGTGCTGTCATTTTCGGTTATTGTGTAATTGGCCGTTACTGTCTTGATCGGCAAAGAGATGGGACCGCCTACCGTAAGGGCGGAGGTGGGGGCGACGCCTACACCGAGCC
This sequence comes from Elusimicrobiota bacterium, assembly GCA_003482905.1. Lineage (GTDB taxonomy): Bacteria > Elusimicrobiota > Elusimicrobia > Elusimicrobiales > UBA9959 > UBA9959. The sequence goes on from DMXM01000028.1 coordinate 17,923, forward strand.
GGCCGGAGGCGTCCAGTTTTACCAGCTTGTCGGCCGCGTTGAAGCCGCCGAAGAAGGCGCCGGTGGAAATATATACCCTGTCGTCTCCGAATTTGCCGGAAGTTATTGCCGCCGTGGTCAGGACGGGGATTATACCTTCCCCCAGCCTGCCAGATTCATCCAATTGCACCAATTTACCGGCCGCGTTGAAGCCGCCGTAGAAGGCCCCGGTGGAAATATATACCCTGTCGTCGCCGAATTTGCCGGAATTTATGGCCGCCGTGGTCAGGCTGACGTGGGAATCGTTAACGGAGCCGGCCGCTATGGTAGCCGACGGCATTACGGCGTCGGGGGCCAGCGCCTGCGCCACCAGGGCGTAAGGGGCGGACATCATCTCCTGGCGCGGGGCCAGCGTAACCCCGTCCACGGTCATTTCAACGTAACGGGCGCCGGAGAAAACCGCCGTGGAAAGCGCGGCCGGCGTGCCGGCCGAAAGCGCCGCACTGAAAACGCCCTGCGTCAGGGTTAGCGCCTGCGAAGCGCTGGTCCAGACCAGATTACCGCCGGAGGAAGTGTCGTAGATCTTGAAGACGAAAGTCTTGGAACCTTCGGCGGCAAGGCCGCTTTCAGCCAGCCGGCCCTGGAAATTTATTTTAAGCGGGGCCCCGGCGCCGGCCGTTAGCGGCGCCAGCGGATACACGGCCGCCGCCAGAAGAAACACTCTCAAAAATGACATATTTATTTTCATATTTTTATCCCCGCTATCTTATCACCATTAATTTCCCGGTAGCCGTCTGGACGGCGCTCTTTACTATGAAGAAATACACGCCGCTGGCAATATCCTCGCCGTCATCGTTCTTTACGTTCCAGTCCAGAAAATCACCCGAGTCGGCCTTGTCCAGCGTACGCACCAGCCGCCCGCCCAATGTGTAAATACGCACCCGCGCGGCAAAGGTAAGGCCGGTAAATGTTATCTTGGTATGGCCGGCCGAAGGCTTGAACGGCACGGGGTAGCAATGCGCCGCCCCCAGGTCCGCCCGGGCGGTCTCGTATGTGACTACCGCCGGCGCCGCCCCTAAATCCAGGCTGAAATTCCCGCCGCTTAGCGCCGTTACAGGGAAAGAGGGCCCGCCCATGTTAAAGGCGTCAAGCGTCAGCGCCCCTCCGGCGGCCGTCCCACCCCCTGACAGGGAGGCCAGCACCGCCACGCTGAAAGTTCCGCCTGTAAGCGGCACATTGGCGCTGACGGGCCGCTGCGCCGCGCACAGGCAGGCCGTAAGCAGAAAAAAGAACGGGTATTTTTTTGTCCCGGCCATATCGGTCAATCCTGTTCCTGCGGCATTTTCGCCAAAGCCTCTATAACCGCGCTTTTCACCGTTTCGGAGCCCTCTTTTTTAAGAGCTTCCTGCAGCGCCGGCGAGGCCGACGCGTCTCCGCGCGCGCCTATGGCGGCCGCGGCCGCGGCGCGCACCTCCGGCGACTGGTCCCCCAGGCCTCTTTCCAGCGCCTTTAGGGAGCGCTGGTCTTTGCACAGCGACAGCCCGTGTATCCCGGTCATGCGTTTTTCCGGGGCCTCGGCATATGTCAGGGCCAGAAAATGATCCACAGCCCGTTCATCGCCGGTCCCGGCCAGGTATTCGGCCGCTGCGGCGGCCTCCTCCGGCGTTCCATTGTGAAGCGGGGCCAGCTGCCGCTCAAATTCGCTCTTAGGCCCGGCGGCGGCCGGTTCCTGGACCTCCGAAGGAGGCAGTTCATGAACTACCGGTTCTTTAGGGACCGACGCCTCGATAGCCGGCCGGGGGGCCGGTACCGGGGCGGCCGGCTCATGTCGTACCATCCGCGGCGCATTGCCGGCCGGGCCGAACTTGCAGTTGATACCGAACTTATGGACATTGCCCAGGTCATATGAGGAACCGTACGAATAATCCAGCCGTATAGCCCGGCCGGCGCGCCCCGGCATACCCAGCCCTAGGCCGAAACTGAGGCCGTTGGAGAGGTCCCCGAAAGCGGTATAGCCGGCCCGCAGCGAGAGGGCCCCATAAAGTGTGTTCTCTATGCCGGCTGACATGTAACGCGGCCCATCCTCCGGGAAGTTCATGTCCGCAGATATCATGGCGGCCGCCTTATCGCCCTGCGAACCGATATAATACGAGGCCCCGGCCTTAAAATTACGCGCCGGGCGGGCCCCTTTGCTTATAAACTCAATGCGGCTGGCCGCCAGATTCTCCAAACCCAGCCCCAGCCTGAGATCTTTTCTGCCAGGAGTTAAAATAAGCCCCGCGTCCAGGGCATAACCCGAGGCCCGGCTGGAATCCAGATTTTCCGTGATATATTTCAAGGCCGCCCCGTAACGCAGCGAAGGGAACATTCCCAGCCCGGTCTCAAGCCCCCGGCCGTAACCGATATAAGCCGCCATATCATAGGCGGATACGGAGCCGATACGGTTGTCCGTGGCGTCATAAGCGTTAAAGGGCGCCACTTTTAGGTAATTTATGCCCAAGCCTAAACCGCCGCCTTTGTATGGCATGGCCGCGGCCAGCCATTGCTGGGAAACGCCGGAGAAATAATTGTTGTAGGCGTATGAAATTTCGGGGATTTCAGCGAAAGCCAGGCCCGCCGGATTGTAGAACACGGAATTAGCGTCGGTAGAGGCGGCCGTAAAAGCCCCGCCCAGCGAGGTTTCCCGCGCCCCCACCGGTATCTTAAGAAATTCCGCCGCCGAGCCCCCCGGCCCCGCAGCCGATGCCGGCGCCCCCGCCAATAAAAGCGGCAAAATAGAGATATAGATTAAATTCGGGGACATAACACCTATTATTTCCAAAAAGGAGGCTGGCTCCTTTTATTAAAAGAACTCACCCGCCCACAGACGCTGAACAAATATCTCCCATGGGACTATTTCAATGCCGTTAGCAAGCGTCCTGGTCTCATTTTCAAGGCACACTATCATTGATCTTTTAACCGGGCCGTCGTCGGCAAGGGCCAGGAGCCCTTTAGTGTTCCCCTCATGCACACGCGGGCTCGCTTTCACTTCCAGGGCCAGCGCCTTATCCGCCAGTAAAAAATCCACCTCGTACCCGCCGGCGGTCCTCCAGAAATTTATATCCAGTTCAGGATTTTTATAGGCCTGGTACGCCTTCAGCTCCATAAGAATGTAATGCTCAAAAGATTTGCCGAATTCCGGCGTTCCCGGTTTTGGCCGCCGGCGGCACAGGTAGTTGGCTATGCCGACGTCGAACAGGTAGAACTTCTCTGTTTCTATAAGCCGGCGGCTTTTAGTTCTCTTCCAGGGCTGTATCCTGAACCCCAGGTAAGTGTCCTCCAATATATCGAAATAACCTCGCACCACCTTGGCCGACACACCTGTTTCCCTTGCCACATTAGTGTAATTGAGCAGTTCACTGCTGGTTACGGCGACCACTTTCAGAAACTCTGAAAAGGCTGGAATATTACGCACAAGCGCCTCTCCGGCGATTTCGTCCTTAAGGTAATCGGCCACATAACCGCGGATATCCTCTACCGGATCCTGGGACAGATAATGGGATGGAAGCAAGCCGGAAACCATGACATTTTCAAGATTAAAGCCCTCCGTTTCCACCCGGGACAGCGTGGTCATGGTTCTTCTCCAGGCCCTGCCGCCCAAAAGATTGGCGTGGCTGCGGCGCAGCTTCCTGGAACTTGAGCCGGTCAGAAGAAAAGATATCCCCTTATTCTCAATAAGCCAGTGCGCCTCATCAAGCAAGGCCGGCACTTTCTGGACCTCGTCTATTACGATCAACCCCTTATGTTCCTGATAACGCTCGCGAAGGAGAGCGGGCCTAGCGGCAAACTCGGCAAAAACATCGGTTTTAAGCAAATCTATTACTACCGCACCCGTAAGATGGTGTCGTATCCAGTATGTCTTCCCCACCTTGCGCGGTCCCCACAAAAAGGCTGATTTACCGGCAGGGATAGACAAATTGAATTGCCTATTTACTATTTTTCTTGCCATAAAGGGAAGTTTATCATGATATATTTCCCATGTCAACAACTTTATCCTTAATTAAAGACGCATGAGGAGCCCGGTAAAAAAGGAGCCAGCCTCCTTTTAATTTTTAAAAGGAGGCTGGCTCCTTTTTCAGGACTTCCAGGGCTTTGGCGTAGGCTTGGTCGCCCAAGAGGGCGGTCTCGCTGGACATCTGCCAGGCCTCACGCAGGTCCTTCTCACGCTCTTCGGTCAGCTCCACCCTGAAATCTATAACAGCGCCATTGCCTTCCAGGTCCAGGCCGGAAGGCGGGGACATCCGGGCGACGGTCAGTTCCAGGCCTTTGTGACCGCGCCCCAGGCGGAATGTGCGGATAAGGGACACGTTGCCCATGGTGGGGCCGCCTACTATCCGCGCCCCGGCCAGTTCCTTAAGCGCCTGGGCGAAAGCCTCGGCGGCCATGGCCGTTGCGCCGTTGACGATGACCGCCGTTTTAACCCCGGCAAATTTGCCCCGGGCGCCGGTCTCGAAAAGCCTGGAATAGCCCTTATGCCTGGATTTTAGCTCCAAAACCGGCCCAGCCGCGGGGGCGAAAGCTCCCAGCAGCCCGGCCGCTTCGTCCGGCATGCCGCCATTGTTGTCCCGCAGGTCGAATATTATTTTTTTAGCGCCCTGGCCTGCCAGGGTCTCAAGGCCGGCCATGACCGCAGCGCTTGACCCCTGCACGAACATGCCTATTTTTACATAAGCCGTATGCGATTCCGGCTCATAAAAACCGAATATCAGCGGGAAGGAGAACTCCTCCCTTTTGACCCGCGCTTCTACAGGCGCGCCGTTTTTGGTCAAGCGCCGTTCCACTTTCAGATCAAAGCCGAAGCTGTCGTCCATGCGCTGCGCCACTGCCCGCGGCGAGGCTTTCAGGCCGTCAATTTCGATGATTTTGTCCCCGTCTTTAAGCCCGGCGGCGGCGGCCGGAGAATTCTGGAAGACCTTGACCACATATACCGCCGCATCCCTGTAGCCTGTCAGCAGGCCGGATGAAACCCAGGCCCTGGCCGGAAGCTGGCGGATGCCCCGCCTGGCCCTTACGACCATGGCATGCCTGTCCAGGGCGGCCAACCCGGCAAAACCCTCCGCCTCAAGCACCTCCCTGACCCTCCCGGGGGCGTATTCCTGGCAGCTGTGTTTCTCGAACGCCTTTACGGCGTCCGGGTAGAGACTTTTATCGGAACAAGCGCCGACGGCCATAAGGAGAAAGACGGAGAAGCGAAGCTTATTCATGGCCATATTATTGGTTTAGACCCGGAATTGCGCTTAGGCCGGAAAGCGAAAAATCTCCCGTAGCCCCGTCAGAGACGTTCGGCGGCAGGCAGCAGCAGGGGGCCGCCTTGGTGCAGCCGCATACCTCGCCGTAGCCGTTCGCCGCGATATACTCGTCCAATTGGGCCTGCCCGTAAGCCGGCTCGTCCTCGGGAGCCACAAAAGCCGCGCCGCCCCTGTCGTCCGCCGCTTCCTCGTTCCCCCCGCCGCCGGTCTTGCCGCCGGAGAAAAGATTGCCGATCGGGTTTATCGCGCCGGCCGCCATATCCTGGGCAAGTTTTCCAGACTGGTAATCTTTATCGTTCTTTAAGGCCTCTTTAGTGCCCTTTACGTCCACTTGCGGCTTGCCCACTTCGGAGGCGGCCAGCGTCCTGGCCTCGGCCGCGCTGACGTCCTGCTCGCGCAGGAATTTGGGGATGGAATCCGGGTTCAATCTGTCCAGCCTGGCGCGCATTTTCTCTTCGTACTCTATGGCGCTGGAGGCCTCGGGGGTGGCGTCGAAGGACCTGGCCAGCCAGCTCCTGGCCGAGTCGTGCGAGGCTATGCGCGCGCCGTAAAAAGAGGCGCTGAAAGCACCCTTAAGCGAGTCCAGCACGCCGGCCACGCCGCCTTTCCTGGCCGCGGCGGCATTGGTCTCGCGCTGCGCAGAAGGCCTGCCGGCGGCGGGCGCACCAGCGCCGAAAGCCTCCGTTTCCCTGGCCCCCGAAGTCCTGGAGGCCTGGCCGCCGGAACCGGCGGCCGCCAGGGAAGCCCGGGCCTGGAGCCTGGCCGAGAATGTGCCGGCGGCAAGAGCCGCCTGGGCCCCGGAAACCACTTCCCGGCCGTCTTCTTCGGCCTGCACCCCCGAACCGGCGGCTGTCCCGGCGCCCCCGGAGGAAGCCGATAGTTTGCGGCCGCCGGCTGGATCTTTAAGTTCACCGGCACCGGCGCCGGAAGCCCCGGCGGTCTCCAGGACCGCCGGGCCCAGCTCGTCCTGGGGGAAAAAATTGTCGCTTTTCCGCAGGGCGGCGGCTTCGCTGTAAACGGCGCTATTGGCGGAAAGCTGGTTGTAATTACCGCCCGCCACCAGTTTATGCGCGGCGTCGCCCATGGTAGAAAGCGCGTAGTAGCCGCCCCCGGCGAGGAAAAGGAAAATAAAAGCCAGCGACAGCCGCCAATAAGTCCTGGCCCGCCCCCCTGCGGGTGACGCTTCGGCGGCGTCTTCTTCTTTTTCTTCTTCGGAAACCATATGTTCCCCGGACTCACGCCAATAAAAAATATCAGGTCTGGGGACTGGCCCACGGCCGCGCCGCAACAAGGGCCATGCCCTTCAGACGGCCTGGTTCGGGACCATCGCCAAGACCTTTATTTTACCCCAATGTTATAGCAGAGGAATCGCCCTTTTTCAAGCCCCGGGGGCGCCGGACGGCGGCGCTGCGGGCGCGGCGTCGGCCGCCCCCGCTTCGCAGGCCGGGTGCAGCATGCGCGAGGGCTTGCCGAATTCGCTGAAAATAACCGCTATCTCGTCATAATCCAGCTCTTCGCGCTTCAGCAATTCGGCGGTAAAGCGCTCCACTATCTTCCAGTTCTCGGTCAGCAGCTTCTCCACCTCGGTCAGCTGTTCCCGCATAAGTTCCTGCGTTTCTTTCTCCAGCATATCGGTTATCACCGCGGAACGCTCGGACTTATGGATAGAAGAGTAATCGCCTATAAAACCGCTTTTGCCCATGCCCATACCCCAAACCATGCGGTGCGCCGTCCTGGCGGCGGTGGCGAAGTCGGAACCGACGCCGGAGGAGGTAACGCCGTATTTTATCTTCTCCGCCGCGTAGCCGCCGAGCGCGGCGCGCAGCCAGCCTATGTAGCTGTCCCTGTCCGGCACGTGCAGTTCCTCGGTGGGCATATGGTGCACCACGCCCAGGGCCCCGCCCCGGTGCAGGATTGAGGCCTTGAAAACGTCGTCGGTGGGGTGCGCCAGGTAGATGGTCACCAGGTGGCCGGCCTCGTGGCAGGCTATGCGCTCGCGCTCGCGCGGCGTCATGCTGAGCCGGTGGGCCACGCCCAGCTCTATACGCTCTATGGCGGCGCTGATATCTTTGTATGAGACCTGAAGCGAAGAGTTGCGCACGGCTATCAGGGCCGCCTCCTTTACAACGTTCTCAATGTCGGCCGGCGAGCTCCCCACGGCCTTGCGGGCGAGGCGCCCAAGGTCCATGGCGCGGTCGTAATTCACCTTGCCCAGATAGTAGGCGAAGAGCTTTGCGCGCTCGGCCAGGTTGGGCTTGTCCACAAAGATCTTGCGGTCGAAGCGGCCCGGGCGCAGCAGCGCCTCGTCCAGCAGGCCTTCCAGGGCGTTGGTGGCGCCGAACACTATGATATTGGCGTCGCTGCCGGAAAGGCCGTCCATCTCCACCAGCAGCTGGTTCTGGGTGCTGTTGGTCTCCGAGCCGCCGCCGAAAGCGTCGTAAAGGATGCGGCGCCGGCCTATCACCTCTATTTCGTCGATAAAAATGATGCAGGCGCCATAGGCCCTGGCGTAAGCCCTGGCCTGCTTGAACAGTTTGCGCACGCGGCTGGCCCCCACCCCCACAAAAACCTCCACAAATTCGGAACCCGACACGCTCAAAAAAGGCACGCCGGCCTCGGTGGCCACGGCCTTGGCCATAAGGGTCTTGCCGCAGCCCGGCGGGCCCACCAGCAGGGCGCCTTTAAGGATCTTGCCGCCTATGGCCTTCACGCGGGTGCGGTCTTTTATAAGCTGCACCACCTCCCAGGCCTCGCGCTTGGCCTCGTCCAGGCCCACGATGTCGGAGAAACGTATGTTCACCGCCCCGGCGTCCACCTTGGTCTTCTTAAGAGCGCTGAAGCCGCCGCTCTGCATAAGGTACAGAAAACCCACGAAGATAATGGTATTGAGCACCATCCACGGCATGCTGGCCACGTTCATGCTTATGATATACCGGCGGGTATTCTCCTCTACGCCGGCCAGGTACCAGATGGGGAAAATGACGGCGGCCACGGAGACGGCGGCTATGGCCAGCGCCAGCCAGTGGCGCTCAAGGAACATTTTAAGTTTGAACCAGAACATAGACGGTGGTCCTTTTTAAGGAGGTTTATTTCAGGCCGGGCAGTACGAACTGGATGGGCCTGTCGCGGTTGGGCACGTACTTTATAACTTCCAGCTGTTTGCCGCCCTGGCACAGGTAATCGTGGCCGTTCATGCAGGCGGCCCCGTAGGGGGCGGTGCAGACGGCCTGTTTGGGGTATTTGCAGAGCATAGCTACGCCGGCGGGGTTGGTGATGACGGTGAGGGTGACCACGTTCCAGACCTGGGTGCGCACCACGTCCAGCTTCAGGTCCCTGAGGTTGAGGAACTTGGAGACCGCCGGGGTGTCGAAACCTATATAGCCGCGCACGTTCTTTTCTATATCCTTCTTCAGGGTCCCGTCGTCCCAGCCCACATGGTCGGCGCTCAGGTGGGATTCCAGCTGCCAGCGCCGGGCCGCGTAGTAGGAGGCTATCTCCAGCTTCTGCACCAGCACCAGCAGGGCGAAGATCTTGGCCGTCATGAATACGATGATGAGGAAAATTGGAAAAAGCAGCACCACCTCGGTCATGGCCTGGCCGGGCCGGCCGGCTTTCAGAGCCAAAGCGCAGCGGCGCAGGCGTCCGCATATGGTCTTTATAGCGGTCTTCATAGCGCGGTCACGGGTACAGCCTCGTCTGGTATTTGGGCGTGGGGTTGGGCCAGACGCAGTTGTTCCCGGATTTAAGCTGGGGACACTGCGTGGTGATCAGCGAATGCACGCAGGGCCTGCCCGTTTCCTTGCATTTGCCCAGCACGTTCAGGTCGACGTTAAAATAATTGGACGGCGCGTCCCAGCCCTGGTAAACGTCCAGGCCCTTGCCCAGCTTGTCCAGGGCGGCGTCGCTCACCGTGGCCAGCTGGAACAGGCCGGCGGGATTCATGGAGGTCATATCCATAGGCTCCTGGGGGTGGGCCAGGTCGTACGGCACCATGCCGGACTTGTACTTCTTGGCGTAGAACGTTATCTTCTGTATATAGTGCATGAAGAAATTGCCGTTCTTGGTGAGCTTGCTGCCGAAAAAGCCGCCGGTGCTGTAAAGCCCGTCGTTGCCGCAAAGGTCGGGATTGTTCACGCAGGCGGGCGTGTTGGCGTTGAGGTAATATGATTTGCGGAAAAAATTGAAGTTCTCCGTAAGGCGGTCGAAAACCGTCCACTGGGACTCCTCCACGGACCCCAGCAGCGAATATACCTGCGCGTAAAATTTGTAATAACCTATAGCCCCGCTCCACTCTATCATTATCTTTATGCCCTGGTCCCACGTGATCAGGTTGAACAGCTGCGTGGTAACCGCGGAGGTCGGGTTGGCGGCGAACTCCGCCCGCACCGGGTCGAATTCTATTTCCCACTTGGGCTTCGCGTCGAGGGGGGACGGCTGCTGGCCCTTCATATCGTTCTTGTATTTTGGGAAGGCCCCGGCCGCGTACAGCATGTCGTACGGGCAGATGTCTGGCGAGTTGCCGTCGGCCATGCTCAGGGGGTTTTCCGGGGGGCATTCGTAAGCCTCCTTGAAAATACGGTACGGGAAAGCCCCGTTGACGTAGGCCGTGCGGTTGAGCAGGTTGGTATAGTCGCCCATCTGGATGAAGGCGGCCGAGTCCACGGCGAATTGCTGGCGGATCTTTTCCCTGGAAACTTTGGTGGTCTCGAAAAGCAGGTAGACGAACAATAGCAGCGACGGGATCACCAGCAGCGACGGGATAAGGATCTGCCCGGCCCGCGCCGCGGGCCGCCGGAAGGATTCAATTTTTTCTCCCATCATCCTCTTCATAAAAGAATAAATTCTCCGGCATTGCGCAGATTGTCTGCTATACACTTCCTTTATTTCGGCTGCCCCGCGCCTATTATCATCCCCACCAGCGTAAAGACGCCGCCGAGGATGCGCTTATGAAAAAGGACGGCCATCATGGCGGCCATGCCGGCCACCACGGCCAGCATCATCAGGTACTCCACCGTGGTCTGGCCGGGCCTGCGCCGCAATGACGAGGCCCCCGGCATAAATAAGAAAGGGCAGGGGCCCAGCAGCGCTCCCCGCAGTTTTATCTCACCGAGAATTTCAGCCAGAAACTTTCTCATCCTTATCCTTACCGTATGTTATACCAGCAAAAAACCGGCTATTCAAGGCGTATATAGTATACACTCCGGTTGTTGCCGTATTATTAAAAGAGCGGCGGGCCTTTAAGACCAGCCGCTCCTCTTTCCGAGACCTGGCTTTATTTAACGACCGTCTTCCGGGGAGATCAGGCCCTTCTCAATGGCCTTCACCACGGCTTCGGTGCGGTTGTTCACGCCCAGCTTCTGGAAGATGCTGTTAAGGTGGTTCTTTATCGTCTTAACGGAGCACTCCAGGGTGGCGGCAATTTCTTTGTTGCTGTTGCCCTTGCCCAGCAGGGACATCACCTTTATTTCGGTGGCGGTCAGCGAATCGGGGGCGCTGTCGTAGCCGGAGCTGCCCATCTGGCGCAGGCCCTGGATCAGCTTGCCCATGATGGGCTGGGGTATCATTACGCCCTCGCTGGTGAAGGTCTTAAGCGCGTGCACCAGCTCGCTGGCGGGGAGCATCTTGGAGAGGTAGCCGTTGGCGCCGGCCTGGATGGCCTCGGTCACGTGGGCCTCGTCCTCGTAGCTGGAAAGGATCAGCACGTTGGTATTGGGGCAGTCCTTGCGGATTATCCGCGTGGCGGACACGCCGTCCATCTGCGGGAGCTTTATGTCCATCAGGATGACGTCGGGCTTAAGCTTTTTGGCCATGGCCACCACTTCCGGCCCGTTGGAGGCCTCGCCCACTACGGTTATGCCCTTTTCGTCCTCAAGCAGGTCCTTGATGCCTTCCCTGAAGAGGGTCTGGTCGTCTGCTATGAGTACTGTAACGTTTTTTTTAGGAACGGCCATGGTTTTGCTCCTTGTTGCCCGCTTTTATTTTAGTTGCCCTCGCCGTGAAGCTGCCCGTCTTTAGCGGCTTCGGCCGGGGGCGGTTCCTTGGCGAAAGGGATGGTGAACTTGAAAGCGGAGCCCTTGCCCACGCCCTCGCTCTCCACCAGTATCTTCCCCTCGTGGCTCTGCACGATCTCCTTGGAAATGGACAGGCCCAGTCCCAGGCGCCCGTGCGGGGACTTGCCGCCGGCCGGCTGGTAAAAACTCTGAAAAAGCTTGGGCAGCACTTCGGGGTCTATGCCCTCGCCGGTGTCCTTGACCGACACGCAGACGGAATCTTCCAGGGGACTCACGAAAACCGTTATTTTGCCGCCGCGCTGGGTGTGGCGGATGCCGTTCTCCAGCAGGTTCATCAGCACCTGGCTGATGCGGCGCTTGTCGGCGCAGACCATCCGGAGGCCGGGCGCTATCTGCGCGGTGACCTCTATGTTCTTCTGCTGGGCGCGGGCCTTGGGCCCCACTATCATCTCCTCCACCATCTTGTCCATTTCGAAATAATTCTTTTCGAGGCGGAATTTGCCCTGCTCGATGGAGGCCCAGTCCACCAGGTCGCCTATCAGGCGGGAGATCTGGGTGATGCTGGTGTTGATGAAATCCATCTTCTTCTTCTGGTCGTCGTTGGGCGTCAGCGTGGCGGCCAGCATCTCGAAGCTGATCTGCAGCGTCATCAGGGAATTGGACAGGTCGTGCGAGGCCATGGACATGAACTTGCTCTTCATGCCGTTCAGGCGGTCGAGCTCCTCGTTGTTGTGCTTGAGCATGTCGATGAGGCGCTTGTTCTCCTGCTCCAGGTACAGCTTCTCCTCGGCCTTCTTGATGGCGCGGCGCAGGTAGTTGAAATCGACGGGCTTGATGAGGAAGTCGTAGACCGATTCCTGGATGGCCTTCACCGCCGTGTCCAGGGAAGCGTGCGCGGTCATCATCAGGATCTGGCTGTCGGTATTGAGCTTGCGGATGTCCTTGATGACCTCTATGCCGGTCTTGTCGGTCAAATTGAAGTCCATCAGGATCACGTGGAAGAAATCGGAAACGACCATCTTCATGGCCTCGGCGCCCGAGCCGGCTTCGAAAACCTTATAGCCCTCCATCTCCAGGAGGTCGCGCAGGGTTTCCCGCAGGTGGGCGTCGTCGTCGACTATTAAAATTTTGCTTTCCATTGTGGATGGGCGCCGGCTACCCGCCAGCGTCCCTATAATTTATACTTATTTATAATGGTCAATACAAGGGCAACCATGCCCGGGGGCGGGCCGGGCCTCACCGGGGAGCCGGCGGCGGGGGATTCTGCACTATCGGGATAAAGAACTTGAAGCAGGTGCCCTGGCCCACTACGCTGGTGACCTCCACGCGGCCCTTGTGGCGGTCGGCCACCTTCTTTACCACGGCCAGGCCCAGCCCCGTGCCGCGCGCCTTGGTGGTGAAGAACGGCGCGAAGATCTTTTCCGCGGTTTCCTTGGGCATGCCGCAGCCGGTATCCTCCACGTCTATGCGCACCGTGCCGGCGTCGGCCATCTCGCTCCTGACGTAGATCTTGCCGTGCTCCGGCATCACTTCTATGCCGTTCTTGATGAGGTTGCGCAGGGCCTGCGTCATTTCGTCCGCGTCGATGTTCACCGTCGGGTTTTCCGGGGAGAAATTCTTTATCATCTCTATATGCGCGGGCACCGGGTAGGACATCGTCAGGTCTTCCAGGTAGGAATTCAGGTGCACCAGCTTCGGGTTCAGTTCGCGCGTGCGGGCGAAGCCCAGAATCTCGTCTATGATGCCGTTGGCCTGACGGATCTCCGACTCTATAATGGCGATATGCTTGGTCACCTTGGGGTCCAGCGGATTGACGGCGGCGGAGGCGTTGACCTTGGTCTTTATGAAATAGATGGAGTTGTTTATGACGGCCAGCGGGTTGCGGATCTCGTGGCCCACCACGGAGGCCATCTGCCCTATGGCGGCCAGCCGCTCTTTCTTGATCAGCTCGTCCTGCGCGGATTTCAGCTCGCGGGTGCGGGCTTCCACCCGGTTCTCCAGGCTGCGGTTAAGGCGCTCCAGCTCGGTCTTGGCCGACATGATCTCGGCGGTCTTGATCTTAAGCGACTCGCTCATCTGCATGAAGGTGTGCGCCAGCTCCCCGATCTCGTCGTTGGGCATGCTGAGGTCGGGCAGGTAGTCGAAGTCCCCCTCGCCCAGCTTTATGGCCGCCTCGCGCAGGGCCTGGATGGGCTGCGTGATGACGAGCGAAACCGCGTAACCCAGGAACAGCACGAAAACGGTGACTATCAGCATCATGCGCCAGGTGCGCTTGAGCATGTCGTCCGAGGCCTGGTAGGCCACCGACACCGAGCGCTGTATGTAGATCACCCAGCCCAGTTCCGTCACTTCGGCGAAAGCGCCCAGCACCCGCTCGCCGGTGCTTTCCAGTATGATCTCGCCGCCGCCGGTCTTGGCGTCGTTCTGCAGCAGGATCTTAAGCACGTCGTCCGGCAATTTGGCGTCGGGCTTGTAAATTTCCTTGGAGTTGGAATGCGCTATCAGGAAACCGTTGGAATCTATGACGGCGGCCTGCGTGTGGGTGGTTTCGGGGAAGCCGGTCTTGAGCAGGCTCGAGAGCGCGGTCAGGCTCATCTTGGCCAGCACCGCGCCCACCGGCTGGTTGGTCACGGGGTTCACTATCTGCACGCCCATGGTGATGGCCGGGTAGGACCCCATGTATTTTTCCAGCCCGCCCACGAACTCGCCAGCGCGCATCACCTTGGTGAAAAGCGCGTCGTTGGAGAAGTCGCGCATCTTGCTTTCGTGCACAAAGCGCCCGAGGCGCACCGTCTCGCTGCCGGCGGCGTCGATGACGGAGATCTCCAGGAAGGCCGCGTGCAGCTGCATGATGTGGCTGACCAGCCCCTGCTGTTTGGCCGTGTCCATGGAGGAAAAATCCTGCAGGTGCGCGGCGTCGAACAGCACGTTGCGGAAATTAATGATGTAGCTCGACACCGTGTCGGCGAAACCGACGGCCAGGGCCTCCTGGTCGCGCGAGATGGCGCGGTTAAGGGTGATCTGGCTGAGATTTACCAGGTAGTAGCCGACTATGCCGAGGGGGACCAGGGAGACGATGAGAAAGATTATGAGGAATTTGTAGAACAGCCTTCCGCGTTTCTTTGGAGCTTCGGTCATATAAAAAGTCGGCCCTTCGCAACAGGATAAATATATTATCCCAGAACACTGTTACCAAAATGTGTCGCGCCTGAAAAAAAACGGCCGGCGTCAGCCGGCCGTTCCGCCCTATTTGGCGCAGCCGGCGGCCGGCTGGCCGGGTGGAGGGACTTTTTCAAAACCGGGGGTCTTAACCAGTTCCCCCAATCCCACCATGAACTCCCGGCCGTCCACCACAAAGGACGGGGAGGTGGTTATCCCCATGGCCCCGGTGGCGGCGAAATCAGCCGCCAGGAGCTTTTTGCCCTCTTCGAAACCGGCGGCCACTTTTTTGGCGTCCAGCCCCGCCGCCTTGGCGGCGCTCTCCCAGTCGGGGGAAGAGTAGGCTTTGTTGCGCTCAAGCAGGTAGGCCTTGAACTTCTCCGGGAAATTCTTTGATATAAAGAGCTGCCTGGCGTTCTCTTCCCACTCCGGCTGGCCGTGCAGGCTTGAAAAAACGTATTCGCCTTTTTCGTCCTTCTTGGCGTCGCCGATGTAATGGATCTCCACCTTCGTGCCCGCCGGCAGCAGCTTGTTCTTCTCCGCGTCGAAAAGCGCGGTCTCCGCCAGCGCTCCGAAGGGACACTGGCTCATTACAAAGATCTCCACGGTGTTCTTCTTCTCCGCGCGCGAGGCGTAGGCGCCGCGGCGCTGCCGGTCCTCGTACACCAGGTAGGCGCCGCTTTCTTTGAATATCCCGGCCTTTATCTCCGCCTCCAGGCGGGCCTTGGCCTCGGGCGTGCCGGCCAGTATATAGGACGGCAGGAACTCTACCGCCGGGAACCGGGCGGCCCGGTCGGCGGAGGCGTAATCCAGCACCTGGGGCTTTATGCCCTCGAAATAGCGGTCGAACACGCCCACCAGCGCGTCGTTCATTTTAACGCCGGAACTCAGCACCACCCAGAGGCCGGGCGGCGGCATTTTTGGCGCCGGCTTATAACCGGGGGGCTGGGGCGCGCGTAAGCCCGGCGGCAGCGAGGCGTTGACCGCCTCGAAAAGTGGCATGAGCCGCTGGGCGCCGGCATAACGCTTACCGGCCAGGAACAAAGCCGTTTCCGTAACTCCGGCGGCGGAGGCCGCTTTGTACGACGCCTCCAGCGCGGCCTTGCCGTCGGCGGCGGCGCGCTTTTCCAGGTCGTCCGGGTTAAGGCCGGCGAAGACGGCGGCGTCGCGCCAGCCGTCGGACGCTGGGGAGAGCGAGCGGGCGTTAAGATAGGTCAGGAGTTTGCCGGGATAGGCTTTGGCCAGCACCGCCAGCCGGTAGGATTCAGCCAGCTCCGGCTCGCCGCGGCGGGCGGAGAAAGAGCCGTCCTTCTCTTTGGTGACGAGCGGGTGGACGAAGAGCTCTGCCCCGTCCAGGCGGCGCCTAACGGCGTCCGCGAGGAAGAACCATTGCCAGCCCTGCCCGTCCATGGCCTCCAGGTAGAGGTCGAGCCGGCCGGCGGGAACCGGGGCGGCCGCGGCGGGGGCCGGGCAGGCGAGCCAGGCGGCTAGAATAAGCAGGGCGGCTTTCTTCATTATTTTCCCTTCCTTGTAAGCAGCTGGCGGATGCGGATGGTCAGCTCCTGGATGTCGAAAGGCTTGGTAAGGTATTCGTCGGCGCCCAGCGAAAAGCCCTGGGTCTTTTCCTCGGCGGAGAGGAAGCGCCCCGTCATCATTATCAGGATGAAATCCTTGGAGAACCGGCGCAGTTCCTGGCAGATCTGGAAGCCGCTCGAGTCGGGCAGCTGTATGTCCATGATCACCACGTCCGGCATGTTCTTTTTGGCGGAGTCTATGCCCGCCTTGGCGTTGCCGGCCTCGAAGCAGGTAAAGCCCTCCAGGTCGAGCACCTCGGCGAGGCTTTCGCGCAGGTGGGTGTCGTCGTCTATTACTAGAATTTTTTGAGCCATTTTATTCCTCCATCCCGATTTAAGCGCGGCGCTTATTTAGAAGGCACCAGTTTGTAGCCCACGCAGGGCACCGTGTGCACGTACCTGGCCGCCTTGCCCATCTTGGACCGGAGCCGGCGCACGTGCACGTCCACCGTGCGCGGGGAGCCGAAATAGTTGTATCCCCACACGCGCTCTATCAGGTAGGGCCTGGAAAGCACGCGGTTGGGGGAGCTGAGGAAAACATAGAGCAGGTCGAACTCCTTGGCCGTGACCGTGATCTCCTTGGCGCCGATCTTCACGGTGTAGCTCGACATGTTGAGCTCTATCTCGTTGAGCTTGAGCACCTCGTCGGCCTGCACGCTGACGGTGCGGCGCACGACGGCCCTTACGCGGGCCACGCTCTCGTGCAGGTCCTGGCTGTAGGACAGGCACTCGTCCGCGCCAAGCTGGAAGAAGGCCAGCTTGTAGGAGATCTTCGGCGCCTCGCGGCCCGACGGGCCGTGCGGCATCAGCGTTTCCGCGGTGAGGCCGCTGGGCATATGGTCCAGGAAGGTATCGGGGGACTCGAGCACCGCGATGACCGGGATATTCTTGTTCTTGGCCCTGAGGTTCTTCAGGAAGGTGAGCCCCTCTTCGTCCGCCAGGTTCTGGCCCACCATCACCATGTCGAAGGATTTCTCCGCCAGCATGCCCATGACCTCGCGCGACCGGTGGGCGGTAGCCACCGAGTAGCCCTGCCGCGAAAGCATCTCCAGCATCAGCGATGCCTTTGAAAGATCTTTCGAGGCGAAAATGATGTTTATTTTCACAACGTCTCCTAGTTAAAAAGGGGGCGGGCCGGTGGTGCGGGAATCAGAAACACCTTCCCTTCACCCTCCACCCTCTACCCTATACTTTAATCGTGGTGCAGTTCTTCTATGTCGAGCGTGACGCCGCGCAGCCCCAGCACGCCGGTGAACACATTGTAGATGAACGCCGCGAAAACCAGCACGGCCGTGGTGATCACCACGTAAAGCAGCGCGTAAAGCCCTATGCTGAGGAGCTTCTGAAAAGTGCCCATCGGGGCCATCTGAATATTGGGGACCACCATGAAAGTCACCGCTCCGCCCAGCAGGGCCAGGGCAAAGATCACCAGGGGCACGGAAGATGTGACAAGAGAGGCTACGCTTATATTGCGGACTTCAAGTTTCATTTTCCCTCCAAAAATATAACCCAGGACGCCACAGGGCGCCCCATCGTCAATATAATACATAATTATTAATGGGGACAGGCTACTTTTTGAAAAGCTTTTGGCTTTTCAAAAAGCGGCCCGGCACCGCTCTACTGTTTGGGGTAGAAGAGGATCAGGGTGCGGTTGGTCTCGGCCGTCTGCCCCACGTGCAGTACCTTCACGTTGAGGCTCTGGTTCTTAAAAACGGTCTCGCCCTCCACGGGCTGGTTCGGGCTTTCGAAAGCCTGGCCGACCAGGCGCAGCAGGGTCTGCTGCTGGGAATCCACCACGTCCAGCAGGTGGATATTCTTGGCGTCCATGCCTGAAGTAAGCTGGAAGTTGGCGTAAAGGATGCTGTTATTTTCGTCCACCACTATCACGTAGTTGGTGGGCGGAACTATGATATCGAGCAGGGACCGCCACCAGCGCTGCTCCGCCTCCTTGTAGGTGCGGTCCCGGTTGGAGATCCCCTCTATTTCCGCCTTCATCTTTACCATCAGGCGGCCTATGGCCCCCGCCAGGTCCCCCAATTCGTCCGACCTCGCGGGAAAACGCAGGTCGAAATTCTTCAGCGATACGCCCTCCACGCTCTCGCGCAGCACGTCCATCGGCGAGATGACGTAATGGTGGAAGAAGAAGTAGAGCGGCAGGCCCAGCAGGAACAGCACGCCCACCGCGCCGAAAACATATTTGCGCATGGCCGAACCTATCAGCACTTCGGCGCCCGCCCGTGAAACCAGCATGTCTATGATGCCGATGATCTCGCCGCGCACGGAGAA
>DMXM01000028.1:36478-119717 GCA_003482905.1 Elusimicrobiota bacterium
CGCTCGTCCTTGGCGAGCGACATCATGATGTCGTACTCCTCGAAAGAGATGGCGTTGGCGTTATTGAGCAGGCCGTTGCGCATGGTGGGCGCGTAGACCTTCACGGTCTCGATCACGTCCTGCTTGAGCTTCTCGTCGAAGGTCCACTTGAACAGGTTGTAGTAGAAAACCCCGCCGAGGAACATGACATAGACGCCTATACCTATGAACCACATGAGCCACTTCATCGTAAGCCGCATATTTCCGCCTTTAAATTCGTTTTACCGCTACGGAAATTCTAACAGAAGCATATTTCAGAATTGTTAATTTTTGGATAACACTTGCGGGTCGGCCTGCCTGGCGGCTTAATTCTGTAGGGGCGGCAAGGGTATGGGTTCGGAGGGACCTGCCGGAGCCCGACGCTTGCGTAAGCGCGGGGTGGAGCGCAGCGACACAATTCAGCGTTCATGCGCGAGGCGGAGAGGGGCGGCCACGGTGTGGCCGACCCCGTGCCCGCAGAACCCATACCCTTGACGCCCCGAAAGCGTTACTGCCCGCCGGAGAGGATCTGTTCTATGCGTTTAAGGCCGGCGGCGGTGTCGGCGCTGGACGGGTCGAGCTGGCGGGCGATGGTCCATTCGTCGCGGGCCTTTTCGTAATTGGAATTCTGGAAATATTTAAGGCCTTCCAGGTAATGCTGCTGCGCGGCCAGGCGGTTCTCCTCGCTGATGCCCTTGGGCTTCTTTACCGCCTCTTCCAAGCTGACGCCCTTGCGCGCGGCCTCTTCCTCGGCCTTTCTGCGCGCGGCTTCCTCGCGGGCCCGCGCCTCTTCCTCGGCCCTCGCGCGGCGCGCCGCCTCCTCGCCGCGGCGTTTCTTCTCGTCGGCCTCCGTCTTCATCTGCTCCCGGGCGCGGGAAATAAGCTTGTTGAGGTACGACATGTTGGCCGTGTAAGGCTTGGCCTTGTCCCACTCGCCTATGGCCTCCGTATAGCGGCGCGCGCCGTAAAGTTTCTTGCCGGAAGCCAGGTAGCCGCTTTCTATCTCGGCCCTGACCTCCGCCAGCAGCTTGTTCGCCTTCGAGTCGCCGGGCCGTATCTCCAGCGCGCGCTGCAGGCCCTCGTAAGCGTCCCGCAGGCGCCCCTGCGCGTAGAATTCCAGGGCCTCTTTCAGCTTGTCGTTCGCCCGCTGAGCGCGCAGCTCGTCCTCTATGCGCGTTATGCACTCCAGCGTGGCGGCGTCCCTGGGGCGGATCAGCAGCGCGTTGTAATAATTATCCAGCGCCGCCTTCATGTCCTGCCTGTTATACTCCTCGGCGCCTTTCTGGGAGTAATAGTCCTTCAGATCGTCCTTCATCTTGGACAGCCAGTATTTGCCCTTGATGTTGTTGGGGGAAAGCTTTACCACTTCCTCCATCTTCCGGTGGGCTTCCACTATGCGTCCCTCGTTGTAATAGGAAAGAGCCGCCTTGAACCGGTCCTCTATCATCAGCTTCTCGCTCATGCCGGCCCGGCCCCCGCCGCGCAGCTGGTTGGAGGCCTCAAGCAGCATCTGGGCGTCCTGGTAATTGGGGTCCATGGCCAGGATCTTGGCGGCCAGGTCCCTGGCGTCCTCGTAATTCCCCTGGCGGTAATACTCAAAAGCGCTTTCGTAGACGTTGTCGAGCATCCTGGCCATGACCTTCTGCTTCTCCAGCTTTACGGTCTCCAGGAACTTTTTCTTCTCCTGGAACTCGGTCAGGGAACCGAGGCCGGTCTTCTGCAGGTCCAGGAAGAGCGACTCCTCGCTCTTCACCCGCATTTTTTCCTGCGCGTGGGCCGGGGCGCAAAGCGCCGCCAGAAAAGTAACCGCTAAAAATATGTTCGTCATAAATGACCCTGTTAGCTTCCTGTAACCCGCTATCCGCGGCTTGCCGCCCGGCGGCGCCCCGTCAGAACGGCATGCCCCCGGTTATCAGATCGCTGATCATCGGGGCCAGCATCAGGATGAAGACCGTCGGGAAAATAAAGATAAAAAGCGGGATGAGCATTTTAGTGGAGGCCTGGGCCGCCAGCTTCTCCGCCTTATTGAGGCGCCGGAAGCGCATGTCGGCGGAATAATTGCGCAGCAGCTCCACCAGGCTGGTGCCCAGCTCGTCGGACTGCACGATAAGGCCCACGAAAGAACGGACTTCCTGGAGGCCGGTGCGCAGGGACAGGCGCCGCAGCGCGTCGCGGCGGGAATAGCCCAGCTGCACCTCGTTGATGGTGCGCTCTATCTCCAGCTCCAGCCCGGTCTTTACCGGGGCGATCTTGACTATGCGGTCGAAAGCGGTCATGTAGTCCAGGCCGGATTCTATCATCAGGGCGCCCAGATCCACGAAGGTGGGGAAGTTGCGGATAATGTCTTCCTGGCGGCGGCGGATGCGGCCGGCGTATATGCCGGCGTCCGGCAGCAGAAAGCCCAGCGGCGCGAAGATCAGGGTAAAGGGCGACTGGCTGAGCGCGTAGAACGCCACCGGCAGCGCCGCGCCCACTATCAGTTTGAGGTGCAGCATCTTAAGGGGATCCGTATTGGCGGGCCGGCCGAGCAGCATGTAGGTCTCTTCCAGCTTGGCCTCCATGCCCAGCTGGCGCGCGAAGAAAAGGTCCAGCTTGTCCCAGAAGTTCTTGCTGTCCTCCAGCTTGGAGAAAACAGAGGTTTCCCTCCCCTCCATGTCGCTGATATCGCCGATGGGAGAGCGGTCCTCCGTGCGGGGCGTCAGAAAACGCCGCACCGCCGTAAAAGCGGCGAAAGAGCCGACTACGGAAAGCAGAATGAGGAATAACCCTCTGATCTTATCGGGGTCCATCATACACGTATCTTCCCAAGACTCGACACCACTTTCATACCTATGCCCACCCAGACCACGCAGAAAGCCGCCGTGGCCATGCCCAGCGGCGTGCTATAAAATTTGATCATGGTCTCGGGCTGGAACATGAACATCACGCCCACCATCACCCAGGGCATAATGCCTACGACTATCGACTGGATCTTCTGCTGGGCCGTCATGGCCTTGGTCTTCTCCTCGAGCTTGGACTCCTCGCGGATGTCCACCACGATGCGCTCGAAGACCCTGGTGAGGTTGCCGCCCATCTGGCGCTGCAGCACGATGGCGCGGATCATGTAGGAGAGCATCTTGGATTCCACGCGCTCTTCCATCACGCCCAGCGCTTTCTCGAAGGTCATGCCCAGCTGGTAATTCTTTATGACCAGGGCGAATTCGTCGGAAATAGGCGGCGTAAGGTCCTTCGACACCATCTCGAAGCCCTGCACCACGTCGAGACCGGAACGCAGACAATTGGACAGCAGGATCAGGCCGTCCATCAGCTGGCCGTCTATCTTGCGGCCGCGCGCAACCTTCATCGCGGTCAGGACGAAGGCCGGCGTGCGCATGCCGATCACCAGGCCCAGCGCGCTCAGAAAAAGGAAAGCCGGTACGCTCATTGTCAGCAGGCCGAGGAAGGCCAGCGCCGCCGCCGGCCCCAGCACCAGGTACTTGACGTTGATGTTTATGAACTGGCGGGAGAAAGCCTCGGTGAAGACGTCCACCTTTTTATAGTAGCCGCCCATCATGGCGCCGGTCTGGGCGTCGTTCAGCAGGAAGAAGGTCCTGATGGAGAGGAAGACGAATATGATGCCCAGGATGGACAGGGCGCGCAGCAGCATGCGCTTGCCGGGCGATTCCTGCCGCGGGGGCGCGTACTTGCGCGGCGCCTCGAACAGCTGGCGGAAAGTCCCCTGGCCGATCACGGCCGAGGCCGCGACGGCTTCCGCGTAGCGCCTGGAATTGGTGCTGGAAATAGCGTCGGCGATGGATTCCATTTCCTTGAGTATAAGGTTGAAACCGGGCAGGATGGCGCGTCCGCGCCCTTCCATGGAATCGCCCATGGTCACCTCGCGCGTGCGGGCGCGGTAAAGCCGGTCCAGGGACATCTGGAAGCGGATGCGGATGTCGGCGTATTCCTTCACCAGCAGGCCGGGCTGGATATTGGCGCCGCCGGCCTCCGGGGGAAAGGTCTTGCGGGTCAGCTCGAGATATTCGTAAATAATGGAAACGGGCGTCTGCCAGAGCGAGGCCTCGGAGATCTCCCCCTCCTCTGGGTCGCGCCAGACCTTGCGCCCGAGCATCGCCGGCACCTCGGTATCCACCCACTTGGGGATCTTGTAGGTGCTCTTGACGCCCTTGCAGGACATGGTGTAATTGAGTATTTTCTCGTCTTTCTCCGGGGCCAGGTAATAATAGAAAAGCTGCATCTTCAGCGCGGCGCAGGAGATCTCGTCCATCTCGGCCTGGGTGAAAACCCCGGCCGACGCCGACGCCGGCGCCGCCGCGGCGGCCGCCATCAACAGATAAAGGATCAGTTTCCTCATAAAATATCCGGCTATCCGCCGGCGCGGGCCCGTTTCTGCTCCTCCGTCCAGAACATCTCCAAAGGCACCTTGAAGCCGTGGGTCTCGAAATCCTTGTAGAACTTGGGTGGGTCGCCGGTGGCGCTGAAGTAGCCGACGACCTTGCCGTTCTCGTCCATGCCCGTCTGGTGGTACTTGAAAATGTCGTGGATGGTGATCTGGTTCTCCTCGCGGCCGGTGATCTCCGTGATGGCGGTGATCTTGCGGGTACCGTCGGAGAAGCGGGTAAGCTGCACCACCATATGCACTGCGGAGGCGATCATTTCGCGCAGCGCCCAGATGGGCAGGTCGGCGCCGGCCATCAGACACATGGCCTCCATGCGGGTCAGCGCGTCGCGCGGGGTATTGGCGTGGATGGTGGCCAACGACCCCTCGTGGCCCGTGTTCATGGCCTGCAACATGTCCAAAGCTTCCGACGAGCGGACTTCGCCGACCACGATGCGGTCGGGGCGCATACGCAGGCAGTTCTTGACGAGGTCGCGGATGCTGACCTCGCCCTTGCCTTCGATATTGGGCGGGCGGGACTCCAGGCGCACCCAGTGGTCCTGCTGCAGCCGGAGTTCGGCCGTGTCCTCCACGGTCACAATGCGCTCGTCCTCGGGGATGTAGCTCGACAACATGTTGAGGAAAGTGGTCTTACCGGTGCCGGTACCGCCGGAGATGATGATGTCCTTTCTGAGCCTGACGCAGGCCTTAAGGAAGTCCACGGCGGTCTGCGAGATGCTGCCCTTTTTTATCAGCTCCGCGTCGCTGAAGGGTTTGGCGGAAAAGCGGCGGATGGTGAGCGTGGGGCCCGAGACCGCCAGCGGCGGGATGATGCCGTTGACGCGCGAGCCGTCCTTCAGGCGGGCGTCCACCAGCGGCACGGATTCGTCGATGCGGCGGCCCAGCGGGGCCACGATGCGCTTCATCACCTGCATGATCTGCTCGTCGTTGCGGAACTTGTACTTGGTAAGGATCAGTTTGCCGGCCTTTTCTATGTACACCTTGTCGAAGGAGTTGACCATGATTTCGGTCACGGACTCGTCGCGCATCAGCTCTTCCAGCGGGCCGAGGCCCAGGATCTCGTCCAAAAGCTCGTTAATGAATTTCTGGCGCTGCTCGCGGGTCAGCGGCGTGGAAACTTCCTTCTGCAACAGGCCGTTTATGATGCCGTCCACCTTCTTGCGGGTTTCCTTGTTCTGCTCCGGGTCGTCGGAGATCTTGATGCGCTCGGTCTCAAGCGCGGTCACCACGTTCCTGTGCACGCGCATCTTGAGCTCTTCCCAGAAAGGCGGCACGTCCACGCGGGCGGCGGCCGTTTGCTGGGAGGAGGACCCCGAGGGGGACGGCGCCGGGGCGTCCTTATCGGTGGCCCGCCAGAGCATATCGGAGCCCTGCGAGAACTCCGGAGCGGAAATATTGGAGGCCCACTGTTTCTCGGAGGGTTTAATTTCCGCCAGGCGCCCGAGCAGCACCCGCAGTATCCGCACCCACTGCGTATTGGGCTGTTCCGTTATCAGTATCTTGTTCTGGTTGGCGTAGGCGGGCAGGGCGTCTTCCCACGGCATGAAAGCCAGGATATCCTTGCCCATCTGCTTGTAAAATTTCTCCACTTCCTTGGGGGGCACGGCGCCGGGCATGTCGTAAAGGTTGGCCACCACCTCGAACTTGCTCATGGGGAAGTGCAGCTCGTTGATCTCGCGGAAAATGCCGGCCGTGGCGTTGAGCGAGGACACGTTGGAATTGGTGACCCAGAAAACCAGGTCGGAAATATCGAAAGCGAACACCTGCATGGGGAAGTAGGGGTCCACGTCTATGAAGATATCGAAATTCTGCGACAGCTTCGACAGCATGGGCAGGATGATGTCCGGCGACATCTTGGCGATGTCGGAACGGCGCTTGGAGAGCGGCAGCACGCCCACGCCCCACTGGGAGATCGGGATCTTGCCCCTGAGCAGCGCGCCCAGCGCGCCCACCGATTCGCGGCCCAGCTGCTGGATGATCTCCGCCATGGAAGGCGGGTTGAGGCCCAGCAGCTGCGCGTGCTCCGCGCGGCACAAAGGGTCCAGCGGCAATATAAGCACGTTGCGCTTCTGGTAATTGGCCCAGGCCAGGGCCAGGTTCATGACGACGGAGGTCTTGCCCACGCCCTCCTTGGGGCCCGAGAAAGTTATGACTCGCGGAGTTATGTTCGGTTCGGCCATATATTCGACTTGCCCGCCGGCTGCTTATTTAATGATATCGAACGTAACAAACAGGAAGAGGGAACTCTGCTCTTCCACTATATCCGTGGAGCTGAACAGCGAGCCGATAAGCGGCAGGCTGCCCAGTATGGGCACCCGGTTCTTGGAAACGTTGCGGTTGCTGCGCTTCAGGCCGCCTATCACCAGCGTCTCGCCGCTCTTCAGCTCAACTTCGGTCTGGATCTGGCGGGTTATCATGGAGGGGATGGTGGTGCCGGAGGCGATGACCGGCTTTGAATAGTCCGGGTTGGAAACCTCCAGCTGGATCTGCACGTCCACCGTGTCCTTCTTTTCCGTCAGGATCACCGGCAGCACGTTGAGGATGACGCCGAACTTCTTGAACTCGGCGCCCACGCCCTGGTTGTTGGAATACGGCACCGGGATCTCGCCGCCCACCGTAAAATTGGCCTGCGTGCCGCTCTTGGTGATGACTTTCGGGTTGGAAAGCATCTGGGCCTTTCCCTCCGTCTCCAGCAGCTTGAGCGAGGCCGCCAGCTGGGTCTTGCGCTCGAAGTCGCCCAGGGTGATTATCCCGGGCACGGTCTTCTCCGAGAAGTCGAAGAACTGGTTCCAGGAAAAGCCGCGCGTTTTCTGGATGGAGCCGCTGATCTCCACGATATCGGCGCTGACGGCCACCATGGTGGCGGCCTCGGCGCCGGCGGCGGCCGGCAGGGCCAGCGACGCCAGGATGAAGAATATTTTTTTCATGATAGGTCCTATTTTATAAGCCGCTTGAACGAGGCTATTTCCATGGGGTGCAGCTCCACGTCGCCAAGTCCCCGCACCACCACGTCCACCGACCCCTGTTTGACCGACAGCGCCAGGTACTGCGCCTCGTTGGGATTGAGCGCCAGGGAAAGCGCCGCCTTCTCCGAGAAAGCCTGATCGGCCGCTTCGGCCGCGGCCTTGGCCTTGGCCTGCCCGCCGGAAAGGCCCTGGCCGAGGTTTGAACCCACGCCCAGCACCAGGACGTTCTGCAGTATGGTGGCGGTGACCTTTTCCTTGCGGTTGTCGCCCATCACGGCGTCAAAGCTGACCAGGATGTCCACGCGGTCGCCCGGCTTTATCAGGCGCAGCAGGTCGTTCTCGAGCGGCAGCACGCAGCCGCGGTAGCCCGGGGGCACCTTTACGCTTAAGCCCGCCTCGGGGCTGAGCGAGACCAGCGAGCTCTGCGTTATCTGGTTGCCCTTGGGTACGCGCACCGCGGTGACCAGGTTGGTGACCAGCTTAATATCGGACTGGCTCTTCACCTCGTAGGCGTCCTGCTCTATGTACATTTTGGGGATGACGCGGGTTTCCACCAGGTCCACGTTCATTATGGTGCGGGCCGGCAGGTCGTACTTGGCCACCAGCACGTTGGCGGGCTCGTTCTGGGCCGCCAGGTCGCGTTCCTTGGAGGTCAATACCCACCAGTAGATGGCGGCCGCGGCCAGGGCCAGGATTACAGGAACAAGCATGCCTTTCTTTTCCATAATATAAGTCTCCAGCTAAATTATAAACTTCTCGTTAAATCCGCGTTAAATCCCTGAGCCGCCCGAACCGGCGCCTACTGGAAGTACGGCTTCTCCACCGGCATCCTCACCTTTACTATTATCTTCTTCTTCCGGCTCCCCTTGGGCGGATCCGAAAGCACATAACTGGAACCGGGGAAGATCAGCTTGCCCTCGTAAGTCAGAGTCACCAGCAGGTCCTCGCCCATCTGACCGGATTGCGGGTCCTTGAGCGTCGGGACCAGGACGCCGTCCACGCTGACCCCGGGGGACGAAGGGAACATCTGGCCGAGCACGCTCTTCATTTTTGTGTTCGCCGCGCCCTGGCCGCCGCCCGAACCGGCGCCGCTGGGGCCCGCCACCAGCGAACCGATGCGCGCCAGCTCATAGGCGCAGTGGTGCGCCAGTATGGTCTGGAAACCCATGTTGCCCATCTCCATTATAAAGAACAGCAGCAGCATGAAAACTGGCAGCACCAGCAGCAGCTCGATGGTGACCTGCCCCGCGCTCTTGACGCGCTTTGCGGCCGCGCGCGCGCGCCCGGCAAGCTCCGTAAAAAAGGCTCTCATGCGCATATAACCGCCGCCTTCTCCGGGCGCGAAACCCGGGAAAACGCCTCGTCCGCTAAGATCACGGGCCGGGAGGCTAAAACACCCTTGCCCGTACAATCTGGCCGCCGCTGATTACTGGTTGCCGCCGGAAGCGCCCAGGGTGCTGGCCGCGCCGTTGATCATGCCCTGTATGCTGGAGAACAGCGTAGGCATGTACTTTTTAAGCGCCACGCCGGCGATGAGCACTACGCCCACCACCACCGCGAGCATCAGAAGATATTCTACGGTGTTCTGACCTTTCCGGTTCTTAAACAGCTTGTTCATTTTATATTCCTCCGTAAACAATTTCAAATCTAAATAAGTTTTTCGCTTCTGCCCGATATTTCTACCAGGGCGTTTCCGTGTACATCCTGATTACGACCAGGCCGCCGCGCTGGAACTGGTTCGCAAGCGAATACTGCAGGGCCTTGAACATCATCACAAAAACAAAAAGCAGCGAGATCGTGACCAGCAGATACTCTATGGCCGTCTGCCCGCGGCGGCGCTTGGCGCCTGCGACCGCTTTTTTAACCGTAAAGAACATCTTCAGCCTTTAAAGCCCGCGGCTTTTAGAACTGGAACTTAAGCGCCAGCTGGCTGGACTTGCCCAGCGCGCCGAAAGGCACAAAAGTGTAGTCGAAGCCCATGCCGTAACCCAGCGCCTGGGCGCTGTAAAGCCCCACGCCGAAAGCCCAGCCGGAAGTGTCCGTCATCCCCAGGCTGTCCAGCGCCTTGTCGTCCGTGTTCTTGCCCAGGTCGTCGCCAGGGGTATAGCCGGCCCGCAGCGCCACGCGTCCCACCTGCAGCAGTTCCTCGGGGAGGCTCAGTTCGACCCCGCCGCCAAGCCTGCCCTGGCGGTCGGTGTAGGTTTTCTGCTCGAGCGCCAGCGTCAGGAAAGGGTTGAAGGCGAAAGCGGCGCCCAGGCGCTGCACCTTCACCACCTGGTGCGCCTTGCCGGAGAAGTTCTGCCCGGCCCAGCCGAGCGAGAGCTTGCGGCCGACGCGCAGGATAGCCCCGAAATCGAAAACCAGGTTCTTGTACTCCGTGGAATAGTTATCCTCCACCACTTCCTTTACGCTCGCGCCCAGCAGGAACTTCTCCAGAAAAAAACCCTTGGCGATGCCCAGCGTGGCGTAGCCGTTGCGCACTTTCACGTCGGCGCCGTACTGCGGCTTGCCGTCCGCGTCGCGCACGTCGAAGTCCTTGACGCCGTAATAGGCCAGGTTCACGCCCACCACGGATTGCCCGATAGGGTGCACGTAGGACATGTATTGCCCGGAGTAATCCTGTATCCAGCTCAGGTAGGAGAACGAGAACTCGCGCATCTGCGCCGTGGCGATGCCGGCCGGGTTTATCCCCAGGGCCTCGCCGCCTTCCACCAGCGACACGCCACAGTTGCCGAGGGCCTGCACCCTGGGGCTGCCGGTGGGGATCTTCATGAAGGCCGCGCCCTCCGTGCCTACCGTCGTGTCAGCGGCCCGCGCCGCGCCGCAAAGCAGCAGCGCCGCCGCGGCCGGAAATAAGATCTTTTTCATAGTTCTCATAAATTTACCGCCCTCGCGCGCCTACGGCGCCAGGATCTTCTTCACCACCTGGCACACGTCCCTGGTCCCCTCGGTGGCCTCAAAGCGCACCACCGCGAAATACACGCCGGGGGCCACCGTCCTGCCGTAGGTGTTCACCTTGGGCCAGCAGGCCGGGTCCGTATGGTTGACGGCGCACTTGCCGCCGCCGTCTATATTGTCGCCCGCGCCCCTCACGCCGTAATCCTTTTTATGGACCAGGTCCCCGGCCAGGTTGTATATTTTTACCGTCACGCGGCCGTTCATCAGCAGCGGTATCCTGAACCAGCCGGCCTCGCCCGTGTACGGGTTGGGGGCGAAGAAGGTGTCGTGCTCGAAATCTCCGCAGAGGTCGGCGCTGCCGCCCTTGATGACCGGGATATTGGAGGTCACTATGTCGTCCGCCAGCAGCGTGCCGGTGGCCACGGAGCCATCCAGCGTGCTTATAGCCCCGGTTACGGTGGAGGCGTAGATCTTAAAGACGTAGTTACCGTCGGGCACTTTGGACAGCGTCATATCAGTGCCGTCCCAGTATTCCTCTATTTTGGTGCGCGCGGGGCGCACGCCTATTATCCGCTTCAGCAGCGAGGTGCTCTCCGGGGGCGAGGCCACGCCGTAGGCGCTGAAACTGGTACCGGGCTTGAAGATCTTGGTCACCACCTTCATAGGCTCGGAAACCTGGTAAGAAACTATGGCGGGGTAATCCATGGTCAGCGGCGTTATGGATACGTCGTAAATGCGCAGGGGGTACACGTCTATGGTCAGCTGCACGGTGGCGCGGCTGGCCATCTGCGAGGAGATATCCTGCGCGGTGACGCGCACATTGTAAGCCCCGCCGTCGACGAAATTGCCCGCGTCGTCCTTGCCGTCCCAGAAGTCGCTGTACAGGATATCGCCGTCGCGTACCTGGCCCGCTATCACGTTGGCCATGACGCGCGGGGGCATCTCCAGCGACAGCACCTGCACGGTGACCGAGGACTGCCTGGTCACGGAATAGCTGACCTCGTAAGGCGGCAGCTTTATAGTGTCCGAGGCGTTGTACATCGTAGGCAGGCTGGGCGTAACGTTGAACGACGTGAAAATTATCTGGCCGCGGGAGATGTCCACGTAGCCGTAGGCTTCGTCTATGGCGTACATCGTCTGCGCCGAGACCACCGGGGAGGTGGTGTGGGCCACCAGCACGAACGGGTAGCGGCCGTCCGGCACCAGCAGGCCGGAACTGTCGCGGCCGTCCCAGTACTCGGTGATCTTGTAGCGGCCCGGACGCAGCCCCTGCACGTTATAGACAGGGTCGGCAGGCAGGCCGGCCAGGCTGGGGTTGGAGCCCGGCGTCCAGATCTGGTACGGGTTCACCGTTACCGAGGTCTTGTAGACGTTAAGCTCCATATACATAGGCTGGGATAATTCGAACGATATCGTGGCCACGTCGGAAGTTCCGCCCAGCAGCGGCGTGGACTTAAGGTCCACAATGCGGAACATACTCACCCCGATGGGGCTCGCGGTAACCGTGGACGTCTTGAGGGCGGAGCACTGAAAAGGGTCTTCGGTGACGAGCTCGGCCATGTAAGTACCGTTGGGGACATAAGTGCCGTCGTCTTTTTTCCCGTCCCATATTTCCCTGTTGGAGAAATTGGCGAAGCGCACTTCCCGCGTGGTGACATGGCGGACTATATTATTACTCATGTCGCGGATATTCATGCTGACGTAGGCGTCGCGCGACGGCGTATAGCGGAAATAGAAAGGGTCGAGACCGGCCACGGAAGGCGAGGAGCCTATTACGGTTTCGGAAAAACTCATCAGCGCCACCACGTTGCCGCGATTCACCGGCACCGTACCCACCATGGTTTTTGTGGTCCATACGGCGCCGCCGGAGGCCGCCGCCGAGGGCAGCGCCGCGTAGATGGCGTACGTATAACTGCCGTCGCAAACCGGGTGGCCGGCTTTATCCCGCCCGTCCCAGTATGTGATTACCGTTGTGCGCCGGTCTTTCTGCTCGGAGAAATGCCTTAAACAGACGTCGTCCGCCCCTCCGTCACAAAGATTCTTGCCGCCGATAAGCGGCGCCGAACTCGTGTTAACGGTGTCAAAGACCGTGCCCGACGGATAAATATCCACATAGGCCGTCGCCGCCTCGGTCAGCAGATAGCTGATGGTAGCCATATCGGTAGCGGAAGCGCCCAACGGTTTTATCGCCACATCCGTTATCTGCAGCGGATCCAGGGAAATATACGTGGTAGCGCCGTAGGCGTTGTCCAGGCCGAAATAGTCGTAAGCCCTGGCGTTAATAAAGGCCACGTAGACCCCGGACGGCATAAGGTTGCCAGTGTTATTTCGCCCGTCCCAGAAATCACCGTTGGTCAGCGTGCCGTCGGGGGTGCCCTCACCGACCCTTGGGACGTCGTTCATTATGTGCCGCACCGGAGTATCGAAATTGTCGTCTTCGGCCGAAAAAATAGTTATGGTGGCGCTGGCGTCCTTTGAAAGCCTGTAGAGTATATTGTAAGGCTGCGCCGAGACGCCGGTTATGCGCCCCACCACCGTGGGGCTGGACCGCACCGTGTGAACATTCACTACGTCCACCTGTATAGGCAGCTGGTTCTGGCCGGGGTAGGCCGACGTCTGCTCTATTGAAATATTGCCGGCCGACAGGCTGACCTGGTTGGTTTTCACTTTAGCCCGGTAGCCGAACTGGCCGTTGGTCTTGCCGAATATGCCGTTCAGGTTATACGAGGCGTCGAACGCCGCGCAGTAGTTGCCCACCAGCGCTTCGTTGGGGTAGGAGCCGGGGCAGGTGCCCACGTTGTAAAGGGAGATCGTCCTTATCGGCGGGGTGGAGGCTGGGTCTAGCGGATTGGAACCGGCGCCGAACTTAAAAATTTCAAAAGTCAGCTCATCCACTCCGAAAGCCCCTGTACTGCTGACGCAGACTATTTCCGCGCACAGCTTAAGACAGCCGCCCGGATAAACGTTAACGCCGCCCACGATACGGGGCTGCTCCCTTTCTATCTTGGCGGACCAATCATAAGGATTGACGCCGCTACCGCTGACCTGCGTAACAAAAGAAACATTATTGTCGCTATAACTATAGCCCATTTCACAATAGGTATCGGTCGACTTGCCTGTGGGATAACGCGCCTGCATGTCCCTTATATAGAGCTGCTGCGCGCAGGCCGTTGCCGCCAGCCCGGAAATAAGCGTCCAGGCGCCGAAAATCGAGATTAGTTTTTTTCGCATAGTCTTCCTCTGTCGATCACAAAAACAAAGCGGGGCCGGCTAGGCCGCCCGCCGGTTCGGCGGACAGGCGCCCGTATATAAATTCACTTTTTAATTCTGCCATTTTGGTCATAACAAATCAATGTTAATTATAAGTCTTTAATGAGTATCTCTTCAGCACGTACCCGCC
Organism: Elusimicrobiota bacterium; assembly: GCA_003482905.1. Taxonomy (GTDB): domain Bacteria; phylum Elusimicrobiota; class Elusimicrobia; order Elusimicrobiales; family UBA9959; genus UBA9959. The sequence continues at coordinate 50,157 of DMXM01000028.1, forward strand.
GGCGACCTCACCGGCTTTTTCCACCGTCCACAATGAGGCTCCGTCAACCCAGAAAGCGGCGGCCTTGTTCTTGCCGAAGGGCTGGCTGGAGAGCCGCCGGAACGCCCCGTCCCCGAAAGCGTAGCGGCGCAGGATGTTATTGCCGTCCAGCGTCCATAGCCGGCCGTTGACCCACTGCATGCAGGCCAGGCTCTTTACCCCTTCCAGAGGGTAAGTGGCCGAAGCGCCCGCCTTGGGGTCGAGAGCGTATTTATAGATGAGGCCGGAGGAGGCGTCGAAAGTCCAAAGGTTGTAGCCGTCCCAGGCGGCGCCCTGCGGCGCGGGGCCGGGAGTTCTGACCGTCTCCATTATCTTTCCGTCCTTATAGCTCTGGAGGACGTAGCGCAGCTGCGTCATGTCCAGCGTCCAGAGGCCGCCGCCGGAAGCGCCGAGCGCCCCGGGCCGCAGCGGCTGCCCCTCCGGGGCGGGCAATATGCGCAGCGTCGCAAAATCCTTGGCGTCCTTGAGAGCCAGGCCGCGGTTCCAGTCGGCCAGCCAGATGCCGTCCCTGGTGACCGCCAGCCCGGAGGGGTTCGGCAGGTCTATGGGGGCGCTGGCTAAAAGCCTGTAATGCGCCTTGGCCCGCCAGGCGTGCAGCCGCCAGGCGCCAGCACTCATGACTAGCAGGGCGGCCAGACCCAGCGCCAGCGCGCGCGTAACGTTGCTGCGGGCGCGCGCAAAAGCCTTATCCGGCCCGGACGAAACGAAAACGGCCGGCAATTCCACGCCTTTAAGGGCGTAAAGCTTGAGCACCTGCGTCACCTTTTCCGTCCACTGGCTGGATTCTTTCAGGACGTTGGCGAGACCGGCGGCGTTCTCCACGCCCTTGGATTCCTGCTCCCGCATTTTCATGGTCCAGGCCTCGCGCTCGGAGCGCAGGCGTTCTTCCCACACGGCGAATTCCTGCCTGTGAGTCTCCCAGACCGAACGCTCCCTGTCCCAAAGTTCGCGCCACTGCGTCCGTTCCGCGTCCCAATTGGCCTTCGCTCCATCAAGGCGGGCCGTAAGATCTTTTATCAGCGTTTCCTGGTCCTTCAGCTTTACCTGGTCGTCGCGGCGGCTTTTGCGCTCGCCGAGCAGCTCCGCCAGGGTGCGCTCCACCGCCTCTTTGGAATCGGCCATCCTGGCCTCAAGCCCGGCTTTCGCGTCGGCCAGGCCCGCTTTTTCCACCGCAAGGCCGTCGCCGCGCTTACGCGCCTCGTCGCGCTCCACCCGCAGCGCGTCTATGCGCTCCTGCAGGCTCACCATTTCCACTTTGGTGCGCTCCAATATCTCTTTAAGCAATGTGATCTCGCGGCCGTGGTTCTTTTTCTGCGTGTCCAGCAGCCTTTTCGAGTCCTCGAGGTTCAGCGCGACGGCCATTTCCTCGTTCAATATTTTTTCACGCGCTTCCTGGTAATGCTGTTTGACCTCGCCCAGGTGGGCCCTGGTCTCTTCCAGCTGGGCGGTCAGGTCCCGCAGTTGGGCGTCTTTGGCGGCCAGCAGCGACTTCCAGTCGCTTTCGGCCTTTGAAAAATTCTCGCGCAGGAAGCGCATGGTGTCCACGTTGGCCTGGCGCATGTCCGACGGCAGCGGCGAAGCGTCCGGCACGTAGTCCGCGCCGGCGACTTTCTTCCAGAGGTCGTTCAAATGTCTGTCTATGTCTTTGCTTTCCATAAATTTAATATGTGAAAGTTACGAAGTCGCTTAACTTCATAACTCCCAGCTAGGTAAAGTTTAACAGGGAGGTATTAACCGGCCGTGAATTAAATGTTAACAAAAGGTTACAGGGCGCGTTTACGCTCTGCCTGCCTTGGTGACCGGATAAGCAAAACCCTGCCGGAGCCCGACGCTTACGTAAGCGCGGAGGGCGAGGCGGGGAAGGGCGAGCACGGTGTGCGAGACCCTGTTTTTGCGTTCCGGTCACCAAGGCAGGCACGAGCCCTACCTCACCAACCCTTGTAATTCCATGGTGGCCTGGCTGATATCTATGCCGGAATCCTGGTATTGGCTGATAACGCGCTGGAGGGAACCGCGCAGCACGTCCGCCGGCGCCCCCCCGCCCTTCAGCTTCAGGTAGCTCTGCCAGTCGCTGCTGAAGTCGTACCGGAGCTGGTTGAACTTGTCCGCCCGGCGCTTCTCGGCCAAAGCCTTAAGCTCCGCCTCGGCCGCGGCCTGGCGCCTCACCACGGCGGCCAGGCGCTCCTTCTCGTCCGTCACGCTGGCCCGCTGCGCTTGTGTATCCCTCAGCCTTACGGTCAGCGAATCTATCTCCGCCTTCATCGAAGAAAGCTCCTCTTTCAGCAGCCCCTCGCGCCTGGCGGACTCGTCCAGCGCCTCCACCAGGTCTTTGCGGTACTTGATCTCCTGCTTTATCATCCGTTCGTACTCACCCTCAACGTCGCGGTCGCCGAAGCGCAGCGCCAGGGTGACGGAGTGCGCCGGGATTATGGCGCCGGTCAGCGGCACCGCCACGCCGTACGAGATCTCCGAAGCCATGTGCTTCCAGCCGAGGCCGGCGCTCATCGCGGAGGCCCGCTCCGCCAGGAACAGGCCGGCGCGCGAGAAAATACGCCCCGCGCGCTCCGTGCGCCAGACGTGCTCCACACCCGGGTTCACACTGAAATTACCTTTCTGACCGGACGAGGCCGTGCGTTTAGCCAGGTCGAGCGACAGGGTGTAATCCTCGCGTTTTTCGGAAACGCCGGCGTGCAGCACGAAAGGCGCGTTGTCCTTAATGGTCCCTAGTTTAAAAGAGGGATTGGTGATATTAAGCATGGAGAACCCGACCGTATGCCGGCCGTCGGGGCGAAAAACCGCGCCGAGGTCCAGCCCGATACCGGACTGAGCGTCCCCGCCCGCGGCCGCCGCCCGCAGCACCTTGAAATTGGCGCCAAAATCGAAAAGCCCGGCGTCGGTCCTTAGCAGGTTGGCGGTAGCCCAGCCGAAAGCTATGGTGTTCTGGGTGGCCAGCCCTTTATCATCGCGGTGGGTCCCGGCCAGGGTAAGCGTCCCCATCCTGCCGTAAGCCATCCGGGGGATCAGCGCCCAGGCCCCGTACGCGCTGAAATCCGCCGGCCCCTGCGTGGTCAGGCGGGAGGCCAGGAAAGACGCCCCTGTTTCGAACTTCCGGGAAAGGCCGGGCAGCGCCGGGTTGGCGAATAATGATACGGGATCTTCGAGGGCCGCCGCCTGGCCGCCGAAACCGAGCTGCCTGGCGCCGGCCGGAACGTCCTCGAAGACGGCCGCCGCCGGAGCGGCGCAGAACAGCAGGCAGACGAAAGCGCGGAGTTTATTTCGCAGGAGCATTGTTCTTCCCTTCGGCCGCTTGGGCCTTTTTAGTTTCCTCGGCGACGTCGGAGTAAAGCGCTATCTTGCCGCGGCCGTGCGACTTTACCCAGTAGAGGGCGTCGTCGGCCTTTTCCAGCATGGCGTCCTGGGTGGCCGCGTCCTGGGGGAAAGTGGAAATCCCTATGCTCATGGTAAAACGCAGCTCGCGGGTCTTCGAGAACGGCACCGGGATGCGCAGCTCGGCCAGTTCCTGGCTGAGGCGCTGGGCCAGGCGCAGGGCCTCGGCGCCGGTCGCCTGCGGCAGCAGGATGATGATCTCGTCGCCGCCGTAGCGGCACGGGAAGTCTATCTTGCGCAGATTGGAAAGGATCACGCGCCCGGCTTCCTTCAGGACCTTGTCGCCTATCTGGTGGCCGTAGGTGTCGTTGACCTCCTTGAAATAATCGATGTCGGCCCAGAGCAGCGCGAGCGGCTGCTTGAAGCGCTCCGCGCGGTAGAACTCCTCCTGGAAGCGCTGGTTGAAATAGCGGCGCAGCGGCAGCTTTGTCAGCTCGTCGTAAAGGGAGAGTTCCTCCACCTTGTCGAACAGGCGCGAGTTGTCCACGGCCAGCGCTATCTGGCCGCCGAAGGACTTAAGCATGGCCAGCTCGTCCGGCTCTATGCGCTGCTGGCTGAGGAGATTGTCAACTATCAGCAGGCCTATGGTGACGCCCTGCACCGAAAGCGGCATATAAAGCACGCAGTCCTTGTAGCGCTCCATGAAGGCGCCCGAGCTGCGGCCGAGCACGATGTCGGCGAAGCGGTGCGCGCCCGGTTCCAGCGGTATTTCCTCGTAGGAAATGCTCTTTATCTGCCCGCGTATGTCGACGGACAGCTCGCCTTTGAGCTTGCGGTTGGGCTCGTCTATCAGGTAAAGGCGCACGCGGTCGAAGCCGAAATAGGTCTGTATGCCCGACAGTATGTGCCGGAAGCTGTCGCGCACGCGCAGCGCCGTGGCGAACACCTCCGTCAGTTCGGTTATGGCCGCCACGTTCTTGTCGTACTTGCGGTGCAGCGAGAAGAACTCCGCCTTGTAGTAATCGCGCAGAAAGGATTTAAGGTAGGCGTCGGCGCGGGCCGCCTCCGCGGCGGTAAAACCGCGCTTGCGCGCCGAACGCTCCAGGCGCACCAGGCCGAAACAGGGGATGACGCCTTTGCCGCCGGCGGGGTCGCAGAACTCGAAACGGAAAGGCGAATAAAGGAAGCTGCCGCCGTGGCTTTTGGCCGATACTGCGCCTAGCGTCTCCATGGCGCGGGCGGCCGGGGAGCCGGGAGCCGGCCGCAGGTCCTCCTCGTGCTCGAAGGAGACCCCGGAGGCGTAACGGTGCCGCAGGCGCAGCAGGCCGTTCTTTTCGTCGAACTCGTAGAGCGAGGCGGCGTCCAGCGCGAACTGCCCCGAAACCGACTCCAGGGCCGCTTTGAGAAAGGCGTCGCGGCCGTCATAGAACGCGCGGCCGGTTTCCACGCCTGAAATTATCTTCCCGTTCTTTTTCATTTGATACGATTACACCGATTAAAAACAGATCAGACCGATTCTCTAATACAGCGACAGCAAATAGTCGGCCTCTCCCTGCGCCATTATAAGCTCCCGGGTCAGGTCCTCCCTGTCGTAGTCCTTGCGGGCGATCTTGAGCGACAGGTTCCACAGCGACCGCTCCAGCAGCAGTTCGGCCGTGGGATAGACCATGATGTTCGGTTTAAGCTCCGGCGCCGAAAAAAGCCGCTTGTAAACGCCGGCCTCGCGTTCCGAACGCAGCTGTTCCTCGAAAACCGGCTTAAGGCAGGGGAACACGCCGAAACTCTCGGCAAAAACGGACAGGTTGCGCGGCTCCTGCGCCCAGGAGACGAACGCGGCCGCCCCGGAAGCGTCCCGGCAGGAGGCCGACACGGCCAGGTTATACACCAGCATCAGGCCGCCGCCGGAGGGGTAGCCCGGGTAAGGCAGCATTTTCAGCCCGGAACGGCCGGCGAGCTTCCTCGATGAAATTATAAAAGCGCACTCCTCGGCGGGCCGGGGGCCGTTCTCGAAACGGTCCGGGCTGAACAGTTCTATCTTGCCGCTGACCGCCAGCTCCAGCCAGTCTTCTATGCCGCCGGCCGTCTCCTCGCGGGTGAAAGTGGCCCTGTTAAAGTCGTCGGAGAAAAGCCCGCCCCGGCGGCCCCAGATCCTGGGCAGCACGTCGGCCACGGAAACCGGGCCCGACGAACCGGGCACGGAAAGGGCGTGGGCTCCGTGGCGGCGCGACGGCGGCGCTACCCGGTCGAGCGCGGCGCGAAAACCCTCCCAGGAAGCCAGGTCGCCCTCCGGGTCGGCCACCGCGCCGAGCGCGGCAGGCCGGTAGAACAGGGCGGGGGCCTCCAGCCACCAGGGCGCGGAAAAAGCCCGGACTTCCTCGTTGCGGCAAAGTTCTTTAAGTATGAATTCAGGATAGCGCCGCTGCGCCAGGGCTTCAACTTTGGAAGACAGCTCGGCCAGCAGTCCCAGCCGCGAGAGGAGTTCTGTCCAATTCTGGGGGATCTCTATGATGTCGGCGAGCGGGTTGCGCTTGGGGTCGCGCAGGTGGGCGAACAGGCTCTCCCACATGCTGCTGCGGCTTTTCACCGAAAATTCCGCGGCCGCCTCCGGAAAAGACGAGTTGAACCTGGCCAGCATGCTCTTAAAAGCCAGGTGCTTCCTGTGGTCGTAGTCCGAGAGAAGCCAGATTTTCATGCAGTTAAATCAAGTATCCACCGCGAATATTGCACGTCCGCCCCTACCAGCCGGGGGTTCCCAAGCCGGGATCCACCCGCAGGCTGTTCTTATACCGGCCCGCCTCCAGCCGCCGCAGCGCGCAAAGCGCTATCATGGCGGCATTGTCGGAACAGTAGGCCTTTTCCGAGAACCGCACCTCTAAACCTTCAAGCCGGGAAAATGCGGCCCTGAGGGCCCCGTTGGCCGAAACCCCGCCGCCGACGGCAATGCGCTTAAGCCCCAGTGAACGGGCGGCGTCGGCCGCCTTCTTCACCAGGGTCTCGCAAACCGAATCCTGGAAGGCCCGGCAGACCAGGGCCCTTTGGGGCGGCGGCAGGCGGCGGCCGCTCCTGTAAAAATCCTGCCCCAGCTCTTTGGCCAGGTGGTAGCTGACCGCGGTCTTCAGCCCGCTGAAAGAGAAATCCCAGGTCCCCTGCATGAAAGGCCGCGGGAAAGCGGGAACCTTGCCCCGCGCGCGCGCGGCCTCTTTTTCCACGGCCGGCCCCCCGGGGTAAGGGAGGCCGAGGAGCTTGGCCACCTTGTCGAAAGCTTCGCCCGCGGCGTCGTCGCGGGTGCGGCCCAGCACCCGGTAATCCCCGTAACCCCTGCCGTGCCAGATCTCCGTATGGCCGCCGGATACGATAAGCGCCAGCAGCGGGAACTCCAGCGGCCTGGCGACGCGGCCTTTTTCGAACTCGCAGGCCAGCAGGTGGCCCTCCAGGTGATTCACGCCGACAAGCGGCGCGCTGGCCAGTTCCGCCGCCGCCTCGGCCGCCACGCGCCCGACCATCAGCGCTCCGGGCAGCCCCGGCCCGCGGGAAAAAGCCACGGCGTCGAAAGAGCCGGGCTTGAGCGGCACGCGCGCGCGGGCCGCGCCGAGGGCCCCGCCCAGGACGAAAGGTATTTTTTCAAGATGAGCGCGGCTGGCCAGCTCCGGCACCACGCCGCTGTATTTACGGTGAAGCTTTATCTGGGAAAAGACGACGTTCGAGCGCAGCGTTCTTCCCTCCAGCACCGCGGCTGAGGTCTCGTCGCAGGTAGTCTCGAAAGCCAGTATCTTCATAACTGCGGCGGCCGGGATACTGCGGGCGGGACACGGCGAACAGAAATTTACGGTACCGTGTGCGATGTGTTCCACCCGCTGCCTGCCGCTGCTTCCCCTTATTTCCCCGGCTTCAGGTTGCCCAGCACTTCGCGGGCCTTCAGCAGCTCTACGGCGCGCTCCAGCACGTCGTCGGCCACGGCGTCGCTCTTCTTGCCGGCCTTGTCGTCCTTCACGGTCTTCTCATCCTTGGCGTCCTTACCCGGCTTTACGTCCTTGCCCGGGAAATAAAGTTCTTCGCCCTGCTGCAGCAGCTTCTTTTCGGTTTCCAGCGACACCTTCACGGCTATGTCCGGGGTTATACCGCCGGTCTCGTTCTTGGCGTCGTGCTGTATGGACTTGCCGTTAGGCGTGTAATACTTGGCTATGGTCAGGCGCAGGGCGGATTTGTCGGAGAGCGGGATCATGCTCTGTACGCTGGCCTTGCCGAAGGAGCGCTCCCCTATGATCACGGCGCGCTTATTGTCCTGCATGGCGCCCGCCACGATCTCGCTGGCGGAGGCGGAATAGCGGTTCATCAGGATCACCAGCGGCAGCCGCTCGTACGCCGCCGAGCCGCCGGCGCGGAATTCCTGGTAGTTCTCCGGTTTGCGGCCCTTGGTGTAAACTATCATCTTATCGCCGTTCATGAACACCTTGGAGATGTCCACGGCCGCCGAGAGCAGGCCGCCGGGATTATAACGCAGGTCCAGCACCAGAGCTTCCATCCCCTTGCCCTTCAGTTCGGCCATGGCCTTGTCGAAATTCTCGGTGACGTGCCCTGTGAACTCCACGATCTTTATGTAGCCGGTCTTGGCGTCCAACATGCGCCATTTGACGTTCTCGCTCTTTATCAGCTCGCGCGTGATGGTGATATCCCTGGTGATCCACTCGGCGTTCTTGTCCTCGGCCTCCCTGGCGGTGGTGATCTTCACCTGCGTGCCGGGTTTGCCGCGCAGTTTCTTTATAGCCTCGTCGATGATGAGGTCCTTGGTGGACTCGCCCTCGATCTTTATTATCTTGTCCCCGGGCAGCATCTGCGCTCTCCAGGCGGGCGTATTAGGCAGCGGCGTTACCACGGTAAGCCAGCCGTCCTTGGTGTCCACCCTTATTCCTATGCCGCCGAACTCCCCCTCGGTGTCGCTCTTGACCCGGTCGTAGACGTCCGGCTCCATGAACTGCGAGAAATCGTCCAGCTCCTCCACCATGCCCTTGGCGGCGCCGTAAACCAGCTTCTGCGGGTCTATCTGCTCCACGTAATTGTCTTTTATCAGCTCCAGCACGTCCACTATCACCTTCAGCTGCTGGTAGGTCTGGTCCAGGGCGAAGTTGACATAGGGGAATACCGCGCCTATGAACAGGGCCGACAGGGTGACCAGCACTATTTTGCGTGCGTTCTTCATGGAAAACTCCTTAAAAACCCCGTAAAACGATAAAACCGGCGGCGGCAGCCGTAAGCGCCCGCCGTCACACTATTTATAAAGAATTATATCTAATTTCGGAGCCACTTTACGGGGTCAAGGGCCCTGTCGCCCTTACGTATCTCGAAATAGACGGCGCTGCCGGCCGAGCGCCGGCCGGAACTGACGGCCTGGGTATCTTCCCCGGCCAGTCCCAGCTGGGCGGCGGCGCCCACAGCCTGCCCTTTGGCCACGTCTATGCGGCTGAGGAGGCCGTAGATGGTGAAAAATCCTTTTTCATGGTCGACTATCACCACGTTGCCGTAGGTGCGGAAAGGCCCGGCATATATGATCTTCCCGTCCAGGGCGGCGGTTACGGGGGCGTCGGTCTCGGTGGCTATGCGTATGCCTTCCCGGACTATCCAGGTTTTAAGCCCCGGCACGTCCTCCCGGCCGAAGCGGCTTATGATCTTGCCGACGGCTGGCCAAGCCAGGGAGCCGCGCGCTATGGAGAGCTCGCCGGCCACTTCATTACTGCGGTAGGGAGCCTGCTTCTGCAGTTTTTTGACCAGGCGGGTAAGCCCCAGGGCCGCGTTCTGTAAATTCTCGAGCTCCCGGGCCAGCTTGGCCTGCTGCTCGCGCGCTTTTTCCAGCTCGCCCTGCTTGCTCTTGACCATGCTCTTGCGGGCCGAACTCTGCTTGCGCAGCAGCTCCTGGCGCGACTTAAGCTCCGCGCCCACGGCCCGCAGCGTGGTGAGGTCCCGGTTGACGCGGACGCTCTCGCCTTTTATGCGCGTCAGCAGCGCCCGCTTATTGATCATGGCCGAGCGCATCAGCATGTCCTTGGAAATGTCCCGCGTGCCGTAGTACGGGTAATAAAAATCCTTCTGGAGCGAGAACATCACCAGTTCGCCGGTTATATCCCCGGCCAGCTCCTTTTTAGCTTTCTCGAGCGAATCGTACTTCTGCCTGGCGTCCCCGGAGCGCGAGCGCGACCTTTCCAGCTGACCTTCCAGTTCCGCCCGGCGGGAGGCGGTCTGTTTTTCCTCTTTTTTAAGGCCGCTTATTTCGGTGACTATGCGTTCTTCCTCGGCCCGGTAAAGGTCCAATTCCCTTTTCTTATCCTCAAGCTGGCGGTTTATCTCCTCCAGGCTCTTCTTTTGGGGATTGGCGGAGGCCTGCGCCCCGGCGAGGGCCGGGAGCAGCATAATAAGCGTGAAAATCGTCAGGAGCGGGCGTTTTTCCATTGGCAAAGCGTCCAGCCGAGCAGGGCCCCCGACACCGCCACGGCCGCCTGCCAGAGCGGGTTGGGCCATACCCAGACGGGGCTCAGGTATTTGACGGGGTAGACCACCGCGTAAGCGGCCAGGGCGCTGGCGGCGGCTCCCGCGCCGCCGGCCAGGAACCAGATCTTGTCAGCTACGAGCGAAGCGGCCAGCGCCGCCGGGGTATGCCCGTGGGTAAGCACCATGGCCGTCATCACCATAAAAGCCAGGAAGGCCAGCGCCAGGCCCAGCGTTATCAAATGCCCGTAAAAAAGGGAATGCATCACCGCGTAAGCCTCCAGCGGCTTGTACTTGATGTCGCCCACGCCGCTTATGCGCCAGGCGGCGTCGGTCCAGGCGTTCAGGTCGCCCAGTGCCTCCTCGCCTATGGCGACCTCCCAGGTATCCGGCATGGGGTTGGAGCCGGGGGACAGCACCGAGGCCACAAGCTCCGGTTCCTCGGCCTTCAGCCTGGCCAGGCGTTCCTGCCGGCCCACAAAAACCGCCTGCCGCGTGCCTTTCAGGGCGGCCAGCGCGGCGCCTATGGCCTCGTCCGTCTCGCGGGACCGCTCGTCGCGCACGACTATAATGCGGAAATCATCTTTGAGCAGCATGGAGATCTCGCGCATCTGCGCGTGCATAAAAAGGAGGAGCTCGGCCAGCAGCCCGGCCGAAAAAGCCAGCAGAAAGGCCACCCTATACCCCTTGCGGGCTTTTTGGGCGTGATGGTTGTTCTTGGAATGTCTGTGTTCGTCCATAAAACTGAATTATAACTTTTATACGGCGGCAGGTAAATCCGACGGCGGAATTCCGGGGGAATATTGCGCTTTTGATAGATATTTCTACAGGGAGGCGTCGTGGAATTCTATGGAGGCGACGAACGGCGAGCGGGAGAGCTCGCCTATCATGTCCACCGGCAGGGTGCCGGTGACGTCGAAGACGCTGAACTTGGAATCGGCGCCTTTCCATGGGCGGCGGAACCAGGTCTCGGCCGCGAAGCCGTGACTGTCGGTAAGGCCTTTTATGAAACCGGGCACGAATTTATTAGGATGGTTCTGGTAGGGCACTTTCAGGGTGAACCGGACCTTAGTCTTTAAGGGCACGCCGGCGCTTTGTTTCTCTGTCGCGGCTTTCAGCACGCCCTTCACGCGAGAGATCTTTACCAGGTTGGCCGCCGGGGCCCAGCCCAGCAACACGGTCCTGCGGGAGCTGCGCGAATAAAAGGTTTTTTCGCCGACGAACCGGAACCCGCCCTCGGCCTCCAGCCTGGCGAGCAGTCTGGCGTAGTCCTTATCCGCCGGCGTGACGCTCATAAAAACGTATTCCCTGGCGTACTTTCCGGGAACGCCGCCCAGCGGCCACACGAAAGAACCGACCGGACCGGACTCGCCGGCGAAAGTCACCTTGTAATGGCCGGCCGGCAGTAAGGGCATCTCCCTTTTAGGGACGGCGGGGGCCGCCTTAACTGCGGGGACGGGGTTCCTCAGGGTGGGCACGGCCGAGATGGGCGCGTCGCGGTAGCCGCTGAAGTCCGTAACCACCTTCATGGTGTTTTTGGAGTTAAGATAACCGTCCGAAGTTTCTATGAAATCCTGGAAAGCCGGGTCTGAAAATGACCCGCCCCCGATTATACGGGGATCCACCGGCAGGCTGTCCTGGGCGGCGCAGGGCGCGGCACAACAGGCCGCCGCCAGGAAAGTGATCATCAGGTTTTTTTTCATTGTTATCGTTTATCCACACAAAAAAAGAGAAACGAAATTTACATTCCGTTTCCCCTGGTTACAGCGGGTTAAGGCCCGCCGGTGGATTCTCCCCCGCCTGATCGGGGGATTACAAGGGTGCTGCGACGACTACACTACTAGTTTATATTTGTTCAAGAAAGAACAATAGGGGCATAGGACCCAGAGCGCGCGGCAAAAAGGGCCTACCCGCCCCTGGGCCCTTTGGCCCGGCCGCTTGACAGTGACCGCCGGGGCTGTTATAATTTATTTACCGGTAGGTAAGTTTTAATATGAAAAAACGAACAACACCAAAAGAGACCAAAGGCGACAGGACCCGCCAGCGGATATTACAGACCACCACTATTCTGATGGCGGAAAGAGGCCCGGACGCCGTCTCCATGCGGGAGATATCGGCTAAACTCAACATTACCAAGCCGGTACTCTATTACTACTTCAAAGATAAGGACGAACTTATAAAGGCCGCTTTCGTCGAGGGGACCAAGCATATCAAGGAGCTCAACGTCGCCATAGAGGACCCGGGGTTCACGCTGGAGCAGAAATTGGAAAAGATCTTCTCCAACCACCTGGACTTCATAAAACGCTATCCCGATATGCCCAAATGCGCGCTGAAGATCATGTCCTCCCCTGAACAGGGCGTGCTGGCCGAAATGGCGAGAGAACTAAAACAACGCAACCGCAAAACCCTGAAAGCCATGCTGGCGAAAGAGTCCCTTCCCCCCCACGGGGCCGACAATATCCTGCATATGATAAGCGCCGTGATAACCCACTTCATGATAGAGGCCCGCGAGAACGGCGTGGCCAGCCTGGACAGCAAGCTGCCCGGCCGCCTGGCCCGCCTGATAGTGGCCGGGGCCAAGCACATGAAATCCGTTCTGGCGATACTGCTGCTCACCCCCATCCTGGCCGCGGCCGCGCCACAGCCGCTGACCCTGGACGGGGCCGTGAACGCCGCCCTGAAGAACAACGCCTCCGTGGTCACCGCGGAAGAAACCCGCCGCATATATAAGGAAAAGGTGCGCGAATACTGGGGCTCCGTGTTCCCCCAGATAGGCGCGGCGCTTCAGTACAGCCGGTATCTGGACAAACCCAACGCCGACATACTCGGGGCCAAGGACGCGAACATTTATACGGGCTCGCTGGACGTCAACCAGATGCTCTGGGCCGGCGGCAAGGTGAGCACCGGCATAAAGATGGCCACCATCTATTCCAACGCCAGCGGCGAGCAGCTCAAGACCGCGCAGAAAGCCGTTGCCCGATCGGTAAAGCAGGTTTATTATTCGGTGCTGCTGGCCCGCGCCATGGCCGGCGTGCAGAAGGAGTCGCTGGACCTGGCGCGCCAGCACCTGGCCACCATAGAGGCCCAGTACAAACAGGGCATCGCCAGCGACCTGGCCATGCTGCGGCAGAAGGTGGAGGTCTCCAATACGGAGCCCGCCCTGACGCAGGCGCAGAACCTCTACGAGATAGGCCTCGTAGAGCTTAAGAACCTTATAGGTCTGGACCCGGAGGCGGAGATAGACCTGACCGACGGCTTCAACTGCGGGCGCCGCGTTCCCGGCGAGATAGGCGGCCTGTACGCCGCGGCCCTGGCCGCGCGCCCTGACTACCGCAACATGCGCTACCAGCGCGACCTGTACCACGAGATGGTCGGCATAGAACGGGCCGGGCATTTCCCCTACCTGAGCGCCTACGCCTCCAGGCAATATTACGGCTCCAGGGAATCCGGCTTCCCCCGGGGTCCGGACCGCACCTGGAGCACCACGGCGGGGGTAAGGCTTTCGCTGCCCATCTTCGCCGGCGGCGCGGTAAGCTCCCGCACGCGCCAGGCCAGGCTGCAAGAAGGCATTGCCGACACCAACCTGCGCGAACTGGAGCGCAAGATAAAGATAGACGTAAAGAAGGCCTGGCTCTCGATGAAAGAAGCCTCCGAGCGCCTTGATTCGCAGGGCACGGCGGTGGAACAGGCCCGCAGGGCCCTCGCCGCCACCGAGGTGCGGTTCCGCAACGGCCTCTCCGGCCAGCTCGACCTCAACGACGCCACCCTGGCGCTGAACCGGGCCCAGACGCTTTACAACCAGGCCCAGCACGACGCCTGCTCGGCGGACGCGCAGCTGAAATGGGCCCTTGGCGAATAAGGGGACTTTAAGGAAAATATGAAAAATATAAAACTCAACCTGATAATTTTAAGTCTCGCCGCCGCGGCGCTGGCGGCCGGCTGCAAGAACAAGGCCGTCGAGGCCCTCAATAGCCTGGAGAAGGACCGCTTCCTGGTGAAGACCGAGAAAGCCGCCATCCGCAACCTGCAGGAATATATACTGCTGACCGGCTCCGTCAGGGCGCTGGACGAAGCCACCCTTTACCCGCGCATCTCCGGCAAGCTGCTGCGCAATATCCTCAGGGAAGGCGACCCGGTGAAGAAGGACGAGGCCGTGGCCCTGGTGGAGCGCGACGAGCCGGGCGTGGTCTACGAACCGGCCCCGGTGCCCTCCACCCTGAGCGGCGTAGTGGGCCGCGTTTACCAGGACAGCGGCGCCAACGTGACGCCCCAGACGCCCATAGCCCTGGTGGTGAACCAGAGCCAGGTGCGCGTAGCCGTGGACGTGCCCGAGAAATATATAGGCAAGGTCTTCAGGGACCAGGCCGCCGCGATAAAAGTGGACGCTTTCCCCGACAGGACTTTCGGCGGCAAGGTCTACCGGGTCAGCCCGGTGGTGGATTCCCGCTCCCGCAACACCGTAGTGGAAGTGCTGGTGGACAACTCCGACGCCCGCCTGAAGTCCGGCATGTTCGCCGAGGTGCGCCTTATAGTGGCCTCGCGCGGGGCGGCGCTGTCCGTGCCGGCCGGGGCGGTGGTCTCCCAGGACGGCGGGGAGTTCGTATTCGTGCCGGCCGCCGGCGGCCTGGCCGCGCGCGTGCCGGTTAAGACCGGCATAAGGACCAGCGAGTTCACGCAGATCAGCGGCGTGCGCGAGGGCGCCGACGTGGTGACCTTCGGCCTCTACGGCCTGAAGGACGGCAGCAAGATAAAGGTGCAGAATTAAGCCGCCGGGGCCAAGCCTATGAAAATCACCGATATTTCGGTCAGCAAGCCCATCTTTACCACCATGATGATACTCACCATAGTGGTGCTGGGCGCCTTCGCCTACCTGCGCCTGGGCATAGACCTGATGCCCAACGTGGAATTCCCTTACGTGATGATCCAGACCACCCTGCGCGGCGCCGGCCCCGAGGAGATCGAGTCCTCCGTCACCAAGCCGATAGAAGAGGCGGTGAACACCATCTCCGGCATAGAGGATATCAACTCCACCAGCTACGAGGGTATGTCCCTGGTCATGATCAAGTTCGTCCTTGAAAAGAACGGGGACGTGGCCGCGCAGGAAGTGCGCGACAAGGTGAACTCCGTCCTGAGCCAGCTGCCGCTGGGCACCAACCAGCCGGTGATAGGCAAGCTCGACATCGGCGCCAGCGCGGTGCTCAACGTAGTGGTCTACGGCAACCGCGACCTTATAGACCTGACCCATATCTCCAGGAAGAACATCAAGGAGAACATAGAGACCGTAAGCGGGGTGGGCGCCATAGATATAGTGGGCGGCCGCGAGCGCGAGATCCACCTGATCGTCAACCCGCTGAAGCTCTCGGCGCTGAACCTGTCCATCCGGGCCGTGAAGGACGCCATCACCCAGCAGAACATAGAGATCCCGGGCGGCAAGGTGGAGCAGAAGGATAAGGAATTCGTGCTGCGCACGCTGGGCCGCATCAAGGACGTTAAGGATTTCAACGACATCGTCGTCGCCTCCATAAACGGCACCCAGGTCCGGGTCTCCGACATCGGCCGCGTGGTGGACACCGGGGCCCGCATGACCACGTCCTCCTTCTATAACGGCCGGCCCTCGGTTACGCTGGTGATAAAAAAGCAGTCCGGCACCAACACCGTGGCCGTGGTAAAGAACATAAAAGAACGCATGGACGAGCTAAAGGGCGCCCTTCCCCCCGGAGTGGAGACCACTATCGTCGGCGACCAGTCCGTGTTCATAAAGAGCTCGGTCAACACCGTCACCGAGCACCTGGTGCTGGGCGCCGTGTTCGCCGCCCTGATGGTGCTGCTCTTCCTGGGCGATTTCCGCTCCACCATCATCTCGTCGCTGGCCATCCCCACCTCGCTCATCGGCACGCTGATCTTCATGCAGGCGGCCGGCTTCACGCTGAACACCATGACGCTGCTGGGCCTGACCATAGCCGTGGGCATAGTGGTCGACGACGCCATCGTCATGCTGGAGAACATCTACCGCCACATGGAAGAGCATAAGATGAGCCCGCTTAAGGCCGCCCTGGACGGCTCGCGCGAGATCGGCTTCGCCGTGGTTGCCATGTCGGCGGCCCTGCTGGTCATATTCATCCCGTTGGCCTATATGGGCGGCATCATAGGCCGCTTCCTCAAAAGCTACGGCCTCACCATAGCCTTCGCCGTGGGCCTGAGCGTCTTTGTGGCGCTGACGCTCACCCCCATGCTCTGCGCGCTGTTCCTGAAGATCAGGCCGGGCGCCAAGACCCGGCTGGAGAGGTTCACCGACCATATCAACGAATGGCTGTCATCGCGCTACATCACCATGCTGGAGTGGGCCCTCGCCCGCCGCAAACGCATGGTGGCGTACGCGGCGCTCATCATGGTCTCCATGGTGCCGCTGTTCATGTTCCTCGGCAAGGACTTCATGCCCGCCGACGACACCAGCCTGTACCAGATAAACATCACCGCGCCCGAAGGCACCAGCCTGGGAAAAATGAAGGAACTGTTCGCCCAGGTGGAGACCGAGACGCGCCAGCTCCCCCACGTAAAGAACATTCTGTCCTCCATTGGCACCGGCACCGGCGGCCACTTCGGCGGCTCGGCCCCCAACGAGGGCTACGTGCTGGTTGAGCTCGACGACCTGAAGGACAGGGACCTCCCGATGCAGAAACTCATGCTGGCCTCCCGCGAAATGATGGCCAAGTACAAGGGCCTGCGCGTGGCGGTAATGCCCGCCGGCGGCTTCGGCGGCGGCGACGCCGAACTGATGTACAACATCTCGGGCCCGGACCTGAACAAGCTGCAGGAATATTCCTCGGCCGTGGCCGAGAAGCTGCGCGGGGTAAAAGGCGCGGTGGACGTCGATACCAGCTTCTCCTACGCCAAGCCGGAGTACCGCGTGGAGATAGACCGCAGCCGCGCGCACGACCTGGGCGTGAAGGTGGAGGATATCGCCACCTCGCTCAGGACGCTGGTGGGCGGCGAAGAGGACATCACCAAGTTCAAGGACGGCGACGAGCTCTACCAGGTGCGCCTGCGCGCCGAGGAAACGTTCCGCGACCGCAAAGAGGCGATAGAGGCGCTGATGGTGCCCGCCGGCACAGGCCGCGTGGCGCGGCTCGACAGCGTGGCGCGGGTGGTGGAGGGGGTGGGCCCCACCCAGATAGCCCGCTACAACCGCCAGCGCAACGTACAGGTGAAGGCCAACGTCGACGGCATCCCCGTCAACAGGCTGATAGCCGAGGCGGACAAGGCCTTTAAAGAACTGAACGTCCCCCCGGAGTACAGGGCCGGCATATACGGCCGGGCCAAGGAACTCGGCAAGATGTTGAAAGAGTTCGGCATAGCCTTCGCGCTGGCCTTCATCTTCATCTACATCGTGCTGGCCAGCCAGTTCGAGAGCTTCGTCTACCCCGTCTCCATCATGATAGTGCTGCCGCTGACCATCCCCTTCGCTATCATCTCGCTGTTCCTGACGGGCCAGAACCTGACGCTGTTCTCCATTATGGGCATGTTCATGCTTTTCGGCATCGTCACCAAGAACTCCATCCTGCAGGTGGACTATACCAATACCCTGCGGGCCAAAGGCCTGCCGCGCCACCAGGCCATGATAGAGGCCAACAGGACCCGGCTGCGCCCCATCCTGATGACCACGCTGACGCTGATAGCCGGCATGATACCGACGGCGCTGGGCACCGGCGCGGGCTCTGGCACGCGCCGCACCATGGCGCTGGTCATCATAGGCGGCCAGTCGCTGTCGCTCCTGATCACCCTGCTGATGACACCCGTCACCTACTCCCTGTTCGACGACCTGGAGATCTGGTTCCGGAAAAAGTACATGGGCGGCGAAGCCCCGCAAGCCTAAGCCTGAGGGCCGCGGCCACAAATAAAAAGGGAAGCGAAAGCCTCCCTTTTTTATTTGCCCGGGAAAAACGATATAATTGGGACATTGTTGATCAAGGAGACGCCATACCGATGAAGCATATCTTCGCCAAAAAATCCCTTAAAAGACTTCTTGAAGAAATGAAGGACGACAACCGCCTGCGCAGGGTGCTCGGCCCGGTCACGCTGACCTCGCTCGGAGTAGGCGCCATCATCGGCGCCGGCATTTTTGTGGCCACCGGAGCGGCGGCCAAAGGCGTCGCCGGTCCCGCGCTGATGGTCTCCTACGCGCTGGCCGGCGTCACCTGCATATTCGCGGCCCTGTGCTACGCCGAATTCGCCTCGATGGCCCCGGTGGCCGGCTCCGCCTATACCTACGCCTATACCACCATGGGCGAACTCTTCGCCTGGATCATAGGCTGGGACCTCGTTCTTGAATACGCGGTGGGCTCGGCCACGGTGGCCAACGGCTGGTCCGGCTATTTCCAGAGCGTGCTGGGTAAACTGGGGCTGGCCCTGCCGGAATATCTCCAGAAAGCGCATTACACTTACGAGAACGGCCATTTCCTGGCCACCAATTCCTGGGTCAACCTGCCGGCCATCTGCATAGTGCTGGTGGTCACGCTTATCCTGATAAAAGGCATACGCGAAAGCGCCAGGTTCAACGCCGCCATGGTCTTCCTGAAAGTGGCGGCGGTGCTCTTTGTTATATTCGTCGGGGTTTTCTTTATCAACCCCTCCAACTATATCCCGTTCGCGCCTTTCGGCTGGACCGGGCTGAGCTTTTTCGGGATACCGATGTTCGGGGGAACCAATGCCGGCGGCGATCCGGTGGGGATGATAGCCGGTTCGGCCATAATCTTCTTCGCTTATATCGGCTTCGACTCGGTCTCCACCCACGCCGAAGAGGCCATCAACCCCAAGCGGGACATCCCCATAGGGATAATCGCTTCGCTCCTTATCTGCACGGTGCTTTATATCGCCGTGGTCGCCGTGCTGACCGGCATGGTCCCGTACGCCCAGCTAAGCCGGGACGCGGCCGTGGCGGACGCGTTCAGGCAGGCCGGCCTGCCCTGGGCCGAGTTCATCATAGCGGCGGCCGGCGTGGCAGGCATCACCTCCGTGCTACTGGTGATGATGCTCAGCGGCCCCCGCGTCTTCCTGGCGATGGCGCGCGACGGGCTTATCCCGGCTAAATTCTTCGCCGACGTTCACCCGAAATACCGCACGCCCTGGAAAAGCACCATGGCCATAGGCGTATTCGTCTCCGTCCTGGCCGGCCTGCTGCCCATAGACGCCCTGCTGCACCTGACGAATATCGGCACCTTGTTCGCCTTCGTGATGGTTTGCGGCGCGGTGCTTATAATGAGGAAAATTGACCCGCATATAGAACGCCCCTTCCGCTGCCCATGGGTGCCGGTAGTCCCCCTGCTCGGCATCGGCAGCTGCATCCTGCTCATGACCTCGCTGCCGGCGGCCAACTGGTGGCGGCTCTTCGCCTGGCTGGCGCTCGGCCTGGTGATCTACTTTACCTACAGCCGCCGGCACAGTTTCCTGGGCAAGGAACTCCGCGGCGAGCCGATCACAGACAAACCGATCATCCACGTAGAGGGTCATTAAACCCCGGAAATAATTCAGTCTGGGCCGAAAGGGCAGGGTGGATAGGTCTTTTAGTTCTTGCGCGCGGAGTTCCCGCGCGCCATAATATGAGCTATGAGATCAACCGCCTGCGCTTTTCTTCTTTTGTCCGTAGCGGCCGGAGCCCGGGTCCTTTCCGCTGCGCCGGCCGAAACATCAGCCCTTTCCCAATTGGCCTCTATGGATGGCGCGGGCGATGGGAATGCGTCTTATCTCCCTGTGCCGCCGCCGGCAGCGGAAGACATCGAAGCCGATGAGCCCCTCTCCATATCCTTAGACACATTGCCCGATGAGCTGGCTTTCATGGTGAGGGAACCCGCCGAAGCGGACCCGGCCGCGCAGTATTTCGACCTGTCCCGGCTGGACGACAAGGATCTCCGCGCCGCGGCGTCGGCTATCCCTTATTTAAATTTAGTGCTGAAGACCTCTAAAGCCAAAGGCGTGGACCCCGCCCTGGTCCTGGCCGTCATCCAGCAGGAATCCCGCTTTAACCCCAAGGCGCGCAGCGGCGCCGGGGCTCTGGGCCTGATGCAGATGATGCCGGCCACCGCCAGGATCATGGGGCTGAAAGACCCGCAGAAACTCTTTATCCCGAAGGTCAGCGTAAAATACGGCACCCAGTTCATAAAAGACCTGTGGGCCGAATTCGGCCGCAAGAAAGATCTAGCGAACCTCTCCGCCGAAGACATAAACAGCGCCGAAGTGATAAACACCATCGCCGCCTATAACGCGGGGCCGGGCAACGTAAAAAAATACCACGGCGTGCCCCCGTTCAAAGAAACCCAGGAGTACGTGGTCAGGGTCCGCGCGAATTTCAAAAAATACAAAAAACTGCTATCCGCCGCGCCAGCGCACTAGCTTGTAAAAGAAGACAGGCGGTTAGCGGAACCCGGCGCCTGGCCTCCGTCGCCCGCCTCGACCGGCAGGGAGAAACTGAAACAGGCGTTCTTGCCTAACTCGCTTTTAACTTCGAGCGAACTGCCGTGCAGCAGCAGCATGTCGTTGCAGATCTTAAGCCCCAGCCCGAACCCCTCGGAAGCGGCCTGGCCTTCCCCGGTCCTGAAAAATCCGGTCTTTATCTTCTCTATGTCGGCGGCCGCGATACCCCGGCCGGTATTCTCTATATTAAAAGTTATGCTGCCGGCTTTTTCAGCCGCCAGCCTGACCGTTATCCGTCCGTTTTCCGGAGTGTATTTTACCGCGTTGCCCACCAGGTTGGAGAGCACCAGCGCCATGGCCACCCGGTCGGCGCTGACAACGAAAGGCTCCTTGGTCATATCCAGCGTAAAGGAGACTTTTTTCCTGCGCATCAGCTCTTCCATGACCGACACGGCTGACGCCACAAGGTCGCACAGCGCCAGCGGCCGCATATCGATCTTAAACTTTCCGGCCTCCATCCTGGCTTCGTTCAATATGTTTTTCACGAAGCTCTTCAGAGATTTGCGCTCGTAGTCGAGCGTCCGGTACAGGGCTTCGCGCGAAGCGTCGCTGTTCGCGGGTTCCGATTCCTCCAGCATGAAGATGGCGGCGTCTATGACCGTAAGCGCGTTATTGAATTCATGGCTTACGGTGTGAACCATGGCCGATCTTAGCGCCGAGAATTCCTGTTCCCTGCGGAACAGCGCCCGCAGCGCCAGCAGCAGGCCAAGGGCCCCAAGCGCCGCCACGAAGATAAACAACAGTTTATACGTGGTGTCCGCCAGGCGGTACTTAAGCGTATCGCTGTTAACCGCCACGGCTACGGTGCCGAGCCGCCTGGCCCCCACGATCACAGGCTCGGAAAAATAGAAATACTTCAGACCGTCGGCGCCCTTAAAGACCTGCGTCAGCGGAAGCTTTGAGTTCCTCGCGGCGCTTCCCTCGCGGCTTGAATCGATCCCGCCTATCTTGTCGGCGTCGGAGTGGGAGCGTATCCTGCCCGCGTTATCAGCCACCATGCCGTATTTAATGACCTTATCAAGCCCCATGGTGTTTACGAGGAAATGGAGAGAGAACAGGTCCTCTTTAGGGAACATGGCCGTACCGGCCCTGCGCGAGAATATTTCCGTGCGGAGCCGCATATCGTCGAAGACCGAATTCCTGGCATCCTCGTAGATCAGGCCGGCCGCCCCCAATATAAGCAGGAATGCCAGCGCGGAAATGACGAGGGAAACATTTATGGCTATTTCCCTGAGCCTGTTGACCTTCATTGGTTTTACCGCCCGGGTGCGGGCCCGTCCCCGTAGACACGCCTGATCTTTTCCCTCAGCTCCTCGGCCGGACGATAAAATACGGATATGGCGGAGATCTCGTTTAAATATTCCAGGGCCGCGGACAGGTCGTTGTTGCTGTAGGCGCCCACCGCCTTGTAATAGATCCCCTCGATTTTTTGCGCGTCAGCAGGGGAAAGCATTGCGGCCTCCTCTTTTACGGCCGGGGCCGGGCGCGTCTGCACCTTGCGGCCCGGCAGCACACAGGCGCAGAACAAGGACGCTGCCATGGCTGGGAACAGATATTTATGATTCATAACCCTTTTTACCCGTGGCCCTCCCGGCACAACTGATAAATACTTTACATTATTCCAGGCCCGCCCGGAGATGCCGCGCCCCGCGGGCGCCCTGCTACCAGAAGCAATAATTAGGAAGTTAGGAAGCAGCGTCCCGTCCCCCTTCCCCTATTCGGCCGGGACGGAGCGGGCGGCTTGGGCCATTTCCTGCGGGGACGGGGCGTAGGCTTTTGAGAATATATCCTCGAACTGGGCGGCGAAGGGCGCCGTGTAGGCCGGGCTGTCCGTATAGAACATGTTCTCGAAATTATTGTCCCGGGCGTTGGCGGACCAGTTGAAGGAACCGGTCATCAGCAGTTTGCCGTCCAGCACAGCGAACTTGTTGTGCATAACGCCCTTGCCGGAGAAGCCCTGGCTCCAGCGGAAAGGGACGCCGTTGTCGTAGAGCAGCCTGCCCACCTCGGACTGGCTCGCCTGCACCCTGTCCACCACCACGCGCACCTTTACCCCGCGCTTCTGCGCGTCGATCACGGCGGCGGCTATATCCAGGGAATAAAAACTGAATACCGCGATGTCGGCGCTCTCGCGGGCGGCGTTCACCGCGTCTACTATATCGGCCTCCGTGCGGCCGCCGGGAGAAAAAGAATAACCGGGCAGCGCCAGGCCGTTGAAGACTACGGGGCGCAAAGGGTCTTCGGGCGGCGGGCCGTAGTTTTCCACCGGCGCGCCGGGGCCGTCCGCGACGCTCCTTGAAAAGCCCCACATCCAGTCGAAATATCTGCGGTAACCCGCCACCATGGCCGCGTCGCGGCTGAAGACCGCGTTCTCGCTGTTGGCCGTATTAGCGGTGACCGCCCAGTTGAAAGAGCCGGCCATAACGAGTTTCCCGTCGAATATGCCTATCTTGTTGTGCATTATGCCGTAGCGGCCCGCTCCGCGCAGCGCGCGCAGGTTCACGCCGCCGTCCATGATCTGCAGTATCTGGTCGCTGACCCGCGGCGTAAGAACATGGGACTCGTTCATAATGACGCGCACCGCCACCCCGCGCTTCCTGGCGTCCACCAGCGCGTCCGCCACCCGCGGCAGCGTAAATCCGTAAACCGCCACGTCCACCGAGGATACGGACGCCCTCACCGCGCCCTCGATCAAAGCCTCTATATCCGTAGTCCCTGAAAAAGCGCAATCCGGGATAACGAGCGCGGGCTGCGGCGCCGGGACCTCTACTACCCCGTAGGCGGAGATAGAAGGCGGCGCCCACTCGCCCGCCCGAACCACAGGCGCGGCCAGCAGCAGGAAGAATGCACGTATGACGTGTTTATACATTGAGATAGCGCTGCCCGGCCAGGCCGGCTACAGCTGGCGGCGCTGAGCGGCGATATTGAAGAGTTTAATATAGGCCTCTGCCGACTTGCCCCATGAGTAGTCGCCGCGCATGGCGTTCTTCACCATCAGGTTCCAGTTCTCGCGCCAGCCGTAGAGCGATACGATATGCCCCAGCACGGACCTGAGCTGCCCCTCGTCCGCGTTGTCCATGGCGAAACCGTTGGAATCCTTGGGCTCGCCGTTGTAGAAGACGGTGTCCTTCAGCCCGCCCGTGCGCGTCACCACCGGCAGCGCCCCGTAGCGCATGGCTATCATCTGGGAGAGCCCGCAGGGCTCGAACCGCGACGGCATAACGAAAATATCGGAAGCCCCGTAGATCCTGTGCGCCAGCGCCTCGTCGAAGCCGGTCCGGAAAGCCACCCGTTTGGGATCGGCCGCCGCCAGCGCGCCGAAGGCGTCCGCCAGCCCCGGGTCGCCGGCGCCCAGCACCACGAACTGCATTTTATCCAGAAAATCGGGCGCCGCCTTTAACAGCACGTCCAAACCCTTCTGGCGGTCCAGACGGCTCACCACCCCGGCCAGGATAATGTCCTTGTTCTCCTCCAGTCCCAGGTCCTTCTGCAGCCCCTTCTTTGCCGCCGCCTTGCCGCGCTGGAAGCTCTTCAGCTCGTAGCCGCGTTCCAGGAAAGTATCCGTGGACGGGTCCCAGATCTCCTCGTCTATCCCGTTCAGGATGCCGAAGAGGTCCGAGGTGCGGTGCTTCATCACGCCCTCCAGCCCGTGTCCGAACTCGGGCCGGTACTGGATCTCACTGGCGTAGGTGGGGCTGACCGTGGTGACCAGGTCGGCGAAGATCAGGGCCGACTTCATGAAATTTATCCCGCCGTAGAACTCCAGGCGCTCCGGCGTGAAATCCAGCCAGGAGAAGCCGGCCTTCAGCAGCGCCTCCTTGGGAAACATCCCCTGGTAGGCGATATTATGGATGGTGAAGACCGAGGCCGTCTTGGCGAAGAAGGAATCGATACGGTAAAGCGTGCGCAGGTAGGCCGGCACCAGGCCGGTCTGCCAGTCGTGGCAGTGGATCACGTCGGGTTTGAAGCCGATGAACTTGGCGCCCTCCAGCACCGCGCGCGAAAAGAATATAAAGCGCTCGTCGTTGTCCTCATAGTCCCCCGCCGCCGTGCGGTACATGCCGGGCCGGTCAAAGAACTTGGGGTTCTCTATGAAATAAACGGCCACCTTGCCCCATTGCACGCGGCTCATGGTGGCGGTTTCAACCCGGTTGCCCACCGGTATAAGGAAGCTGCCGCCGGCCGCCTTCGGGGAAAAAGCCCCCCCGCCCACGTTGCGGTAGCGCGGCAGAAAAAGCACCACCTCGGCATCGTCCGTCCTGGAGAACACCTGCGCCAGCGCGCCGGTGACGTCCGCCAGGCCGCCCGTCTTGCAGAAAGGGAACGCCTCGCTTGCGGCAATAAGGATCTTCATAAATTCTCCTCTAGATCTTGAACTTCACTCCGGCGTTCAGCATATCGGCCGCGTCCTCGGGGGAAACGGTGTTTATATAGAAGCCGGTGCCCCATTCGAACCCGGCCACGTGACTGAGCTTGGGCATGATCTCTATATGCCAGTGATAATGTCCCGCCGACGGTTCCTGCACCGGCATGGTGTGCACTATCAGGTTATAGGAAAGGTCCGGCAGCGACGCCGAAAGCTTGTTCAGCGCGGTCTTGATCACCCCGGCGAGCGTTCCGGCCAGCTCTCCCGGCATTTCCTCAAAGTGGCTGGCATGTTTTTTGGGAAGGATCCAGGTCTCGAAGGAGAACCGGCTGGCGTAGGGCGTTACGGCGAGGAAGTCG
Source organism: Elusimicrobiota bacterium (assembly GCA_003482905.1). Classification (GTDB taxonomy): domain Bacteria; phylum Elusimicrobiota; class Elusimicrobia; order Elusimicrobiales; family UBA9959; genus UBA9959. The sequence goes on from DMXM01000028.1 coordinate 75,192, forward strand.
GCGTTCTCGGCCACCACGCGCCGCTTAAAATCCGTTTCTTCCTTTACTATATCGCAGAACACGCAGGTACCGCGCTCGCGGTGGTAATCGGCGGCCCCGTCTATCTCCTGCATAACGCGCAGCGGAGCCATAGGCATGGCTATGATCTGGGAATGCGGGTGCAGCAGGCTCGCCCCGGCGTTGCGGCCGTGGTTCTTGAAGATCATCACGTATTTTATGCGCGGGTCTTTCTTTATTTCGCCGACGCGCAGCACGAAGGTGCGGATCACGTCGGCCACGGCCTCCGGCGGCATGGCCTCCAGCAGATCGCCGTGCCCGGGGGCCTCTATGACCACCTCGTGGAAGCCCATGCCGTCCATACTGTCGTAGATGCCGGAACGGCGGTTCTCTGCCGAACCGCTGTCTTCCAGGGCCGGGTATTTATTGCGCACCACGCGCAGGCGCCAGCCGCCTTTTTCACCGGGCAGGGAATAGATCTCCGGCGGGGTAAGCCGCTCGTTGCCGGCGCAGAAAGGGCAGGCATAGCCGCCGGCCTCCGGGCCGGAGCCGAGGCGGAACTCGTTGGGGCGCAGGCCGCGCTCCGATGCGATTATAACCCAGCGGCCAAAAACTGGGTCTTTGCGGATTTCAGGCATTTAATTAATGACGGTTGCGGAAAAACCGCCGGTCAGACGGGCTTCTCTTCCGACTCGCCGCCGGACTGCTCGGAGATCACCGCCTCCGCTGCCGGTTCGTCCGCCGGAACTTCCGTGGATTGCGCGGTCTCCATCAATTCCACCGCCTCCGCGGCTTCGGGGGCCGGTTGCTCCTCAGCCGGAAAATCTTCGGCCGTGGCCTCCGGGCTTAATTCCTGGCGCTCCCCGTCCGGGAGCTGTTCATCAACGGCCTGGGCGGGGTCGGCCGGCGGCATGCCTTCGGCCACGGGCTCGGGAATGGAATCCTGCTCTATGATCTCCACCGCCGTGGACTGGGCGCCGGCGGCCGCGTTCTCTATGCTGAAGCTGTCGAGTTTCGGCAGGTCGTCCAGCGAGTTAAGCCCGAACTGGCGCAGGAATTCGCTGGTGGTGCCGTAAAGTATGGGGCGGCCTATGCTCTCCCTGCGGCCCACCACGGTGATCAGTTTGCGCTGCGTGAGGGTTTCCAGCGGGCCTATCACTTCCACGCCGCGTATGGCCTCTATCTCGGCGCGGGTCAGCGGCTGTTTGTAGGAGATTATGCAGAGCGTCTCCAGAGCCGCCTGCGTCAGGCGCACGGTCATTTTATTCTGGTAAAGCTTGCGCACCCACAGGCCGTACTCGGGCCTGGTGGCCAGCTGCCAGCCGCCCGCCACCTGCATCACCTGCAGGGTGCGGCCTTCCTCGTCGTAGTTCTTGCGCAGCTCTGCAAGAACGCCTTCCAGGCGCTCCTTGTTCTTTATTTCGCACAGCTGGCTTATACGGCTTACCGGCAACGGGGCATCCGTTATAAAAAGCAGGGTTTCTATTACTTTTTTAAGTTCCGCGTCTTCCATAGTACCTCTTGTAGGCGAAGGATGATAAAATCGTAAAACTGCGGTCAGCTGCCGGGCTGCGGGACCGGCCCGCTTTCGGCGGCCGGGGTTTCGGGGGCGGCGGGCTCCGCCGCGGCGACGGGCGCGGGATAAATGCGCACCTCGGAGTAGGCGTCGTCCTGGGAAACCATGATCTTGCGCTGCTTGACCAGCTCCAGCAAGGCCATAAAACAGGTGATAACGCCCAGGCGCTTGGTCTCGGAGGCGAACACGTCGTCGAGCAGCAGCCAGTCGCGCCCCTCCAGCATCTTCTGTATCTTGGCCACGCGCGAATCTATGGGGAACTGGTCGGCCTCCACCTCGCCCGAGGGCTCGGCGCGCTCAAAAGCGCGTTTGACCGCGTCCATCAGGGCGTGGAAATCCAGGTCCAGGTATTTATCCTCGCTGGTGAACACCGGCGAGCCGCGGTAGAACGCGTCCTTGAATTTGGAGAAGCGCGTATTCATATCCTTGGACGCTTCTTTATAGCGCTGGTATTCCTCCAGCATGCTCACCAGGGCGCCCCTGGGGTCGGGGCCGTTCTCGCCCTCGGGCTGCTCTGGCGCGGGCAGCAGCATCTTGGCCTTCACCTGCATCAGGGTGGCGGCCATCACCAGAAATTCGCCGGCCACCTCCAGGTTAAGGCTCTTCATGACCTCCAGGTACTGCAGGTACTCGGAGGTTATCTGCGATATGGGGATGTCATAGATATCAAGATTATTCTTCTTGATCAAATGCATCAGCAGGTCCAGGGGACCCTCGAAATTTTCCAGATGTATGTCTATAGCGCTCATATAAGTCCGGCCGCTTTGGAAGCGGCGACCATCTTTTTCTCGGCCACGGCCGCGGCTTTCCCGGCCCCCGCGGCCAGCACTTCCTCCACGTTAACGGACGCGGCCAAAGCCTGGCGCCGCGCGCGGAAGGCGCCGACTTCCTTTTCCATCAGCTCTATCAGCTGACCCTTGCAGGCGCCGCAGCCGGTGCGGCCTTCGCGGCACTCGGCCTCGCGGATCTTCCAGTCCGGGTTGTAAAGCTTATGAAAAGCGCAGACCACGCAGCCCTCGGGGTGGCCCTTGTCGTCCACCTTTATCTTGAGCGGGTCGGTGTACATCTTCTTTATCTTGCCTTCCAGACTCTTGGCGTCCTCACCCAACGCAATGGTGTTGCCGTAGGACTTGCTCATCTTCCTGCCATCTATGCCCGGCACCACCGGGGAGCTGGTGAACAGCGGCTCCGGCTCGCAGAACACGGGGGCGCCGAACACATGGTTGAAGCGGCGGGCGATCTCGCGGGAAAGCTCCAAATGCGGCAGCTGGTCCTTGCCTATGGGCACGAACCTGGCGTCGTAAAGCAGGATGTCGGCGGCCTGCAGCACCGGGTAGCCCAGGAAGCCCAGCGTGGCCATGTCGGAATGCAGAGCCATTTCGTCGGCGTCGTGGCCGTGGGCCTCGGCCAGCTGCTTGGTGACGCCCTCGGCCTTCTTCATCTTGTCTTCCTGGCCCTTATACTTCTGCTTATAAAGCTCCTGCAGCTGTTCTTTGAAAGTGGGGTTCCTGAGCAGCCAGCTTATGGGTGTCACCATGCCCAGCAGCGTGAACAGCTCCGCGTGGGCCTTCACGTCGGACTGGCGGAAGAAGACGCACTTGGCCGGGTCCAGCCCCAGCGCCAGCCAGTCCAGCACCATCTCGCGGGTATTGGCGGCAATGTTCTCGCTCTTGTCCGTGCCGGTGGTCAGCGCGTGCCAGTCCGCCACAAAGAAATAGCAGATGTATTTGTCCTGCAGCTCCACCCAGTTCTTAAGGGTGCCCCAGTAATTGCCCAGGTGCAGGCGGCCGGTGGGCCGGTTGCCGGAAACTACCACGGGTTTATCGTTGTTTTCCATATTTCAGCCTAAATAGATGCCCAGATAAGACAACAGCATAAGCGCGAACCCCAGCGGCGGCAGCACTATATACTTGATCAGCCCGGTCATCACCAGGCCAAGTATTATATAAACTCCGTAGGGCAGGTGGCGTTCGTACATCTCCAGCCAGCGGCCCTTAAGCAGGCCCAGGGCTATCTGGCTGCCGTCCAGCGGGTAAACCGGGATCAGGTTGAACATGGCCAGCGCCAGGTTTATTATTACCGCGAAGCCGAAAGTTCTAAGGAGCGTCAGTGCCAGGTCCCCGCCTATGAAACCCAGTGTCGTGATCTTGAATGCCACCGCCGCCAGTACAGCCAGAAATATGTTTGAGAGCGGGCCGCTGAAGGCTACCATAGCCATGTCGGCGCGGGGGTTATTGAGACGGTACGGGTTTACAGGCACCGGCTTGGCCCAGCCGATGGCCGGCAGGTGCATCAGGGTGCAGGCGATCGGAACCAGTACCGTGCCCACCGGGTCTATATGCGGCAGCGGGTTGAAAGAAAGCCGACCGGAAAGGTAAGCGGTATCGTCCCCGCGCCTGTAGGCCATGAAGCCGTGGGCGAATTCGTGGAAAATGACCGAAAAGAATAGCACAGGAATCTGTAAAATCCACTCCATATATATACAATTATATTAATATATCCACTAGATTGGAAAGCGGGGTTCCCAAAATCAAGTTTTTTAGTATAATTTCAGATGAATTTAACGGGGAAAAGACATATCATGGAAAAAATTAAAAAACTCATCAGTGACAGGAAAGCCAAGATCGGCATAGTCGGCATGGGCTACGTGGGCCTGCCCCTGGCGGCGGAATTCGCCAAGGGCGGCTTTGCCGTAACCGGCTTCGAGGTGGACGCGCAGAAAGTCCGTGACATAAAGGCCGGCCAGTCATATATTCCCGACGTCCCCTCCTCGGAAGTGGCCGCCCTGGTAAAAAAGGGCCTGCTCGCCGCCACGCTGGATTTCTCCCTCCTAAAACGCCAGGACGCCGTAATAATCTGCGTGCCCACCCCCCTGCGCAAGAGCAAGGACCCTGACGTTTCCTACATAGTGGCCTCCGTGCAGGAGACCCGCAAGTACCTGAAGCGCGGCCAGATAATAATATTGGAAAGCACCACCTACCCCGGCACCACCAAAGAACTGGTAAAGCCCATGCTGGAGGCCGGCGGCCTTAAGGCGGGCAAAGATTTCTACCTGGCCTTCTCGCCCGAACGCGTGGACCCCGGCAACGTAAAATACGGCGTAAAGAACACTCCTAAAGTGGTGGGCGGCCTGACGCCCGTCTGCACCGAGCTCGCCGGCGACCTCTACGCCGCGGTGATCGACCGCGTGCTCAAGGTCTCCAGCACCGAAGCGGCCGAACTGGTGAAACTGCTGGAGAACACCTTCCGCGCCGTCAACATAGCCATGATAAACGAGATGGCGCTGATGTGCAACAAGCTGGGCCTGGACGTCTGGGAGGTCATAAACGCCGCGGCCTCAAAGCCCTTCGGTTTCATGCCCTTCTACCCCGGCCCCGGCATAGGCGGCCACTGCATACCGCTGGACCCGCATTACCTGGGCTGGAAGATGAAGACGCTGAACTTCGAGCCGCGCTTCATAGAACTTGCCGGCGCCATAAACTCCGCCATGCCGGACCACGTGGTGGCCCGCCTGGGTGAGATCCTCAACACCCGCGGCAAGGCCCTGAGCCGCTCCAAAATACTGATGATAGGCATGGCCTACAAGCCCGACATCTCCGACCACAGGGAGTCCCCCGCCCACGACGTGCTGACCCTGCTGGATAAAACCGGCGCCAAGGCCGATTACTACGACCCTTATGTCCCCGCGATAGAGCTGGACGGCGAGCCCCGCCGCTCGAAAAAAGACGCCCTGAAGAAGCTTAAGACTTACGACTGCGTGATGATAGTGACGCCGCACGCCTGCATAGATTACCGCAAAATAGCGAAAGACGCCCGCCTTGTCTTCGACACCAGGAACGCCACCAAAGGCCTCAAGGGAAGGAATATTTTCCGCCTATGACCGAAACGACCGACCCCAAACTGCTCTGGTTCAGTTTTCTCAAGATCTTCACCCGCGCGCTGGTGCAGATCAATCTCTATAAGCCGGACCATCCCCAGGTGAAGCTGGCGCTGGAGGAAGGCCAGGCCCTGCTGGCGCAGATCTCCGGCGCGCTGGGCGGCGCGGAGTTTTCTATCACCATCGATAAAGACGAACTGCTGGTAAACGGCGTGCCGCTGGTGGCCGCGGACAAGCTGCCCAATTCCCTGAAGAACCTCTACTCCAAATTCCGCCTGCAGACCATAACCTTTTTGCCCGGCGCCACCGGCGACGACCTGCTGGCCCTCTGTCAGGTGCAGGCCTTCAAGGGCGAGGCCAAAGACTTTCTTAAAGAGCGTGGCGTGGAGAGGATAACCCTTAACGAGTCGGTTTACGCTAAAGTGGACGCGGGCCAGACGCCGGGGGCCAGCGTGGCCGCCCCGGCCGCCGGCGCAAGCGCGGGCGACGGAAACGACGCCGCCGTCAGCGCGCAGCGGGCGCCGGCCGAAAAGGTCACCGACCTGATCACCGGACAGGGCCTGGAAACGGCCCTCTCCACCGTGGTCGGCCGGGCCACCCTAGACGCGGCCGAGCAGCGGCGCATAGTGGAGATGCTAACCGCCAAGTTCAAAGAGGAGATGGTGGCAGAGGTGAAAAGGGCCCTCGTAGAGGTGCACCGGGAAAAGAAGAAAGTAGAGAACGACATGGTGCGCGCCGAATCCGTCATGACCAGCATGGCCGACGGCGTGGTGGTGGTGGACAAAGACGGCAAGATTATAATGATGAACCCGCACGCCGAGGCCATGTCCGGCCGCCCGCTGGCGGAGCTCTCCGGCAAGAAGATCGTGGACCTTTCGCAGATAGAGAACCAGGTGGTATCGCTGGCCAAGGAAATAAAGCCGGAGAACAAGGCCGACATCTCCACGGAAGTCTTAAAGACCGGACCGGCGGGATTGGCCGAGACCGTAAAGAAAGCCACCACCATAATCCAGAACGAGGACGGCAAAATAGTCGGCTCCGTGTCCATCCCCACGGACGCCGCCAAACTGAAACAGGTGGAGAAACTGCAGCAGGACTTCATCGCCACCATGACCCATGAACTGCGCTCGCCGCTCACTTCTATAAAGGCCGCCCTTGAAATAATGAGCCGCGACTTCGCCAAGGGAGACTCTTCGCGCGGCATACTTAACACTGCCATACGCAACACCGAGCGCCTCAATTCCATAATAACGGACATACTGGACTTCTCAAAACTGCAGTCCGGCAAATTGATCTTCCACCAGGAGAGCTGCGACGCGGGGGAAGTGGCCAAAGAGGGCGTCGAAGCCATGAAAGCCTGGGCCTCATCCAAAGGCGTCAACCTTTCCGTAAGCGCCGGGCTGGGCGTACAGCGCATATACGCCGACAAGCGCCGCACCATCCAGGTGCTTATAAACCTTATCTCCAACGCCATAAAGTTCACGCCGCAGGGCGGCAGCATAGAAGTGTCGGCCGACGCCGGCCGCGACGCTCTCGACGGCTTCTCCTTCTTTTCCGTAAAAGACACAGGCTGCGGCATGAAGAAAGAGGACCAGGGCAAGATCTTCGAGAAATTCGTGCAGGTGGCTTCCGGGGAGAAGGTCGGCGGCACCGGCCTGGGCCTGGCCATCACCAAGGCCATGGTAGTCATGCAGGGCGGCAGGATCTCCGTGGAAAGCGAGCCCGGCCGCGGCTCCACCTTCCGCGTGAGCATGCCCGTCTACAAGGGCCAGGGGGAGCAGCCGGTTTTCGAGCCGTCCCCGGAGGAGCTGCAGGAAGCGAAGCCCTGGTGGAAGAAGCTGCTTGGGCTTTAAAGGGATTGGGCGCGGCGCGCACACAAGTATTGTTATCCCTTCCACATAAATTATAAAATAGTGTTTCAGTCTTGCGCCCGTATCTCAATGGATAGAGTCCCGCCCTGCGAAGGCGGTTGTACAGGTTCGACTCCTGTCGGGCGCACCAAATTTCAACCCTCTATGACGGATCCCAAAGAAGAGATAAAAAAAGACGAAAAGGCCACCGGCCGCTACGTCTACGATAAGAAACTGCGGAAGGTAGTTAAAGTTTCCGATGACATCCCCGGCCTGAAGAAAGGCTCCACGGCCTCCGACGGCGGCTGCCCCATCAACCCCGGCGGCCACAAGTGCAACGGCTGCTGCGGACATTGAACGAGGCGGCGGACCGACTTCCCATAAAAAAAGCCCCGGGTTCGCGCCCGGGGCTTTTTTATCCTGGAGCAGGGGTCACTCCTCTATTTCGGTCATATTCAGCACTATCCCTTTCGTCTTGAGCAGCGCCACAAAAGCGGGTTTGTCCACCGCCTTGATATAAGCCTCTTCCGGCGCCACGGCCTTATCCACCACCAACTTAAAAAGCACGTCATTAAGCGTGGTCATGCCCTGTTTCTTGCCGGTCTGCATGACGGAAGGTATCTGGAATATCTTTCCCTCGCGGATAAGGTTGGCCACCGCGCTGTTGACGAACAGCGCCTCCATGGCCGCCACACGCCCCCCACCTATCTTCTTGCAAAGGGTCTGCGAGATGACCGCCTTCAGAGAGGTGGACAGCATGGTCCTTATCTGGCTCTGCCGGTCGGCCGGGAACTGGTCTATAATGCGGTCCACCGTGGAAGCGGCCGTGGTGGTGTGGAGCGTTCCGAATACAAGATGCCCGGTTTCGGCCGTCTCTATGGCTATCGAGATCGTCTCCAGGTCGCGCATTTCGCCCACAAGCACTATATCCGGGTCCTCGCGCAGCGCGGCGCGCAGGGCCTGCGAGAAGGATTTGGTGTGAACGTGCACCTCGCGCTGGTTGATCAGGCAGTTTTTCCTGTTATGGACGAACTCTATGGGGTCCTCGATGGTGATGATATGGTCCCGGCGATGGCGGTTGATGTAGTCCACCAGGGCGCAGAGGGTGGTGGATTTGCCGGAGCCGGTGGGCCCGGTCACCAGCACCAGGCCTTTCGAGAGGAAGCAGAGGTCTATTATTTCTTTGGAAAGCCCCAGGTTTTCCGCCGTAACGATATCCATCGGGATCTGCCGGAACACGGCCCCCATGCCGAACCTGTCCATAAAAACGTTAACGCGGAACCTGGCCAGGCCGGTTATTTCATGGGCGAAGTCGGTGTCGTGGATCTCCTTGAATTGAAGCGCGTTATGCGGCGGCAGAATGGCCGACAGCAGGGCCTCCATGCGCTCGTTCTTCAGCACGGGCTCGTCGCCAAGCTCCTTCATGTCGCCGTTGACCCTCACCAGCGGGCGGTGGCTGGAGGTAAGGTGCAGGTCGGAAGCTCCCATTTTGAACATCTTGCGCAGCAGGGCGTTCACCTCGGGCTCGGGGTCCGCCGCCTTCGCCTGGGCCTGCGGCTGAGCGGCTGCCGCGCCCTTGCCGTTCTCGCCGTTCATACTTATCCTGGCGATCACCTGCTCGCCCTCGGCCGAAAAATCCACCTGCACCGTTCTGGCGCCGGCCTTGTATTCGAACTTCAGGGCTTTGCGCTGGGCCAGAGCCTCGCGGCCGTCCGCGGGCGCTATTTCCTGGACCAGGCCCGTCACCTGGGCGGCCGACAGCAGCTGGTTAAGAATGGCCGTGGTCCCGGCTTCGCTCTTAAGCACCGGCGCTTTGCCGGACTCCAGCACTATCTCCTGTTTGGCCTGTATCTTCTCTATAAGCTTGTCCAGTTGGGGCATAACACCTTTTAAACTCGTTTACCGCGGCGCCGTTCAGGGCTGATTTATTCTACTTTTTTTGAAACCCTCGGGGAACATATTGAAATTCAGCGGCCCGTCAGCCCGCGCATGTCGGGCGGTAGCGGGGCGGTCACGGCCATATGCCGGCCGTCGGCCGGGTGACGGAAAATAAGTTCTCCGGCGTGCAGGGCCTGGCGCGCTATGCGCATTTTCACCGGATCTTCCGGCGTCATCCTGCCTTCTATCATACGCAGAAATATCAGCTCGTCCAGGCCGTACATTTTGTCGCCGACTACCGGACAGCCCAAAAACAACAAGGTGGCCCTTATCTGGTGCAGGCGGCCGGTATGCGGCCGCGCTTCCAGCACGCTAAGGCCGCCCGCGCTTTTTACCGGCGTAAAGATGGTTTCCGCCCACTCGGCCTCGCGCCCGGGCGCGGGCCCGGCTTCGGTTGAAGGCTCGAATTGCCTTTTTTTGCGTATGGCCGAGGTCTTTGCCGGCACAATATAGCCCCGCGCATGGACCGCCCGCTCAAAGGCGCCTTCGGTGATAGCCGTGTATTTCTTTATAACGCCCCGCTCGCTGAACTGCCGCCTGCAGGCCAGGGCCGCGCGGGCATTTTTGGCCACCAGCGTTACCCCGGAGGTCTCGCGGTCCAGCCGGTTGATTATGGAGGGCTCGGCCACAGACAGGCGCTCCCGCAGCAGCCACCACAGCGTATTCTTAAAATACCTGCCGGCCGGATGGGCGGGCAAGTCGCCCGGTTTGTCTACCAGAACGATGTCCCGGTCCTCATACAGCACCGTTACCGCCGTATTGACCTCGGGCTCCGGCGCGTCGGCCAGGAAATACTGCACTATGTCGCCCTCCGCAAGCGCGCGGTCCGGCGCCGGGATATCTCCGTTAAGCCGCACGGCGCCTGCGGCCGCCAGGCGGGCCCACTCTTCTGGGCTGTGGTAGGGGAACCTCGCGCCGAGAAAAGAAATTAGCGGGCCGCCGGCGTTCTCCTTCCGGATGACGCAGCGCAGTATCCTCTCCCCCCCGGTCAATTTATCCATAAACATGGCCGCCAGGTTTCAGACGCGTTCCAGTTGGGCGGTTTTGATGTTCTTTAAATAGCCCAGCAGATTGCGGTGCCGCTCCAGGCCGGCGCGGCCCGTTTTCTGGTACACATAGAAGTTGTCCTCGAGCATTTTCATATGCGGGAACACGCTTAGCAGAGTGCGGGCCTTGAATTCTTTCAGCACACAGTACCTGGGCACGAAGCCCACCCCCAGGCCCTCCATGGCGGCGTTCACTATGCCCCTGATATGGTTCAGCTCCATCACCTCCCGGAACTCCGGGCGCTCGGCGGCGGGCAGGGCGTTAAGAAAGTTGCCCCACCACTGCGCGCCCTTGTCCAGGGAAAGAATATTGCAGCCGGACAGGTCCGCCGGCTTCCTTATGACGCGGCGGCGGATAAAGTCCGGAGAGGCTATTACCGCGTAGTCCTCGCGGAAAAGCGGGGTTTTTTCCACGCCCTCGGCCTTGTGGCTGCGGCAGTCTATGACGATATCCAATTCGTCGCGCAGCAGCGGCTGCAGCAGTTCGTGGCAGAACTGGAAGTCTATATGCACGCGCGGGTTCTGGTTTATAAAGCGCTTCAGGTACTTCACCAGCAGCGTGGTGCCGAACTCCACCGTGGCGCCCAGCCTTATGGTGCCGATATTCTTGCCCTTGCCGGCGGCTATCTGCTCCTCCGCCTTCTCCAGTTCGTAAAAAACGGTCTCGCAGGCCTTGTAGAGCACCCGGCCGGCCTCGGTCAGGGCCAGCTTATTGCCGGCGCGCCTGAAAAGGCGGTCCTTAACGCTTTGCCCCAGTTTCGCCACGGCGTGGCTCACCGCCGACTGCGTAACGTGCAGCCGCCGGGAGGCCTCGGTGTAATTGAGCGTCTGCGCCACCGCAAAAAAAGCCTTAAGCTGGTAGAGGTTCAGCGGCATAATGAATTATATTCATACCTGCTGTGCATATTATGAATTATACTAATATACAACCAAGTGCTACCATATTTAAAACAGTTTCAAGGAGGACGCATGAACGCCATTTTCCAGGTACCCAAACCGCTGAACGAACCCGTATGGAATTACGCCCCCGGCAGCCCCGAGCGGGCCGAACTGAAGGCCAAGCTGGCCGAGCTGCGCGGCCAGGTCATAGAGATACCCCTTATAATAGGCGGCAAAGAAGTGCGCACCGGCCGCACCGCCGACATCGTCATCCCGCACGAGAACAAGAAAGTGATAGGCCGCTTCCACAAGGCCGGCCCCAAAGAAGTGCAGCTGGCCATAGAGGCCGCGGCCGCGGCCAAAGCGGTCTGGAGCCATATGCCCTGGGAAGCCCGCGCCGCCGTATTCCTTAAAGCCGGCGAACTGCTGGCCAGCACCTGGCGCCAGACCTTGAACGCCGCCACCATGCTGGGCCAATCCAAGAATCCCTACCAGGCCGAAATAGACTCCGCTTGCGAACTTGTGGATTTCTACCGCTTCAACACCCACTATGCCGAGCAGATCTACGCCCAGCAGCCCTTCTCCCCGCGCGGCAACTGGAATTATATGGACTACCGCGCGCTGGAAGGCTTCGTCTTCGCGGTGACGCCCTTCAACTTCACCTCCATAGCCGGCAATCTGCCCACCGCGCCGGCCATCATGGGCAATACGGTCATCTGGAAGCCGGCCTCCACCGCCGTCTACTCCGGCTACTACCTTATGAAACTGTGGCAGGCGGCCGGCCTGCCGGACGGCGTCATCAACATGGTGCCCGGCTCCGGAGGCGAGGTGGGCAACCCCGTCATAGACAGCCCGGACTTCATGGGCCTGCACTTCACCGGTTCCACCGCCGTGTTCAACGGCATGTGGTCGACCATCGTGAAGAATTTCGACAAGTACCGCGGTTACCCGCGCATTGTCGGCGAGACCGGCGGCAAGGACTTCATCTTCGCCCACGCCTCCTGCGACACCGAGGCGCTCAAGACCGCCATTGTGCGCGGCTCCTACGAGTTCCAGGGGCAGAAATGCTCCGCGGCCAGCCGTTCCTATATCCCCCGCTCCGTCTGGAACGCCATAAAGGACGACCTGGTGGCGCAGATAAAGGGCCTGAAGATGGGCCCGGCCGAAGACTTCACCAACTTCGTCAACGCCGTCATCGACAAGAGCGCCTTCGACAATATCAAGGCCTATATAGACGTGGCCAGGAAAGCGCCGGACGCCAAGATACTGGCCGGCGGCGTTTGCGACGACACCGAAGGCTACTTCATACAGCCCACGCTCATAGAAACCACCAACCCGCGCTTCAAGACCATGGAAGAGGAGATATTCGGGCCGGTGATGACCGTTTACGTCTACGAGGACGATAAGTTCGAGGAGACGCTGAAGGTGTGCGACGCCACCTCTCCCTACGCGCTGACCGGCGCCATATTCGCGCAGGACCGCGCGGCGGTGCTGAAGGCGGCCGACCTGCTGGAGCATGCGGCCGGCAACTTCTACATAAACGACAAGCCCACCGGCGCCGTGGTAGGCCAGCAGCCTTTCGGCGGGGCCAGGGCCTCCGGCACCAACGACAAGGCCGGCTCCCTCCTTAACATGATGCGCTGGACCTCCCCGCGCTCCGTTAAGGAAAACTTCGTCCCCCCGCACAACTACCGCTACCCGTTCATGCTGGAAAAATAAAAATGAAAATGGAAAAGGGGACAGGCTACTTTTTCGGATGAAAAAGTAGCCTGTCCCCTTTCCCATTTCGCAGGGACTAAAGGACTATTAAATAGGGGGTCCCTTGTTCGATGCGCGCGGGGCGGGGTCCTGGTAACATATATATGCCAAAAGGTAAGCCCGTGGCAGGAGAACACATGAAATCTATTAACCTTATAGCCTTTTCAGCGATAGTAAGCCTGGCAGCGGCCGCCAGCGCCGCTCCTTCATTCGAATCTCTGCTTAACACCAACGTCCGCTCAGAAAGCCTGACGGCGGCCGAATCCCCCGCGCCCCTGCCCGAAGAACGCTGCGTATACCCCGGCGACGACGCACCTATAGAGGACATACTTATCTGGATAGAGTGCATGGCTTACCCGCCCGGGTTCCCCCCGGAACCTGGCGCAACAAGGAACTACGGCGCCGTAGCGGAAAAGAGCGTGATGATGTCCCGCCTAAACATAAACGCCCTTAAAACCATAGCGCTTTCACTGCGCGATAGCTCCAAAGCCGCATCCGAGGCTTACGCGCGCGGAGTGCAGGAAACCGCCGCCGACATCGAACAAGCCGTCGCCGGGATGGAACAAGCCATTAAAACCCGCAACAGCATAATGCTGCGCAGCGAGGCCTCCCGCATGGAACCCATGGCTGCCCGCCTGGCCGGCATTTCAGCCGGCATTCAAGGCAGCCAGGCCGGCAACAATATAAAGAAAATATCGGAGAACCTCAACACCTACCTGCTTGCCATCCGCTCCAACTCCGCGTTCCTTTAAACGCACCTCCTCCAATTAAAACAGCCGGCCCAAGCCGGCTGTTTTAATTGTCCGGAGGTTCAACCTCCGGATAACCCATGACCGCCCTATCAAGGCCCGGCCTTGATAGAACTTTAGAAGGGGACTTCTTCTATGCCGTCGCCGCCGGAAACCGAGGCTTTCGCGGCGGGTTCGGCTGCTTCCGAGGGACCGGCGGCGGAGTTGTCGCCGCGGCTGCCCAGGAATTCTATTTCGTCCACGTAGACCACCATCTTGGTCTGTTTCTTGCCGTCTTCCTTGCCGGACCATTCTTCAAGAACAAGGTGCCCTTCCACATAGGCCTGGGAGCCTTTATGCAGGTATTTCTCTATAAGGTCGGCCATCTTGCGGCCGGTCTCGCGGTTAAAAGCCTTAAGGTCCACCCATACCGGGACTTCCTCCCACTGGCCTGTTTTCTGGTTCTTGCGGCGGTTGTTCACGGCAAAGCCGATATTAGCCACCTTGCCGCCATTGCTGAATTCTTTTATCTCGGGCTCGCGCGTCAGCCGGCCGATCAGCATTACTTTGTTCAAATTCGCCATATAAGTCTCCTGTTAACTCGTATATATTCCAAAACCACCTGCCTGCCCCTGACTAATCTACCAATTTTTCCGCCCCGCCTCCAATGCGGCGTTCAATTCACCGAAGCTAAATTGAGGCCCAGCACGCGCCAGGAGGCGCCGGCCAGCCCGGCCAGGTAATCGGCGGCGGGCACGTCCATGACCATTTTACCGTAAGCCGCGTGGCGGATGACCTTGCCGGCCGGCCCGTCGAAAATAAAGAACTGGTGCGACACCAGCGTGGGCTCATTGGGGTTGTCTTCCCTTACCAGCGCGGCCACCGTGCCGGACGGGATGCTGCCCAGCAGCGCGAAGACGGACTCCAGCGGCACATAGTCGATAGAGGCCTGCTGGTCGGGCATGTCAGCGCCCAGGGCCCGCAGGCGGTTAAGCCGCGCCTCTATCTGCGCCGGCGGCTCAGCTTCGAAGCCCTGCATATCGGCCGCCGTCTTGGCGGCGTACCATTCGCGTTTAGAAATGATCTTGCGCGCAGTCCTGGTATTGGCGCCGCCCACGCGCGCCGTTATGTCTTTGAGGAAGCCGGCCGCCATATTGTTGGGCAGCCAGTCCACCTCGGGGAAATGGTTGCGCGTCTGGTAGCTGATAAGGCCGTCCCGGTAGCGTATGCGGCGCAGGATATCCAGCGCCCGGTCCTCGCCCCCGCCCAAAGCGAAAGCCATGGTCTCTTCTACGAAAGTGGTGCAGTCCAGCTCCGTGTAGCTCAACAGCGGGCCCCGGTCGAATTCGGCGTCCGGCCCCTCGCCCAGCGGCCCCAGCACATAGGTGACGCCGAGGAATTTTTCGCTGGCGGCCAGCAGGCGCGGCCCCATGGCGTCCGCGCTTGCGCTAACGGCGGAGAATAAAACGATAATTATGGCGGTAATTAATTTCAATCGGGTCTCTTATGAACGCTTTTGTCTATACTGATATTATAGCGCCCGGCGCCGGCCGGCGTAAGAGACAATGGACCCACTCCGCCCCGGTCTTTGTACCTAGACAGACAGCGTTTTTATCAGGCTTTCCGCTTCGGTGAATATGCGGCCCAGGTGGGCCTCCGAGCGGAAACTTTCGGCGTAGATCTTGTAGACGGGTTCGGTGCCGGAGGGCCGCGCGGCGAACCAGCCGCCGGTGGTAGTCACCTTTATACCGCCTATGGGCTCGTTATTGACCGGCGCGCGCGTTATAACGGTTTCCACTTTTTCACCGGCCAGCTCTTTGGCCGTCACCCGCTCCGGGGTAAGGGTCTTCAGCATTTTCTGCATGGCCGGGGTCGCCGGCGCGTCCTGCCTGCGGTAGAAGAATTCGCCGTACTTAGCGGTAAGCTGTTTGTAAACCTGCGCCGGGTCTTTGCCAGTCTTCGCGGTTATCTCGCCCGACAGCAGCGCCATTATTATGCCGTCCTTGTCCGTGCTCCAGGGGCCCCCGTCGAAACGCAGGAACGAAGCCCCGGCGCTCTCCTCTCCGCCGAAGCCGAAGCTGCCGTCCAGCAGCCCGTCCACAAACCACTTAAAGCCCACGGGCACCTCGCTGACCCGCCGCCCCAGGCCGGCCGCCACGCGGTCTATCATGCAGCTCGACACCGCGGTTTTACCAACGGCGGCGTCGGGGCGCCAGCCAGGCCGGTTCCGGAATAAATAATGTATAGCCGCAGACAGATAATGGTTGGGCGGCAGCAGGCCGGCGCGCGTCACTATGCCGTGGCGGTCATAATCCGTGTCGCACCCGAAGGCTATGTCGAAGCGGTCCTTCATGCCTATCAGCCGCTGCATGGCGTAAGCCGAAGACGGGTCCATGCGGATCTTGCCGTCCCAGTCGGCCGTCATAAAAGAAAAGGATTTATCCACCACGTCGCTTACCACGGTGAGGTCCACTTTATACAGCTCCGCTATGCGCCCCCAGTACTTCACGCCGGCGCCGCCAAGCGGGTCAGCGCCCATCTTTACGCAGGCGCTCCGTATGGCCTCCATGTCCACCACCCCGGCCAGGCCGCGCACATATTCGCCGGTATAGTCGTAGCGGCGCGTGGTGTGGGCCTGCAGGGCGGCCGCCAGCCGCAGCCGTTTCACCCCGGCCAGGCCGCCGGCCAATATTTCATTGGCCAGGGCCTGCACAACGCCGGTTATTTCGGGGCCGGCCGGGCCGCCGCTGGGCGGGTTGTATTTAAAACCTCCGTCGGCCGGAGGATTATGCGAGGGGGTTATAAGTATGCCGTCGGCCAGGCCGGCGGTGCGCCCGGCATTATGGGCCAGTATGGCGCGCGACAGGGCCGGCGTGGGCGTGTAGCCGTTATCGGAATCTATCATTACGTGCACGCCGTTGGCGGCCAGCACTTCCAGCGCCGTCTCGAAGGCGGGCACGCTCAGGGCGTGCGTATCCATGCCTATGAACAACGGGCCGTCTATGCCCGCGGTTTTGCGGTATTGGCAGATGGCCTGGGTTACGGCCAGTATGTGCCGCTCGTTGAAGGAGCGCAGGAGCGAACTGCCCCTGTGCCCGGAAGTCCCGAAGGATATCTTCTGGGCCGCCTCGTTGTGGTCTGGCGTTTCCTTATAATAGGCCGCCAGCAGGCCGGGGATGTCGGTCAGCATTTCTTTAGGCAGGGTTTTTCCGGCAAGTTCGCTTATAGGCATATCAATCCTTTTACAACCTGTGTCTTTCCCGCGTCAGCTGTCCTGCAGGCGGCGCAGTTCGCGGTCGGCGTCGCGCAGACGCAGCGCCTCCACGGTGGCCAGCCGCTGGAAGAAAGCCGTGCCCACTATGGGGTTGCGCCCGGAGATCTCGTCGAAGGCGGCCCGGCTGATAACGTACAGGTCCGTGTCCGTCAGGGCTATGGCGTCGGCCGTGCGGGCCGTGCGGTTCAAAAAAGCCACCTCGCCAAAGAAGTCCCCGGGGCCGAAAACGGCCAGGTGGTGCTGGCGGTGCGTGCTTTTAAGCGGCAGCACTATGCGCACCTTGCCGCGCCGTATCAGAAAAAGCTCCTCGCCGTGGCCCTTGCGCAGGAACACCGGCTTGCCGGCTTCCACCCGCAATTCTTTGAACACCACCCGCAGGTCCGCCAGGGAAAGCTCGTCCATCTCGCGCAGGAAATCTATCTCGCCCAGGTCCAGCAGTTCGCCGTAGTACAGGCGCTTTACCCCGGCCTCTTCCAGTATCTTGTCCTCGGCCCACTCCAGCGCGTCGTGCATGGTTTCGAACACCCGCCCGCCGCCTTCGTGATGCGTAAGCCCCAGCTGCCTGAAATAACCGCCCAGGTCCTGCCCGGTGGGGAGGCTCGCCGGCAGATGCGAGAACACCAGCGCGCCGCCGCGTTCGCGCATTATCTCCCCCACCTGCTCCAGCATATGCACGGCGGTAAAATCCACGGAAGTGACGCGGCGCATGTCTATTATCAGGCGCCTGCACGCGCGCATGTCGCTTTCTATTTCCGAGAACAGCTGGTCGGTAGTGCCGAAGAACAGGCTGCCCTGCAGTTCCACCACCAGCGTTTCGCCGCCGCGCGCGGTAAGGGCGGCGCGCTCGCGCGGCAGGCGCTGCTGCTTGGAGGAGATCTCCAGGCCGGTGGCTTTGCGCCGCACCACGTTGCTGCTCATCTGCTCGCGGATGAAGAGCAGCATGGAAAAACCTATCCCCACGCCGGCGGCCACTATCAGGTCCGACACCAGCGCCGTGCCGGCCACGGAGATGACCACGGCGAAGTCCAGCATGGTGGTGCGCCGCAGCGCCAGCCGCACGCTGGAACGGTCTATCATGCGCGTCCCCACCACTATCAGTATGCCGGCCAGCGCGGCCAGCGGTATGCGGCCGATAGTGCCGCCCAGCACCAGCGCCGCCGCAAGGGCGAAAGCGCCCTCCAGCATGCCGGCGGCGCGCGTTCGCCCGCCGCTGGCCAGGCTTACCATGGTGGCACCCAGCGTGCCGGCGCCGGGCATGCCGCCCAGCAGCGCCGAGATTATATTGCCGGCGCCCTGCCCGGTAAGTTCCCTGTTGGAATTATGGCGGGCGCGCACTATGGAATCCGTCACCACGCAGGTTTTAAGCGTGTCTATGGAAAGCAGCACCGACAGGGTAAGCGTGGGGCCGATGAGCAGACGCAGGTCGTCCCACCCGAGCAGGCGCAGCGCGCCCAGATTGGCCGCGATACTTCCCATTATGGCGCCGGGGCTGGTGGAGATGGCGCCTATGATGAACGGGTTGGCATCCATGGCCAGCAGCTGCGGGCGCAGCAGCCCGGCGGCCAAATGCGCGGCTATACCGGCGGCAAGGCCCAGTATGGCGGCCGGCACCTTTTTGGTGAAGCGCGGCGCCGCCACCATGACCGCGGCCGTAACAATGGCCACGCCCACCGCCGGCCATTGCCAGGCCGTGGGCGTCAGCAGGCCGGACAGCGGGTCGGCGTTCTTGGCCAGGCCCAGCAGCGGCACTATCTGCTTAATTATAATCAGCAGGCCCACGCCGCTCATATAGCCGGTAACCACGGGATAAGGGATGTATTTAATAAGACGCCCGCCGCCAAGCGCGCCGTACACCGCCTGCAATACTCCGGAGAACAGGCCCACCAGCACCAGCGATACTATAACCGCCGCGGGTGGGGCGCCGCCGGCCAGAAGCTGGGCGCACAGCGCGGCCATAACGGCCGCCGCAGGCGCGCAGGGCGCCGATATGAGGCGCGGCGCGCCGCCAAGCGCCGGCGCCACCAGGCCCATAGCCACGGTGCCGATAACTCCCACAAGCGCGCCGGCGCCCACAAAACCCGGCCCCAGCGGGGCGTACATGGCCACGCCGAAAGCTATGGCCGACGGCAGCGCCACCAGCATGGCCGCCAGCCCGCCGCCGGCGTCGGCCCAGCCCATTTTCTCCGGGACAGGCGCGTTAATTGTGCCCGGGGATGTCTCTAAAATGTTTTCACTTGATGCCATTGCTTTATTCCTGGCCGCTGTAAAACTTGTATCAGTTTACAAAATTAAAAAAAGTAGCCTGACCCCATTTTTATAAATTCTATAATAGTGTAAAGGTCAAAGCCGCTTCAAGGGATATTTAAAATATGGTCATATTACCCAAACTCCGCTGCCCCAACTGCGGCAAAGGCATGGGCCCGATAAAAGCCAACGAGGTTCCGCCGGCCAATACCTACGACGAGTGTCTGCGCCGCTGCCCCAGGTGCAAGATAGGCGCCACCAACGCCAAAAGTTTCGCCAAAGTAAAGTTCATATACGCCGACCCGTCCCAAAAGCCCCCGCCCCAGCCCGGAGGTTCAACCTCCAACGGAGGTTGAACCTCCGATAAAGAGCCGGGGCACGAAGCCCCGGTTCTTTATTTTCACCCGGCTATTTGCGGCTGGCGGCCCTGGCCGGCTTGGGCGCCGGTTCCTCGGGCCAGCCGGCGTCGGCCACATGCTCCCCCGGGGCGTGGTCCGCGGGGCCGGGCGCGGGTTCGCCTTCCGCCCTGGGCTTCTCGCCAAGGAACTCTATATCGTCCGCGTATATATACAGCTTGGAGTGGTGCTTGCCGTCCTCTTTGCCGTCCCATTGCTCCAGCACCAAATGCCCCTCCACGTACACCTGCCGCCCCTTTTTCAGCATGCCGGCCAGGTCCGCCAGCCGGCGCCCGTGCTCGTGGTTGTAGGCCTTCATGTTCAGCCACACCGGCGTCTCCTCCCACTCGCCGGTATTGGCGTTCTTGCGCCTGTTGTGCACGGCAAAGCCCAGGTTGGCCACTTTGCCCCCGTTCTTAAACTCCGTCACCTCCGGGTCCCGCGTCAGCCGCCCTATCAGCATCACTTTATTCAGGTTTCCCATACGTCCCCCTTACCGAGTGTATTTACGTCTTGCCACGCAAATAGCATAGCAGACCATCCCGACAGCGTATTGTCGCGTTAAAAACGGCTATTTTTCGGATATGGAGGCCGGGCCTTGATAGGGTAGAATATTACATTATGCGCAAGAACATGCAATGGCTGCTGCTGATATTGGCCCTGGGCGCGGCCTGGCTGCAATGGTATACACATAAAGACCAGCTGCGGGCTACGGCGCGCCTTATCCAGTGGAAAATGTTCCCCTGCTCCGGGCCCGTAACCTATTCCGTAGGCTCCATCAGCCTGGGCTACAGCCTTACCGCCGTGGAACTGGCCGACGCTCTGAAAGAGGCCGAAACCGTCTTTGAGATCCCGGCGCGCAAGAACCTTTTAGAATTCAGACAGAGCGGCGGCGACGTTACCGTTAACCTGGTCTACGACAACCGCCAGGCCGCGCTGGACAAGCTTGCGGCGCTGGGCATTAAAACCGACCACAGCCTGGCTTCCTACCAAGCCCTCAAAACCCGGTACGAAGAGCTTGCCGCGCGCACGGAGGCCGAACAGGCCGGCCTTGCAAGATCGGCGCGCGCCTACAAAACAAAAGAAGCCGCCTATAACGCCGACATGCAGCGCCTTAACCGTCATGACGTCGTAACGCACGCGCAGCATCTGCGCGCCAGGTCAGTAAGGGCCGCGCTCTCCATGGAATTCTCGCGCCTTAAGAAGACAGAACGTTCCGTGAACGCCAATGTAGACACCCTTAACGCGCTGGCCACCACACTTAACCAGATAATAGTGCAGCTTCAATTGAACGTGGCACAATACAACCGCGCGGGCTCCATTATAGGCAGGTACGAAGAAGGTTTATACAGGACCGCAAACGGGCAGCGCAGCATAGACGTATACACCTACAGCCAGCGCACACACCTGGTGCGGCTGCTGGCGCACGAACTGGGCCACGCCCTGGGCCTGGACCATACAGCCGACCCTAAAAGCCTGATGTACCCCATGAACACCGGCGGCAGCCTTGAATTGGCCCCCGCCGACATAACCGAACTGAACCGCGCGTGCCGGCGGAATTAAGCAATTAAATAAAGTAGCCTGTCCCCATTTCCTATTTACGCAGGATGTTTAATACGGGGATATCGGCGCTGCAGAAATCGTATTTCACCAGATCCGCGGGAGCTACCCATTCAATGCGGTCGTGGTCGTTAAGATTGAAATCGCCGGAGAGGTGCTCCGTCCTGTAAGCCAGCAGTTCTATCGGCAAGTGCTTGTAGTCGAACTTGCTTGAGCAGATGAATTCGCCTATTTTGGTATCTACACCGAACTCTTCCATCAGTTCGCGCCGCAGGCAGGCCTCGGGCGTTTCGCCCGGCTCTATCTTGCCGCCTGGGAACTCCCACTTGCCGGCAAGGGTATCCCCCGGCTTGCGCCGGGCTATAAATATCTTCCCGTCTTTCTCAATAACCGCGGCCGTTACCTGCTTCATATAATTAAAATTTTGACGAATAGTCCCATTACGGCCGCTTGCCGGTGCGGCAGGCGCAGTTTTTGGCGGCCAGCAGTTTCAGCTGGCGCTGCGGGGGGTCGATAAAAATATCCTGAACGGCGCGGCCGGTAGCCAGCTTTTTATCCAGCGGGCTTTTGTGGTTGTAGCCCCTGCGCGCCATTTCGGCCGTAAGCGCCGTGTGGCGCGCGTACAGCGCTTTCAGACGGCCGCGCCAGCGCAGCGTTTCCGGGTGCCGGGAATAACCCTTCTTCCCCTGCGTCAGCACCACCCAGATGCAATGCAGCTCCCGGTGCTCGCCCAGCAGGTGGTTGCGGCACAGCCTGCGCGGTTCTATATCCCAGATCCTCATATTAAACCCCTGTCATTTGGCCCGCGGCGCCGCGCCGGGGAAAATAAGTTTTCCGGTATCGAACCCCAGCTCCCCGGCCCTGGCCACCAGGCGCGCAACTATGTCCGGCGCCAGCTCGGGGTTGCGGGCCAGCAGCCAAAGGTATTTAAGGGACGGGCCGGCCACCAGCACGTAACTGTAGCCCTGGCGGTCCAGCTCCACTATATTGTAGCCGCCGTAGAAAGGCCTGAAGAAAGATACCTTCAGCTGCCCCACGGACGCCGGCCCGGTAAAGTAAGCCCGGCCCTCGGCCTCTTTCCATTCCCCGGTGGCGGCTTTATAACCCCGGTTAACCACATTAACGCCGCCGTCCTCGCGCATGGAATATTCGGCCGTCACGCCGGTGAGCCCGCGTTCAAAGGAGTGGTCCAGCCGGGCTATTTCGTGCCAGGTGCCCAGGTAGCGGGGCAGTTCAAAGCCGGCCACCGGCGCCACGCCCTTTGGCGCCGTAGCGCAGCCGCCAAACAGTGCCAGCAGTATAGTTAAGTATTTCATTGTTCCTCCTTCTGCAGTTCGGGCTCGCCCGCCCGCGGCAGGCCAAAGCGCGCCGACAGCGTATGCAGCAGGTCTTTGGCGCCGGCCTCTTCCAGGCCCAACAGCGTCTGAAGGCGTACGCGCAATTTATCCCCGCTCAGGCTCACCACCTCGCGGCCCTGTATGGAGAACAGGAACGCCCCCCACGTAAAAAACCCGGCTGCCGTCCACCCGGCCAGCCAGAACAGCAGGAAGCCGCCGGGCAGCAGGGCCGGCCAGCTGTCGGCAGACCGCGCCAGCTGCCACAGCGCCTTGGCCGCAGATACCTCGCCGGCCGTCCACCCGCAAAGCCAGAAGCCCATAAAAATGGAGATGGGCCACAGAAAAGGCGTAGGTATCACCACGCGGGGCCCGTCCGTGGTCTCCTCCAGCGCCCAGGTGCGCGCCTTAAAAATCGCCATCAATACCTTCCCCCCGGCAGTAGTGCCTGCGTCATAATTAATTCCTATTCTAACAAAAGGGATAGGGCAAGGGGACGCCGCGCCAGGGATCAGCTTAGGATAACCCTTAAATAAAATTTATTTCAAGCCTTTTGCCGAACACATGGGCGATTTTTCCCAATGTGGTGAGCGACGGGGCATAGCGGTCCTTCTCCATCCTGGAGATCACCTGCTGCTTGGTATGAAGTTTTTTCGCAAGCTCCGCCTGCGTCATATGGGAACGCTCCCGCAGGTCCGCTATCTTGTGCGCTATAAGAAGGGCGCCCACGCCATCCTCATAAGACTTCCGCATTGCGGGGGTGGAGTGCGCCCCTAAAACTGAACAGATTTCGAGGCTAGATTAGGTATGGTTCTGACTGGTTTCCTAAAGTGCCGTGATATAATTAAAAACGAGCGAGGAACCAGCCATGGGAAAGAAGAAGCGGATATTTTCAGTTGAGCTTAAGAAACAGGTAGTCCGGGAAGTGGAAACCGGCGCGTGCGGGCTGACAGAGGCCGCCAGGCGCTACAGCCTGGAAGCCAGATTCATCACCGTAGAAGACACGGTAAACCTTATGCGCTGCACGAAAGACTACTTGAATGTAAACGGGCGCCCGGTGGCGATTTACGTAGACAAGGATTCGATCTACAAGATCAACCGGCAGGCCAGCATAGACGAAGAACTGCGCGACGCCATGCCGCTTTCGCAGTTTACGCGTGCGATGGGCGAGCTTGGGGTTGAGATGATCTTTGCCAACAGTCCGCAGGCAAAAGGCAGGGTGGAGCGCGGTTTCCGCACGCATCAGGACCGGCTTGTAAAAGAGCTAAGGCTGGCCGGGATATCGGATATGGCGGCGGCCAACAAGTTTCTGGAGACCGTCTATATCGCCAAGCACAATGGGAAATTTGCGATTGCCCCGGCGAGCAGGCTTAACGCGCACAGGCCGCTTCTTAAAACGCATCGGCTGGACGAGATATTGTGCGTAAAGCTAACCCGGACACTTGCGAACGACTATACCCTGCGCTTTGACAACAAGTTCTTTCAGGTCACCAGGGAGCAGGACATCCGTATACGGTCCAGGGACATCGTGACCGTAGAGCAATGGCTGGGCGGCAGCATACACTTGAAGTTTAAAGGGGTTTACCTGAGGTACAAGAACATAAACAAGCTGCCTTATCGCGGGTACTATATCACCCACCGCAACGAACTAAACAGGGTCGGGAGCGGCACGGGGACGAGCGTCCCGGCCAAAGACCATCCATGGAGGAGGTTTATCCCTTCGAAAAGGCCGCCGCAACAACCAGTGTTAAGCAGTCAGGCATCATGACATTTATAAAAAACTAAAACCATGACATTTTAACTTGCTTGCAACAGGAGGGGACGCTGCTTCCTATCTTCCTAACTTCCGGCCATCTCCCTGTCCCCCATCTTTAATAGAATATCTTAATGCAACCTGATCTGCGGGGCTTGACCCGCGCCGATATTGCGGCGGCGCTAGTGGGCCTGGGCGAGAAGCCCGGCAACGCCGGCGCGGTATTTATGGCCGTGCACCGCCGCGGCGCCGCGGACCTGGCATTGCTGCCGAACGTGCCGGCGCGCGTATGCCTGGCGCTTGGCCGCGCCTTCACGCTGGCGCCCCTGCCCATCCCGGAGCGCAAGCTGGTAGCCCCGGACGGCACCAGAAAGCTGCTCTTCCGGTTCCCCGGGGAAGCCACGGCCGAATGCGTGGTGCTGCCGGCCAAAGACCACCAGACCGCCTGCCTCTCGTCGCAGTCCGGCTGCGCCTGCGGCTGCACCTTCTGCGCCACCGGCGCCCTTGGGCTTAAGCGCTCGCTCACCCCGGCCGAGATAATAGCCCAGTACGAGGCCTGCCTGCGCGAGGCCGTGGACCTGCGGAGCCTGGTCTTTATGGGCATGGGCGAACCTTTCCTGAACTGGGAGAACGTCAGAAAGGCCATAATGATACTTTCCGACAGCCGCGGCCGCCATTTTCCCCAGGTTAAAATGACCGTATCCACCGTGGGCGTGATACCTGTTATAGAGGAGTTAACTACGTCGGACCTGCGGGTGAGGCTCGCCGTATCGGTGGTGGCGGCGGACCCGGAGCTGCGCGCGCGCCTGGCCCCCATGGAGAACACTTACCCGCTAAACCGCGTGCTGGCCGCCGTAAGGCGCTACTGCGCCGCGCGGCAGGCGCACGTTATGCTGGAGTACATCCTGCTCCCCGGCGTAAACGACCGGCCGTCCGACTCCGCGCTGCTGGCCAGGCTTATTGAAGGCATCCCCTGCCGCCTTAACCTGATCCCCTACAATCCGCCCGGCGGTCCCGGCCGCGCCACGCCGCGCATAAAAGAATTTCAGCAGGAACTTATAGCCGCCGGCGTGCTCGCCTACCTCCGCCAGGAAAAGGGCGCGTCCATAGCCGCGGCCTGCGGCCAACTCGCCGCCAGTGCGGATAGGGGGGAACAGCCTGTTGTCCCCTTTACTTTTTATCAAGGGCTTTAAGGACTTCAGGCGTGCCGATATTCGCAAGGGCTTCCCCGGCGTGAGACTGCAAGAGCGCGTCTTTATCCTTAAGCGCCAATATCAGCGTGGGCACAGCCATCTTTGCGTCCGGGCCTATTCTCCCCAGCGCGCGCACGGAGCTCTGCCGCAGCCCCAGGTCCTTGCCGCCGGCCGCCTCGACAAGCAGTGGAACCGCGGCCTTTGCCGCCGGGCCGAAATCCCCCAGAGCGCTGGCGGCATTGCGCCTGGTCTCAAGGTCTTTGTCTTTAAGCGCCTTCATGAGATATGGAATAGCTTCCGGCCCTATCCGTCCAAAAGCGTCCGTGGCGGCCAAACCGACATTGGACTCCAACCCGGGGTCATTGAGCATCTTTATAAGCACGGGAATGGCGGACTTCGCCGCCGGACCTATTTCCCCCACGGCCCTGGCCGCGTAATAGCGGACGGCTTCGTCCTTGCTCTTAAGCAGACCGGTAAGCGCGGGAACGATCTTTGCCTTGGCCGCGGCGTCCATACCGCCCAGTTCGCCGTCGGCGGCCTCGCGCACCCGCTCATCCGCCGAAACCAGCCTCTCGGGCAGGGTTGCCGCAAAACATGCCGCGCTCCCCAGCGCCAGCGCCAGAAAGCAGCCCCCCGCCGCCGTAAGCCTTGCAAATCTTCCCATATGAATTCTCCTTCGGTATTTAACAGGTTATGACGTTTTTTTATTCCGCAAATATTCTAGCAAAAGGCCCATACTGCCTTTTTCCGGGCGCAGAATACAAAAGGTAGCAGGTACCTTTTTACTGCCCGCTGTTGACAATCACGGCTGATTTTTGTGATATTGGCCTTGGGGGGCAGTCATTTAGATTCTAAGGCACCGGTACCGCGCAGAAACGCGGGATCTTGCCTGCCTCATTATGGCAGAAACGTCGGGGATCGAGGGGGACTTATGAAAAAATATATATCTTGGCTGACATTGGCTTGTCTGCTGGCCGGTTCTGCGCCTTACGCGGCGTTAGCGAGCGGACAGGCCATCCACCTGATGACCGCGAGCAAGGCGGTCAAAAAGATAAAGTCGAAGGGGCTTGAGTCACTGCTCGACGAGAAACGCAGGTGGTTCCTGTCGGGCGCCATATTCCCGGACACCGGGGGCCACACGAGCGATGAATTTTCCAAGTTCCTTCACGGCGGCAAATTCCTTAACGCCTATGCCGATTATATCGTGGAGACCTGCGGCAAGGACTTCAACACGCACTGCAAGGACCGGATGGCGCATTTCCTCGGCGTGCTGACGCATATCCGGTCGGACATAAGGTTCGACCGTTACTTCGTGACCAGGGTCAGGAAAGAGTGTAAATTCAAGGATGTCTCCAACAACGCGCAGTATTGGGCGGACAACCATCTTGACCCTATCGCGGTTTGCAAGCACCGGGATTTCGGCGCGAAGTACGGCCTGACCTATATAGAGAAGGTCGAGTGCCCCGATGACACTTTGCTGGCCGTTTTTAAGAATGCTGGGACAAAATACACGCGTGATAACATCAAAAAAGGGCTCAAAGAGCAGGAGGATATGCTCCAGATGGAATTCAAGCTGAAGGACTACGGCATTTTATGCGAGTCCTATCTGGCCAACGGCAGCATCAGGGATACGGCCACCGACGGCAGGGATTGTCATTGCGGGAAGCTCGGCCTGCCCAGGGATTGCACCTGCAACTACTGGGATCAATGCCCGTGGGGCTCAAGAGAGGAGAACTATTATTCAGGCAATAAAGTGGAAGGGAGCATCGACGACATGGGAGAGGATGTTATGCCCGACTGGCTGGAAACGACCTATGACGCGCTGATGGCGGCTATAAAGAAAGGCAAGGATGCCCCGGTATTTGCGAAAAAGGGGGATTGGCCGGCGCAGGACCTGTGCCGGATGTGGATCCCGAGTTCGGCCAAGTACTGCGACTAGAAATCAAGATAGTCCTGGAGACGCATTATGTTCCTGAATCTGGACCCTAAGATCCGTTGTGGTTGGGCTCTGCTGGCCGCGCTTCTGGCCGGCTGCGCCGCCTCCGGGCCGCGCACGCTATCCCTCGACGGCCTTTCAGCGCCGGAACGTCTCGCGTCGATACCGGTAGAGCGCCTGCTGCCCCAGAAGAACAGCAAGAAGCCGGCCGACATCAGTATCCGCAAGGGGATCCTGGCCCTCAGGAAAGGGGAATACAAAAAGGCGTCCAAGGAGCTCAATAAAACCCTGCGCACCGATCCCACCAACTCCAATTACCAGTTCCTCAACGGCCTGGCATACCATCTCATGGCCGAGAACGGCGACGCCAACAACTACGAGCAGGCCCAGATCGCCTACGATCTGGCCCTTAAGTTCGACGCCGACAACTGGCTCGCGTCCGAGCAGTCAGGGCAGATCTGCCTGGCCAAGAAGGATTACGCGGCGGCAGGGGAACATTTCGCCCGCGCGCTCCTGCACCAGCCGGACGACCCCGACATCCTCTACGGGCTGGCGCAGGCCTCCTACCACAGCCAGGACCTTCAAATGGCGCTCGCCACCATCGGCCGCGCCAGGACGCTCCGTCCGGATTCCGCCCGCATCTCCGGAGCCCACGCGCTTATCTCCGCGGCCGCCGGGAGGATCGCCGACGCCAGGACGCAACTTGCCTGTTACAACAAGGTCGAGCCCAACAAGGACCGCGTCGCCCGCCTGGCCAACAAGGTGGCCGAATGGGAGCATTTACGCGACGCGGTCGCGGACAACACGGCCGGCGCCCTTGAGCAGGAGCTTCCCTCCCCCGCCGCGGCGGTGCCGGCATCCGCCGGCGAACCTCCGGCCGAGGAGGCCAGAGAGGAGAAGATGGTCATCCTCGACGTCATAATGATCCGCACCGAGGAGTTCCAGACCACCAACAAAGGCGTCAACCTCCTAGAAGGCCTCATGGCGCAGTTCAGCGGTGAGTACACTTACACCAAGACCCGCGAGAACAACGACAGCCCCACCACCGAGAGGGTCCTCTCCCACAGGATCACGATCCCGGAGGTCAACTACAACCTGAACATCTTCAACGCCGCGGACGACCAGAACGAGGTCCTGGCCCGGCCCACACTGATCGCGCTCAACGGAAAACCCTCGACGTTCTTCGCGGGCTCTACCGTGGACGTAGCCGTAACCGGCACGCAGGACGTGGACCTAAAGACCATCGAAGCCGGAGTTACGCTGTCGGTGACACCCACGTTCCTGCCCAGCGGCCGCATCATGATGGAGGTCACGGCCGGCAGGTCTTTCTTCGAACTCGGGGCCGTGGGAACGTTCAAGGAGAGCGTTCGGACATCCAAGAACTCGGTGACCGCCAACGTGGTGATGAGCCCGCACCAGACCCTGGTATTGAGCGGTCTGCGCGAGAAGCAGACTACGGAGACGAAATCCGGTGTCCCCCTGCTGCGGGACATCCCCTTGCTCCAGTACCTTTTTTCCAACGAGAAGACCATGGACTTCCATAAGTCCGTGGTAATACTGATCTCCCCCCGCAGGCCCCATCCCGGCGTGGACGGTTCCGCCGATCCGGACCAGGTACGGGCGCTTCGCAACGAACCGCAGTATCTTAAACAGTACCGGGAACGCTACGGGCACATGTTCGGCCAAGACACCAACATCGAGCATATCTGGGGAAATCTCTACAAATACAAGGTCTTCAACGAGCTCTACAAGACCGGGACTTTCGACCGCAGATGGTGGGGCGAAGCGGAACATCTTAACGACGTCCTCCGCCGGACGCTGAGTTTCCTGTATTACTGACACCGCCACAAAGCAAAACCGCCGGATCTCCCCGTATGTACAACGGCATAGATAAAATGAACGAGCCAGCGGCCTAGGGCAGGTTATAATAACGCGGTGTATTCCGGGGAACCGGAACCTATCCGCATATAACACGGAGGCGCTGACTCATGAATAATTCCACCACAGTTGCAGGCGGACGCTGCTTATTGTCTTCGTAAACCACAAATCTTAACTTAGGTGCGTTGATTAACAGGAAGTTAGGAAGCAGCGTCCCTAGCCCCCCTATTTCCCTAAAGCCGCTTTTATAAGTTTTGCCATCACCTCGTAGCCCGCCTGATTGGGATGAACCCCGTCCCCGCTATAATCGGGGCGCAGGGCTATCACATCCTGCCGGAACCGCAGCAGCATTTGGTGCGTGGTCTGGCCGCTGATCCCGCGGTTAATGTAACGCGGATCGGCAAAGATTTGGCGGCGGTCCTGGTCCCAGAACTCGGTGATCGAATCCCCCATAAACACTACCCGGTGGTCCCGCGGGGCTGTATTTTGAACTTGGGCGTTGTCTGCCTGGTATGCGTGAAAATCAGCCCAGTCAGTTACCGAAAACTCGGCTGCCCGCGCGGCGGAATGGCCGAGGGAAGCAACCGCCAGCAGCCTGATAAAGAAAGCTGTTTTTTTATTTAAAATGGACATAAACCAGATTATACTAAAGCTGCCTCTTACGCGCGGAAACCCTTTTGGGCCTGACGACCAAACGTGGACGTTGCCAATAACTCAATAACCGGGAAGGGATACCGTAACCCTGGCGCCGCGGCCGCTGGCGTTCTCCGCTTTGACCGTGCCGCCCTGCCGGGCCAGCAGCTTGCGCGCGATGGTAAGGCCGAGCCCTATGCCTCGCGGCTTGGTGGTAAAGAACGGCTCGAAGGCCTTCTCGCCGTCGCCGCCGGGGAAGCCGGGCCCGGTGTCGGTGCAGGTGAGGTGCACCAGCCCGGCATCGTGAGAGCACTCCAATATAACAAGGCCGCCTTCCGGCAGCGCCTGCACCGCGTTAGTCAGCACGCAGCGCAGCGCGTAGCCAATGGCGTCCATATCCGCGTTCACGCGCGGGTCCGCCGGGTCGGCGGCCACCTTCAGCGTGACCGTGGGCGGAACCGGATAAGACTCCGCCAGGTCCCTGAGGGCCGCGTTGGCGGAAGCCGGCGCGCGCTTCAGTTCCCTGGCGCGGGTGAAAGCGAGTATCTCCTCTATAACGTCGTTGGCATGCTTCACCTCGCCCTCTATTATCCCCAGGTGCTTGGCCACCTTGGGGTCGGGCGCCGCCCCGCCGGCGCTCAGCTTGGTCTTTATGAAATACAGCGAATTGGAAATAATGGCCAGGGGATTGCGTATTTCGTGGGCGACCACGCTGGACATCTGCGTAAGAAGTTCCGGTTTCTCTTTCATACTGACCTTCCCCTAATATGAATACCAGTACTGGCCCTTTTCGTTCTTGTGCGTGCAATTAAGGAGCAGCGTGCCGTGGGTCACCGGGTACGCCTTGGCGTTGTAATAGGCGTAGCCGCCGGTGTCGGTAAGCTTGGCCGGGTCCACGGCCGGCCCGGAAAGGTAAAGCACCTCGCTGGTCTCCCGGTGCCCCGGCAGATCAAGCTTGGGCAGCCCGGTCAGATATTTGCCGTTTTCGGTCAGCAGGTCCAGCCGTTCCGGGAAAACCCCTTCCGTATCCCCGTAATATACCTGCAGGGCCGACCGCACGCTGCCCAGACGGCCGAGGTTCCCCGGGCTGTCGAACTTTTTCTCGCCGCACCCGCAAAACAGAGCGACAATACCGCATACCAGATACCAATATTTAAATTTCATATAAATAATTCTACCAAAACAAAACCGCCGGGGGCCCTCCCCCCGTTTAGCCGCCGCGAAGTTTGCGTTTGGCCTCGGTAATGTCACGGGCCATCTTGGAGAAATTCTTAAGCTTCCGTTTGGCCATTACGCGTTTTTTAAGGTCCGTCCCAAGTTCCTGCCGCTCCGTTTCCCGCCTTAACTTGTGGTAACTCCTCAGCCTGGCGTGGGACAACGTCCCGGCTTCCAGCGCCACCCGCACCGCGCAGCCAGGCTCGGAAACATGAGAACAGTTCTTGAAGCGGCAGCCCGCTGCCAGAACCTGAATGTCGCTGAAAGACGTTTCCAGGCCTTCCCCGGAGTATTCCACGCAGAACTCCCTTATGCCGGGAGTATCTATAACCTGACCGCCGCCGGGCAGGAAATACAGATGCCTGGAAGTGGTAGTGTGCCTGCCACGCGCGTCGGCTTCCCTTACAGCGCCGGTAGGCGCGGCCGCGCGGCCGGCCAGCCGGTTAAGCAGCGTTGTCTTACCAGCGCCCGAAGAGCCAAGAAAACAGCAGCGCACACCCCCGGCCAGCGCCGCCTCCACCAGTGCCACGCCTTCACCGGACACCGAGGAAAGGCAGAACACCTCCACCCCGGGGGCGGCCCGCGCCACCGCGCCCAGCTTCACCGCCACCTCCAGGTCCGGGCAAAGGTCTTTCTTGGTAAGCACCACCACCGGCACCCCGCCGCTGTCCCAGGCGGCCACCAGCAGGCGCTCCAGCCGGGCGATATTATAATTGTCGTCCAGCCCCATCACTATGAACACCTTGCTCACGTTGGCGGCCAGCGGCTGCGCGTCCTTCGCCGGGCCGGCGGCCTTCCGGAGCAGTATGGTCCTGCGCGGCAGCACTGCGTATATAACCGCCTTCTCCCCGCCGTCATGCAGCGCCACCAAAACGTCGTCGCCCACCACGGGGAAGTCCAACCTGGAAACGGCCTCTCCCATGAACTTCCCAGCCACGGTCGCCGGAAGCTCCCTGCCGTCGAGCCACACAGTATATGCCAGCCTCTGCTCCGCCGTCACAAGGGCGGTAAATTCGGCCTTCAGGTCTTTCATATTTCCTTCATTCTACAAAACAAAACCGCCTGGATTTGAAACTTCCTGCGCCCGGCCGCATCTAAATCAGGAAGAAGAAATTTAACCGCGACAAGGACTCATCCGCATGAACATGGAAACCCTGCAACCATATCTCCTGCCGGCAGGCGTAGCCGCCTACCTGCTCTTCCGCCATTTCCGCTTGGGGGCCATCCGGCAAAAGCTGCCCTTGCTGGCGGCGGCCGGAGCGGTTATAGTGGACGTGCGCTCACCGGCGGAGTTCGCCGGGGGAAGCAGGCCCGGCAGCGTCAACATCCCCCTGGAAACGCTGGCCAAGCGGGCTTCACAGCTGGACAAGACCAAACCGGTGGTCCTCTGCTGCGCCTCCGGGGCGCGCAGCGGCGTTGCCGCGGGCATATTGAAAGGTTTGGGCTTCCGGCAAGTCACCAACGCAGGCCCCTGGCAAAACACTCTTTAGGGAAACCAGTGACAGCGCCCTATTTCTATTGCCAGGATATCTGTTTTTTTAGCCTGAATCCCACCTGCGCCATGGACACCAGCGCGCCAGGCAGGGCCGCCGCGTAAGAGGCCGCCGCCCCGGCCGCGCCCGGAGCGTTGTCCGCCAGCGCCAGGGCCGTGTCCAAGGGGGAAAGCAGGATGAACTTAAGCACCAGTACCAGGCAAATAACGTTCTCACACAGCGCAGCCAGGCCCGCATAGCGCAGCCTGTACCACAGCGCGGCCCCTAAGCCCCCTTCCACAGCATAAAAGCCTACGGTCCCGGCCAGCCCGCCCCCCACTACCGCGCCCGCCCTGAAATTCGGCCAGACAAAAACCTCCAGCACCAGCCACACCGGCGCCAAATAATAAAACCAGTCCAGCGGCTCTATCTTTCGGGGGTCCATTCCCTCTATTCTACCAAAACAAAACCGCCGGGCTTCCCCGGCGGCTATGCGCTAAAAGTCCCGCTTTTGCTATTTTCCGATATTTACCACAATGTCCTTTGCCAGGTCATCGGTCAGGTTCATTATGGCTTTCTGTATTATCGCCTCGGGCTTTGCCAGTTCCCCTATCTTGCCGCCGAAGGCATGCTTTTCGGAACTTTTGGCCTTACCCACAGCCCTGCCCGCTCCCAAAAGCTCGCCGGTCTCCAGGTTAACCAGCCGCGCCTCCACCGCAACTTCCACCTTGCGGTCCGTCTTCTCGGCTATTTTCACGCTGCGCCATTCATCGTTTACGGAGACGGCCGTTACCGAACCGAGCACAGCGTAGCGCGCCCCTATAAGCTTGCCCACCTGCGCCGCGGTGTTGGAGTCTACCACGCCGGCAGTAGCCAGCTGAAGCTCTTTCATGGCGGCATCCACGCGGGCCCGCTCCACAAGGCGTATCCTGCCGGTCTTCATAAGCGAAGCCGTTAAGGAATCCTGCAGACCGGTTACGCTGGAAGCATATTGCGGATCCGAAGCCGCATAAGTTAGCGGCATAACGCAGGCCAGCGGGCGCTGCTCAAAAGGTACGCCGGTGCTGGCGCAGGCTCCTGCCAGCAGCAGGACCGGAAGAAATAACTTGATCTTATTCATGGTTCGGTACCCCCGTATATATTTCAGCAAAACTATGATATCAAAATACCGCGTTTAGAGTAAAAGCCCGACGGCGCACCGGCCGGTAGTCAGAAGCCTGCGTTCAGGCCTATGGTAACCGGCAGCAGCGCGTTCTTGCCGCCTATATTCGCGACCCCTATCTGGACCCCTTTCAGCGTGCCGCGGCAGATATTTACGGCGCCCAGCTGCAGGCCGCTCATATCCCCGTCCGTGACATTGTAAAAACCCAGCTGTATGCCGCGCATCCGGTCCTTAACCACGTTAACGGGCGCGGCCATAACACCGTTACCCAGGCCGGCCCAGTTCCGAAGCCAGGCGGCCTGTACCCCCCAAGCCTCGTTGGAAACGTTCCAGCCGCCGAATTGTACGCCGTACTGGTAGTCGGCGAAATTGCGCGCCGGCGACGACTGCAATCCGTAGACCGCGCCGGTGACATAGTTATACCACAGCCCCAGCTGCGCCCCGCCCACGGTCCCGGCGCCATTGAGCACCCCGAACTGCAAACCGTAAATCTCCGGGGTATCTCCGGAAAAGTTCAGGTTCAGGCCGGCCACCGTATCCACATCCTCCGGCCAGGCCCAGCTGCTCCCGGACAGCTCCAGCTTGAACGGAGTCCAGCCGCAGTTCCCCGCGGCCGGCGCCAGCGCCAACAGCCACAGCGCGGCAAGAACCTTTAATTTATCCATATCTTTACCCTCCCCGCTGCCGCATTCGGAAAATTATATATGACCCGGAAACCTGAACGTCTATATTCTACCAAACCCGCCCCGCCCCAAAACAAAACCGCCGGGCCTCCCCGGCGGCTTAAAAAAAGCAGCCTGGCACCTTATTTTTCTTTGGGGGCGCAGGTCACTTCTTTTAGCCTGGCCGGATATACGGTACGCATGCCGCTCATGGTCCCGAAGGAAAGCGTACGATACACGGCACGGAACAGGCTGCCGTTGGGGGCGAAATCGAACCACGCCTTGTCTTCCTGGCCGAAAACTACGGAAACCTGCACAGCGGCGCCGTAGCCCAGCAACCCGCACAAAGCGGTCGCGCGGCCTTCCTGTATCTGTTTCCACCTCGGCTGGACGAACTGGGTCTGCTCGCCGGCGTTCAAGGCCAGGAAATGACAGCCGTCCAATTGGGGGTCCTGCAGCAGCGCGCCTTTTCCCGTAGTTGCGGGCCGTTCCCCGCTTGACGGTTTCACGCTTTGATCTTCATCCGGCAGAACCGAAAGCCCGGTAAATCTCTTCCCGTCAAGAACAATGGCCCCGGTCTCCAATTTGGGGACCGGGATATTCCCGCTATCTTTTTCCATCGCCGGGATAGTGGTGTCGAAATCTCCCCTGCCTGCCACCGCGTCCCTGAGGTCGGCCGGGATATCCTTGTGGAAATCTTTAACGTAAGCGAACCCCGACGCCGTTACTATCACGGCGGCAAACACATATTCTTTCCAGTTGTTCATAATCCCTCTTTAAATAGCCGCATAATACCGTCTTTGACCATCCGCAGCCGATTCAACCAGGTTAAAACAGGCAATGTATCCCCAGTTCCTGACACCTTAATAAAATCCGAGCAGCGAATATATCTTGCCGGAAACAACGGCGCCCGAAACGCCAAAGCCGAACGGAAGAGATATCTTAAGCAGACCGGAAACAAAGCGCTTTTTGGAAATCCATCTCATAAAAGGCCCAAAAAGCGCCAGGGCCAATCCCATGGAGATCAAAAACGCCCCGGTGCGGATCCTCTCCAGCACAAAACTGAACCCGTCGGTTATTGAAATAGCCTGCCCGAAGTACAAACCCAAAGTAAGCAGCAGCCAGCAGAAAATATCCCGCTTCAAGTCAGTTCTTTTCTTAAAATTCAGCATCTGCAGGAAAAACAGATCATCCCGCGTGGCCCTGGGCGCCGGCGCGGGCGACGCCGCGGGGACGGACATAGGCCTTACCCCGTTGCCGGTGTCGGGCGAAGGCCCCGGCGTGAACACAGCCGCTGCCGCCGGCTCGGGCGCTGGCGGCGGCGGGGTCTCATAGACATAGAACCCCAGGTCTAAAATATAATCAGCCGTTTTTTTAGTCAGATCGGAATAATTCATTTTACCAGCCATCTTAACCCTGTCAGCGTAATGCGCAGCCTCCCGCCATATCACGAATATTTTACAAAACCGTTGGCCCCTTGGGCGGCCTCAATTATTATTTCCGGGGGCAGTATATTTAATTAGGCGATTTCCATTAAACCAATTGAAATAGGTGACGTGCCCCAATGATCAACGCAGAGCGATCTTAACAAATTGGGGTTTATCGGGCGTTGGCCTATTTCTCAGGCTTAAAGCCCGTGACCTTTCTGGGGCCGGGATCAAAATCCGGCGGCTGGGCCATTAGCATCTTTATGGCGTCGAATACGCTTTTAAACTGCGCGTCGTATTTCTTTTCCAACCCCTCTAACTTATGGGCCAACTCTTTATGGGTGTTAAGCAGCTGCCGCAGTTTAACAAAGGCCCTCATTACCTGTATATTCACCTGTATAGCGCGACTGCTCTTTAGGACTGAGGACAGCATTAATATCCCATGCTCCGTAAAAGCGTGCGGCATCTTCCTGGTCCCGCCCCAACTTGATGTTCCAGATTGGAACATCAAGTTTTCGAACTCTTTTTTATTCAATTGGAACATAAAGTCTTCCGGGAAACGCTCCGGATTACGTGAAACCGCCTTGTTTAAATCCCGTGTCCCTACGCCATAAAGGACAGCCAGCTCCCTGTCCAGCATAACCCTATGGCCTCGGATAAACAGAATCTTCTGCTCAATCATATCTACCGGAATCAATGATTTCATAATCCCCCCTTTTTTTTTGCATTAATAGCATAGCAGAGCAACCCGACAGTGTAGTGTCGTATTGCTTTGTCTATATTTTGTGTGATTTACAGGTGTACAGGCTTAGACTACAAAAGGTCCCTGCTGCCTTTTCCCCGGAGAGCAATAATTATAAGTTGGGGAACAGCGCCCCTATCCATGCAGCTTGGAGAGCAGCCAGGCCATGTTCTCGCCCAGCACCTTCATGGTCCGCATACCCTCCTCGTCACCCGCCACCTCGCCGATGTTGCGGCCGACGCCGAAATTCCAGTAGCTGGCGCCCGGTATCACCATTTGGTTTATAGTGAAGAAATGGTTTATGCTGTCGAAAACGTGCACCGCGCCGCCGCGCCTGGCGGCCGCCACAGCCGCGCCCGCCTTCCGCCGGTACAGGCCGCCGTTGGCCAGGCCCACATAGCCGGCGCGGTCTATCAGCGCCTTCGCCTCCGCGGTCATATCCGCAAAATAGGTGGGGCTGCCTATCAGTATGCCGTCCGCCTCGCACATCTTCTGCACATAATCGTTCAGGCCGTCGTCCGGCAGCACGCATTTGCGGTCCTTGTTCTTGGCGCAGCCCATGCAGGCGGTGCAACCCCGCAGCGGCTTGCCAGCCAGCTGCACCAGCTCCGTCCCCATGCCGGCCGCCTCTATCTCGGCCAGAACGGCCCCGAGCAGTATCGCCGTATTCCCGTCCTTGCGCGGGCTGCAGTTAAAAGCAATAACTTTGGGCATATTTCCTCCTGTCTTCCACCCACAATTCTACAAAACAAAACCGCCGGGCTCTCCCGGCGGTCAACTGCCTGCCAGTATTTTTTAGATAGATCCCCGCTCTTCCTGTTCGGTCCGGTCCGTTATTAACTGCATTTCCTCAACGTAATCGTAGCCAGGCAGGCCGGCCATGGACGCCATCCTGGGGATCTCCGGGGCGTTGGAGACCAGCCGGATAAGGTAGAACACGCCGCCGCCGGTCGCCGGCATAAGGCAGGAGAAGAGCACCTCTTTTCCGGAGGCCTGCAGCCTGTATACGGCGGCTTCCATAGCCCTTGTGCCGTTCTTTTCAGAGGGGAAAACATTGCTTACCAGCACGTCCCTGTCTTCCATCATTTCCTGTTTATAATCGGCCCAGTCATTGGCCACTATTATCGCCCGGGGCCGGGTCCGCTCTTCCACGGCGGCCGCAGCGGGGGCGGCCGCCACCAGGGCGGTTTCGACCGCGGGGGGAGGCGCAACTTCGGCGGGAGCTGTATTCACCAACTGGCCGGGGGCGGTGGTATTTGCGACGGCGTCCCTGAAATCGGCAAGGGCCACCGGCTTTTTATTATTTTCCAATATCACAAGAGCAAGCATCACGTTCAGCGACATCGAAAGTACAAGAGCAATTTTATTCGTCATTTCTCTCCTCGTCCCAAAAAACATTCCCGGACGCTAAAGTATATTATTTAAAGTTTTAACCCCCGCAGCAAGCCCTTTGTTCCCTTTTTCCGCTTACGGCTTGAACCCAGGGACCGTTTTGGGGCCGGGGCCGGTATCGGGGGGCACAGACATCAGCGCTCTTATGGCGTCAAAGACGCTTTTAAACTGGGCGTCGTATTTCTTTTCCAGCGTCTCCAGCTTACGGGCCATGTCCTTATGCGTGCTGAGCAGTTCCCGCAGCTTAACAAAGGCCCGCATTATCTGAACATTAACCTGCCTGGCACGTTTACTTTTAAGAACACTCGAAAGCATGGCCACACCCTGCTCCGTGAACGCGTACGGCAATTGCGGGGAATACTTAATTGCCTTGAGGTGGTCACAATTTGTGACCACCTCGGTTTTCTCTGTTAAATTCAGAGTGAACATAAAGTCTTCAGGGAAACTTTCCAAATTACGCTTAACAGCTTGATTAAGCGCCTTCGTGCTAACCTCGTATAACTCCGCCAGATCACGATCGAGCATCACCCTGTGTCCGCGTATCATTAATATTTTATTCTCGATAATTTCTAAAGGAATCAACCCTTTCATATTCCCTCCTATCCACTCCCAAATAGCATAGCAGACCAACCCGACAGCGTAGTGTCGTGTTTTTAAGATGCCAAATTGGCATTTTAAATGATCTAGGATTAGACACAGGAATTTACTTAAAAAACAAAGGCCGCCGGGTTTACCCGACGGCCTCACTCAAAAGGTTTACGCTCAGCCTAACCCCTTTCGCCGGGATTAGGGAACAATTCATCAACGTCCACTGCCCTCCTTATTAGAACCCGGCGTGCAGGGCGGGGCAAGCGGTCCGCAGCCACGCGGAGAGCTGGGCGTCGGTGAACTTGAACGCGTGGCCGCCGCCGACGGAATAGCTGAACACGTCGCGGTTCTTGACCGTGCAGGTCTCGCCCCAGGCGCTGCGGAACGTAGAGGTCCCATCGGGGAGCCCGGAAGGGGATTCACCCATGCGGAAACCCGCGTCCAGCATCAGCCCGGCGTAGCGCGGTATCTCCACGCCGCCGCGCTCGGCCGGGACCATGTTCGGCGAAACTCTCACAAAACCGCGCTCGAGCTCGCGGATCTGCGCGGAGGCCGGATCTATTTCCGCGTACCCGCCGTCGCCCATGCGCACCGATATGGTCCGCGCATGGGAGTCCATCTTAAGCTCCGGCGCGCCGCGCCGCGGGAAGAAGAAGAACTCGCGGGCCGACGACATACCAGGGCCTTCCCCCTCGCCGTAGGAGCTGAACACCATCAGCAGGCCGTTGTCGAAGAAAACATAGCTCCGGTAGACCTGCCCCGGCGTCTCGGTCGGAATGACAGACACAATGCACAGATTCGAACCAAGGCGGTCCGCGTAGCCCTGGGTCTTGCCGATGATGACGGGATCGATCTGCTGGCATATCCGTCCGTCACGCGGCGCCATGGGAATATGGAAATAGCCGCGCCAGGCCAGCGCCGATGACGGCGTGGCCGCAAACACCGCAAGCGCGGCGGAAGCGAGCAATATCTTGATACCGGGCATATTTATCACTCCTGCGATTATGGCTTAGGAAGGGTATTGGGACGGCGATGATCAAACGAGTATTGCCTAACACCTTTCTAAAACATTTTACCAAATAAGCTCTCTCAACCCCGCTTCGGTAACCTTGAGCCCACTGCGTTCCTGCCAAACAAAACCGCCAGGCAACCCGGCGGCTTCGCATGCGTCCCCTATCCCTTCTGACTTTATTTTATTATCTCTAAATAAGGCAGAAACATCCCTATAAACTGGGCTTCATTAATACCATCTTCATAGGTCTTATGGCTTTTAAAGGTCTCCCTGCCTTTATAAAAAGATACGGCAGATGGGATATTGCTAATAGCGCATTTTTGCAGAAAAGCGTTATTTTTCGCCTCCCTTACATCCATAAAATAAAAATCAGCATACTCCCCGTATTTCCCGGCCACAGAAGTAAACGCCTCTGCTGAAGCATCTACGATACTGCATCCAGATGCCGACGCCGTAATGTTAATAAGAACCGGTTTTTTGGATTTATAGACTTTCTCATCCAGGTCCTCGGCAGTGATCGTGGGGGGTGTGCTTCTTGAAGAGCTGGACGCTATTTTCTCTGCCGTAAGATCTCTTATCATAAGAAAAAGCTGCCCGCCGCTTAACGAAGGCGTCTCTTTTAGATCCGCAAGGCCTGCCCTTCTTTGCTCCGCACCGTTCTCGAACCGGACACACACCCCGTCTAATTTCACGTCGTATTTTTCATCCATTCCGCCGTCCCGCATGCTGTATTGGCCAAAAATCGCCTTGTCCCTGGCCAATTCACCCAGCTTATTCATGGCGCGCCTGACATGGCCATAAGCGGACGTGCTCTTGTCCCAATAAAAGAACAGCAAAACAGGCTTCTTACTCTCAAGAACAACCGCCTGGAAATTCCCGTCATTCACCGTCACAATATTGGCGGAAGGTCCCTTGAAATAATTCACATAATAATAAATTCCGCCAGCAACAAGAACCACCATTAAATATTTCATCTTAAGTCTTCCTCCTGATAACCTAATCTCCCCCCAGCCATTTCCCCGCGAGTTCCGGGAGTTTCGGGAGTTTCGGGGACAGTATGTTTAATCGGGACTTCTGCACACTGTCCCCGGAACTCCCCTTCAACTTGAAATGCCAGATTGGCATTTCAAATTTTCGCGCTCGACGATAGTTAGCTGGAACATAAAGGGCGCTTAAGGGACGCTGCATACCATCATAAATTCACACACCACCCCAGAGCGTGAACACATGGGGGACGCTGTTTACTGTCTTCCTAACTTGCGGACATTTACCGCGGGAACGATAGTTAGGAAGCAGCGTCCCCTGATACAGCAAAGAACAATTCAATGCGCCCGGGGCGAATGCGCCGGCTTAAACGACATTTGAATCCCGGAAGCATCCAATACACCCATAAAGATCTTTAATCCCGGATTGCCGCTTTTTGAAAACATTTTATAAACGCCGGCTCGTGACACGGAAACCTCTTTGGCAGTTTTTGACAAACCGCGCGCCCTTACAACTTGAGCAAGAACAGCAAGCATAAGCGTTACATTATTCTCTTCGGCAGCCGCATTCATATAGCGCGCCGCCTCTTGCGGATCCGCAAGGGCTTTATCTAAATATTCTTCGTGTGTTCTATAGCGTTTCATAGGTCCTTCTTAAAATCTTCCCAATATTTCACTGCCTCGGCGAAAGTTACCCGCAATCTTATTTTAGCGGCGCCGCTCCTGTCCCTGAGCGAATCCACATACTCAGTATATGGTTCTACCCCGGCGCTGGTACTATAGATAATGGATCTCTTCATTGATCTACCATAGTGTACACTATAGTTTACACCCTGTCAAGAGCTTATCCCGGTAAAACAAAACCGCC
Source organism: Elusimicrobiota bacterium (assembly GCA_003482905.1). Lineage (GTDB taxonomy): Bacteria > Elusimicrobiota > Elusimicrobia > Elusimicrobiales > UBA9959 > UBA9959. The sequence continues at coordinate 116,564 of DMXM01000028.1, forward strand.
GGGCATCCCCGGCGGCTTCGCATTCTGATCTTCCCCCCTGAAAACCCGACCAGATTGAAAGTTAGTCAACTAGTCAACAACGTCCCCTACCCCCAGATCTATTGCTAAATTTCAAGACCTAACCCCATTGCCCGATGTTTTTTTGAATAGGCCTTTCGGCCTATATGGCAATTTACCTTATGGCACTTGTTCATATACGCCCAACACGCTAAACTATAAATGTCGTAAGTCGTATCCTTGTAATTCGGGGAATTGGCCCCGGAGTATCCACGACCGGACCGTAATCCGGTGTATCCAGGGAAAGCGAAATTAAAATCGCTTTCCTTTTTTTATTGAAACATAAATCGGATAGGGGGGAACAAAGCTTATGAAGAAAAGCAAAGTGTTATTTATAGCGGCAATAGTGACGGTATCGGCAGCCTCGGTTGCAGGTGCGACCGGCATGCATGTGGATTTCGATAGAGGGATATCCGCCCAACCAAGCTTTATCGAATCTGTCCGGGCTTTAGACACCGCCCTAGAGGTCGCAGCACCAGTCTGCGCAAAAACACACCCCGCCGGGAATCAGACTGCGACAGCCTACACCGGCAAGGTTTATCTTAAATCTAAGCAGCGCGCTATGAAGCAAAGGTTGATAGCAAGCCTTTCCACCACCAAAGATTCCTCGCACTTAAAGTCTTTTATTTCGAACCATAACACAGTTGTACTGTTCGACTCTGAGAAAATATATTTAGCTTCTGGTGAGTTTGATGTATATGCGGAAATTATCAATAATGAGTTACTGAAAGAGTTTCTCGCACAGACACCGGGAAATCGGGGGAAATGCCGGCTTGTTATGAAGTATGTCAGGGTATGCAATTTCTGGGTCGGCCTTGTCTGCAATCTATGGGAGCTCTATGAAATTTATGAGGAAGTATGTGATGGCCCTGACTCGGATGACACCCCTGTATACCCAACCACAGGCGGCCCGGATTGCTCAGATGGCCCCCAGCGCTTCCATTAAACATCGCTCTCCCCTCTGCGCGAGTTATGCGCAGAGGGGGACTTCAATATGAAGACCGGCTTTTCTGAACTCAAATCTGTTCCCATTCTAAAATGGATGGGGATGTTCGTGCTCTCTATTATCGCCGCGTTAGCGATGTATGCGATATTGCGCTCTACCATAGTAAAATTCCCTTCAAAAGAGATCTTTGGCGCATTGCTTTCCCTCATTTTCCTCGTGACCTCCGCAAAAATGCTGGGCGATTTAGGGATTGGTTTGCGCCAAACACTTAGCGGCAGTGAAACAAGGGTATCTACAAGCATTAAGACCGCGGTGAAATATTACGCTTTGCTTTTTGGTGTAATAGTGGTGACAATTGGTGTTTTAGCAGGAACCGATTACCTGTTGTCGCATTTCAACATTTTACAGAAAGACGCGCTCGATAAGCTGATCCCGGAATCATTGCCCCAAACCAGTTACATAGCAACAAGTCTACTTGGGTCTCCTTGGCGTTTAGTATTGTTTATGTTTTCCGCATGTGTTCTGGGGCCGATAGGAGAGGAACTAATGTTCCGGCGCCTATTTTATGTCGGTCTTCGCCATAAATATAGTTTCATTGCTTCATTGGCGTTGTCCTCACTATTTTTCGGCTTTTTTCATGGAGGCGGGTGGTTTGTGGCATCCATTAACGGATCTATCCTGGGATATGTTTATGAAAAAGAGAAAGATTTACTGGCCGTAATATTCCTCCACTCCATAATCAACATCACAGCAATAGCGGCAGGGTTTACTTTATTATCATGAACCAAGGACAGCGCCCCATTTTCCCCTGTTTTACTCTAGCCGCGATTGCGTTCTAAGAGAAGAAGCATCATAAGGCTATAGAGGATGTGGGTTTCTTCGGCCTGGGAAAGCTCTTCGTGTTTGGTTATTTCAAAGCGGCCTTCTAAAAATGCGGCTTTTTTTTGCACCCGCATCACCAAACGACCATCGCTGGTTTTTACCGTATAGGCTGGATGAAAAACATAACCGCTGAAAATGCCAAGCAGCGGGACCATATTCATCAACCCGTCAAAGACCTTAATCCAGGGATCTTCCTCGCGTATTTGATAAACCGGCGCATCCCCGTAGAATATTTCATAATTTGTGCGCCATAAAGAAGCCATGCCATGCCGCGCAAGCCGGCCTATCTTCTCCCCGCTGGGCCCGGCAAAGGCATAATTGGCTGAAATGTCCAGCACCCTGTCCGCGTCTATCTTGCACAAAAGCCTGGATTGGTCCTGATCCGAAAATATCTGTACTGATTCTTTAAGCTTTAAAGGCGCCTGCCTGACATAGCAGACCGGCAAACCAGTCGAGTCCGTGACTGGTATCTGTGTAGCGAAAGTAAAAAGTTTAAAGTTTACACTAAGCGGATATTCCATACAGCACCTTATCCTTGTGAGCACATGGGGACGCTGCTTACTATCTTCCTAACTTGCAGACATTTACCACGGGTACAATAATTAGGAAGTTAGGAAACAGCGTCCCGTATCCCACCATTTAATTAAATATACTGTCCCCGGAATCCCCCTATTCCCCCGATACACCATTTTCTGTAAACGCCGGGGGCAAAGTGTCCGGTTTCCGGCGGTCAGTATATCCAGGTCTTTGATTGCGTGACATTTCTTTGAAACCAAAATTTTGTAAGCTTCTTATATCGTGAGCGATAACAGTTCTTTGCCTTTAGGCTTTAAAACACCTTGCCCGACGCTAATTAAGCTTCTGGCAAGGCCGTGTTGCTCGCTGCTGCCTGATCCTGCGGGAGATTCTATCGGTTAATTGCGCCGCTCTTGCCCACCCGACTAACTTTTTATACGGGAGAGGTGCGCCCAAACAGTAAAAAACGACTCAAACTGTACACTGCGAACCGGCGGAAACTGTACACTTTTGGACCGGCGCTAACACATTTTCAGGCAGATCCTTCCAGTAACGCGTGACAGGAAGTTTTTCAAATCCCATTTTTTCGTAAAACCCAGCCCGGCCGCAAGGCACCAACACGCCTTTGGCGCCCTTCGCCGCACACCAGCTGTCGAATGTCCCCAGCATGCTTCTGCCGATGCCCAGCTTGCGGTAATCGGGATGGATAACTATCTCTTCGACAATCCCCGCCCGGCATTCAAAATCCACTTC